>NZ_JBVJDK010000003.1:0-589738 GCF_055582325.1 Streptomyces sp. NPDC042100
CCGGCGAAGGAGAAGGTGATGGTGGTGCCGGGGTGGGTCTTCTCGTAGGCGGCGCCGGCGGTCTTGAAGACGTCGGTGAGGGAGGCGGCGGCGAGGACGGTGAGCTGGGCCTTGGGGGCGGTGGTGGTGGTGGGGGTGGCGCCGCCGGTGGTGTCCTTCTTGGTGTCGTCGCCGCTGGAGCAGGCGGCGAGGGGGACGAGCAGGGCGGCGGTGAGCGCGGCGGCGGCGGTGCGGCGTCCGGCCGGGGACAGGGCGAAGGACATGGCGGTACGACTCCTTGGGGGACGACGTGCGACGGCGTGAACGGCGTGAACGGCGGTGACGAGCTGTCAGGTGCGATCGATGTGCACGCTGGTCGACTTCACGCGGGCGGTGGCCCGCATACCGACCTCCAGTCCCAGCTCCTCGACGGCCTCCCGGGTGAGGAGGGACACCAGGCGGTGCGGTCCGGCCTGGATGGTCACCTGGGCCGCGATGTCACCGAGCTTGATCGCGGTGACGATCCCCGGGAAGGCGTTGCGCGCCGACGTGTACGAGGCGTCCTCGCCGTCGCCCTGGGCGGTCTCGGCCGAGAACGCGGCCAGCGACTTCCCGTCGATCACACGCCGGCCGCTCTCGTCGCGGTGTGTCGCGACCCGGCCCGCGTCGGCCCAGCGCCGCGCGGTGTCCGGGCTGACGCCCAGCAGACGCGCGGCCTGCCCGATGGTGTAGGACTGCATGTTCGATACCGTAGGGCGCTCAGCCTCGCATCTGCAAGAAAGCCGTACGAGCCTCCATGGCGGATGAGAACGCGCTTGGAGGAAGTGACGAGCCCCCGGACCGTCAGGGCGTCGCGCGGACGATGACCAGGGAACCCTCGTACGTGGGCCGGGTGCGCAGGTGCCCGTGGCGCGCGTCCCACTCCCCGGAGCGCAGGTCGCGGGTGAGCTCCCAATCGAAGCGCTCCCGGGCGGCGTCGTCGATGAAGCTCCAGGCCGAACACGCCTGGCGGGCCGCCGGGTCGAGCAGCATCTCGGGGCGCCCGTAGTAGGCCTCGTTGAAGCCGTCGGTGCAGTCGAGCGGGATCGGCACGCGCCGGGTGGACACGGTGCCGCCGAGGGCCTCGGCCATGGTCGCGACCGGCGGGTGGCGGCGGGCCTCGGTGTCCAGGACCTCGGGGGCGTACGCGTACAGCCAGAAGTCGCGCACGAGCAGCGGGTCGTGGGTCAGGACCACGACCGGGCCCCGGGTCACCCGCCGCAGCTCGCGCAGCCCGGCGGTGGCGTCGCTCCACTGGTGGACGCTGAAGAGGGTCATCGCCCCGTCGAAGGCGTCGTCCGGGAACGGCAGGTCCTCCGCGACGGCGTCCACCGCCCGCGCGAGCCGGACCGGGCGCCGGGCGCGCATCGGCTCCGAGGGCTCGACGGGCGTCACGCTGCCGGCCGCCGTCTCGTACGAACCGGCCCCGGCGCCCACGTTGACGACGGTCCGGGCTCCGCCGAGCGCCTCGGCGATGGCCTGAGCGATCCGGTCGTCGGGCCGGCGGAAGGAGGAGCGGCCCGAGCCGGTGGAGCCGTGAGCGGTGCGGTCGAGGCCGCCGGTGCTGCCGTCCTCGGTGCGTACCTGCATGGTCCTACCTCGCCTTGTGAGCAGAAACGGGGCCGCGCGACCAACGGAGGTGCCGGGCCGCGGGTGCGGGACCGCGCCCCACGTAGGCATCGTGCATTCACAAGGGGAGACGCGGAAGCCTCTTCGCAGATGCCTGGTGATTCACCTGTGAGCCCCACAGATGCGAGTTCGGACGAAATGCCTACCGCTCCCGGCCGGCGGGGCGGGCGCTGGGTACAGTGGATCACCCACGAGGCCCACAGGTGCGAGGTGCGCGGTGCGAGGTGACGCCCTTCCTCCGGGGCAGCGCGAGGCCAAGGGGTGGCCGCTGTCCCACTACGGACCGGTGCCCCGCTTCCGCCCCGAGCGCTGGAACCTCCAGGTCTTCGGCGCCACGGCGGGCGGCGGGAAGCACTCCTGGACCTTCGACGAGGTGACCGCCCTGCCCACCGCCACCATCGAGGCCGACCTGCACTGCGCCTCGGGCACCTCGACCTTCGGCCACGAGTTCTTCGGCGTCCCGGCGGCGGTGATCCTGGCGCTGGCCCCGCCCGCCCCGGCGGTCACGCACGTGATGGCCTGGGCCGAGTACGGCTACAGCGCCAATCTGCGCCTCGCCGACTTCGCCGCCGAGCGGACGCTGCTGGCCACCCACCACGGCGGCGAGCCCCTCACCGTCGAGCACGGCTTCCCGCTGCGGCTGGTCGTGCCGCACCTGTACGGCTACAAGGGGCCGAAGTGGCTGCGCGGGATCGAGTACATGACCCGGGACCGGCGCGGCTTCTGGGAGGAGCGCGGCTACCACAACACCGCCGACCCGTGGGCGGGGCAGCGCTACGCGTACCAGGAGGACGAGCCGGTCTGAGCGGGCGGTCTCAGCGGCCGAGCCTGGTGTCCAGCCAGGCGAGGACCTCGGGGGTGACCGGGTCGGTGATGTCGGCGAACTCCTCGTGCTTCTTGAGGAACGCGGCGACGTACGGGCAGACCGGGACGATCCGCATCCCGGAGGCGCGGACGTCGGTCAGCGCCTGCCCGACGAGGATCGAGGCGAGCCCCCGGCCCGCGTAGGCCTCGTCGGTCTCGGTGTGGAAGAACACCCGGCGGTCGTCGCGGTCGCGGTAGGCGGTGAGGCCGGCGCGCTCGCCGTCGACGAGGATCTCGTAGCGGTGGCGCTCGTCGACACGGCGCACGACGGGGGCGGCTGTCGCGGGGGTGGTCTGCTCGGTCATGGCGTTTCCTTGTCGGTGACGCGGCGGTGGCGGACAGGCGGGTGGCGGTCAGGCCGGCGTCGGGCGGGGCGGGCGCGGTCAGGCGCGGGGCGGGTTGCGGCGCGGGGTGATCACGGCGTTCGGGAGCGCCGGGGCGGGGAGCCGCCCGCCGGGGTAGCCGAGGACCTCGCCGAAGCGGTCGGAGGCGCGCTCCCACTCCTCGCGGGCCTCGACGATGTCCCGGTGGTCGCGGCCGATGAAGTTCCACCACATGACGATCTCCTCCTCGAACGGCGCCCCGCCGAGCAGCACGGTCCGGGCGGGCCGGCCGGAGTCGTTGGCGAGGGTGAGGGTGGCGCGGCCGGGGGCGGCGTAGCCGAGCTCGGCGGGCTTGAGCGCGGCGCCCTCGAAGCGCACGTCCCCCTCGTCGACGAGCAGTCCGTGCTCGAACTCCGGGTCCACCTCCAGCGTGACGGAGGCCCCCGCGTCGATGAGGATCTCGGCGCCGAGGAGCGGGGTGAAGGTGCTCACGGGGGAGGTGTCGCCGGCCAGGGTGCCGAGGAAGACGCGCAGTTCGGCGCCGTCGACGCGGCGGGGCTCCGGCGCGTGGTGCTGGAAGGCGCGCGGGGCGTGGCGGTGCGCGTCGGGCAGGGCCACCCAGAGCTGGACGCCGTGCAGCTCGGTGGTGTCCGGGGTGGAGACCTCGGTGTGGGCGATCCCGTGACCGCCCGTCATGAGGTTGATCTCGCCGGGCCGTACGAAGGCGTGGGTGCCGAGGCTGTCGCGGTGCTCGATCTCCCCGGCGAAGAGCCAGCTGACCGTCTGCAGGCCGGTGTGCGGGTGCGGGGCCACGTCCATGCCGCCCGACTCGGAGACGCGGTCGGGGCCGTAGTGGTCGGCGAAGCACCAGGCGCCGATGAGGGTGCGGGCGCGCTGCGGCAGAGTGCGGCGTACGGTCATCGCGCGGGGGCCGCCGAGCGGGACGTCCCGGGCGGTGAGGACCTGCACCTCGGTCTGCGCCATCTTGTCGGTCCTCTTTCCCGGTTTCCCAGATATAGTTTCGCTTTCAACAATTATGAGTGATCATAGAGCCGAAGGCAACCCACCACCACGGGCGAAGGAGCACAGGGTGACCGAGACCCCCCAGACCACGACGGCGGCCCCCCGGACGCAGGGCCGGATCTACCTCGACAAGCAGAGCCCCGCCGCCTACAAGGCACTGCTCGGCACCGCCGAGGCCGTCCGCGCCACGGCTGCCGACGCCGGGCTCGACCGGATCCTCGTCGAACTGGTCAACCTCCGGGTGTCCCAGCTCAACGGCTGCGCCTCCTGCCTCGACGTGCACACCCGCGCCGCCCTGCGCGCCGGCGAGACCAGCCGTCGCCTCGGCGTGCTCGCCGCCTGGCGTGACACGGAGCTCTTCACCGACCGCGAGCGCGCGGCCCTGGCCCTCGCCGAGGCCACCACCCACCCCTCCGACGCCCTCGCCCAGGAACGCGCCTACGCCGAGGCGCGCCCCGCCCTCACCGACGACGAGATCTCGGCGGTGCTGTGGGTCGCCGTCGCCATCAACGCCTTCAACCGGGTCTCGATCCTCAGCAAGCACCCGGTACGGGACACCCCGGCCCGCTGACCCGCTCAGGGTGCCGCGCACACACCCCCGGCCGCCATGGTCCGCCGCCCCCGGGCAGCCGCGCCCACCCCCACGGCCACGGCCGCCGCCCCGTAGGCGGCGGCCGTCCCCCAGGGGCCCGTCGCCGGACCCGCGAGATACGCCACCGCCCCGGCCGCCGCCACGCCCAGCCACTCCCACCGGCCGTCCAGGGTCACCAGCGCCACCAGGAGCAGCGCGTACCACGAGTAGCCCGGGGTCAGCAGCAGGAAGGCCGAGCCCGTCAGCACCAGCGCCCCGCTCCAGGGCCGCTCCGGATCCCCGCGCCACCACACCGCCGCCGCGACCGCCGCGATCCCCAGCAGGGCCGCGGGCGCCGCCCACGCGTCCGGCAGCACCAGCCGCAGCAGCGCGTAACGGCCGCCCGCGTCGGCCGAGTCGTACCCCTCCTCCCGCGCGTACCCGCCGAGATAGCCGAGGACGGAACCCTCCGACACCAGGAGGTACGGGATGTAGGACAGTGTCACCGTGACCGCCGCCGGGACCAGCACCGCGAGCACTGCCCGGGGCCTCCGCAGCCCGGCCAGCGCGCCCGGCAGGAGCAGGACCGGCAGCAGCTTCGCCGCGACCGCCAGCCCGAGCAGCACCCCGCCGACGACCCGCCGCCGGGCCACCACCAGGAGGCCGACGACCGAGAACAGCACGGCCAGCACGTCCACATGGGCGTTGTCCACCGCCTCCACCGGCACCGCCGGACACCAGGCCCACAGCGCCGCCCGCCAGACCTCGCCCCGACGGCGCAGGAAACCGGCCAGCACCCCGGTCACCGCGAGCGCGAGCACCGCGGCCCCGGCCTGCAGCGGCTTGTGCCGCGCGTCCGGCGGCCCGACCGCCTCCACCAGCAGGAACCAGCCCTCGGCGACCGGCGGATAGATCGTCGGCACCGAGGGCCGGTTGATCCGGGTGCAGCCGCCGCCCGGCAGCGCCGACAGCTCCCCCCCGGCCACGCAGCCGGCGGGATCCGGGAACAGCCAGGTGTCCCGCAGCGGCACGAGCGCCGGATCCCCGGGCACATGGTCGTACGGCGAGATCCCGGCGGCCTGCACCCGCCCGTCCCACGCGTACCGGAAGGAGTCCGTCGACGTGCGCGGCCCCGCCAGCAGCCCCGTCGCGGTCACCGCGACCGCCCCCGCCAGCACCAGCGGTACCACCGCCCGGCCCGGCACCCGGCGCAGCGCCACGACCGCACAGGCGAACAGCGCCCAGGCGGCCCCGTACCCGGCGAGGAAGGCGGTGCCGCCCGAGCTCCCGCGCACCAGCGCGGCGAGGACGGTGACCAGCGCCGCCAGCGGAAGGACGGCCGTGAGCAGAGGGCGGAACATGGACGCAGCGTGCCAGCGGCCGGGCGGGCGGGCCCGCCGACCCGGCGGGGCGTTCGGGTTTCGTAAGGTGTCGGACCGCCCACCGGCCCGCCCGGAGCGGTGTCATGGACGGCATGACCCCCCGCACGTCCGGGCCGCGCCCGCCCGTCCGGCCGGAGTTCCGGCCGCCCTCCTTCACCGGCCGCCTCCACGACGCCCGCACTGCCACCGCCGTCGGCCGCTGGCTCGGCGCCGCGTTCGCCGTCTGCTTCCTCACCGGGCTCGTCAGCCACTACCTCCAGCACCCGCCGGACTGGCTCGCCGGCCGGCTGCCCGCCCGCCCGGTCTGGGGCTACCGGCTCACCCAGGGAGTGCACGTCTCCACCGGGATCGCGGCGATCGTGCTGCTCCTGGTCAAACTGTGGACGGTCTACCCCCGCCTCTTCGTCTGGCCGCCCCTCCGCTCCGTACGGCACGCGCTGGAACGCCTCTCCGTCGCCGTCCTCGTGGCCTCGGCCGTCTTCGAGGTGCTGACCGGGCTGCTCAACATCGCCCAGTGGTACCCCTGGCCGTTCGCCTTCGTGCCCGCGCACTTCGCGGTCGCCTGGGTGGCGGCCGGCGCGATCCTGCTGCACATCGCCGTCAAGGCCCCCGAGATCGCCGCCCATTGGGGACGCCGCTCCCCGGGGACGCGGTCGCTCCCCGCCGCCGACGCCGTCGACCGCCGCTCGCTGCTCCTCGGCACCGCCGCCGCGGCCGGGGCGGTCACCCTGACCACCGTCGGACAGTCCCTCACCCCGCTCAAGACCCTCGACCTGCTCGCCCCGCGCCACCCCGACCACGGCCCGCAAGGACTTCCCGTCAACCGGACGGCGGCGGCGGCCGGGGTCTCGGCGGCCGGCCTCGGCGCCTGGCGACTGGAGGTCGCCGGCCCCCGCCCGTACACCCTCACCCTCGACGAACTGCGCGCGATGCCGCAGACCGCGGCCGCGCTCCCCATCGCCTGCGTCGAGGGCTGGAGCGTCCAGGCGCGCTGGGCCGGGCTCCGGGTGCGCGACCTGGTCGAACGGGCCGGGGGGCGGCCCGGGACCGCCGCACTCCGCGTCACCTCGCTCGAAGTGAGCGGCGCCTACCGGGTGATGGAGATGGGCCCGCAGTACGCCGACGACCCGCTGACCCTGCTCGCCCTGACCCTCAACGGGAGCGCCCTCTCCCTCGACCACGGCTTCCCCGCACGGATCATCGCCCCGAACCGGCCCGGCGTCCTCCAGACCAAGTGGGTCCACCGACTGGAGGTCCTGTGAACACCCGCGAAGCCGTACGGTACGGGGCCGGGGCCCTGGGTGTCGCCTCGATCGGCCTCGGCCTGTGGCTGCTGACGACGGGCCCCGACCCGCTGGGCGTCCTCGTCTGGCTGGCCGGGGCGCTCCTCCTGCACGACGGGATCATCGCCCCGCTGGTCCTCGCCGCCGGCGCGCTGCTCGCCGCCCGGCGCGACCGCGGCCTGCTGCGCGGGGCGTCGATCGTGGCGGGCACCCTCGTCCTGATCGCCCTGCCCCCGCTCCTGCGCCCCGGCCCGCCCCCGAACCCCTCCGTCCTCCCGCTGCCCTACGCCCGCAACCTGCTCCTGCTGCTCGCGGTCGTGGCCGCGACGACCGCGGCCGTCGCCCTGACCCGACGGCTCCGCGCCCGGCGGGACGCGCGGGAGGAGTGACCGCTCTGCGCTGCCGTCATGCGCAGACCGAAACCGCACGAAGTGCCGCCCCCGTACCGACGCTTCGCCGGGCACTGCCACGTCTGCGACCTGGGCCTCCAGTGGGAGGCGCACCGCCGCACCGCGGTGGTCGACAGCACGGGCGGCACCTCCTGCGAGGAGTCGTTCACGGGCCGGCACGTGCTGATCCCGGCGCGGCGGAGGGGCGGGGGGTGAGGGGGAGGGGGCGGAGGGCTGGGCGGGGTGAGCCTCGGCCTTTGGCTCGGCCTCGGCCTTTGGGCTGGGCCCGGCCTCCGGGCTCGGTCCGCTCCCCGGGCTCAGCCCGTTGCCCTGGCCTGGCCCGGCCCCCCCCCGGCTCAGTCCGCCCCCGGCGTCAGCGCCGTGAAGCGGCGGTCCGCCACCGACCAGTGGTCCGTGACCCGCCAGCCCGTCGCCGCCGCGTGCCGGGCCAGCGGGCGGGGGCCGACCCGGGCCCAGGGGAACGGGGCGCCCAGCCCGCCCCGGCCGTCGGCGACGCGGACCTCGCAGCGTTCGTCGACGTCGGCGGGCGCGCACTCGGCGACCAGGGCGCCGGAGCGCGACACGACCTGCCGCAGCCGGCGCAGCAGCGCCGCCGGATCGCCGCCGATACCGATGTTGCCGTCGATCAGCAGCGCCGTGTCCCAGCGGCCCTCCCCGGGCAGCGGCTCGAACACGGACCGGCACAGAGCCGGACCGCCCAGCTGCCCGGCCCGCGCGACCGCCTCCGGGCTCAGGTCGATGCCCAGCGCCGGGCGCCCCTCGGCGGCGAGCGCGGCGACCAGCCGGCCCGGGCCGCAGCCGACGTCCAGGACCGTGCCGCGACAGCGCTCCAGCACCGACCGGTCCGCGAGATCGGGCGCCCGGCACCAGCGTTCCACCTCCAGCGGCAGCAGCCGGCCGTCGTCCCGGCGCAGGAAGAGCGGGCCCCGCCCGGAGCGCAGGGCGGCGCCGTACGGACCGGCGCGCCACGTCGTCGTGGCCGTCACCCGGCCGCCCCCGCCCCCCGCGCGGTCCACGCGCCGTGCCGCGCCGCGAACCGCGTCCCAGGCGCCTGGGCCGCCACGAGCGCGGCGTCCTCGGCCGTGTCCACGTCGCGCAGCACCGGCAGGGTGCCGATCCGCAGCCCGGCCGCGCCCAGCCGGCGCCGCTGGTGGGCGCCCGTGTCGGGGCGCGACATCGGCACGCCGAGCACCACGGCGGGATCCGGCGCCGCGAGGCCGAGGGCCCAGAAGCCCCCGTCGGCCGCCGGACCGAACCAGGCGTCGTGCGCCTCCCAGCACAGCGCGGGCGCGAGCAGACCCGGTGTCACCTGCGGGGTGTCCATGCCGATGAGCAGCGCGGGCCCGGGGCACGCCGCGAACGCGGCGGCGAGCCGCGCGTCCAGCCCGCCCGCCGTCTGCGGCACGACCTCGAAGCCCGGCGGCAGCCAGGGCCCCGGCCGCCCGTCGAGCACCAGGACGTGCCGGGCGGCCGGGACGAGGAGCGCGGCGGCGAGGGTGTCGGCGAGCGCCGCCTCGGCCAGTTCCGCCGCCTCCCGGGGGGTGAACGGGGGCGTGAGCCGGGTCTTCACCCGGCCCGGCAGCGGCTGCTTCGCGATGACGAGGAGGTCCGTCACGGGCGGGCACCCCCGGCCACCAGGCCGGCCGGCGCGGGCTCGTCGAGGACCCGGCTCATGTCCCGTACCGCCTGCCAGGTCCCCTTCCAGGTGCCGGTGACCTTCGAACGGCCGGTTCGCGGCAGATACGGGACATCCGCCTCGCGCACCCGCCAGCCCGCGTCGGCCGCCCGCACCACCATCTGCAGCGGATAGCCGCTGCGCCGGTCCGAAAGCCCCAGGCCGAGTAGCGCCTCGCGCCGCGCGACCCGCATCGGCCCCAGGTCGCGCAGCCGCAGCCCGGTGCGCCGGCGCAGCAGCAGCGACAGCGCCAGGTTGCCCGCCCGCGCGTGCGGCGGCCAGCTCCCGCGCCCCACCGGGCGGCGCCGCCCGAGCACCAGGTCCGCCGCGCCCTCGGCGACCGGGGCCAGCAGACCGGGCAGCAGCCCCGGGTCGAGCGAGGCGTCGCAGTCGCAGAAGCAGACGAACTCGGCCTCCGCGGCGAGCAGTCCCGCGTGGCAGGCGGCCCCGAAGCCGCGCCGCGGCTCGTGCACCACGGTCGCGCCGAGCTCGGCGGCGAGGGCGGCGGAGCCGTCGGTCGAGCCGTTGTCGACGACGACCGGCCGCCAGCCGGCGGGGATGCGGGCGAGGACCCAGGGCAGCGCCCCGGCCTCGTCGAGACAGGGAAGGACGACATCTACGGTCACGGGTTTCACGGGTCCCACCGTAGGAACCCCGACCCCCCGGAAGGCCGCTTGGGACCTTACGAAACGCGGACGTCGCCCCGCACACCGCCCGGCCGGCGGTGACCGGACGCCCGCCCGGGTGCCACGCTGTCCGGCATGAACGAGCACAGCGCACCCCACCCGGCCGCCCGGATCCTCGTGGTCGACGACGACCCGACCGTGGCCGAGGTGGTCGGCGGCTACCTCGACCGGGCGGGCTTCGCCGTCACGTTCGCGGACGACGGCCCCGGGGCGCTGCGCCGCGCCGCCGAGACCCGCCCGGACCTCGTCGTCCTCGACCTGATGCTGCCGGGGCTCGACGGCCTCGACGTCTGCCGGAGGCTTCGGGAGAGCGGCCCCGTACCGGTCATCATGCTCACCGCGCGCGGCGACGAGGAGGACCGGATCACGGGCCTCGAAGTCGGCGCGGACGACTACGTGACCAAGCCGTTCAGCCCCCGCGAGCTGGTGCTGCGGGTGGCGTCCGTGCTCCGGCGCGGTGCGACCGCCGGGGCCGCCGGGGCGGGGCCCGCCATTCCGGAACGGCTGCGGGCCGGGAACCTGACCGTGGAGCCGGCCACTCGCAGGGCGACCCGGGAAGGCCGCGAACTCCCGCTCACGCTAAGGGAGTTCGACCTCCTCGCGTATCTCCTGGCGCATCCGGCCACGGCCCACACCCGGGAGGAGCTGATGCGCCGCGTCTGGGGCTGGGAGTTCGGCGACCTGTCCACCGTCACCGTCCACGTCCGCCGGCTGCGCGCCAAGATCGAGGACGATCCGGCGGCACCGCGCCTCATCCAGACCGTGTGGGGCGTCGGCTACCGCTTCGAGCCGGCCGGGACCGAAGCCGAAGCCGAAGCCGAGGTCGAGGCCCGGCCCGAGGCCGAGGTCGAGGCCCGGCCCGGGGCCGAGGCCGGTGCCCTGTGAGGGGCGTCCTGCTCATCGCCGCCTTCGCGCTCGCCGGTGCCGCCTGCGCGGGCGCCGTCGGCGCGGTCGTGATCCGGCTGGTGCGCCACCGGTCCGTCGCCGTCTCGCTGACCGTCGTCGCGGCCGTCACCGTGACCGCGATGCTGGCCGGCACGCTCGCCGTCGCCCAGGCCATGTTCCTGTCCGGGCACGACCTGTGGGTGGTGACGGTCGTCGCCGCGATGGCCGCGCCGGTCTCCCTGGGCACCGCGCTGCTCCTCGGGCGCTGGGTGGTCGCCCGCAGCCGCGCCCTGACCCACGCGGCCCGCGACTTCGGCGACGGCGGCAGCTTCGCCGCGCCGCGCGGCCCCGCCACCGCCGAACTGGCCGCGCTCACCCGGGAACTGGCCGCCACCAGCGCGAAACTGGAGGCGTCCCGGCGCCGCGAGCGCTCGCTGGAGGCGTCGCGGCGCGAACTGGTCGCCTGGATCTCGCACGACCTGCGCACCCCGCTCGCCGGGCTGCGGGCCATGGCCGAGGCGCTGGAGGACGGGATGGCCGCCGACCCGGCCCGCTACCACCGCCAGATCCGGACCGAGGTCGAACGGCTCACCACGATGGTCACCGACCTCTTCGAACTCTCCCGGATCCACGCCGGGGCGCTGTCCCTCAGCCCGAGCCGGATGTCGGTGTACGACCTGGTCGGGGACGCGCTGAGTGGCGCCGACCCGCTCGCCCGGGAGCACCGGGTGCGCCTGCTGGGAGGCCGGGTCGAGCCGGTGCCCGTCGAGGTGGACGGCAAGGAGATGACCCGGGTGCTGGCCAACCTCCTGGTCAACGCCATCCGGCACACCCCCGCCGACGGGACGGTGGCCGTGGCGGCCGAACGCCGGGGCGGTGCCGTCGTCGTCTCCGTCACCGACGGCTGCGGCGGGATCCCGGACGAGGACCTGCCCCGGGTCTTCGACACCGGCTGGCGCGGCACCCCGGCCCGCACGCCGCCCTCCGGGGCGGGCCTCGGGCTGGCGATCGTACGCGGCATCGTGGAGGCCCACGCGGGCCGCGCGGAGGTACGGAACGTACCGGGCGGCTGCCGCTTCGAGGTGACCCTGCCGACGGCGGGTTGACCGGGGGCGGGCTGAACGGGGCGGGTCGCATGGGGGCGAGCCGGCAGGCGGCGGGCCGGGAGGCGGCGGGCGGGCAGACGCCGGGACGGAAGGCGGCGCGCTGACGCAGCCGGACAGCTCCGCGCCGACGGGCCGCCGCCTGCTGCCCGCCGCCCAGCCCACAGCGCCGCCCGCCACCCGGCAGGCGTCCCGCGGCTACCCGCCGACCGCCGCCGAAGCCCGCTGCCCGGCCCGCGCGAACTCCGCCATCCCCTCCGTGAAGCCGACGCGGGGCCGCCACCCCAGGGCCTGCCGCAGCCGGGCGGAGTCCGCCGTGATGTGCCGGACGTCGCCGAGCCGGAACTCCCCTGTGACCACCGGCTCCGGGCCGCCGCTCGTCGCCGCGAGGGCCGCCGCCATCTCGCCGACCGTACGGGGCTCGCCAGTGCCGGTGTTGTACGCGGTGAGCGCGCCGGACGGCACGCCGTCGTCCCCGCGCAGGGCCTCCAGCACGACCGTGTTGGCCGCCGCCACGTCCCGCACGTGGACGAAGTCCCGGCGCTGCCCGCCGTCCTCGAAGACCCGGGGCGCCTCGCCGCGGGCGAGCGCCGAGCGGAACAGGGAGGCCACTCCGGCGTACGGGGTGTCCCGGGGCATCCCGGGCCCGTACACGTTGTGGTAGCGCAGCGACACCGCCGTCCCGCCCGTCGTCCGGGCCCAGGCGGCGGCCAGGTGCTCCTGCGCCAGTTTGGTCGTCGCGTACACGTTGCGGGGGTCCGTGGGCGCGTCCTCCGCCACCAGGCCCGGGGCGAGCGGGGCGCCGCAGTCGGGGCAGCGCGGCTCGAAGCGGCCCGCCGTCAGGTCCTCGGGGCGGCGGGGGCCCGGCCGGACGCGACCGTGCCGGGGGCAGCCGTACCGGCCCTCCCCGTACACCACCATCGAACCGGCGAGGACGAGCCGCCGCACCCCGGTCTCCGCCATGGCCGCGAGCAGCACGGCGGTGCCGAGGTCGTTGCAGCCCACGTAGCCGGGGGCGTCGGCGAAGTCCTTGCCGAGGCCGACCATCGCGGCCTGGTGGCAGACCGCGTCGGCGCCGCGCAGGGCCGTGCGGACGCTCGCCGCGTCCCGCACGTCCGCGTGGAGGAACTCCGCGTCGGGCGGCTCGGGGGCGACGGGGTGGGCGCTGGGCAGCAGGGCATCGAGCACGACGGGCTCGTGGCCCGCCCGCCGCAGGGCCCCGACGATGTGCGAGCCGATGAACCCGGCTCCTCCGGTGACGAGTACGCGCATGGGCGCACGCTACGGACCCGCCCGGCCCGGCGCGGCGGTGCGCGCCGGGCCGTAAGACTTCCGTCATACGGGCGGAGGACCTGCCGGGCTATCGGGGCTGTCGGGCTCCGGGTCCGCGGGGCCGGGGGCGCACACGAGCAGGGTCTTCGCGATCGTCGCGCGGGATTCGAGGGCCGCGTGGGCCGCCGCCGCCTCGGCGAGCGGGTACGCGCGGCCGATCCGGACCCGCAGGTCGCCGTCGCGGACCAGCCGGAGCACGGCGCCGCCCCGGCGCAGCAGTTCCCCGCGGCCCGCGATGTGGTGCTCCAGGTTGGGGCGGGTGACGAACGCGGAGCCGGCGGCGTTGAGGCGCTGGAGGTCGAACGGCGGGACCGGGCCGCCGGACTGGCCGTAGACCGCGAGGACGCCCCTCGGGCGCAGCACGGCCAGGCTCTCGTCGAAGGTGGGGCCGCCGATCCCGTCGTAGACGGCGGCCGCGCCCGCGCCGCCGCTGTGCCGGCGCACCGCCTCGGCCAGCGCGCCCGGCGTGTAGTCGACCACCTCGGCCGCCCCGGCGGCCCGCGCGGCCTCCGCCTTCGCCGGGGTGGAGGCGGTGCCGACGACCGTGCCGCCGCGCAGCCGGACGAGCTGGGTGAGGAGCGTGCCGACGCCGCCCGCGGCGGCGTGCACCACGACGGTGTCGCCGGGCCGGACCGGGTGGGTGTCGTGACTGAGGTAGTGGGCGGTCATGCCCTGGAGGAGAGCCGCCGCGGCCGTGTCGGGGGCCAGTCCGGCGGGCACCGGCACCAGCCGGTCGGCCGGCAGGGCGGCGAACTCGGCGTACGCGCCGGGCAGGTTGGCCCAGGCGACCACGTCGCCGACGGCGACCTCGGTGACCCCTGGCCCGAGGGCGACGACCGTGCCGGCGCCCTCCTGGCCGGGCACGTAGGGCAGGTCGCGCGGGTAGGCCCCGGACCGGAAGTAGACGTCGACGTAGTTGACCCCGGCGGCGGCCAGCCGGACCAGCGCCTGGCCCGGGCCGGGTGCCGGGCGGGGCACGTCGACGAGCCGCAGGACCTCGGGGCCGCCGGGGCCGCTCACCCGTATCGCTCTCATGGCGGGGATCGTACGCCGGGCCGACGGCTCAGGCGGCGGCGTCATAGCCGGCCTCTTCGGCCAGGCCGCCGACGATCGGCAGGACCTGGCGGATCTCCCGCTCGTGGCGCAGCCACTTGTCCGGGTCGGGCCTGGTCTGGGTCATCACGACGGGCAGGTCGCGGCGGCCCCAGGACTCGGCGAACGGCAGGTCCACTGTGTCGGCGACGGCCTCCATCGCGGCGACCGGGTCGGACTTGACGTCCTCGTAGCGCAGCAGCACGGAGTTGCCGGACGGGGCGAGGGCCTTGGCCGCGTCGAGCACGGCCCGGTTGTGGGCCAGCCAGTTGCGGGCGCAGACCTCGGCGAGCGGCAGCCCGGTCCAGTCCCGCCAGCCGGGCGGCAGGCTCAGGTTCCACCACTCCTTGCCCCAGGGGAAGACGTCCGAGTAGCCCTTGATGTCGAGGGGTTCGGGCACCGGGTAGGAGAAGAACATCCGCGGGTTGAGCCAGGCGTCCATGAGGGAGCCGATGCTGGTGCGCGGGTCGCGGACGACGAAGACGTACTTCGCGTCGGGGTACAGGGCCTGGAGGAAGGGGATCCGGAAGCAGGACTGGATGCTCTTCTCCACCAGCCGGATGCCGGCGGCGCGTTCGGCCTCGGTGGGGCGCGGGCCGCGCGGCGGGAAGCAGAACGGGGTGATCTCGTCGAGCTCGCCGCCGTCCCGGGTGGTGGGCGGGCCGACCGGCAGCTCGCCGGGGAAGCGCTCCTGGAGGGCCTTCAGCGGGACGTCGTAGTAGTACGGCTGGGGCCCCTGGGCGCTGATGAAGTCGAGGTAGTCGAGCTTGTCGTCGACGGACCACTCGGCGCCGGGCCGGCGCGCGGCGGCCAGCAGGTCCGCCTCCAGGCGCGCCGCCACCTCGGGGGTCGCGTCGGAGGCGTCGAGCGCGTTGGACTCCCAGCCGCGGCGGCTGGGGTGCAGCTCCCCGCGCTCCCAGATCGGCTTGCCCTCGCGGCCGATGCTCCAGACGTGCTCGCTGCGTTCGATGAGGCTGCGGACCAGGCTGGTGCCGGAGCGGGGGTGGCCGACGATGAAGATGGGCTGCTTGAGCATGACGGGACTCGCCTTCGTGAGGAGGGGCGCGGGGAAGGGCGCGAGGAGCGGCGTGATGTGTGGCCTGCGGAGGCGGCCGGTCACGCGGGCCAGCGGGCGGACCGGACGTTCCGGTTGGCCAGCCCGGCGGCGGTGATCAGTGCCTGGACACCGGCGATCACGGCGATCGCGCCGGTGACGCCGAGGAACTGCAGGGTCACGCCGCCGACCAGGGAGCCGAGCGGGGAGCCCGCGCCGATGAGGGTGATGGTCGCGGCGATGGCACGGCCGCGCCGGTGGTCCGGGGTCTGCCGGAAGATCATGATGTCGACGAGGATCTTCAGGGCGGGCAGTCCGAGCGCCGCGAGCGTCAGCATCGCGAAGACCCAGACCGGGCCGAGCGGGAACGCCAGCAGGGCGACCGCGAGCGTGGTGAGCGTGGAGGCGGCGAGCAGCAGCCCGCCGGGGCTGAGGAGCCGGTTGAGCCGGGGCACCAGCACCGAGCCGAGGAGCATGCCGACGGCGGTGCCGGAGAGGGCCAGGCCGATGGTGCCGGCGGAGTGGTCCTGCTGACGCAGGGTCACCATCACCATGAGGATGGCGGCGGTGACGCTGAAGTAGAAGACGCAGACGAGGAGCAGGGCGGAGCGCAGCAGCCGGTCACCGAGGAGCTCGACCAGCCCGGAGAAGGCCGTGGTGAGCGGGGCGAGGGCACTCTTGCGTCCCGTGTCGGCCTCGGCGGGGCCGTCCGGCCCGTCGGGGCTGTCCGGTCCGTCGGTCCGTGGGCTCGCCGGGACCTTGACGGCCAGGGCGCAGAGGAAGGAGATGACGAATCCGGCGATGGCGGCGAGGAAGGGGAAGGCGCGGGAGACGAGGTAGAGCGCGCCGCCGAGGGGCGGTCCGGCCAGCGCCGCGGCCCCGCTGCGGGCCTCGTCCTGGCTGAGCGCCGCCGTGAGCTGATGGTCCGGCACCACGGCGCGGATCAGCAGCATCCGGGCGGGCGCCCCGAAGGCCGTACCGGCACCCAGGGCGACCGCGGCCGCCATCAGCAGGCCGAAGTCCGCCCACCCGGCCGCCAGACCGAGCACGATGAACGCCAGGGTGAGGGCGCGGACCGCCTCGGAGACGAGGAGGACGCGGCGCCGGTCCCAGCGGTCGACGAACACGCCGGCCGGAAGTCCGACGAGGAGGGCGGTGCCGATCTGGACGAAGCCGAACAGGCCCGCCAGGGCCGGGGATCCGGTCAGCGACATGATCAGGAGCGGATAGGCGACCTCCACGGTTTCGAGGCCGAGGTTGGCCGCAGCCGCTCCGATCCACAGAATTTGGAAGCGCCGGTTTCGGCGCAGGGGTGTCGGCGTGGGGAGAGTCGCGCTATCACCCTGATGTAAGCGTTCACTCATGCGTGAACGGTAGCATGGACATGAATGATTCGCTACGAGGAAATGGAGTGGGGCACATGGCCGACGATGCCGAAGCGGTGACGGTCGTCCGCGAGGTGGACGACGTGGAGACGCTGAAGGCCCTGTCCGACCCGCTCAGGCTGGCGATCCTGCGCACGATGATGAGCGACGTGCGCGCCGGGCACCGGGTGAAGGACATCGCCCGGCTGCTCGACCAGCCGCCCACCCGGCTCTACCGGCACATCAAGGTGCTGGAGGCGGCGGGCCTGATCAAGGTGGCGCAGACCCGGATGGTCTCCGGGATCCAGGAGAGCCAGTACCAGGTCGCGCAGTTCGCGCTGCGGCTGAGCCGGGACCTGCTGGCGGCCCCGGGCAACGCGGGGGACCTGGCGGACGCCTTCGCGGTGACCCTGAACGACTTCCGCGACCGGCTCGTCCGGGACATCATCAGCGGTCGCTTCCAGCCGGGGCCCGAGGCCGGCTCCGGCGACGAGGGCGCGGGCGCGGACCCGCTGGGGCCGATGGTCGTCGCGCTCGACCGGCGCCTGACACCGGAGCGGGCGGTGGAGTTCCGCTCGCGCCTGACGGAGCTGATGGAGGAGTTCAACCGCCCCGACGACGAGGAGAGGGCCGATGTGCCGGTCGAGTTCCTGCTGATGTTCTGGGCGCCCAAGGACCCCTCGGACGGCTAGCCCCCGCCCGAGCGAAGCCCCTTTGCCGGACCCCGGCAGCGCACCGGCCCACGCGCTGCCGGATCCGCCCTCTCGTGGCGCCGCCCTCGCGCGGGGGAGGATGGAGCCGCAAGGGGGGGGAGCAGGATGAGGCATGTGCCGTTTTTCCGTTGGGTGCTGACACTGGGGGTCGTGCTCTTCGCGTGCTCGGTGGGGCTCGACAGCGTCAGGTCGGAGCTGCCGGAGGCGCGCCAGATCGATCTGGCGGTGGTCGACGAGAAACCCGACGGGACGTGCAGGGTGCGGTGGGCCGACCCCTACCGGAAGAAGGTGAGGGAGGCGCCCTACCACTGCGACCCCGGGCGGGCCGACAGTCTCAAGGCGCCCCAGTACTTCGACCTTCGCGGCTACGGCTGGGAGTCCGGCTTCATGCTCACCGAGGGCCCGGACCGGGGGAACCTGGAGGACCTCACCGCCGAGCCGGACCTCGGGGCCTCGGGCGTCCTCCTGTTGCTGGGGGCGCCGCTCATCGGCGTCGGACTGATCGGCGGCAACCTCCGCGCCCTGCCGCGTGTCATGGGAGTGGAGGCCCGGCTGGTCCGCCGCGCGGCCCGGCTGTCCGAGGCGGCCCGGTGTGCGGACGAGGACTACGAGCGGGCCGTGGCGGCGGTACGGGAGGCGGAGCACCGCGCGCTCCCGGCGCGGGCGACCGGCACCGCCCCGGACCTCGGCCTCGTCACGGCCCTGTGGGTCCTGCGGGAGGCGGGCCCGCAGGCGCGCGAGACGGCCCTGCTCGGCCGGGAGCTCGCCGACCGGCTGGACGGGCTGCTGAACGACGCGGCCCCCGCCGCCGGCCTGCGGGCGATGCTGCCGGCGGGCCCGATGGCGCGCCGGAAAGCCGAGGGCGCGGTCAACGACCTGCGCCGGCTGCTGGCCGACGCCGAGCGGAACGGTCTCCCCGAGCGCTTCGCCCAGACCTCGGTCGACCTCCTCCGGGGCCAGCGGCCTTCCGGCCAGGTCGCCCTCGCGGCCGAGACGGACTTCGCCCTGGACCCAGGCGCGTACCACGCCCTGCTGGCCCTGCTGACCCGCCCCGAGGCCGCGGGCCCGCTGGATCAGGCGCGCGGCGGGGTTCTGGGTGGCCCCGGGCACCGCGAGGCACCGGCCGGAGCCGGCGTTCTCGATCCAGCCGTACGAGGCGATGGCCAGGGTCGAGGCGCCCCGGTCGGAGGCGCCCGGACGCGGGAAGGCCGGCAGGCGGCCCGCACGGGAACCTGACGTTCCATCAGGTATGGCTGGATCGCGGATCCCTCACCCGGCGTGGTGCGGACGCCGCCCAGGGTGCCCACAGCGTCCGGACGCCCCCGCCCCGGCCGGTGAGGCCGGGGCGGGGGCGTCCGGTGGCGTGCCGGGGGCGGCTACTTGGCCGCGATGAAGAGGCGGCCGCCCGGGAAGCGGTGGGGGACGCACTCGGCCTTGTCGAAGCCGGCCTGGCGGAAGCGGGCCAGCCAGTCCTCCTCCGGGGGGAGGGTCACGTTCATGAAGCCGGCGTGCAGGTAGGTGAAGAGCGCGCTGAAACGGCGCTCCCGCTCCGCCGAGGCGTACGGGACCGCGTCGGTGATCGCCATGATGCCGCCCGGCCGCAGCGCCTCCCGGCAGCGGCGCAGCACGCGGTCGAAGACGTCGCCCTCCAGGACGATGTCGTGGAAGACGAACCCGGCGTGGATGACGTCGGCGCCCTCCACCGGACCCGGGTCGTCCGCGATCGACTGGATCGGCCGCTCCACCACCGTCAGCCGCTCGCCGACCCCCGCGTCCCCGGCCGCGCGGGCCGCCTCCGCGCAGGCGCCCGCGCTCATGTCCAGGGCGACGCCGGTGCTCTCCGGCAGCCGGCCCAGCAGGTCGATCAGCAGGCCCGCGGCGCCCGCGCCGAGGTCCACGATCCGCTTCGGCCGCGCGGCCAGGATCGCCTCGGTGGCGGCCGGGTAGAAGCCCTGGCTGCCGATCCACCGCGAACTGACCGCGACCTCCCGCCCGTTGCGCTGGTGGCGGGCGGCGGCCCCGGCCGGGTCGCGCAGGAACTCCGCCGGATTCTGCACGTACGGCTGGTTCGCCCGCAGCGACCAGGTGAGGTAGCCGGCGTCGTGGATCCGGTCGGCGAAGTCGTCCGCGATCCGGAACTCCTTCACCCCCGTCGGCACCAGCAGCGCCGCCGCGACCAGCGTGGCCAGGAAGCCGGCCATGCCCTCCTCGGGCACGTCGGCGGCCATCGCCAGCTCCGCCGCGCCGACCGGCTCACCGCGCTCCAGCAGCGGGACGATGCCCAGCCGGTCGGCCATCTCCAGCAGCGTGGCCGTGGCGGCGAGGTCGGCGGCGGTCTCCGAGGGGCTCATGCGTGACATCGTGCTCTCCCATTCCCATACGAGGATCGACTCGGGTTCTGAGGTCATCGGGGGTCCGGCTCGTGGCCGGAGGACTCGGGCGGCCCGGCGGGGCCGGTGCGCCGCCGCAGCTTCGGGCGGCCGCGCCGCGCGGACCGGCCCAGGCGCTCGGCGAGGGCCGCGACCGTCGGGGACTCGAACAGCGCGGCGACGCTCAGGCTCGCGTCGTAGCGCGTCCGCACCCGGTTCAGCAGCCGGGTCGCGAGCAGCGAGTGGCCCCCGAGGTCGAAGAAGTTGTCGTGCACGCCGACCCGCTCGGCCTTCAGGACCTCCGCGAACATCGCGCACAGGGCCTCCTCCCGCTCGTCCCGGGGCGCCGTGTACGCCGGCCCGGCCGCCCTGGGGTCCGGCGCCGGGAGCGCCGCGCGGTCGACCTTGCCGTTGCCGGTCAGCGGCAGCCGGTCCAGCGTCACGAACACGCTCGGCACCAGGTGCTCCGGCAGCAGCGCGGCGGCGTGCTCGCGCACCGAGGCCACGTCCGCCCCGGCCGGCACCAGATAGCCGATCAGCCGTTCGCCGTCCCCGGTCACCGTCGCGTGCGCCACGTCCGGGTGCCCGGTCAGCGCCGCCTCGACCTCGGCGGGTTCGATCCGGAAGCCGCGCACCTTCAGCTGCGCGTCCGCCCGGCCCTCGAACTCCAGCACCCCGTCCGGCCGTCGGCGGGCCAGGTCGCCGGTGCGGTACATGCGCCCGCCGGGCGGCCCGTACGGATCGGCCACGAAGCGGCCCGCCGTCACGTCGGGCTGGCGCGCGTACCCCCGGGCGAGCCCGGTCCCGGTCACGTACACCTCGCCGGGCACCCCCGGGGGCACCGGCCGCAGCCGCTCGTCGAGCAGATAGACCCCGGTGTGGTCCATCGGCAGCCCGATCGGCACCGTACGGGCCGGGGCCCCGTCGAGCGGGTGCCAGGTGGAGATGACCGTGGTCTCGGTGGTGCCCCAGGCCGCCGCGACGGCGGTGTCCGGCGCCCCGGACAGCAGCTCCGCGACCGACGCGGGCGACACCACGTCGCCGGCGACCCAGACCAGGTCCATCGCCGCCATCGCCGCCGGTGCCTCGGCCACCATCAGGTTGAAGAGGGCCGAGGTGAAGACGGCCGTCGTGGCCCCGCCCCCGGTCACCGCGCGGGCCAGCACGTCGGTGTCCAGCTCGCCCTCGGGCGCGACCACCACCCGGCCGCCGGTCAGCAGCGGCAGCCAGATCTCGTACGTGGACGGGTCGAAGGAGACCGGCGAGTGCATCAGGGCGTCGGCGGGCCGCAGCCCCGCCCAGGCGCGGTCGGCCACGAACTCGGCGACCGCGCGGTGCGAGACGCTCACCGCCTTCGGGGCGCCGGTCGAACCGCTGGTGAACATCGTGTACGCGGTGAGCTCCGGGTGGCCCGCGACCGCCGGGCCGTGCTCGGCGGTGCCGGGGGAGGGCGTGACGACCGTGACTCCGGTCAGCTCCGTCCGGTCCTCCGTCACGAGCAGCCTCGCGCCCATGTGGTCGACCATGTGCTGCTGCCGGGCGAGCGGCGCCGAGCTGGGCAGCGGCAGGTAGCCGCCGCCCGCCTTGATCACGGCCAGCACGGCCACCAGGTAGCCGATGCCGCGCGGCAGGCGCACCGCCACCGGGTCGTCGGGCCGGCAGCCCGCGGCGACCAGCGCGTGCGCCAGGTGGTTCGCCCGCCGGTCCAGCTCCCCGTAGCCGATCGAGCGCTCGCCCTCGACCGCGGCCACCGCGTCCGGCCGGGCCTCGGCCCGCCGGGCGAACAGCGTGGCCAGGTCCTCGCCGACGACCGGCCGCCCGGTCTCGCGCGGCGCGGCCAGCGCGGTGCGCCGCTCCTCGTCGGAGAGCAGCTCGAACCGCCCGATCGGGGCGTCCGGGTCCGCGACCGCCGAGGCCAGCACCCGGACCAGGCGGTCCATCAGGCCCGCCACGGTCTCCCGGTCGAACATGTCGGTGCGGTAGCGCACCTCGCCCGTGATGCCCTCGGGCTCCCGGCCCGCCCCGTGCCGCTCGGCGAAGCTCAGGCTCAGGTCGAAGTCCACCGGACCGACCTTGAGCGCGGCCAGCTCGCCCTCGGTCGGCGCCGCCGACACCTCCGTGCCGGACAGCCCGAAGACGGACTCCGCGTTGTTCTGCAGCACCAGCATCGTCTGGAACAGCGGGTGCCGGCTCAGGCTGCGGGCCGGGTTCAGCGCGGACACCAGCCGGTCGAACGGCAGCTCCTGATGGGCGTACGCCGACAGGTCCAGCTCCCGCACCCGGCCCAGCAGTTCGCGGAAGCTCGGGTCGCCGGAGGTGTCGGTGCGCAGCACCAGGCTGTTGACGAAGCAGCCGACCAGATGGTCGAGACCGTCGTCGCTGCGCCCCGCGACCGCGGTGCCCAGCGGGATGTCGGTGCCCGCGCCGAGCCGGGTGTACAGCGTGGCGAGGGCGGCGTGCAGCACCATGAACAGCGTGGTGTGGGTGGTCCGGGCCAGGTCGAGCAGCCCCGCGTGGAGCGGCGCGGGCAGGGCGACCGGGAGCAGCGCGCCGCGCAGGTCCGAGGAGTCCGGCCGGGGCCGGTCGTAGGGCAGCGCCAGCTCCTGCGGGAGCCCGGCGAGCCGCTCCCGCCAGTGCTCCGTGAGCCGGGCCCCGTCCGGGCCCGCGAGCAGCGCCCGCTGCCACAGCGTGTAGTCCGCGTACTGCACCGGCAGCGGGCGGGCTGCCGGGGCGCCGCCGGTCAGCCGCGCCGCGTACGCGTCGCCCAGGTCCTGGGCGAGCGGGACCTGCGACCAGCCGTCACCGGCGATGTGGTGCATCACCAGGAGCAGCGTGTGCCGCTCCGCGCCGGTGCTGAACAGGTGCAGCCGCAGCGGGAGTTCGGCCGTGAGGTCGAAGCGGTGCGCGGCGGCGGCCGTCAGCTCCCGGTCCAGCTCCTCCGGCGCCACCTCCGTCACGCGCAGCACCTCGTCCGGGTCGGCCCGCTCCAGGACCTCCTGGCGGGGCACCCCGTCCGTCTCGGGGAAGCGGGTCCGCAGCGTCTCGTGCCGCGCCAGCAGGTCGCCGACGGCGGCGCGCAGCGCGCCGGTGTCCACGGGCCCGTCCACGCGCAGCGGCAGCGGCCAGCCCAGCCCGTTCCACCGGGAGAGGAACCAGAGGCGCTCCTGGGCGTACGACAGCGGCAGCGGTTCCGGGCGGGGGGCCGGGACCAGGGCGGGGCGGGTGCGGCCGGCGGGGCCGCCGGAGCCGATCCGCGCGGCGAGCGCCGCCGCCGTCGGGGCCTCGAACAGGTCGGCCACGCCCAGGTCCGCGCCGAGGTGGGTGCGGATCCGGTTGACCAGCCGGGTGGCGAGCAGCGAGTGCCCGCCGAGGTCGAAGAAGTTGTCGTGGGCGCCGACCCGGTTGCGGCCGAGGAGTTCGCCCATCAGCCCGGCGACGATCTCCTCGGCCGGGGTGCGCGGCGCCGTGTAGCCGGCCCCGGCGGTGAACTCGGGCTCGGGCAGCGCCCGGCGGTCCACCTTGCCGTTGCCGGTCAGCGGGAGCCGGTCCAGGACGACGAAGGCGCTGGGCACCAGGTAGTCGGGGAGCGCCCCGGCCAGCCGGTCGCGGACGGCGCCGAGGTCCGGCGCTGCGCCGTCGGGCACCAGGTAGGCGACCAGGCGGCGTTCGCCGCCTCGGTCCTCGTGGGCGGTGACGAAGGCCCGCGCGATCTCCGGCAGCGCGGTGAGCGCCGCCTCTGCCTCGGCGGGCTCGACGCGGAAGCCCCGGATCTTCACCTGGGCGTCGGCCCGCCCGACGAAGTCCAGCGTGCGGCCGGCCCGCCGCCACCGGACGATGTCGCCGGTGCGGTACATCCGGGCGCCGGGCGGTCCCCAGGGGTCGGCGGTGAAGCGCTCGGCGGTCAGCCCGGACTGTCCGGCGTAGCCCCGGGACACCCCGGAGCCCGCGATGTACAGCTCGCCCGGCACCCCGGTCGGCACCGGCCGGAGCCGCGCGTCGAGCACGTACAGGCGGGTGTCGTCCATCGCGCCGCCGATCGGCACCCGGGCGGGCACGGGCTCTCCGCCGGACATCGAGAAGCGGGTGGAGCAGGTGGTGGTCTCGGTCGGCCCGTACAGGGCGCGGACCGTCAGGTCCGGGTGGCGCTCCAGCAGCCGGGCGACGGCGGCGGGCGGCACCACGTCGCCGCCGGTCAGCACCTCCCGGACGCCCGCGAAGCACTCCGGGTCCTCGGCGAGCGCGCCGAAGAGGCCGGAGGTGAGCCAGATCCGGTCCACGCCGGAGCCGGCGACCGCCGAGGCGAGCCCGGCCGCGTCGAGGACCCCCTCGGGCGCCACGACGACCGTGCCGCCGGTCAGCAGCGGGGTCCAGATCTCGTGCACGGAGGCGTCGAAGCCGGTCGCCGAGTGCATCAGCACGGTGGCCCCGGCCCGCCAGAGGCCGTCGCGGACGAACCCGGCGGCGTTGCGGTGGGTCAGCACCACGGCCTTGGGGACGCCGGTCGAGCCGCTGGTGAACATCACGTACGCGGCCTGGTCCGGGTGCGGATCGGGGCGCGGCGCGCGGTCGGCCGTGCCGTCCCCGGGCGCCAGCGCGGTCAGGCCGGTCAGCCCGGCCGGTACGTTCCCCCGGTCGGTGACCAGCAGTCCGGCACCGGCCCGCGCGGCCATCTCGCGCAGCCGGGCCGCCGGCACGCCCGAGGGCAGCGGCAGGTACGAGGAGCCCGCCTTGAGCACCGCGAGCATCGACACGACCAGCTCGGCCGAACGTTCCTGCAACAGGGCCACCGGCCGGTCCGGGACCGCGCCCGCCTCGACCAGCCGGTGCGCCAGGTGATTGGCCCGCCGGTCGAGCTCGGCGTACGTCAGGACCGTCGGGCCCGCGATCGCCACCGCGTCGGGGTGCTCCGCCGCCCGCGCCGCGAACAGCCCCGGCAGCGAGGCCCCGGGCAGCTCCCGCGCGGTGTCCCGCCGGCCGTACAGGAGCGCCTCGCGCTCGGCGGCGCCCAGCACGTCGAGCCCGCCGAGCCGCCGGTCGGGATCGGCGGCCACGGCCTCCAGGACCCGCACGAACCGGTCGGCCAGCGCCTGGACGGTCTCCGGGTCGAACAGCCCGGTGCGGTAGACGATCTCGCCCACGATGCCGTCGGCGGCACCGTCCCCCGCGTACCCCTCGGTCAGGTTCACGAACAGGTCGAGCTGGGCGGCCGACGGCGTCGAGCGGACCGCCTCGACGTCCAGACCGGCGAGACCGAAACCGGCGTCCTCGTTGTTCTGGAGCACCAGCATGGTCTGGAACAGCGGATGGCGGCTCAGCGAGCGGCCCGGGTTCAGCGCCTCCACCAGCCGGTCGAAGGGCAGCTCCTGGTGGCTCAGCGCGGCCACGTCGGCGGTCCTGGCACGCTCCAGCAGCTCACGGAACGTCGGGTCGCCGGAAGTGTCGGCGCGCAGCACCACGTTGTTGACGAAGAAGCCGACCAGCTCCTCCAGCTGGTCGTCGCCGCGCCCGGCGACCACCGTGCCGATCGGGATGTCGGTGCCCGCCCCGAGCCGCGTGTACAGCGCCGCCAGCGCCGCGTGCAGCACCATGAACAGCGTCGTACGGCCGCGCTGCGCCAGGTCGAGGAGGCCGGCGTGCAGCTCCGCCGGGATCCGCAGCGGCAGCAGCTCGCCCGCGTGGTCGGTCCCGGCGGGCCGGGGCCGGTCGTAGGGCAGCGCCAGCTCCTCCGGCAGCCCCGCCAGGTAGTCCCGCCAGAAGCCGGTCAACTGCTCCTGGTACGCGCCGGTCAGCAGCTCCCGCTGCCACAGCGCGTAGTCCGCGTACTGCACCGGCAGCGGCGCCCACTCCGGCGCGCCCCCCGCCCGGCGGGCCGCGTACGCGGCGGCCAGGTCCCGCGCCAGGGGCCGCATCGACCAGCCGTCGCCCGCGATGTGGTGCAGCACCAGCACCAGGACGTGCCGCTCCGGCGCGGTCCGCAGCAGCCGCACCCGCACCGGCGCCTCGGCCGTGATGTCGAAGGGCTCCCGGCACGCGGTCCGCACCGCCTCGTCCAGCTCCGCCTCGGCCACGTCGCGGACGAGCACCGGGTCGCCGTCCGGGACCCCGGGCAGCACCCGCTGGAACGGGCTGCCGTCCCGCTCGTCGAAGACGGTGCGCAGCGTCTCGTGCCGGGCCGTCAGGTCCCGGACCGCGCCGTTCAGCGCCGCCAGGTCCACCGGGCCGGCCAGCCGCAGCACCACCGGCAGGTTGTACGTCCAGCCCAGCGGGTCCATCCGGTTGACGAACCACAGGCGCTGCTGCGCCCAGGACAGCGGCACCCGCTCCGGCCGGGCGGCCGCCACCAGCGGCGGCGCCTCCAGCTCGCCGGTCGCCGCGATCGTCGCCGCGAGCCCGGCCATGGTCGGCGTCGCGAACAGCGCGTCGAGCCCGAGCCGTACGCCGAAGGCGCCCCGGATCCGGTTGAGCAGCCGGGCGGCGAGCAGCGAGTGCCCGCCCAGCTCGAAGAAGTCGTCGTCGATGCCGATCCAGGCCCGGTCGAGGAGTTCGGCGGCGAGCTCGCACAGCAGCTTCTCCCGCGCGTCCCGGGGCGCCCGCCCCGACACCTCGCCGCGGAAGTCCGGCTCGGGCAGCGCCCGCCGGTCCAGCTTGCCGCTCGCGGTCAGCGGCAGCGCGTCGAGCACCACGAACGCGGCGGGCACCAGGTAGGAGGGCAGCTCCTCCCGGGCCCGGTCGCGCAGCGCGGCGACGAGCAGCCCGCGCCGCCGGGTGGCGATCGGGTCGTTGGTGAAGGCTGCCGCGCCCCCGGCCCGGTACGTCCCGTCCAGCGCCTCGGGGCCGCCGGCCGCCGGGAACACCACGTCCACCAGGTCGGGGCCCGCCGCGGACCAGGTGACCACGGCGGTGCGGCCGTGCGCCCCGGCGAGGGCGTGCCAGTCCTCCGGGTCGGTCCGGTCCGCCGGGCCGTCGAGCGCCGCGCGGGCCGCCGCCACCGGCTCGCCCGCCCGGACCGCCCGCGCGGCGGCGACCTCGCCGGCGACCCGGGCGTTGCGCACCCCGGTCAGCCGCAGCGCCGTCCCGCCGGCCAGCCGGGCGGCCAGCTCCTCCGGGTCCCGCACGTCCGGGCCCCAGCGCAGCTCCGGGACGCCCGCCAGGTCCTGCACGGCGGTGCCCGGGCGGTGCAGCACCACGTCGTAGCGGTGCTTGGTCAGCTCGTTGTGGTCCGCGCCGCGCTTGAGCCGTACGTCCACGGCGCCCGCGCCGACCGTGCCGAACAGGCCCGGGTCGATCAGCAGCTCCTTCTCCAGGAGCACCGCCTGCTCGACCTCGCGGCGCAGCACCTCCGGCTCCGGGTCGCGGCCGAGCTGCCCGAGCCGGACGCCGGTCCACATGGCGTCCACGAGCGGCAGGCAGCGCACGTCGCCGACGAGCAGCCGGCCGCCCGGCGCGAGCAGGCCGAGCAGCTTGACCAGGACGTCCCGCAGATAGCGCTCGTCGGGGAAGTACTGCACCACGGAGTTGATCAGGATGGTGTCGAAGCGGCCGCGCGGCAGCCCCTCGGTGTCGTCGGCGGGCTGGACCCGCAGGGTGACCTTCGCGGCCTCCGGCTCCCCGGCCAGCCGGTCGCGCAGGCCCTCGACGGCGGACGCCGAGTAGTCGGTGCCCCAGTACTCCTCGACCTCGCCGACGAGCCGGGTCAGGATCAGGCCCGAGCCGACGCCGACCTCCAGGACCCGCCGGGGCGCGAAGTCCCGCACCCGGCCGACGAACGCCTCCCGCCAGCGGCTCATCTCCTCGACCGGGATGCCCTCGCCGGTGTACGTGGAGTTCCAGCCGGAGAAGTCGGAGCCGAAGGCGGAGCGGTCGGACTCGTCGTAGAAGGTCTCGTAGATCTGCTGCCACTCGTCGACGTGCCGCCCGGCGTTGCCGTCGTCGTCGCTCTCCCGGACCGGCGCGGCCACCACATAGGCCGCGAGGCGCTTCTCGCCCCGCTGGTCCTCGTGCACCAGCACCCGGGCCTGCTCCACCGCCGGATGCCCGGCCAGGACCGCCTCGATCTCGCCCGGCTCGATCCGCAGCCCCCGGATCTTCACCTGGTCGTCGGCCCGCCCGCAGTAGGCGAGCTGACCGTCCGGCAGCAGCCGCACCAGGTCGCCGGTGCGGTACATCCGGCTCCCCGGCTCCCCGAAGGGGTCGGCCAGGAAGCGCTCGGAGGTGAGCGCGGCCCGGTTCACATAGCCGCGGGTCACGCCGCCGCCCCCGCTGTACAGTTCGCCGATCTCACCGGGCCGCGTCGGGCGCAGCCGGGCGTCCAGGACGTACAGCCGGGTGTCCCCGGAGCGGGAGCCGATCGGCGGCGCGTCGGGGCCGGGCACGAGCGGCGCGGACAGGGTGATCGCGATCGTGGTCTCGGTGGGCCCGTAGCCGTTCACCATCCGGCGGCCCGGCGCCCACAGCTCCACCAGGCGCGCGGGGCACGCCTCGCCGCCGACCATCAGGGACCGCAGCGCGGGCAGTCCGGCGGGCGGCACGGTCGCCAGCACCGACGGGGCCACGAAGGCGTGGGTGATCCCGTGCTCCGCGAGGAACGCGGCCAGCTCCTCGCCGGCCGGCGGGTCCGGCGGGGCGACGACCAGGGTGCCGCCCGGCGCGAACGCCAGCAGCACCTCGATGATCATGGCGTCGAAGCTGGGCGAGGCGAGCTGGGACACCACCGCGTCGGGGCCCGACGCCATCCGCTCCACCAGATCGGCGGCGAACGCGGGCAGCCCCCGGTGCGGCACGGCGACCCCCTTGGGGCGGCCCGTCGAACCGGAGGTGTAGATGACGTACGCGAGGGAGAGCGGACGGTGCGCGGGGGCGGGCCCGTCCGCCGGGCCGGAGCCGGACGCGGACGCGGACGCCGGGCCCGTACCGGACGCGGGCGTCGGGCCGGAGCCGCCCGCCTCCGCCTCGGCCAGCAGCTCCGGCAGGGACCACTGGTCCGTGCCCGGGGTCTCGGGCAGGCCGTACCGCTCCGCCCCCGAGGTCAGCAGGGCGCGCGGCGCGCTGTCCGCGCACATGAACGCGATCCGCTCGGCCGGGTGGTGCACGTCCACCGGCAGGAACGCGGCGCCCGCCTTCCCGACCGCCAGCATCGCGACGATCAGCTCGGCCGAGCGCGGCAGGGCCAGCGCCACCAGGTCCTCGGCGCCGACGCCCCGGGCGCGCAGCACCCGGGCCAGGCGCCCGGCCCGGGCGTCCAGTTCGGCGTAGCTCAGCTCGACCGGGCCGCAGCGCAGCGCGGGCGCGGCACCTCGGCTCGCCGCGTGCCCGGCCACCAGGCCGTGCAAGGACTCGTTCGGGTCGATAGCGGCCGACGGCAAGCGCTCCGGCGAAAACGGCATCGCGGGTCTCCATGGTCGTTGTGTGCCGGTGGGTCCCATGCGGGCTGGCCCATGATGGGCGGACCCCGAAGAGGGCGACAACCCCTATCCGCGCGCCCCGGAACCCCTGGCCGAACCCCCTTTCGGCACCCGTGACCTCGCCTTCCGCGCGCGCCGCCCTATCGTGCGGCCGACGCCCGTCGACGCCTCGCCGGCACAGGAGGATCCGTGTTCCCGTTGGTTCCGTTGTCCTTCGCGCAGCAACGCCTCTGGTTCCTCAACCGCCTGGACCCGGACGCCTGGACCTACAACCTGCCCCTGGCGCTGCGCCTGGAGGGCCCCCTCGACACCGCCGCCCTGCGCGCCGCCCTCGGCGACCTGGTGGCCCGGCACGAGAGCCTGCGCACCGTCTTCCCCGAGACCGACGGCGAACCCCGCCAGCGGGTCCGCGAGCACGTCGAGCCCGACGCGTTCGTGACCGTGCTCGACGTCGGCCCGGACGGCCTCGCCGCCGACCTGGACCGGCTCGCCCGGCACACCTTCGACCTCACCGCCGACCTGCCGCTGCGGGTGTGGCTGCTGCGCGCGGGGGAGGAGGACCACACCCTGTACGTGGTGCTCCACCACATCGTCGGCGACGGCTGGTCCATGGCGCTGCTCGGCCGCGACCTCGGCACCGCCTACGCGGCCCGCCGGGCCGGCACCGCGCCCGACTGGGAGCCGCTGCCCGTCCAGTACGCCGACTACGCGCTGTGGCAGCGCGAGCTCCTCGACGGGCCCGACGGCGCCGAGCTGCTCGCCCACTGGACCGAGCGGCTCGCCGGACTCCCCGACGAGCTCCCGCTGCCCCTGGACCGCCCCCGGCCCGAGGTCTCCGGCGACGACGGCGCCGAGGTGCTGGCCGAGCTCCCCGCAGAGCTGCACGCCCGGCTGCTGCGGCTCGCCCGCGACGCCGACGCCTCCCTCTTCATGGTCGTGCACGCCGCCCTCGCCGCCCTCCTGACCCGGCTCGGCGCGGGCACCGACATCCCCCTCGGCACCATGGACGCGGGCCGCGCCGAGGAGGACCTGGAAGACCTCATCGGCTTCTTCGTCAACACCCTCGTGCTGCGCCTCGACACCGCCGGCGACCCCACCTTCCGCGAACTCCTCGGCCGGGCCCGCGCGGCCGACCTCGCCGCCCTCGCCCACCCCGAACTCCCCTTCGACCGGCTCGTCGAGGCCCTCAACCCCAGCCGCGCCCTCAACCGCCACCCGCTCTTCCAGGTCGCGCTGGTCCTCCAGAACAACGCCGCCGCCCGGTACGCCCTCGACGGACTCACCGTCACCGAGACCCGCAACCGAGCCGTCGCGGCCCACTTCGACCTCTCCGTCAGCTTCACCGACCGCTACGCCCCCGACGGCACCCCGCTCGGCCTCACCGCCCAACTCGTCCACCGCACCGAGCTCTTCGACCGGGACACCGTGACCGCCCTCGCCCAGCGCCTGGTCCGGATCCTCGAACAGGTCGTCGACGACCCCGACCGCACCCTCGGCGAACTCGACCTCCTCGACCCCCGCGAACGCCACGCCGTGCTGCACGCCTGGAACGGCGAGACCGGCCCCGAACCGGACACCGGCCTCGCCCGCGCCGTCGCCCTCCAGGCCGCCCGCACCCCCGCCGCGCCCGCCGTCACCGACCCGTCCGGCACCCTCGACTACGCCACCCTCGACCACCGCGGCGACCTGCTGGCCGGCCGCCTCACCCGGCTCGGCGTCACCGCCGAGACCCGGGTCGCCCTCCTCCAGCAGCGCTCCGCCGACCTGATCGTGGCGATGCTCGCCGTCCTCAAGGCCGGCGGCTGCTTCGTACCGCTGCCGCTGACCGCCCCCACCGACCGCCTCCTCGACATCATGGAGCGCTCCGGCGTCACCCTCCTCCTCACGGACGACACGCTGCACGCCCACGACGCGGCGACCGGCGCCGGACTGCCGACCCTGAACGTCACCGGCTTCCGCCCCGACGACGCCGACCGCGCGGCCGTCCCCGGCACCGACGCGCACCCCGACCAGGCCGCGTACATCATGTACACCTCCGGCTCCACCGGGACGCCCAAGGGCGTCGTCACCACCCAGCGCGGCGTCCTCGCCTTCGCCCGCGACCGCTGCTGGCAGGACCCCCGCCCGCGCCGCGCCCTGCTCCACTCCCCGCACGCCTTCGACGCCTCCACCTGCGAGATCTGGGTGCCGCTGCTCTCCGGCGGCGAGATCGTCGTGGCACCCCCCGGCGACGTCGACGGCGCCGTCGTCAAGGCCGCCGCCCTCACCGACGTCCTGCTCGTCTCCGGCCTCTTCCAGGTCATCGCCGAGGAGGACCCGGACTGCTTCGCCGGGCTGCGCGAGGTGATGACCGGCGGCGACGTCATCAGCTCCACCGCCGTCCGCGCCGTCCTGCGCCGCCACCCGGAGCTCCGGGTCCGCGCCACCTACGGCCCCACCGAACTCACCATGTGCTCCGTGCAGATGCCGCTCCACGACCCCGACGCGGTCCCCGACGCCGTGCCGCTCGGCCGGCCCATGGACGACACCGCCGTCTACCTCCTCGACGAGCGGCTGCGCCCCGTCCCCGTCGGCGTCGTCGGCGAGCTGTACGCGGCCGGAGCCGGACTCGCCCGAGGCTACGACGGACGCCCCGGACAGAGCGCCGAACGCTTCCTCGCCGACCCCTTCGGCCCGCCCGGCACCCGCATGTACCGCACCGGCGACCTCGCCCGCTGGCGCGCCGACGGCACCCTCGAATTCGCCGGACGCGCCGACGCCCAGGTGAAGATACGCGGCTTCCGCGTCGAACCCGGCGAGGTGGAGAGCGTCCTCGCGCGCCACCCGCACGTCGCCCAGGCCCACGTCCACGCCCGCGAGGACCGCCCCGGCGACAAGCGGCTCGTCGGCTACCTGGTGCCCGCCGTGCCCGAACCCGACCTCGCCGGCATCCGCGCCGCGGCCGCCTCCGTCCTGCCGCCCTACATGGTGCCCGCCGCCCTCGTCCCGCTCGCCCAGCTCCCCCTCACCCCCAACGGCAAGATCGACCGGCGCGCGCTGCCCGCCCCCGCGACGGACACCGCCGCCGGCGACCGCGTCGCCCCCCGCGACGACCGCGAACGCGCCCTGTGCGCCCTGTTCGCCGAAGTGCTCCAGCTCCCCGAGGTCGGCGTCCACGACGGCTTCTTCGCCCTCGGCGGCCACTCCCTGCTCGCCATCCGCCTGGTCAACCGCGTCCGCACCGCCCTCGGGGCCGAACTCGGCGTCGCCACCCTCTTCCAGGCGCCCACCGTCGCCGAGCTCGCCGCCCGGCTCGCCGCCCCCGACACCACCCGGCGCATCCCCGCCGCCCCGCGCACCGAGGCCATGCCGCTCTCCCACCAGCAGGAGGGCCTCTGGTTCCTCCACCAGCTCGACCCGGCCTCCCCGGTCTACAACGTGCCGCTCGCGCTGCGCCTGAACGGCCCCCTCGACCCCGAACGCCTCGCCCGCGCGCTGGCCCGCCTCGTCGGGCGCCACGAGAGCCTGCGCACCCGCTTCCTCGTCGCCGACGGCGCCCCCGTCCAGGTCACCGACCCCACCCCCGCCGACTGGCCGCTCCCCGTCACCCCGCTCCACCCCGACGAGCTCGCCGACACCCTGGCCCGCGCCGCGACCCGCCCCTTCGACCTCGCCGCCGACCCGCTGCTGCGCACCGAACTCCTGCGGCTCGGCCCCGCGGAGCACGTCCTCGTGCTCTGCGCCCACCACATCGTCGCCGACGGCTGGTCCGCCGGCGTCCTCCTCGACGAACTCGCCACCCTCTACACCACGCCCGGCACCACCCTGCCCGCCCTCGGCATCCAGCCCGCCGACCACGCCGTCTGGCAGCGCGCCCGGCTCGCCGACGCCGAACTCGACAAACAGCTCGACTACTGGCGCGAACGGCTCCACGCCCTGCCCCAGCTCGACTTCCCCGCCGACCACCCCCGCACCACCGCCGCCGCGCACCCCGGCGCCACCGCCGAACTCCACCTCCCCGACGGCCTCGGCACCGCCCTGCGCCGCCTCGCCGACACCGAACGCGGCTCGCTGCTCTCCGTCCTGATGGCCGGCTTCCTGCTGGTCCTCTCCCGCCACACCGGCCAGGACGACATCGGCATCGGCTCCGTCCTCTACGGCCGCGACCGCCCCGAACTCGAACCCCTCGTCGGCTACTTCGCGAACACCGTGGTGCTGCGCGCCGACACCTCGGGCGACCCCACCTTCCGCGAGCTCGTGCGCCGCTGCGAAGAGGCCGTCCGGGGCGCCGGCGAACACCAGGACCTCCCCTTCACCAGCCTCGTGGAGGAGCTGCGGCCGGCCCGCGAACCGGGCCGCAACCCGCTCTTCCAGATCAGCCTCACCCTGCACGCCGACGAGACCGAGGCCGCCGGACCCGCCTTCGGCCCGGTCACCGCCGAGGCCGTCCCCGTGGCCGGCCGGGTCGCCCGCTTCGACCTCGCCGCCCACGCCACCGTCACCGCCGACGGCGGACTGCGCCTCCAGGCCGAATACGCCACCGACCTCTACGAGGCCGGCCGGATCACCCGGCTCCTCGGCCACCTCGGCCGGGTCCTCACCCGCGCCGCCGCCGCCCCCGACGCCACCCTCGGCACCTTCACCCTCACCGGCCCCGAGGAGTCCGCCCTGCTGCGCGGCTGGAGCGCCGCCCGGCGCGAGGTCCCCGCCGAGGGATCGCTGTGGGATCTCTTCGCCGCCCAGGCCCGCCGCCGCCCCGACGCCGTCGCCGTCGTCGCCGGCGAGGAACGCGTCACCTACCGCGAACTCGCCCGCCGCGCCGAACGGCTGGCCGCCCGCCTCGCCGCGCGCGGCGTCACCCGAGGCGGCCTGGTCGGCCTGAGCCTCCACCGGGACGCCGACCTCGTCGTCGGCATCCTCGGCATCCTGCGCGCCGGCGCCGCGTACGTACCCCTGGACCCCGACCACCCGGCGCAGCGCCTCGCCTACATGGCCGCCGACGCGGGCCTGTCGGTCGTCGTCACCCGCACCGGCCTCGACGTGCCCGCCGAACCGCTCCTCCTGGACGCCGACACCGACGGCGAACTCCCCGTCCCGGCACCGGCCGCGACCGCCGCCGACCTCGCCTACCTCATCTACACCTCCGGCTCCACCGGCGCGCCCAAGGCCGTCACCGTCCCGCACGGACAGGTCGTCCGGCTGCTGCGGGCCACCGAGGAGTGGTACGGCTTCGACGAGCGGGACGTGTGGACGCTCTTCCACTCCTTCGCCTTCGACTTCTCCGTCTGGGAGCTGTGGGGCGCCCTCGCCCACGGCGGCCGGCTGGTCGTCGTACCGCAGTGGCAGACCCGCTCGCCCGAGGACTTCCACCGGCTGCTCGCCGAGGAGCGGGTCACCGTCCTCAACCAGACCCCGGCCGCCTTCCGGCAGCTCGTCGCCGCCGACGCGGAGCACCCCCGCGAACTCGCCCTGCGGTACGTGGTCTTCGGCGGCGACGCGCTGGACGTCGACGCCGTACGCCGCTGGTTCGACCGGCACGGCGAGGAGTACCCGCGCCTGGTCAACATGTACGGCATCACCGAGACCACCGTCCACGTCACCTACTGCCCGCTCACCCGCGAGCTGCTGCGCGACAACGCGAGCCCCATCGGCGAGCCCATCCCCGACCTCTCCCTGTGGGTCGTCGACAAGGCCGGGCAGCCCGCCCCCATCGGCGTCCCCGGCGAACTCCTCGTCGGCGGCGCCGGACTCTCCTGGGGCTATCTCGGCCAGCCCGGACTGAGCGCCCGCCGCTTCGTCGCCGACCGCTTCGGCGGCACCCCCGGCGCCCGGCTCTACCGCTCCGGCGACCTGGCCCGCCGCCGCGCCGACGGCGGCCTGGAGTACCTGGGCCGGATCGACCACCAGGTCAAGATCCGCGGCTTCCGCATCGAACTCGGCGAGGTGGAGGCCGTGCTGGCCGCCCACCCCCAGGTCGAGAACGCCTGCGTGACCGTGCGGGACGACCGGCTCGTCGGCTACCTGGTGCCCAGGACGGGCGCGCCCGGCGGCACCGGCATCGACGTGGCCGCGCTGCGCGCCCACCTCGCCGAGCGGCTGCCCGGCTACATGGTGCCCTCCGCCCTCGTCCCCGTGGAGCGCATCGCGCTCACCGGCAACGGCAAGGTCGACCGGGCCGCGCTGCCCGCCCCGGAGGCCGCCCGCGACGGCGCGTTCCTCGCCCCGCGCGACGCCACCGAACGCGCGGTCGCCGAGGTCTGGGCCGCGCTGCTCGGCACCGAGCGGATCGGCGTCCGCGACAGCTTCTTCGACCTCGGCGGCACTTCTCTCGACCTGACCCGGCTGCGCGCCGCGCTCCGCGACCGGCTCGGCGTCGAACTCGACATGCGCGACCTGTACTCGGCACCCACCGTGGAGATGACCGCCATGCTGCTCGAACCCTCCCGCACCGCCCGCACCCAGCCCTCCCCGCTGGTCCCGATCAAGGCATCCGGCAGCCGGCCCCCGCTGTTCCTGGTCCACGCCGTCGGCGGCTCCGTCGTGCCCTACCTGCCGCTGGCCCGGCTCGTCGACCCCGACCAGCCGCTGTACGGCCTGGAGGACCCGGGACTCGACGGCGGCCCCCTCACCGCGGACCTGGGCTCGCTCGCCGCCCGGTACGCCGACGCGATCCGCGCCGTCCAGCCGCACGGGCCCTACCACCTCGGCGGCTGGTCGCTGGGCGGCGTGGTCGCCGCCGAGATGGCCGCGCGGCTGACCGCCGAGGGCGAGACCACCGCCCTCGTCGTCATGCTGGACACCGGAATGCCCCCGTACCTCGGCGAGCGCCTGCCCGACCGGGCGGTGCTCCTCGGCGGCTTCGTCCACGACCTGGCCGGCCTCGCGGGCGTCCCGGCGCCCCCGTACGACGAGGCGGCGCTGCGCGGCCTGCCGCCGGAGCTCCAGGACGAGCGGCTGCTGGACCTGCTGGAGCGCGCCGGACTCGTCCCGGCCGGCATCCGCGAGGACATGCGCGAGCGGATCCGGGTCTTCGAGGCCAACACCCGCGCCCTGCTGTGCCACCGCCCCGGGCCGATCGACGCGCGCCTGGTGCTGCTCTCGGCGAAGCAGCAGCCGCACCGGCCGAAGACCCGGCCGTGGCGCGTCCTGGCCCGAGGCGGCTTCGAGTACCACACCGTCCCCGGCGACCACCACACCATGCTCCAGCAGCCCCACCTGACCGCCCTGGCGGAGAGCCTGCGCGGGGTGCTGGCCCGCCTGGTCCGCCCCTGACGCCCGCCCCGCCCGCGTACGCGCCGAGGCCCCGGCCGGTCCACCGGCCGGGGCCTCGGCGCGTCCGGGCGCGGTAGGTACGAGGCGGCGGCGCGTCCGGGTGCGGTCCCGCCCGGCCCCGTTCCCGTACCGCCCCCGCCGGGCACGCGAAGACGGCGGGAGCGGTGGTCCGCTCCCGCCGTCGTCCGGTCGGGTCCCGCCGGGCCGCCCCGGGGGTCAGCCCTCGCCCGGGGTCCCCCCGGGACCGGCCAGGCGGGCGGCGAAGTCCGCGAGGACCGGGTGCTCCAGCAGGACCCGGACCCGGACCGAGACGCCGAGGCGGCGGCGTACCGCGGCCACCACCTCCATCGCGGCCAGCGACTGGCCGCCCAGGGCGAAGAAGTCCGCGTCCGCCGTGACGGGGACGCCCAGCACCTCCTCCCAGATCGCGGCGAGCTCGCCGAGCTCGGGCGGCACCGAGGTGCCGGTGGCGTCGGCGGTGCCGCCGGTGCCGGCGGGGTCGGCCGTGTCCATGGTCGATCAGCTCCTTGACGGGATCACGCCGGGCTCAGCCGCACCGGCAGTCGGGTCAGTCCGTGGATGAAGTTGCCGGGGCTCCACTCCGGCTCCCCGGCCGGGGCGATCGCGCCGACCCGGCGGAGCAGCGCCGTCAGCAGCGCCGTCAGCTCCAGGCGCGCGACCCGGGACCCGACGCAGACGTGCGGGCCCCAGCCGAAGGCGAGGTGCCGGTTGGGCGTCCGGTCGGGCCGGAAGACGTCCGGGTCGGCGAAGACGGCCGGGTCGCGGTTGGCCGCGCAGATCCAGGCCGTCACCCGGTCACCGGGGCGCAGCGCGGTCCCGGCGACCGTCACGGGCCGCGTCACCGTCCGCAGCGCGTGCAGGCCGGGGCTGGTCCAGCGCAGGATCTCCTCGACCGTCGTCGGCAGCAGTCCGGGCCGCGCGCGCAGCGCCTCCCACAGCTCCGGGCGCTCGCCGAACACGAGCAGCGCCCCGGCCGCCGAGTAGCGCACGGTCTCGCTCGCGCCGGTCAGCACCCCGCTGCAGTTGAGGATCAGTTCGTCGTCGGTGAGGTCGCCGCCGGCCGCCAGCAGACCGCTGACCAGATCGTCGCCGGGGCGGGCCCGGCGCTCGGCGATCAGGTCCGCGAAGTAGCCGAAGATCTCGGCGTTGGCGTCCAGCCGGTCGATCGGGTCGGGGGAGTCCAGGCCGTCCGTGGTGAGCCGGCCGATCAGCGGCCAGTCCGCCCGGGGCAGGTCCATCATGGCGCAGATGACCTGGTTGGGCAGGAGCTGGGCCAGCCCGCCGACGGCGTCCAGGGTGACGGGGCCGCCGCCGGGCGGGCCGAGCGCCTCGTCCACCAGCTCGGTGACGCCGGCGACGATCCGGTCCTGCCAGCGGCGCAGCGCCGCCGGGGTGAAGGGCGCCCCCACCACGCGGCGGATGCGGCCGTGCCGCGGCGGGTCGCTGACCACCATCATCCGGTCGGCGACCCGTTCGGCCGCCTCGCCCGAGCCGCCGAGCCGGATCCCGGCCCGGGAGCTGAAGACGGCCGGGTCGCCCAGGACGGCGAGGACGTCGTCGTACCGCGCGGCCACCCAGAATCCGGGCCCTTCGGGCTCCGGGTGCCAGGTCAGGCCGGGCCGTTCGCGGACGGCGGCCAGCAGGCCGGGGAACCGGTGTCCGGAGAAGACGTCCGGCGCGAGCAGGTCGATGTCCATCGCCGCTCAGCGCGCCTCGATGACGGAGAAGGGCGAGCCCGGGATGGGCAGCACCCGGTGCAGCGCGTAGCCGGCGGCCTCCAGGATCCGGCGGAAGCCGGCCCGGTCGCGCTCCCGGCCGCCGGTGAGCACCATCATGCCGAGGTCGCTCCAGTGGCTGACGTGCCCGGCGCCGTCCTCCGGCACCAGCATCTCGATGACCAGCAGCCGGCCCCCGGCGGGCAGCGCCCGGCGGCTGGACCGCAGGATCTCCACCGCCTGGGCGTCGGTCCAGTCGTGCAGCACGCTGCACAGCAGATGGGTGTCGGCGCCGGTGGGCACCGAGGCGAAGAAGTCCCCGGCCACCGGGCGGCAACCGGGCACCCCGCCGCGCAGGTTCACCTCCTCGATCACCGAGGGGCGGTCGAAGAGCACGCCGTCCGCGTGCGGGGCGACGGCGAGGATCTCGCCGAGGAGGAAGCCGTCGGCGCCGCCGATGTCCATGATGACGCGCGCGTCGGACCAGTCGACGGCCCCGGCGGCCTGCCGGTAGAGCCGTCCGGTGCGCTCCCGCATCCGGCGCAGGAAGGCCAGGTTCTCGCCGCGCCGGGTGTTCTTGACGCCGAAGAAGCCGCCGTCGCCGTCGTTCCCGGCACCGTCGCCGAACGAGGCGGTGCCGGTGCGGAAGGTGTCGGTGGCCCGCAGCCAGGCCAGCGGGCTCTCCGCGTTGACCAGCGACGCGGAGAGGCTGTCCGGGTGGTCCCGGCGCAGCCGCGCGCCGAGCGCGGTCAGCCGGAAGCCGCCCTCCCGGTCGCCGGCGAAGAACCCGGCGGGGGCGAGGGCGGCCAGCAGCCGGCCCAGGGCGTCGGGGTCGGCGTCGATCAGCTCCGCGGTCTTGGCCACGGGCTGGGCGCTCGCGGGGTCCAGCACGTCGGCGACGCCGAGCTCGACGGCGATCCGCAGGGCGTGCGGCAGGACCGCGACCATGCTGTCGTCGACGAGCGTGAGGTAGTCCCGCACGATCGGGTCGGTGGCCTCGACGGCCTCGGCTCTCTCCGCTCTGGGCCTGTTCGCGGGACTCCCGGGACTCTCGGGGTGCCCGGGGTGCTCCGTGTTCTCCGTGAGCTCGGTGAGCTCGGTGAGCTCCGTGCTCTCCGTGCTCTCCGTGAGCTCCGTGAGCTCCGTGGCGAGGGTGCTCCCGGCCGTCGTCTCGGCGGATTCCGTGTACGTGGTGGTCATCGTCAGCCCTTTTCCGGGGGTCGGTACGCGCAGCAGTTCGGTCACGGCACGGTGGTCGACCTTGCCGTTGGCGTTGAGGGGGAGTGCGTCCAGCCGACGCACCACGTCGGGCACCAGATGGCCGGGCAGCCGGTCGCGCAACTCGGCGCGCAGCCGGTCGGGTTCGGCGTCTCCGGTGAAGGCCAGCGCGAGGCGCTCGTAGGCGCCGCCGCCTCGGCCGGGCAGCGCCACCGCGACGCAGTCGCGCACCCCGCCCCGCGCCGTGGCGCGGCTCTCCACCTCGCCGAGCTCCACCCGGTAGCCGCGGATCTTCACCTGCCGGTCGGCCCGGCCCAGGAAGTGCAGCACCCCCTCGGCGTCGCGCTCCGCGCGGTCGCCGGTGCGGTAGACCCGCGTCGGCACCCCGTCGGGCTCGATGGTGACGAACACCTCGGCGGTGCGCTCCGGGGCGTTGAGATAGCCGTCGGCGAGGCCCGCGCCGGAGACGCAGAGCTCGCCGTCGACGAGGTGGATCCCGGTGCCGGGCGCCGGGCGGCCGATGGGCACGCCGTGCGGCAGCGCGCAGTCCTCGGGGCTGATCCGGTGCATGGTGGCGAAGGCGAAGCTCTCCACCGGTCCGTAGCAGTTGACGACGGTCGTGCCGGGGTGCGCCAGCAGCAGCTCGCGGACGGGGCCCGGCGACAGGCGTTCCCCGCCGATGAACATCAGGTCCACGCCCCGGAAGCAGTCCGGGTCCAGCCGCACCAGCAGGTTCACCACGGAGGCGACCAGCACCAGGGTGTTCACCCCGTGCCGCTCGACGAGCTCGCGCAGGGCGTCGGGCAGCAGGTGGTCCTCCTCGGGCAGCACCACGGTGCCGCCCCGGCTGAGCATCCCCCACAGTTCGAGTCCGCAGGCGTCCCAGCCGACCGGGGCGAGCTGCGGCAGCGTGCGCCCGGGGCCGAAGGCCGCCAGCGGGCCGCCGTCGAAGAGCCGCAGCACCGCCCGGTGCGGGGTCACCACCCCCTTCGGGGCGCCGGTCGAGCCGGAGGTGAAGAAGACGCAGGCCGGGGCCTCGGGCCCGAGCTCCGCCGGGACCGGCCGAGGCGCGGCCACCGGCGTCGCCGGCGGGGTCCAGCAGGGGGCGCCGGCGAGCGGGGTGTCCGTGACGAACAGCTCCGCGTCCAGCAGGCGCAGCAGCTCGCGGACCCGTTCGTCGGGCCACTTCACGTCGATGGGGCAGTAGGCCGCGCCGGTCTTCAGCACGGCCAGCAGGAGGGTCACCATCCGCGCCGAGCGCGCGACGCGGACCGGGACCAGGCTGCCCGGTCCCACCCCCGCGGCGGCCAGGGCGGCGGCGTGCGAATCCGCCGCCGCGACCAGTTCGGAATAGGTGACGGGGCCGTTTTCGTCAATCAGAGCAATATGGTCGCCGTATTCTGCCGCGCGTTCGTCGAGTGCCTTGTGAATCAGCACGTACCGCTCCTTGTCCGCAGCTTCGATCCGTCGCATACTCACCTGCCGCCCTGGCCCGCGCAACCCCTATGAACCCCATAGCGAACCCCCCTGTACCCAAGGGCGAGAAGGCGGGTTCCGCACCATTCGGCGGCTGGCACGGACTTCCGTTGACATTCTTCCGAGGCCGTCCGTAGCTTTTCGGCGTCGCGGTACCGGGATCTGAACAATTCTTGTTCCCGACGTCGAAACCGATTATCGAGCCTTGGGGGAATTCAATGTCGTCCGGACCCCAGACCAGAAATCAGCACGCCGTCGACGCCGAGATCGACCACATCACCCTCTCCGTCGGCGACGCCCACGCCAGGGCCGCCGAGTTCGTGGAGCGCTACGGCTTCGAGGTGATCGCCGCCGGCGAGACCCCGGAGTTCACCGCCGTGGCGGTGGGCCGGCGGGACACCGTCCTGCTGCTCCTCCAGGGGCGCGTCGACTCCCATCCGGCCAGCCTCTACACCGCCCGGCACGGCGACGGCGTCAGCGACATCGCGTTGCGCGTCGCCGCACCGGACCCCACGGTGCTCGACGCCTTCGGCGACGTCACCCACAGCTTCGTGCACCGGCCCGAGGGCGAGCCCTGGTCGCTGCCCGGCATCACACCGGTGCCCGCCGACGGCGCCGACCGGGGCGCCGACGGCGCCTCCGGGACGCTGTCCCGGCACCTCCTGAGCGTGGACCACATCGCGGTCTGCCTGGAGAACGGCGCACTCGACCGCACCGTCGAGGCCTACCGTCGCAGCCTGGGCTGGCAGGTGGTCTTCGAGGAGGACATCCACGTCGGCGCGCAGGCCATGCAGTCCAAGGTGGTGCAGAGCCCGAACGGGGGCGTGACGCTCACGCTGATCCAGCCGATGAGCGGCGCCGCCCCGGGCCAGATCGACGACTTCCTGAAGAAGCACGGCGGCGCCGGTGTGCAGCACCTCGCCTTCGCCGTGCCGGACATCGTGGACGCCGTCGCCGACCTCGGCACCGCCGGCGTGCGCTTCCTGTCCACGCCCGACACCTACTACGAGGACCTGGGCGAGCGCCTCGGGGACTCCGGCTACGCGGTCGAGGAGCTGCGCAAGTACAGCATCCTCGCCGACCGGGACCACGACGGCGAGCTGTTCCAGATCTTCACCCGCTCCGAGCACCCGCGCCGCACCCTCTTCATGGAGATCATCGAGCGGCGCGGCGCCACCACCTTCGGCAGCAACAACATCCGCAAGCTGTACGAGGCCGTCGAACGGCAGGACCTGCTGTGACCGGCGGGCCGGGCGTCCTCACGGGCGAACCGCTCACCCTCGACGACGTCGAGGACCGGGCCCGTGCCGTACTGCCCCCCGAGGTCTACGACTTCGTCGCGGGCGGCAGCGGCGCCGAGTCCACGCTGCTCGCCAACCGAGGCGCCTTCGACCGGTGCCACCTGGTGCCCCGGGTCCTCAACGGGGTGGAGCACGCCGACACCTCGGTGACCCTGCTGGGGGCGCCGGCCTCGATGCCCGTCGCCGTGGCGCCGATGGCCTTCCACGCCATGGTGCACCCCGACGGCGAGCCGGCCGTGGCCCGCGCGGCCCGCGCGGCCGGGGTCCCGTTCACCGCGGCGACCCTGGCGAGCCGGCTGCTGGACGAGCTCGCCCCCGCCGGGGGAGAGACGTACCTCCAGCTGTACTGGCTGCGCGACCGGGACCGCACCGCGTGGCTGATCGCGGAGGCCGAGCGGCTGGGCGCCCGCGCCCTGATCCTCACCGTGGACGTCCCCTTCATGGGGCGGCGGCTGCGGGACCTGCGCAACGGCTTCACCGTCCCGGCGCACGCCGCCCCGGCGAACCTGTCGGACACCCAGCGCGGCGCCGGACAGAGCGTCGGCGGCCACGCCGCCTCGGTGATCGACCCCACGCTGTCCTGGGCCGACCTGGAGTGGGTGCGCGGCCGGACCCGGCTTCCGCTCGTCCTCAAGGGGGTCCTCGACCCGGCGGACGCGCGGCGCGCGGTGGAACTCGGCGCCGACGGCCTCGTGGTGTCCAACCACGGCGGACGGCAGCTCGACGGCGCCGTGCCCAGCCTGACGGCGCTCCCGGCGATCCGGGACGCGGTCGGCGACGACTGCGAACTGCTGCTCGACAGCGGGGTGCGCAGCGGCACGGACGTGCTGCGCGCCCTCGCCCTCGGCGCCTCCGGGGTGCTGCTCGGCCGGCCGGTCCTGTGGGGGCTGGCCGCCGGCGGCGAGGCCGGGGTGGCCGGGACGCTGGAGCTGCTGCGGACCGAACTGGAGGTGTCGATGGCCCTCGCCGGCGCGCCCCACGTGGCCGCGGCCCGACGCCTCGGCGTGCGCTGGGCACCGTGCCCGGACGAACGGGAGGGAACATGACCGAGGCGTCCCGCGCCTCGACGGCACGACCGGGGACGGTGCTGGACCTGGCCGGGCTGCACGGCTCGCTGTCCGATCCGGCGCTGCTGTCGATGAACCTGCTCAACGAGGTGTCCGAACGCTACCCGGACGCGGTCTCCTTCGCGGCCGGCCGGCCCGACCCCGGCGGCTTCGCCGTCGAGGACGTGCACCGCTATCTGCGCGCCTGGACCGGGCACGTCACCGGCACCGAGGGCGCCGCCACCGCCCGCAACCGGCTCTACCAGTACGGCAGGACGAAGGGCGTCATCCAGGACCTGGTCGCCCGCAACCTCGCGGCCGACGAGTCCATCGACGTCGACCCGGAGTCGATCCTGGTCACCGTCGGCTGCCAGGAGGCGATGGTCCTGGTGCTGCGCGCGCTGCGCGCCGACGACCGGGACGTGCTGCTCGCCACCGACCCCGCGTACGTGGGGATCACCGGCGCCGCCCGCCTGGTCGACCTGCCGGTCGTGCCGGTCGGCAGCGGCACCGGCGGCATCGACCTGGACGACCTGGCGGCCACGGTGCGCGGCGCCCGCGAGGCCGGACTGCGGCCCCGGGCCTGCTACCTGGTGCCCGACTTCGCCAACCCGACCGGGCTCAGCCTCGACGTGCCGACCCGGCACCGGCTGCTCGACCTGGCCGCGGAGCTCGACATCCTGATCATCGAGGACAACCCGTACGGCTTCTTCGGCGGCGGCGCGGCCCCCCGGCCGACGCTCAAGTCGCTGGACACCGGGAACCGGGTCGTCTACCTCGGCTCGTACGCCAAGACCGCCCTGCCCGGCGCCCGCATCGGCTTCGTCGTCGCGGACCAGCCGGTCGTCCGGGACGGCACGGCGGCCGGCATCCTCGCCGACGAGCTCTCGAAGATCAAGAGCATGATGACGGTCAACACCCCGCCGATCGCCCAGGCGGTCATCGGCGGCATGTTGCTGGAGCACGACTTCGCCCTGCGCGAGGCCAACCGGGACGCCACCGCCCGCTACGGCGAGCGGCTGGACCACCTGCTCGACGGCCTCGCGCGACGCTTCCCCGCCCCGTCGCCGGTCCGCTGGAACCGGCCCGACGGCGGATTCTTCCTGGTCGTCACGGTCCCGTTCGTCGCCGACGACGACCTGCTCGCCTACTCGGCCAAGCGGCACAAGGTCATCTGGACGCCGATGCACCACTTCTACGCGGCGGGGGGCGGACTGCGGCAGCTGAGGCTGTCCATCAGCTCGCTCACCCCGGAGAAGATCGACCTCGGTCTGGACCGGTTCGCTTCGCTGGTGACCGACCTTCTGGAGAGGACCTGAAACCATGAGAGCGCTGACGGTAAACGAGCGGATCGTCTCGGACGACACCGACGCCTACGTGATCGCGGAGATCGGCCACAACCACGAGGGCGAGCTCGCCAAGGCGGAGGAACTCATCCGCCAGGCCGCCGCGGCCGGGGCCAGTGCGGTCAAACTGCAGAAGCGGGACAACCGCTCCCTCTACACCCGGGAGATGTACGACTCCCCGTACACCGGGCGCAACAGCTTCGGCCCCACCTACGGGGCGCACCGCGAGTTCCTGGAGTTCGGCCGCGCCGAGTACACCCATCTCCAGCAGCTCTCCGCGGAGTTGGGCGTCGACTTCTTCGCCACCGCCTTCGACTTCGCCAGCGTGGACTTCCTCGCCGAACTCGGGGTGCCCGCCATCAAGATCGCCTCCGGGGACGTCCGCAACACCCCGCTGCTCGCCTACGCGGCGAAGGCCGGCAAGCCGCTGATCGTCAGCACCGGCGGCGCCGACATGGAGACGGTCCGCCGCGCCTGCGGCACCATCCTGCCCATCAACCCCGAGCTCGCGCTGCTCCAGTGCACGGCGACGTACCCCGCCCAGCCGGAGGAGCTGAACCTGGCGGTGCTCGGCACCTACCGGGACGAGTTCCCCGACACCGTGATCGGCTACTCCGGCCACGACCTCGGCCCCTGGGCCGCGTGGACCGCCTACGCGCTGGGCGCCCGGGTGGTGGAGAAGCACGTCACCCTCGACCGCACCCGGCCCGGCAGCGACCACAAGTTCTCGCTGGAGCAGGACGACATCGCGGAACTCGTCGACGGACTGCGCCGGGTGCGCCGCTCGCTCGGCAGCCCCGACAAGCAGGTCCTCGCGGCCGAGCGGCCCGCCGTCCTCAAGATGGGCAAGAAGCTGGTCGCCCAGCGCGACCTGCCGGCCGGGCACCGCCTCACCCTGGAGGACGTGGCCATCAAGTCACCGGGCGACGGGCTCACCCCCGACCGGCTCGCCGACGTCGTCGGCCGCCGCCTGCGCGGCGCCCTGGCCGCCGACGCCGACATCGTCCTCGACGAACTGGTGGACGGCGATGCCGGCCGCGACTGACCTGACCGGCTCGGTCGCCGTCGTCACCGGCGTCTGCGGGCGGCTCGGCCCGGTCTGGGTGGACGCCCTGCTCGGCGCCGGTGCCGACGTCGTCGGCCTCGACGTGCGCGACACCGAGGGGCCCGAGCTGCGGGCGGTCGTGGAGGCCCACGACCCGAAGCGCTTCCTGCACCTGGTCGCGGACGTCACCGACACCGGCAGCCTGCGCCGGGCGCTCGACACCTGCCTGGAGCGGGCCGGCGAGCCGGCCGTCCTCGTCAACAACGCGGGCATCGACAGCCCGCCGTCCGCCGACGGCGGCGGCCGGCTCTTCGAGGACGTCCCGGACGAGGCGTCCGGCGCCGTGCTCGACGTCAACGCCCACGGGACGCTGCGGATGTGCCAGGTCTTCGGCTCCCGGATGGCCCGCAACGGTGCCGGCTCCGTCGTCAACATCGGCTCCATGTACGGCTCCCTCGCCCCCGACCCGCGGATGTACGCCCACCTGCCGGTCGACCCGCCGTTCCTGAAGCCGCCCGCCTACGGCATGTCCAAGGCCGGCGTCGCCGCCCTCACCCGCTACCTCGCGGCGCTGTGGGGACCGGCCGGGGTCCGGGTGAACACCCTGTCGCCCGGCGGGGTGCTCGGCGCCCAGGACCCCGTCTTCCGGGAGAAGTTCGACGCCCGCGTCCCGCTGCGGCGGATGGCCCGCGCCGAGGACCTGACCGGACCGCTGCTGTTCCTCGCCTCCGACCTGAGCCGCTACGTCACCGGCACCGAACTCGCCGTGGACGGCGGGTTCGGCTGCTGGTGACCCCCACCCCTCCCCGAGGAGAAGCCATGGACAGGCCCCTGGCCTGGATCCCGCGCGCCGAGTTCACGCGCGTCCTCGGCCACGTCGCCGACCCGCACGAGCGGGCCCTCGCCTTCTCGGCGATGTGCCGGATCAACACCCTCTACATGATCACCCGCGCCGGATCGGGCCACATCGGCTCCAGCTTCAGCGCCGCCGACATCGTCAGCCGGCTGCTGCTGGAGGAGCTCGACCGGCCCTTCGAGGCCGACGGAGACGTCTACTTCTCCTCCAAGGGGCACGACGCGCCCGGACTGTACGCCGCCATGATCGGCCTCGGGCTGCTCGACGAGGACCTGCTGCACCGGCTGCGCCGCATCGACGGACTGCCCGGACACCCCGACGTGGGCACCCCCGGGATGCTCTTCAACACCGGCTCCCTCGGCATGGGCATCTCCAAGGCCAAGGGCCTGGTCCTCGCCCACCGGCTCACCGGCCGGAGCTCCCGCGTCGTCGTCATGACCGGCGACGGCGAGCTCCAGGAGGGCCAGAACTGGGAGGCGCTGCCCAGCGCCGCCCGCCACGGCATGGGCGAGCTCACCGTCGTCGTCGACCACAACCGGCTCCAGTCCGACACCTACGTCACCGACGTCAGCGACCTCGGCGACCTCGCGGGCAAGTTCACCGCCGCCGGATGGGGCGTGCTGCGCTGCGACGGACACGACCCCCGGCGGCTCGCCGAGGCCTTCGCCCGCCGCGCCGCCGACCACCCCGACCGGCCCGTCGTGATCATCGCGGACACCGTCAAGGGCGGCGGCTGCGCCACCTTCGCCGCCACCTCGATGGCACCCGGCGAATGGCGCTACCGCCACCACAGCGGCGCCCCGAGCCCCGCCGACCACGACACCGCCTACCGGGAGCTCCTGGACACCGCCGACGGCGTCCTCCGCGCGAGCGGCCTGGACCCGCTGCGGCCCGTGGAACTGACCCTCGACCTGCCGCCGAAGCCGCCCGCGGTCCGGCTGCCCGAGGTGTACGGGCGGCTGCTCACCGAGGCGGCCCACGAGGACCCCCGGATCGTCGCCCTCGACGGCGACCTGGTCCTCGACACCGGCCTGATCCCCTTCCGCGAGACGCACCCCGACCGCTTCGTCGAATGCGGCATCGCCGAACAGGACATGGTCTCCATGGCCGGCGGACTCGCCGCGGGCGGACTGCGCCCCTTCGTGCACTCCTTCTCCTGCTTCCTCCACTCCCGCCCCAACGAGCACATCTACAACAACGCCACCGAGGGGCGGCCGGTGGTCTACGTCGGCTCGCTCGCCGGACTGCTGCCCGCCGCGCCCGGCCACTCCCACCAGGCCGTCCGCGACGTCTCCGCGCTCTCCGGCGTCCCCGGCCTCGCCATCCTGGAGCCCTCCCACCCGGCCCAGCTCGCCGCCGCCCTCGACCACTGCCGCACCACCCCGGACAGCGTCTACCTGCGCCTGTCCAGCCAGCCCGTGCCGCCCGAGCTCGCCGAACTGCCGCCCGCCCCGCTGGAGGTCGGCCGAGGCCGGGTGCTGCGGCCCGGCGGCCCCGTCGTCGCCCTCGGCGCCGGACCCGTCGTCCTCGCCCAGCTCCTCGGCGCCGCCGGACTGCTCGCGGCCCGGGGCGTCGAACTGACCGTCGTCGACCTGCCCTGGCACAACCGGATCGACCCCGAATGGCTCGGCAAACTCCTCGCCGGCGTCCGGCACGTGTACGTCGTCGAGCACCAGTACGGGCACGGCGGCCAGGCCGACCTGATCGCCCGCCGCCTCCTGGAGTCCGGCACCGCCGACGGCACCGCCTTCCGCGGCATCGGCCTCACCGAGGTGCCCCGCTGCGGCACCGAGGCCGAAGTCCTCGCCGCCCACGGCCTGGACGCCGCCCACCTCGCCCAGCTCATCGGCGCCGACGTCCTCGACGCCGCGCCCGCACCCACCCACTGACGGGAGAACCACCGTGGAGACCGTCCGCAACGCACTCGACCGGCCGCCCCTGGAGATCGTCGAGGGCTTCCGCGCCGTCCTCGCCGAGTACAGCCCGAGCTGCCTGGTCACCGACGCGCGCCGCCGGGTCGGCGCCATCGGCGGGCTGCTGCCCGTCAAGCACCACCACAAGATCGCCGGACCGGCGCTCACCGTGAACCTCTCCATCGACGACCTGGTCGACTGCATGCCGGTCCTGGTCCAGGCCCAGCCCGGCGACGTCATCGTCGTCGCCTGCCACGAGACCACCCGCACCGCGATGTGGGGCGGCCTGATGTCCACCCTCTCGAAGCAGATCGGCATCGCCGCCGGCGTCGTCGACGGCGCCGTCCGCGACGTCGACGAGATCCGCGACCTGGACTTCCCCGTCTGGTACCGCAGCACCGTCCCGCGCCCCTCGCCCACCGCCGTCCACGACCGCACCGAGCCCGTCCAGGTCAACGTGCCCGTGGTCGTCGACGGCCAGGTCATCAACCCCGGGGACATCGTCGTCGCCGACGAGAACGGGATCGCCGTCGTCCCCAAGGACGACGCCGCCGCCGTCCTGGAGCGCACCCGGATGAACATCGACCGCGAGCGCGTCATCCGCGACAAGATCAGTTCCGGCCTCTCCGTCGCCGAACTCATCGCCGAGTTCGGGCACCTGTGATGCGGGTCTACCTCACCGGCGCGGACGGGATGCTCGGCACCGCCCTGCGGCACGAGCTCGCGAGCCGCCCGGAGACCGCCGACTGGCCCGTCCACGGGGTCTCCCTCGCCGACTTCGACATCGGCGACGCCGCCGCCGTCCGCGCCTCCATCGACGCCTTCCGCCCCGACGTCGTCGTGCACACCGCCGCCAACGCGGTCGTCGACTCCTGCGAACGCGACCCGGCCCTGGCCCTGCGCGTCAACGTCGGCGGCACCCGCCACGTCGCCGAGGCCTGCCGCCGCCACGGCAGCCGGCTGATCTACATCTCCAGCGACTACGTCTTCGACGGCCGGGCCCCCGGCCCGGCCGGCTACAACGAGGACGACATCCCCGCCCCGGTCAGCGTCTACGGCCTGAGCAAACTCGCCGGCGAGCGGATCGTCGAGGCCGTCCCCGACCACCTCGTGGTGCGCACCTCCTGGCTCTACGGCGGCACCGACCCGCGCCTCGACCAGGTCCTCGCCGCCGCCCGTGAGTTCCTGGACGGCGGCCGGCCCCGCCTGATCGACGACCAGTTCAGCAGCCCCACGTACATCCCCGACCTGGCCTCCGCGCTGGTCCGGCTGCTCCCCGGCGCCCTCGCCGTGCGCGGTCTGCTGCACATCGCGGGCCGCGGCCGGGCGAGCTGGTACCAGGTCGGCCTCGCCCTCGCCGAACGGCTCGGCACCGCCCACCCGGTGCCCATGTCCATGGCCGAGGCCGGCTTCGTCGGCGGCCGGCCGCGCGACTCCCGCCTGGACAGCACCCGCGCCGCGGCCTTCGTCCACGCGATGCCGCACTGGACCGACGCCCTCTCCCGCTACTGCGCCCTGCTCACCTCGGGCGACCGAGGGGCGGTGAGCCGCTGATGCCCGTCCCGTTCCTGCTGCTCGACTTCGACGGCGTCGTCTGCGACACCGAACGCGCCGCGCTGCTCGCCTGGCAGGACCTGTACGACCGGCTCGGCGTGCCCTTCGACCCCGGGGTACGGGCCGGGATGACCGGCAACTCGGCCGGGGCGCGCCTCGCCCTGGCCGACCTCGCCGGCCGCCTCGGCCGCCCGGTCACCGCCGAAGAGTGGGCCTGGCAGCGGGAACGGCGGGCCGTGCGGTGCTCCGCCGCCCCCGCCAGGCCCGGCCTGGAGCCGCTGCTGGCGGGCGCCCGGGGCGCCGCGATCGTCTCCAGCAGCCCGTACGCCTGGGTGGCGGACCACCTCGGGCGGCTCGGGCTGCGCGACCGCTTCGCCTTCCTGGTCACCGGCGACGACACCGACCGGCACAAACCCGCGCCGGACCTGTACCTGCTCGCCCTGGACCGCGCCGGCCTGGCCGCCGCCGAGGCGCTCGCCGTCGAGGACTCCCCGACCGGGGTCCGCGCCGCCCTGGCCGCCGGACTGCGCTGCGTGGCCGTGCCCTGGGAACCCGCCGGTGCCGCCGCGCTGGCCGCCGCCGACGCGGTGCTCCCCGGCCTGGACGCACTGGACCCGCGGCGCTACCAGCACAACGAGGTGTGACATGGACATCACCGTCAGCACGGCGGGCGCGGCGAACGCGGCCGGCCCGGAGATCACGGCGGACAACGCCCTGACGGAGCTCTCCCGGCACGTCCTGATGGACGGCCTGGACCTGGTCCTCGACCTGGAACGCAGCCGAGGCAGCACCCTCGTCGACGCGCGCGGCGGCGAGGAGTACCTGGACCTGCTCACGTTCTACGGCTCGCTGCCGCTCGGCATGAACCACCCCGGCATGGCCGACGACCCCGCCTTCCTGACCGAACTCACCCGGGCCGCCCTGCACAAGGTCACCAACTCCGACATCTACACCGTGCAGTACGCCCGCTTCGCCGCCACCTTCCGCCGGGTGCTCGGCGACCCCCGGCTGCCGCACCTGTTCTTCATCGACGGCGGCGCCCTCGCCGTCGAGAACGCCCTCAAGGTCGCCTTCGACTGGCGGGCCCAGCGCCCCGGCGCCGACCCGGCCGCGCCCCTCGAAGTCCTCCACATGGAGGGCGCCTTCCACGGCCGCAGCGGCTACACCCTGAGCCTCACCAACACCTCGCCCACCGTCACCGCCCGCTACCCGGCCTGGGACTGGCCCCGCGTCCCGCTGCCCGTCCCCGGCGCCGAACGCGAGGCCGTCGACGCCGCCCGGCGCCACCTCACCGAGCGGGCCGGCCGCATCGCCTGCTTCGTCGCCGAACCCGTCCAGGGCGCCGGCGGCGACCGGCACCTCGGCCGCGAGTTCCTGCTGCGGATGCAGGAGCTCTGCCACGACCACGACGTCCTGTTCGTCCTCGACGAGGTGCAGACCGGCTGCGGACTGTCCGGCGCGCCCTGGACGTACCAGCGGCTCGGACTCGAACCGGACGTCGTGGCCTTCGGCAAGAAGACCCAGGTGTGCGGCCTGATGGCGGGCGGCCGGGTGGACCAGGTGCCCGAGGGGGCGCTGGCCGTGCCCGACCGGCTCGGCTCCACCTGGGGCGGCAACACCGCCGACATGGTGCGGGCCACCCGGGTCCTGGAGATCATCGAACGGGACGGGCTCATGGCCGCCGCCGACACCACCGGCGCCCACCTCGGCCGCCTCCTCGCCGACCTGGCCGCCGCCCACCCCGCCCTGGTGCGCGACGTCCGGGGACTCGGCCTGATGTGGGCCTTCGACCTGCCCGACCCGGCGACCCGCGACGAGGTCCTGAAGCGGCTGCGTCAACGCCACCGGGTGCTGCTGCTGCCCGGCGGCCCGCGCGCCGTGCGGTTCCGCCCCGCCCTCACCGTCGGGACCGAGGAGCTCGACAAGGGCGTCGCCGCCCTGGACACGGTGCTGACCTCGCTCGACGTGCGGTGAACGGCCCCCGGGGCCTCCGGGGCAAGGGGACATAGGGGTTGTCAGCACCGGGCCGCGCGACAAGAATTCGGGCGGCTCTCTATTTCACCGGCAATTGAGGAGTGCGAAGGTCATGAGCAATCCGTTCGAGGACGAAGACGCCTCCTACCGCGTTCTGGTCAATGCGGAGGAGCAGTATTCCCTGTGGCCGGATTTCGCCGAGGTCCCGGCCGGCTGGACCGTCGCCCTGCCCACCACCACCCGCCAGGCCTGCCTGGACTACGTGAACGAGCACTGGGTGGACATGCGGCCCAAGAGCCTCGTCGAGGCGATGAGCCAGACCGGCTGACACCCGCTCCGCACCGCCAGGGACCCCGCGGCAAGGCCGCGGGGTCCCTGGCCGCGTTCTCCCGGAAACACCCCCCGCCCTCATCGATAGCGCGCTGATAGCCGCTCGATGAGCACGGCGGGAAACATGGGCCGCCTCGGCGACGGCAGGGGAGGAGTTCACGGTGGAACTGGTGGAGCGCGAAGCACCGTTGGCGCTGTTGACCGCACTGTCCGAACGGACGGGGGAGGGCCAAGGGCGCGCCGTCCTGGTCTCCGGACCGGTCGCGGCGGGCAAGAGCGTCCTGATACACCACTTCGCCGATCGGGCCCCGAGCCTGGGGCTGCTCCCGCTCACGGCCCTGGCCTCGGCGGACGAACGGCACCTGCCCCTCGGCGTCGTCCGGCAGCTCGTGGACGAGGCCCCGTTCGACGAGGCGGACCGGGCCCGGGCCGTCGCCCTCGTCGAGGAGGGCGTGCACGCCGCCCGGCACCGCACCGGCGCGGCCGGCCCCGGGCTCGACCCCGCGATCGTCCACGGACTCTGCGCCCTCCTCCTGGAGCTGGCCGAACGCCACCCGCTCTACCTCGCCGTCGACGACGTCGAACAGGCCGACCAGGCGTCCCTGACCTGCCTGGCCTACCTGGCCCGGCGCCTCAACAACGCCCGGGTGCTCGCCGTCTTCACCCACGGCGGCCACGGCTGCGACACCGACTTCCGCTTCGCCGCCGACCTGCTGCGCCAGCCCAACTGCCACCGCGCCGAGGTCACCCCGCTCTCCCCGGCCGGGGTGCGCCGGCTCATCGCCCAGCACCTCGGCGACGCCGTCGCGGAGGAGCGCGCCGCCGACTGGCACGCCTACAGCGGCGGCAACCCGCTCCTCGTCGAGGCCCTGGTCCGCGACCACCTCGGCGGCGGCGAGGCCGGACCGCGCTACCGCGAGGCCGTCCTGTCCTGCCTGCGCCGCAGCTGCCCGGACATGATCACGGCGCTCGACGGCTATCTCGTCCTCGGCGAACTCGACCACCTCGACGGCCTGGTGGACCTCGGCCCGGCCCGTACCACCGAGGCGGTGCACGCGCTCATCGCCGGCGGACTGCTCACCATGGACGGCTTCCGGCACGAGGCCGCCCGCGCCGCCGTCACCGGCGCCGCCGACCCCGAGGAGCTCTCCCGGCTGCACGCCCGCGCCGCCGTCCTCGCCCACGAGCGCGGCGCCGGCACCGACGTGGTGGCCGAGCACCTGCGGGGCGCCGGCGGCGGCGTCCTGGAGGAGCCCTGGGCACTGCCCGCGCTGGAGGACGCCGCCGCGCACGCCCTGCGCGACGGCGCCGCCGACCGCGCGGTCGAGTGCCTCCGGCTGGCCCGCGCCGTCTGCACCGACCCGCAGCGCCGCTCCCGCCTCACCGCCGCCCTGATCCGCGCCGAGTGGAGCATCAACCCCGGCGTGTCCAGCGGCCGCCTCGGCGAACTCGTCGAAGCCATGCGCAAGGGCTGCCTGCGCGGCGCCGACGCCCTCACCCTGGCCCGTGCGCTGCTCTGGCACGGGCGCTTCGAACAGGCCCAGGAGGTCCTCGGACACCTCGCCGGGGCCGGCCAGCCCGCCGACCCGGAGACCGCCACCGAACTCCAGATCACCCGGCGCAGGCTCCGCCACACCTACCCCTCCTTCCTGCCCGCGCTCGGCCCCCGCTCCGCCGCCGGACGGCCCCCCACCCACTCGGTCAGCGCCGACCGGCGGCTCCAGGCGGTCTCCGCGCTGGCCGCCGTGCTCGGCGAGGGCCCGAACCACGAGGCCGTCGGCATCGCCCAGCGGGTGCTCCACGGCACCCGGCCCGACGAGCTGTCCACCGAGACCGTCGAGAGCGCCCTGCTCGCCCTCGCCTACAGCGGCCGGGCCGAACGGGCCGCCGCCTGGTGCGACCTCTTCCTGGACCGGATGCGGTCCCGCCACACCCCCAGCAGGCGGGCCAGACTCGGCGCCGTACGGGCCGAGATAGCCCTGCGCCGCGGCGACCTGAGCGACGCCCGGCGCCACGCCACCGAGGCCCTCGCCCTGCTCCCCGCCATCAGCTGGGGGGTCACCGTCGGCGCCCCGCTCAGCACCCTCGTCCTCGCCACCACCGCCATGGGCCGCTACGACGAGGCCCAGGCCCACCTGGACCACCGTGTCCCGGACGCCATGTTCGAGACCCGCTACGGGATGCACTACCTGTACGCCAGGGCCCGCTTCGGACTCGCCACCGGCTACCTGGAGATGGCCCTGGAGGACCTGCGCCGCTGCGGCGCCAGGCTCGCCCAGTGGGGCATGGACACCCCCGGCCTGATCCCCTGGCGCACCGACGCGGCAGAGGTCTACCTGGGCCTCGGCCGCCCCGAGGACGCCCGGCGGCTGCTCGCCGAGCAGCAGGCCAGGTTCACCTTCATGCCGAGCCGGGTCCGCGGCACCGCGAGCCGGGTCCTCGCCGGGGCCAGCGCCCCCGCGCACCGGCCGGCCCTGCTGCGGCAGGCCGCCGAACTGCTCCAGTCCGACGACGGCGACCGCTACGAACTCGCCCTCGCCTTCGCCGACCTGGCCCGCGCCTACCGCACCCTCGGCGAGTTCCGCCGGGCCGCGGCCGCCGAGCGCCGCGCCGTGATCGTGGCCGCCGACTGCCACGCCGAGGCGCTGGTGCGCGGCCTCGCCGTGGAGAGCGCCACCGCCCTGCCCACCCCCGCCGACGGCGGCGACGGCCTCACCGAGGCCGAGCGCCGGGTGGCCTCGATGGCCGCCGTCGGCTGCTCCAACCGGGAGATCGCCGAGGGCCTGCACGTCACCGTCAGCACCGTCGAGCAGCATCTGACCCGGACCTACCGGAAGCTGCGCATCAGCCGCCGCGCCGACCTTCCGCCGCTGCTGGGCGGGCCGGCCGCGGGGGACCTCACCGACGCGCGGCGGCGCTGACGGCGGGCCCGCCTCCCGGCCCGCAGCCCGGCCCGGTCCCCCCGGCCACTTCCGGCACACCGCTCACTGGACAGACCCGATCGGGTTAGGTAGATATGGTGTTGCTGCGCGTAGCTGACCGGCGGAAACTGTGTCGTGGATGTGAAGGACGGTCATGCGCTTTCGATTACTCGGGCCGTTGGAAGTGGTCGGTCCCGGTGGCCCGGCGCTGATCACCGCCGAGCGTCAGCGCATCGTCCTGGCCGTCCTGCTGCTCGAACCCAACCGCATCGTACCCATGGGCACGCTCGTCGACGCCGTCTGGGGCGACTCCCCGCCGCCGACCGCCCGCGCCCAGATCCAGATCTGCGTCTCCATCGTGCGCGCGAGCATGGCGAAGGCCGGTCTGCCGGACGTCATCCAGACCCGGTCGCCCGGCTACTTCGTCGAGGTCGCCGACGGCGAGCTGGACCTGCACGTCTTCGAGCGGGCCGCGACGGCCGGCCGTACCGCCGCCGACGCGGGCCGCTTCGAGGAGGCGGCCACCGCCTTCGAGACCGCGCTCGGACTCTGGCGCGGCTCCGCCTGCTTCGGCGGCGGCATCACCAGCACCGTCCTCCAGGCCCCCGCCGCCCGCCTCGACGAGCAGCGGCTCACCGTCGTCGAGCAGTGGGTGGACGCCCGGCTCGCCCTCGGGCTGCACCAGCCGCTGGTGGCCCGACTGATCGACCTCGTCATGCAGAACCCGCTGCGCGAGCACCTGCGCGCCCAGCTGATGGTGGCGCTGTCCCGGTCGGGGCGGCAGGCGGAGGCGCTGGAGGTCTACCGGCGCGGCCGGCGCGAGCTGATCGACGAACTCGGCATCGAGCCGGGGGAGGAGCTGCGCCGGCTCCAGGAGTCGATCCTCTCCGGCCGGCTGGACGGGCCGCCCCCGGCGGGCGTGCCCGCCGTCGCCGTGGCCGCCGCCCCGGGCCCCGGGCCGTCCGCCGAGGGGGCGCCCCCGGCGCCCGCCGCGCCCGCCGCGCCCTCTACGGCGACCGCCGCCGTCGAGCCGCCGCCCGTGCCGAGGCTGCTGCCCGGCGCCATCGCCGACTTCACCGGCCGCGACGAGCTGCTCGCCCGGCTCAAGCGGCTGCTGGAGGACGAGACGGAGTCGTCGTACGCGCTGCGGATCGTCTCCATCACCGGCCGGGGCGGCGTCGGCAAGACCACCCTCGCCGTACATCTCGGACACTCCCTGGCGAAACGATTCCCCGATGGGCAGATGTTCGCCAAGCTGCGCGGTCCCTCCGCCCAGCCGATCCTGCCCGCCCGGATCCTCGAACGCTTCCTGCGCAGCCTCGGCATCCCCGGCTCCACGATGCCGCCGGCCATCGAGGAGCGCGCCGAGCTCTTCCGCAACCTCGTCGCCGACCGGCGGATGCTCATCGTCCTCGACGACGCCATCGACGAGGAGCAGGTGCGCTGGCTGCTGCCCGGATCGGCGAACTGCCCGGTCCTCATCACCAGCCGCTCCCGGCTGGCCGGGCTCGAAGGCGCGAGCGCGGTCCAGATCGACGTCTTCTCCACCGAACAGGCCATCCAGCTCCTCAGCCGCATCCTCGGCGCCGACCGCGTCCAGAGCGAACTGCCCAGCGCCCTCCAGCTGATCGAGCTCTGCGGCAACCTCGCCCTCGCCCTGCGCATCGTCGCCGCCCGGCTCGCCGCCCGCCCGCACTGGCCGCTGGCCAAGATGGTGTCCCGGCTCCGCGACGAGAGCCAGCGGCTGGACGAGCTCACCCACGGCGGCGTCGGCGTCCGCGCCGGACTCGCCATGGTCTACCAGGGCCTGCCCCCCGACGCGCAGTGCCTCTTCCGCCGGCTGTCCATGCTGGAGGCCGCCGAGTTCTCCAGCTGGGTCGCCGCGCCGCTGCTCGGCCTCGACGCCACCGACGCCGAGGACGTCCTGGAGTTCCTCGTGGACGCCCAGCTCGTCGACGTCGAGGTGGTCAGGGGCCGCCGCCCCCGCTACCGCCTGCACGACCTGGTCCGGGTCTACTCCCAGGAGTGCCTGGCCGAGCACGAGAACACCGCGGAGCGCTCCGCCGTCCTCGGCCGGGTGCTGAGCACCTGGCTGATGCTGGTCGAGGAGGCCCACCGCCGGGCGTACGGCGGCGACCACACCCTCATCCACGGCGACGCCCCCCGGCTGCCGCTCGACGAGGCGGTCCTGGACCGCGAACTGGACGACCCGCTGCGGTGGTTCGAGGACGAGCGGGCCGGGCTGATCACGGCCGTCCGGCAGGCCGCCGGCGCCGGACTCGACGAGCTCTGCTGGGACCTGGCGCTCACCCTCGTCACCCTCTTCGAGATGTACGGGTACTTCGACGACTGGCGCACCACCCACGAGATCGCCCTGGCCGTCACCCGCCACAACGACAACCGGCGCGGCCAGGCCGCCATGCTGTACTCCCTCGGCGCCCTGCACATGTTCGAGTACAAGATGGACGAGGCCCGCGGCCGGCTCGGGCCCGCCCGCGAGCTCTTCCGCGAGGTCGGCGACGTCCACGGCGAGGCCCTCGCGCTGCGCAACCTCGCCTTCGTCGACCGCATCCAGGGGCGGCTGGACGAGGCCATGACCGGCTACGAGCAGGCGCTGGCCATGCTCGCCGAGGTCAACGACTCCACCGCCGAGGCCCACGTCCTCAGCAACATGGCCCAGATCCACCTGGACCGAGGCCTGATCGCCGAGGGCAAGGAGACGATGGCCGCCGGACTCGCCGCCGTCGAACGCTCCGGGAACCGGCGGGTCCGCGCCCAGATCCTGTGCCGGCTCGGCGAGGCGCACCTCCAGATCGACGAGATCACCGAGGCCGAGTACGTGTTCGGCCAGGCCCTCGACACGGTCCGCTCCGTCGGCGACCCGGTCGGCGAGTGCTACGTGCTGCGCGGCCTCGCGATGGTCCGCTCCCGCCAGCGCAGCCACGACGCCGCCTACGAGATGCTGGAAGAGGCCGCCGGCATCGCCTCCCGGGCCCGGGAGTACCTGGCCATCGGCCGGATCCAGCTCTCGCTCGGCGAGGTCGCCGCCGACAAGGGCAGTCATGAACGCGCCAAGGAGCACATCCGGGCGGCCCTCGACGTCTTCGGGCGGATGCAGGCCACCCGGTGGCAGGAACAGGCGCTGCGGCTCATGGAGGAGGTCCGCGCGGCCTCCGACGACGCGGCCGAGGCCGCCGCCTACGCACCGGCGAGCACCGGCTGACGCCCGCTCCCGGAGCGCCCGGCGGCGCACCGCGGTCCCGCCCCGCCCCGTACCGGCCCACCGGGCCCGGGGCGGCACCGGAACCGGCCAGCGGGGTGCGAAAACGCTCACGCCCCCACCGGCCGCGTGTCAGGATGCCCGCCTCGGCGGCGCGCGGGACGCCGCGGTCGCGGCAGGGCCGAGATCTCGCGGACGGGGCGCATCCGGCACCCCGTCCACCCAGGACGCAATCGATGAGGCCGGTGTCACGTGAAGCTCGGAGTGTGTGTCTCTGATGGAACCAATGGGCGGCCCGTGGACGGGCTGATGGTCCGCCTCGAACGGCAGAGCCCGGACGAGTGGCGGACCGTCTGGCACGGGCTCACCGGACAGGACGGACGGCTCGACCGACCCGCCCTGCCCGAGGACGAACCCGGCCCCTTCCGGCTGGTGCTGGAGACCGACCGGTACTTCACCACGCTCGGGATGCGCCCCTTCTACAGCCACATCGCGGTCGCCTTCTCCGAATGGGAGTCCGACCAGGAGATCCCCATCGTCATCGCCCCGCACGGCTACGCGGTGAGCGCCGTCGCCCGATAGCGCCGGCCCACCCCCGCCGACCTGCGACGACGGACGGCCCCACCCCGGTCGTCCCCCCTGCCGCGGCCCGCCCCACGGCGAAGGAGACCCCTTTCCCTGGCGGCCCGCCGCCCGCGCTTAGCGAGTACTTAGCGTTCCAGTAGGAGGACGAAAACGGAGCTCACTAGAACTGGAGTCGTCCACCCGGGCCTCCGGGTCGCGAGTTTCCGTAGGGGAGAGAAAACATGCTGGCACTGCTGAACACCCTGGTCGGCTTCGGTGGCTTCGGTGGCTTCTTCACCACGGACGACACCATCTGGGGCTGAACCGGTGAGCATCTCGGCACGGGTCATCGACTCGACCAACGGCTGCCCGGTGGCGGACCTCGCCGTCACCCTCCACGCCCGGGACCACGGCGACTGGCCCGTGGTGGCCCGCACCCGCACCGACAGCGCGGGCACCATCGGCTCCCTGAGCCCCGGACCCCTCGCGCCCGGCGCGTACCGGCTCGTCTTCGACACCGGCGACTACTTCGCCGAACGGGCGGTCGACAGCCTCTACGCGGAGGTCATCGTCTCGCTCCACCACCAGGGCGACCCCCGCGACCTGCACATCCAACTGCTGGTGAGCCCCTTCTCGTACACCACCTACCGGGGCCACGTCCCCGCGAAGGCGCGGGCGGTCGGAGGGGTCTGAGACCCGGCGGACGGCGCCCGCGGACACGGCACCGGGGCACCGCGGCAGGCAGAAGGGGTGAAGGAGTTGCCGGACACCACGCAGTCGACCACGCACACGGCGACCACACACACGGCACCGGTCCGCACGGTGCCGGTCGGATCCCTGCTGCCGGCGGACTCGCCGCGGCTGGCCGGCCTGAACGAGGGCCACGCACGGGCCCTGGCGGAGAGCGGCACCGCCTTCGAACCGATCCTCGTGCACCGGGAGACCGGCCGGGTCATCGACGGGATGCACCGGCTCCGCGCCGCCGTCCTGCGCGGCGAGAGCGGCATCGCCGTCCGGCACGTCGACGGCGCCGCGGCGGACCTCTTCATCCGCTCGGTGCACGCCAACATCGCCCATGGACTGCCGCTGACCCTCGGCGACCGCAAGGCCGCCGTACGGCGCATCCTCGGCACCCACCCGCACTGGTCGGACCGGGCCATCGCCGCCGTCACAGGGGTGTCGCCGAAGACCGTAGGGGTCCTGCGGGGGCAGCGTTCGACTGAGGAATCTCCTCAGTCGAACCCGCTGGTCCACCGGGTCGGCAGGGACGGCCGGGCGCGCCCCGCCGACATGCCCGAGCGGCGCCGCAAGGCCCGCTCGCTGCTCGCCGAACGGCCCCGCGCGACCCTGCGCGAGGTCGCCCAGGAGGCCGGGGTCTCCGTCAGCACCGCCCACCGGCTGCGGCAGGAACTGCGCACCGGACCGCCCGGCCCCGCCGAGCGGGCGCCCGCGGCGGCCACGCTGCGGGTCCGGGCCCTGGACGTGCTGGCCAACGACCCCTCGATCCGCTTCACCGACAGCGGCCGGGCCCTGCTGCGCTGGCTCAACGGGCAGGCCCAGGGGCTGGCGGCCGGCGAACAGCTGCTCGCCGCCGTGCCCCCGCACTGCGCCCGCGCCCTCACCGAGGTGATGAGCCACTACGCCCGCGAATGGGAGCGGCTCGCCGCCGGAATGCAGCGCGGCGACCCCGTCGACGGCCCCTGGCGGGCGGTCCGCTGAGGCCGACGACCGGCCCAAGGGAAAACCTTCTGCGCCGCACACTTCGTCGTTACGGTGAGACGCGCGACGAGGGGACGGCCCGCGGCCCGCGAGCCCCGCGGCCGGCCGCCCCCGCCCCGATCCGCACCCGCCGGTCCGCGTGACCGGGTCCGCGCGCGGCACCTCCTCGCACGACGACGCGGAACGCGCTTACGGCATCGGGCAGTTCAGCCACACCGGACGGACCGGCCGGCTCACGCGGGCCGGCCGATCCAGGCAGACCGGCCAGACCAGGCCGGCCGGCCGACCCCGTCAGACCAGGCAGCTCGGACAGGAGCGGAGTGGACATCCCGGTGGACGACGACGTCAGACTCAAGGCCAAGGCGCTCTACGAGGCACGAGCCACGGGACGCCCCATCCCCCCCTTCACCGACGCGCAGCCCGAGCTGGGCATGGACGACGGCTACGCCGTCCAGCGCGAGCTGGTCGCCCTGCTCACCGAGGCCGGCGACACGGTCATCGGCTACAAGGCGGGACTCACCTCCGCCCCCATGCAGCAGCTCCTCGGCGTCACCACCCCCGACTACGGGCCGGTGCTCGCCTCCACCGTGTACGAGAACGGGGCCACCACACGGGACGGGGCGTTCATCGCGCCCAAGGTCGAGGCGGAGATCGTCTTCCGGCTCGGCGCGCCGCTGCGCGGCCCCGGGGTGACCGTGGCCGAGGCCCGTGCCGCGGTCTCCGAGGTCATGGCGGGCCTGGAGATCGTCGACTCCCGCATCGAGGGCTGGCGGATCCGCCTCGCGGACACCGTCGCCGACCTCGCCTCCAACGGCGCCGTGGTGCTCGGCCGGCCGGCCGAGCTGCCCGCCGACTGCGACGTACGCCTCATCGGCATGGCCTTCTCCCGCAACGGCGAACTCGTGGCGACCGGCGCCGGCGCCGCCGCCCTCGGGGACCCGGCCGCGGTGGTCGCCTGGCTGGCGAACGTCCTCGGCGAGCACGGGGTCACCCTCGAAGCGGGCCAGCTGATCATGACGGGCGCGCTCCACGCCGCGGTCCCGATGGCCCCCGGCGACACCTTCGTCGCCGAGTTCGACCGGCTGGGCACCGTCACGCTCCACGTGGGCGACGCGTAGACCACCGACGCGCCTCACGGCGCACCTCTAGACAGGGAAGGGCGATGCAGCCATGAAGGGAACCGGGCGCCTGCCCGTGGCCGTCCTCGGCGCCGGCCTCATCGGCGTCGATCTGGCCGAGAAGATCATGCGTTCGGAGTACCTGGAGTGCGGCCTGGTCGTGGGACGCGACGAGAGGACGCCCGGCCTGCGCCAGGCGGCCGAACTCGGGCTTCCCGTCGGGACGCGCGGGATCGAGTCCCTGCTCGACGCCCCCGAGCCGTTCCGCGTCGTGTTCGACGCGACCAATGCCATGGCCCACGCCGAGCACGCGGAACGCCTGCGTGCCACCGGGGCCCGCCTCGTCGACCTGACGCCCAGCAAGGTCGGCCGGATGGTCATCCCCAGCGTCAACGGGGAAGAGGCCCTGAGCTGCGCCGACATCAACATGATCAGCTGCGGCGGGCAGGCCTCGATCCCCGTCCTCCACGCCATCACCCAGAGCCACCGCGTCGACTACGTCGAGGTCGTCACCACGGCCGCCAGCCCCAGCGTCGGCCGCTCCACCCGGCTCAACCTCGACGAGTACATCGAGACCACCCAGGACGCCGTCCGCGAGTTCACCGGCGTCAAGGACGTCAAGGCGATCCTCAACGTCAGCCCCGCCAGACCCCCGGCGACCTTCCGGGTCGCCATGTCCCTGCTCGGCGAGGGCTTCGGGGCCGCGTCCGTGGAGGCGGCCGTCACCACGGCCGCCGCACAGGTCCGCTCCTTCGCCCCGGGCTACCGGATCACCGCCCGCGTCGTCGACGAGAACAAGGTCTTCGTCGCCGCCGAGGTGACCTCCACCGGCGGACGCATCCCCCGCTACGCGGGCAACCTCGACATCATCAACTCCGCAGCCGTCCACCTCGCCGAACGCGGCGCGGCGGCCGGCCCGACGGGCATCGGTACGGAGACGTCATGAGCGCAGCACCCCCCGCCGGCCCCGCCGGGAAGCGGGTCCTCATCCACGACGCGTCCTTGCGCGACGGACACCACGCCGTCCGCCACCAACTGGGCCGCGAACAGCTCCGCGCCTACGCCGAGGCCGCCGACACCGCCGGGATACCGGTCGTCGAGATCGGCCACGGCAACGGCCTCGGCGCCTCCTCCCTCCAGGTCGGCCAGGCCCGCCTCGACGACGACACCATGCTGTCGACCGTCCGCGAAGCCCTCACCCGCAGCCGGATGGCCGTCTTCATGCTGCCCGGCTGGGGCACCACCGCCGACCTCGAACGGGCCATCGCCCACGAGGTCGACGTGGTCCGCGTCGGCACCCACTGCACCGAGGGCGACCTCGCCGAACGGCACCTCGGCCATCTGCGCGAGCGGGGCGTCGACGCCCAGGCCGTGCTCCTGATGAGCCACATGGCCACCCCCGAACGGCTCGCGCAGGAGTGCGCCCGGCTCGTCCAGTTCGGCGCCACCGCCGTCGGCATCATGGACTCCTCCGGCCACTACCTGCCCGCCGACGTCACCGCGCGCGTCGGCGCCATGCGCGAGGCCGTCGACGTGCCCGTGATGTTCCACGCCCACAACAACCTCGGCATGGCCGTCGCCAACTCCGTCGCCGCCGTCGAGGCGGGCGCCGACATCCTCGACGCCTGCGCCCGCGGCTTCGGCGCGGGCGCCGGGAACACCCAGCTCGAAGTGCTCGTACCGGTCCTGGAACGGATGGGCTTCGCCACCGGCATCGACCTGTACGGACTGCTGGACGCCGCCGACCTCGCCGAACGCGAGCTGATGCCGGCCCCGCCGACCATCGACTCGGTCAGCGTCGTCAGCGGTCTCGCCGGAGTCTTCTCCGGCTTCAAGACCCGGGTCCTGGACGTCGCCCGGCGCGAGGACGTCGACCCGCGCGACGTCTTCTTCGAACTGGGCAGGAGACAGGCCGTCGCGGGCCAGGAGGACCTCATCGTCGAGGTCGCCCTCGCCCTGAAGGCGGCCCGCAGTGCGTGAACGCCGCAATCCCGCGGCTTCCGTTCGGGCGAGGACGACGAGGGAAGAGCCGGACGTGTACGAGGAACTCAAGGACATCCTGGTCAGCGAACTGCACGTACGGGCCGAGGACATCGTGCCGACGGCCACCCGCGAGGAGGTCGGACTCGACTCCCTCGCCGTGCTGGAACTCGCCGCCGCGCTCGACGCGCGCCTCGGCATCGAGGTGCAGGACTACGAACTGCTCGACGCCGGCACCCTCGCCGACGTGGCCCGCCTGATGGCGGAGCGCCGGCCGGGAGGCTGAGCCCCACCGTCGATCCCGGCACCGCCCCCGCGACCGGGCGCGGCGGTGCCCTCTCCACCGGGAGTCCCATGTCTCACCCACGCCTGCGCGCGGTCCTGGAGACCGTCGCCGCCTACACGCCCGCGGCCGGCCTCCACGACCCGGCCGCCCGCCCCAGCCCGCTGTCCGCCAACGAGTCGCCGCACACCCCGCTGCCCGGCATCGCCGAGGCCGTCGCCCGGGCCGGCACCGAGGTGAACCGCTACCCGGACCCCGGCTGCGGCGAGCTGATCCGCGCCCTCGCCCACGCCCACGGGACCACCGAGGACCGCGTCGCCGTCGGCGCCGGATCCGTCGCCCTGCTCCAGACCCTCTTCCACGCGGTCGCCGAACCGGGCGCCGAAGCCGTCTACGCCTGGCCCTCCTTCGAGGTCTACCCGACCCTCGCCGCCCTGTCCGGGGTCACCGCCGTCCCCGTGCCGCTGGCCGGGCACGCCCACGACCTGCGGGCCATGGCCGACCGGATCACCGACCGGACCCGGCTCGTGATCGTCTGCGACCCCAACAACCCCACCGGCACCCTCCTCGGCCACGAGGAGCTGCGGAAGTTCGTCGCCGCCGTCCCCCCGGACTGCCTGGTCGCCGTCGACGAGGCCTACCACGAGTACGTGCGCGGCGGCGAGCCCACCGGCGCCCTCGCCCTCCTCGCCGACCACCCCAACCTGGTCGTGCTGCGCACCTTCTCCAAGGCGTACGGCCTCGCCGGACTGCGCACCGGCTATCTGATCGGCGACCCCTGGGTCGTCGAACGGCTGCGCAGGGCGAGCCTTCCGTACGCCGTGAACACGGCCGCCCAGGAGGCGGCCGTCGCCGCTCTCGGCCTGGCCGGACCGCTGCTGGCGCGGGTCGACGAGACCGTCGCGGAACGCGCCCGCGTCCGCGACGCCCTGCTCCGCCAGGGCTGGACGGTCCCCGACAGCCAGGCCAACTTCGTCTGGCTGCCGCTCGGCCCCGACGCCGCCGCCTTCGGCGCCTGGTGCGCCGAACGGCGGGTCGCCGTACGCGCCTTCGCGGACGCCGGCGTCCGCGTCTCGATCGGCACCGCCGAGGACGACGACCGGTTCCTCGCCGCGGCCGACGCCTGGCGCGCCACCCGGAAGGAGGCCGACGCGTGACCACCCTCGACACCGCCCGCCCGGCCCCCGCCCTCGCCGGGGTGACCCGCCACGTCGTCGTCGCCCCCGGCATGTGCAGCGGCGGCTCCCTGGTCTTCGGCCGCATCGGCGACTGGACCTGGGACGTCGTCGCCGCGTCCTGCGGCATCAACGTGCACGCCGCCAGGACCGCCGGGGGAGACCCCGCCTACCTGTCCTTCTACTACTTCCACGTGCGCGGCGGCGAGACCGTCCACCCGCACGGACTGACCTTCGGCGACGAACTGCGCGTCGACTCCCGCTCGTTCCAGTTCGGCGGCCAGTCCGTCATCACCCTGCACCGGCTGGCCCCCGCGGGCCTCGACCTGCCCGAGGGCCCGCTCGACCCGGCCGAGGTGTACGAACACCCGCACCCGCACTGCCTCTACGCGGAGAACTTCAACCGCTGGATCGCCCGCACCACCGAGGGCAGCAACCGGGGCCTCGCCCAGGTCACGCCCCCCGACTTCGCCTACCAGGACCTCGCGCCGCTCCCCAACACGTACTCGCCCCGCTCGCTCGTCGGCCGGGCCCGGGCCACCGGCAGCTTCCACCCCGAGGGACCCCCCGGCTGCCACGCGGCGGGCGAACCGCTGGCCTTCCCGTACACCCTGGACGTCGTCCGCGACCTCAACGGCGCCGGACTGATGTACTTCGCCTCCTACTTCGCCGTCTTCGACACCATGCTGCTGCGCCTGTGGCGGTCCCTGGGCCGCACGGACAAGCAGTTCCTGCGGCGCAAGGTCACCGACCAGAAGATCGGCTACTTCGGCAACGCCGACCCCGGCACGGTCTTCACCGTCACGGTACGGCGCTGGCGCTCCGACACCGACCCGCGCACCGAGGTCGCCGACATGGCCCTGCGCGACGCCGCGACCGGGCAGCTGATCGCCGTCACCGCGATCGAGACCGAGCTCGCCCCCGGCACCCCGGGTGCGCCGTGAGCGCCGCCGCCGTCGGAGCGACGGTGTGGCTGACCGGTCTGCCCAGCGCCGGCAAGAGCACCATCGCCCGCGCCGCCGCCGAGGCGTTGCGGTCCGCCGGGCGCCGCACCCAGATCCTGGACGGCGACGAACTGCGCGCCCACCTCACCGCCGACCTCGGCTTCTCCCGCGAGGACCGGGACGTGAACGTGCGCCGCGTCGGCTACGTCGCGCAGCTCCTCGCCTCGCACGGTGTCACGGTGCTGGTCCCCGTCATCGCCCCGTACGCGGACGCCCGCGCGGAGGTCCGCGCCCGGCACGAGGCCGCCGGCGCCGCGTACGTCGAGGTGCACGTGGCGACACCCGTCGAGGTCTGCGCCGACCGCGACGTGAAGGGGCTCTACGCCCGCCAGGCCCGCGGCGAGCTCTCCGGGCTGACCGGTGTGGACGACCCGTACGAGCCGCCGGCGGCGCCGGAGCTGCGGCTCCCGGCGCACGAGCAGACCGGGACCGAGTCGGCGGGGGCGCTGCTGGCGCTGCTGCGGGAGAGGGGGCTGGCATGACGACGGCGACGACGGCGACGACGGCGACCTCATCCGCGCCGGTGGCACCGGCGGCACCGGCGCCACCACCCGCATCGGTCCCGCCCGCCCCGCCCGCCCCGGCCGGGGCGGAGGCGCGGACGCACGCGGACGTGCTGGAGGCCGAGGCCGTGCACATCATCCGCGAGGTGGCGGGCGAGTTCGAGCACCCGGTGATCCTCTTCTCCGGCGGCAAGGACTCCGTCGTCCTGCTGCACCTCGCGCTGAAGGCCTTCGCGCCCGCCCCCCTCCCGTTCGCCCTGCTGCACGTGGACACCGGACACAACTTCCCCGAGGTCCTCGCCTACCGGGACCGTGTGGTCGCCGCACACGGGCTGCGCCTCCATGTGGCCTCCGTGCAGGACTACCTCGACCGAGGTGTGCTCACCGAACGCCCCGACGGCACCCGCAACCCGCTGCAGACCCTGCCGCTGACCGAGACCATCCGGACCGAGGGCTTCGACGCGGTCTTCGGCGGTGCCCGGCGCGACGAGGAGAAGGCCCGCGCCAAGGAACGGGTGTTCAGCCTCCGCGACCGCTTCTCCCAGTGGGACCCGCGCCGCCAGCGCCCCGAGCTCTGGCGCCTCTACAACGGGCGGCACGCCCCCGGCGAGCATGTCCGGGTCTTCCCGCTCTCCGACTGGACCGAGCTGGACGTCTGGCAGTACATCCAGCGGGAGGGGATCGAACTGCCGGAGATCTACTTCGCCCACGAGCGCGAGGTCTTCCGCCGCTCCGGGATGTGGTTGCCCGTCGGCGACTGGGGCGGCCCCCGGGACGGCGAGACCGTCGAACGGCGGCTGGTCCGCTACCGCACCGTCGGCGACATGTCCTGCACCGGGGCCGTCGACTCGGCGGCCGCGACCCTGGACCAGGTGATCGCGGAGGTGGCCGCCGCCCGGCTCTCCGAGCGGGGCGCGACCCGCGCCGACGACCGGCTCTCCGAGGCCTCCATGGAGGACCGCAAACGCGAGGGGTACTTCTGAGCATGACGCCCACGACGACACCCACCACATCCGCGCCCGCGGCCACCGGACTCCCGGCCGGCGGCCTGCTGCGGTTCGCCACCGCGGGCTCCGTCGACGACGGCAAGTCCACCCTGGTCGGCCGGCTGCTGCACGACTCCCGGGCGGTCCTGGCCGACCAGCTGGAGGCCGTCACCCGCGCCTCCGCCGGGCGCGGCCAGGACGCCCCCGACCTCGCCCTCCTCACCGACGGCCTGCGCGCCGAACGGGAACAGGGCATCACCATCGACGTCGCCCACCGCTACTTCGCCACCGCCCGGCGCCGGTTCATCCTCGCCGACACCCCCGGCCACGTGCAGTACACCCGCAACATGGTCACCGGCGCCTCCACGGCCGACCTCGCCGTGATCCTCGTCGACGCCCGCCACGGCGTCGTCGAGCAGACCCGCCGGCACGCCGCCGTCGCCGCCCTGCTGCGCGTCCCGCACCTCGTCCTCGCCGTCAACAAGATGGACCTCGTCGGCTACCGCGAGCCCGTCTTCGCCACGATCGTCGCCGAGTTCGGGGAGCACGCCGCCGGCCTCGGCGTCCCCGCCGTCACCGCCGTCCCGGTCTCGGCGCTCGCCGGGGACAACGTGGTGGAGCCCTCGGCGCACATGGACTGGTACGGCGGCAAGACCGTCCTCGAACACCTGGAGACCGTCCCGCTCGACGACGGCCCGGCCGAGCGCCCCGGCCGCTTCCCCGTCCAGTACGTCATCCGCCCGCAGACGGCCGCGCACCCCGACTACCGGGGCTACGCGGGCCAGCTCGCGGCCGGTTCGCTGCGCGTCGGCGAACCGGTCACCGTGCTGCCCTCCGGCCGCACCACCCGGATCTCCGGCATCGACCGGCTCGGGCGGCCGGTGCGGAGCGCCCGCGCCGGGGACTCGGTGACCGTGCTGCTCGCCGACGACCTCGACGTCTCCCGCGGCGACCTGATCGCCCCGACCGAGGGCGCCCCGGTGCCCGTCCAGGAGATCGAGGCCACCGTCTGCCACGTCGCCGACCGGCCGCTGACCGTCGGCCACCGGGTCCTCGTCAAGCACGGCACCCGCACCGTCAAGGCGCTCGTCGAGGACATCACGGCCCGGCTCCACCTCGACGACCTGTCGCTGCGCCCGCACTCCGGCGCCCTCGCGGCCAACGACATCGGCCGGATCCGGCTCCGCACCGCCGAGCCGCTGCCCGTCGACGCCTACGCCGACTCCCGCCGCACCGGCTCCTTCCTGCTCATCGACCCCGGCGACGGCACCACCCTGACGGCGGGCATGGCGGGCGCCTCCTTCGGCGCGCCCGCCGACGCCGAGACCGACGCGGACGCCGGGGCCGAGGCGGAGGCCGAGACCGGAGACGACGAGGACGGCTGGGACTTCTGAGCCCGCGCGGGCCGGGGATCCCGGCTGGCCGGGGGGATCCCGCGCGGTCCGGAGACCCCGGGCGGTCCGGAGACCCCGCGCGGTCCGGGGACCCCGGGCCGCCCGGGGACCCCGGGCCCGGGGGAGCCCGGGCGGGGTCAGCGCCCCGCCCGGCCCACCGCGTCTCCGGCGGCCCCCGCGCCCCCCGTCGCCCACGCCGACAGCACCGCCCCGATCGCCGCGACCGGGGCGGGATCGAGCATCTCGTAGTGCCCGCACGGCACGTCCACGGCGGTCAGCCGCCCGCCGCCGTACGCCCGCCAGGCCGCCGGGTCCGCGCCCGCCAAGTCGTCGGCCGAGGCCCGGAAGTGCAGCACGTCCACCCCGCGCGTCCGCGCCGGCGGCGTCCGCAGCGCGTCGACCGCCGACCGCACCGCGAGCCGCGCGCCCTCCACGACCCGCTCCCCGAGCAGCGCGAGCTGCTCCGGCGGCGTCCCGTCGGCCGCGAACCCGGCGGAGCCGGCCACGTGCCGGTGGGTCTCCTCCCAGTCCGGCAGGCCCTCCCCGGGCGCCGGATACGAGTCGAGCAGGGCCACGAACTCCACCGCCCGCCCCGCCTCCGCCAGCTCCGCCGCCACCGCGAACGCGAGGGTCCCGCCCACCGACCAGCCCAGCAGCCGGTACGGCCCCTCGGGCTGCGTCTCCACGATCCGCCGCACGTACTCCCGCACCAGCTCCCCGGGCTTGCCCGCGCCGCCCTCCGGCGCGCCCAGGCTCGGCGCCTGGAGCCCGTACAGCGGCACCTCCGGGTGCAGATGCGGCAGCAGCCGCGCGTACGGCCAGGCCAGGCCGCTCGCCGCGTGCACCGCGAACAGCGGCCGCAGCCGCCCGCCGGAGCGCAGCGGCAGCAGCACGTCCAGGCCCGGGCCGCCGCCCTCGCCGTCCAGCCGGCCCGTCCGGCGGGCCAGCGCCGCCGGGGTCGGCGCCTCGAACAGGGCCCGCACCGTCAGCTCCGTGCCCAGCACCGCCCGCACCCGGCTGACCAGCCGCGTCGCCAGCAGCGAGTCCCCGCCCAGGTCGAAGAAGCCGTCGTCGGGACCGACCCGCTCCACCCCCAGGACCTCGGCGAACAGCGCGCACAGCGGCTCCTCGTGGGCGTGCGCCGCCTCGCGTCGCACCGACGCCCCGTACGCGGGGGCGGGCAGCGCCCCCCGGTCCAGCTTGCCGTTCGGCATCAGCGGCAGCCGCTCCAGCGGCACCACGGCCGACGGCACCATGTGGTCCGGCACCATGTGGCGCAGCGCCCGCCGCAACCCCGCCCCGTCCAGCGGCGCGGCGCCCGCCCCGCCCGGCACCGCGTAGGCGACCAGCCTGCGGTCGCCCGGCCGGTCCTCCCGCACCACCGCGACCGCCTGGGCCACGCCCTCCTGCCGCAGCAGCGCCGCCTCCACGTCGCCCAGCTCGATCCGGAAGCCCCGCACCTTCACCTGGCCGTCGAAGCGCCCCAGGTACTCCAGCTCCCCGTCCGCCCGCCACCGCACCCGGTCGCCCGTCCGGTACATCCGGCCGCCGGGCTCCCCGAACGGACAGGCCACGAAGCGCTCCGAGGTCAGCGCGGCCCGGTGCAGATAGCCGCGGGTCACCCCCGCCCCCGCGATGTACAGCTCGCCCGGCCGCCCCACCGGCACCGGCCGGAGCCACGGATCGAGCACGTACACCCGGGCGTTGGGCACCGGCCGGCCGATCGGCGGGTCGCCCGCCGCGTCCCCGGCCCGCCCGCGCCACCACGTCGAGTACGTGGTCGCCTCGGTGGGCCCGTAGATGTTGGTCACCGCGCAGCCGGGCACCCGCTCCCACAGGTCGCGCAGCAGCCCGCCCGGCACCGCCTCGCCGCCGAGTACCACGTGCCGGGCCGCCACCTCGAAGGAGCCGCCCGCCACCATGCTCGCCACCGCCGACGGCACGCCGCTCACCAGGCTGCCCTCCCAGCCGCCCCGGTCCAGCAGCGCGAACAGGTCGTCCACCAGCTCCAGGCGCCCGCCGAGCGCCAGCGTCGTCACGATCTCGAAGACCGACACGTCGAAGCTGAGCGAGGTGGACGCCAGCACCCGCGCCATCCCCTCGGCGCCGAAGTGGTCCGCCACGGTCGCCGTGAAGTTGACGGCGTTCCCGTGCTCGACCACCACACCCTTGGGCACCCCGGTGGTGCCCGAGGTGTAGATGACGTACGCGGGATGCGCGGGGAGCAGCGGTTCCGGCCGCTCCGCGTCCGTGACGTCCCCGTCCGGCCGTTCCGCGATCCGCCGCGCCACCGCCGGATCGTCCAGGACCAGCGCCGCGGTGCCCTCCGGCAGCACCTCCCGGGTCGCCTCCGTGACCACCGCGAGGCGCGGCCGGGCGTCGCCCAGCATCCGCGCCACCCGGTCCGCCGGATAGCGCACGTCGACCGGCACGTAGGCGGCGCCCGCCTTCAGCACGGCCAGCAGCGCCACGACCATGTCGGCCGTCCTCGGCAGCGCGAGCGCCACCAGGGTCTCCGGCCCCGCCCCCTCGGCCAGCAGCACCCGCGCCAGCCGGTTCGCCCGCCGGTTGAGCTCGCCGTGGCCGAGGACCAGCTCCCCGTGGACGAGCGCGGGCCGCTCCGGGTCCGCCGCCGCCCGCGCCCCGATCAGCTCGGGCAGCGTCGCCGGGGCCACCGGCCGGGCGGTGGCGTTCCACTCCTCCAGGAGCCTGCGCCGCTCCCCGTCCGGCAGCGACGGCAGGGCACCGACGCGCAGGTTGGGGTCCTCGGCGACGGCCTCCAGGATCCGCGCCAGCAGGTCGGCGATCCCCTCCACCGCCGCCCGGTCCAGCACGTCGGGCCGGAAGTCGAGCCGCAGGCCCAGCTCCTCGGCCGGGGTGCAGATCAGCGAGAGCGGATAGTGGGTGGCGTCGAAGCCCGACACGTCCACCAGCAGGGCCTCGCCGAGCCGCCGCCGCCCCGCGCCCGCCGGATAGTTGTCGAGCACGGCCGTGGTGTCGAACAACGCCCCGAACCCGGCCTGCCGCTGGATCTCCGTCAGCCCCAGGTGATGGTGGTCCAGCAGGTCCACCTGCTCGTCCTGGACCCGTTCGAGCACGTCGAGCAGCGAGTCCCCGGGCTCCGCCCGCACCCGCGCCGGGACGGTGTTGATGAGCAGCCCGACCATCGTGTCGACCCCGTCGACGTCGGCGGCCCGCCCCGACACCGTCAGCCCGAACAGCACGTCGCCCCGCCCGGTCAGCTCCCGCAGCACCAGCCCCCACGCCACCTGCGTCACCGTGCCGAGGGTGACCCCGGCCTCCCGCGCCCGCTCGGCCAGCGCGGCCGTCCGCGCGGGCGGCAGCGTCCGCAGCACCCGCTCCGGCACCACCGTGCCCGCGCCCGGCGCGCGCGGCGCCACCAGCGTCGGCCCGTCGATCCCCGCCAGCGCCCCGGCCCACGCCTCCAGCGACCACTCCGGGTCCGTCGCGTCGAGCCACTCCAGATAGGAGGTGTACGCGGGCGCGGGCGGCAGCTCCGCGCCGCCGGGCCCCGCCTCGTACAGCGCGAACAGCTCGTCGAGCAGGATCGACGTGGACCAGCCGTCCAGGATGATGTGATGGTTCGTCAGCACGAACCGCCAGCGGGTGCCGCCCAGCCGGATCAGCAGGAAGCGGATCAGCGGCGGCCGGGCGGTGTCGAAGCGCCGCCGCCGCTCCTCGTCCAGCAGCCGCGCGGCCTCGGCCCGCCGCGCCTCGGGCGCGGTCCCGGTCAGGTCCGCCGTCCGCCACTCGACCCCGACCCCGGACGCGACGAACCGTACGGGGGCCCCCGAGGCGTCCGTGCGGAAGCCCGACCGCAGGCTGTCGTGCCGGTCCTGGAGCGCCTGGCAGACCCCGCGCAGCCGCTCGGGGTCGAGCGGCCCCACGAACTCCAGCGCGAGCTGGATCGTGTAGACGTCCTGGCCCTCCGCGTCGAACGCGGTGTGGAAGAACAGGCCCTGCTGGAGCGGCGCGGGCCGCGACACCGGCCCGTCGTCCCGCCCCGTGAAGTGCCCCGTGCCGGTCCCCTCGGCCCGCCCCGGGGAGGGCTGGGGGCCGTGCTCGTCGGTGCGGTCCAGTGCGGTCACGCCGTCTCTCCCGGTTCGCCGGTGGAAGTGGTCAGGGTCTCCAGGGCCTCGAACCAGGCGTCGGCCAGCGCCGCCACCCGCGCCCGGTCCAGCAGCCTCTCCGGATACGCCCAGGTGACATGGAGCTCGGGCCGGCCCGCGCGCTCGTGCGCGACCGCCGACAGCTCCAGCAGGTGCGTCAGGGGCAGCTCCGGATCGCCGCCGCTGGACACCGCGCCCGCCTCCGGCGCCGGCCCCCAGTCGCCCCCGTCCGGCCGGCCGAACCGGCCCAGGTAGTTGAAGAGGAGCTGCGCCCGGGGCCGCGCCGCGAGCACGGGCCCCGCCTCCGGATGCAGATGGCGCAGCAGCCCGTGCCCGAGCCCCTTGTCGGGCAGGGCACCGAGCCGCGCCGCCACCGCCCGCACGGCCTCCTCGGGAGTCTCCGGGCGGCCCGCGAGCCGCACGGGGAACATGCTGGTGAACCAGCCCACGGTCGCCGACAGGTCGAGTCCCTCGGCGATCTCCTCGCGGCCGTGCCCCTCCACGTCCACCAGGAACGGAGCCCCCGCGTCCGGGCCGCCCGCCGCCGCGCGCCAGCGCCCGGCGGCCGCGCTCAGCGCGCCGAGCAGCACCGCGTCCACGCCCGCCCCGAGCCGCGCGGGCACCCGCGTGAGCAGCGCCTCCGTCCGGTCGGCCGGGAGCACCCGGGTCACCGTCCGCTTGACGCCCTCCACGTCCCGGCCGGGCACCAGACCCGCGCCGGGCACAAGCGCCCCGACCCCCTCGGACTGGCCCAGCCAGAGCGGGAGTTCCGACGCCCGCGCGAGCGCCTCGCGGGCCAGCCGGCGGCCCCAGTCCGCGAACGAGACCGGAACGGCGTCCCCCGCCGCCGCGCGCGGTGCCACGCCCGAGGCCAGGTCCTCCAGCAGGATCCGCCAGGACACGCCGTCCACGACGAGGTGGTTGACCATCAGGAGCAGCCGCCCGGCGCGGCCGGGACCCGCGTCCCACCACACCGCCTGGACCATCCGCCCCTCCTCCGGCGCCAGCCGCCGCCGGGCCGCTTCCGCCTCGGCCCGCACCCGCTCCTCGGCCACCCCGCCGTCCGCCCCGGGCGCGTCGATCACCCGCAGGCACCCGGCCGCCCCGACCGCGCCGCGCGGCAGCGCCTCCAGACGCCACGCGGGCTCGCGGGCCAGCCGGACGCGGAGCGCCTCGTGCCGGTCGAGCAGGGCCTGGAGCAGCTCCCGCAGCCGCGCGCCGGACAGCCCGGCCGGGGTCCGGACCAGCACCGACTGATGGAACCCGGCGACCGGGCCGCCCCGCTCCCGCTGCCAGTGCAGGATCGGCGTCAGCGGCACCTCGCCGCCCGCCGCCTCCGGGACCGCCGGAGCCTGGGACGCGGCCGGGACCGCCGGGGCCTGGGACGCCTCCGGGACCGCCGGGGCCTGGGACGCGGCCGGGACCGCCGGGGCCTGGGACGCGGCCGGGGCCGCCTTCGCGGGCCTGACCTTGGCGTGCCGGGCCAGCTCGGCGACCGTCCGGTACCGGAACACGTCCCGGGTGGAGAGCCCCAGGCCCCTCGAACGGGCCCGGGACACCAGCCGGATCGACACGATGCTGTCGCCGCCGAGCGCGAAGAAGTCGTCCTCCACGCCCACCGACGGCAGCCCGAGGACGGCGGCGACCAGCTCGCACAGCAGCCGCTCGGCGTCGGTGGCGGGCTCCCGCCCCGCCCCGCCCGGCGCGGCGGGCGCCTGCGGGGCGGGCAGCGCGGCCCGGTCCAGCTTCCCGTTCGGTGTCAGCGGCAGCCCGCCGGGCAGCAGGACGAGGGCGGGGACCATGTACGCGGGCAGCGCGCTCCGCGCCAGGCCGTCGAGCTCGCGCACGAGCGCGTCGCCGTCGTCCCCCGCGCCCCCGCCGTCGGCTCCCGCTCCCGCTCCCGCACCGGCCCGCCGGCCGTACGCCCGCTCGGCCGCGCCATCCGCTCCCACCCCCTCGGCGGCGCCGTCCGTCGCGACCCGCGCGGGCACCGCGTACGCCACGAGCCGCCGTTCGCCCGGCCGGTCCTCGCGCACCACGACCGCGCTGCGGACGACCCGGGGGTGCCCGTCCAGGACCGCCTCGATCTCGCGCGGCTCGATCCGGAAGCCCCGAAGCTTCACCTGGTCGTCGCCGCGCCCCAGGAAGTCGAGCTCCCCGTCCGCCGTCCACCGCGCCAGGTCGCCGGTGCGGTACAGGCGCGCCCCCGGCGGCCCGAACGGGGCGGCGACGAACCGCTCGGCGGTCAGCCCCGGGCGCCCCAGATAGCCGCGGGCCACCCCGGCGCCGCCCAGGTACAGCTCGCCGGGAACCCCCACCGGCACCGGCCGCAGCGCCCGGTCCAGGACGTACACGCGGGTGTCGCCGAGCGGGGAGCCGAGCGGCGGGCGCGCGGCGTCGCGCGGGCCGAGGCGGGCCGCGAGGGACCAGATGGTCGTCTCGGTCGGCCCGTACACGTTGGTGACCTCCGCCGCCAGGCCGAGCAGACCGGCGGCCAGCGCGGGCGGCAGCGCCTCGCCGCCGACGAGGACCCGCAGCCCCCGCACCGCGTCCGGGACCTCCGCGACCAGCCCCGACCACAGCGAGGGTGTCGCCTGGACGGCGGTCACCCCGTGACGCCCGATCAGACGCCCCAGGGCACGCGGGTCGCGCACCTCGTCGGGCGAGGCGAGGACGACCGCCGCCCCCTCGACCAGCGGCAGCAGCAGCTCCAGGTGGGCGATGTCGAAGGCGACGGTCGTCACCGCGAGCAGCCGGTCGGCGGGGCCCAGCGGCAGCCGCTCCCGCACGGCGGCGAGCAGGTGCGCGAGGCTGCCGTGGCCGACCACCACGCCCTTCGGGCGGCCCGTCGAACCGGAGGTGTAGAGGACGTACGCGGCGCTGTCGGCGGCCCACTCGGCCATCGCACCCGCCGCCCCGGCGGCCGCGGCGTCGAGCCGGGGGTCGTCCGGGGTCAGCCAGTCCGGGGTGCCGAGGGCGTCGCGGGTGGCGGCGTCGGCGAGCACGAGCAGCGGCGCCGCCTCGGCCAGCACCGCCGCGACCCGGTCCCGGGGGTGGTGCGGATCGACCGGCAGGTAGGCGGCGCCCGCCCGGTGCACCGCCAGCAGCGCCACCAGCAGGTCGGGGGTGCGGTTCATCGCCACCGCGACCAGCGCCTCCGGACCGGCGCCGAGCCCCCGCAGCCGCACGGCCAGCCGCTCCACCCGGGCGTCCAGCTCCCCGTACGTGATCCGGCGCGCCCCGTGCAGCACCGCGGGCGCGTCCGGTGTCTCGGCGGCCCGCTCCCGGAACCGGCGCGGCACCGAGGGACCCGGCGGGACCGTGCCGGGCGCCGGGCCGCTCCACGGGCCGAGCACGGCGGACCGCTCGGCCGGGGACAGCGGGTCGAGCAGGCGTACGGGCAGGGCGGGACGGGCCGCCGCGTCGGCGAGGAACGCGGTGAACCAGCCGGCGAACCGCTCCGCCGTGCCGTGGTCGAAGATCTCCCGGGCGTAGACGAGGGTGCCGTCGAGGCCCCCGTCGGACTCGGCGAGGTCGAGCAGCAGGTCGAAGGGGACCCCGCGGTACCGGGCGTGGTCCAGCGCCTCCGCGCGCAGCCCGGGCAGCTCCACCGCGCCGCCCGCGTTGTTCTGGAGGCTCAGCATCACCTGGAACAGCGGGTGCCGGGCCGCCGACCGGGCCGGGGCGAGGGCCTCCACGACCTGCTCGAACGGCACGTCCTGGTGCTCCAGTGCCGCCAGCACCCCGGGCCGCACCCGGTCGAGCAGCGCGCCGAAGTCCGGGTCGCCGGAGACGTCGGTGCGCACCGCCACCGTGTTCACGAAGCAGCCGACCAGTTCGTCGAGCGCGCTGTCGGCGCGCCCCGCGACCGGGCTGCCGACCACGATGTCCGTCCCGGCGCCGAGCCGCCCCAGCAGCCCCGCCAGCGCCGCGTGCAGCACCATGAAGACGCTCGCCCCGTGCCGCCGGGCCAGCGAGGTCAGGCGGGAGTGGTCGGCGGGCGCCAGCCGGAAGGGCACCGTGCCCGTCTCCAGCGAGGCCACCGCCGGACGCGGCCGGTCCGTCGGCAGCGGCAGCTCCTCGGGCGCTCCCGCCAGCGCCGCCCTCCAGTGCGCGAGCTGCCGGGCGAACGGGCTGCCGGGGTCCCCGGGATCGCCCAGCGCAGCCCGCTGCCACAGCGTGAAGTCGGCGTACTGCAAAGGCAGTTCGGGCAGCTCCGGCGCCCGCCCCCGCAGCCGGGCGGTGTAGGCGGCGGAGAGGTCGCGCAGGAACGGGGCGGCGGACCAGCCGTCGAAGGCGATGTGGTGGACGGTGACCACGAGGACGTGCGACGCGGCCCCGCACACCAGCAGTTCGGCCCGCAGCGGCAGCTCCCGCGCCAGATCGAAGCCCGGCTCCGCCGCCCCGGCCACCGCCGCCCCGACGTCCCGCTCCGCCACCTCCCGCACCCGCAGCCCGAACCCGGCCCCGTCCCGCACCTCCTGGCGCGGGACGCCGTCGGTGGCCGGGAAGACCGTGCGCAGGCTCTCGTGCCGCGCCACCACGTCCCGCAGCGCCGCCTCCAGCGCCCCCGCGTCCAGCGCGCCCGTCAGCCGCAGGGCCGTCGTCACCGTCTGCGCGGCGGCGCCCTCCGCGAGCTCGCCCTGCAACCAGAAGCGCAACTGCGAGAACGACGGCGGCAGCACCTCCCCGCGCGGCCCCGGCCGCAGCGCGCCCCGGCCCGCCCCCGAGGCGCCGAACCGCGCCGCGAGACCGGCCGGTGTCGGCGACTCGAACACGGCCTGCGGCCCGATCCCCTCGTCCAGCGCCGCGCGCAGCCGGTTCACCAGCCGGACCGCGAGCAGCGAATGCCCGCCGAGCGCGAAGAAGTCGTCGTCCGCGCCGACCTCCGGCACCCCCAGCACCTCGGCGAACAGCCCGCACAGCAGCCGCTCGGCCTGTGTGGCGGGCGCCCGCGAACCGGCCCGCACGACGGGCGCGGGCAGCGCCGCCGCGTCCAGCTTGCCGTTGGGCGTCAGCGGCAGCCCGCCCGGCAGCACCACGACGGCGGGCACCATGTAGTCGGGCAGCGACCGGCGGGCGTGCTCCAGCAGCTCCGGCACCGGATCCTCCGCCGCCCCCGGGACCGGGACCACATAGGCCACCAGCGCGCGCTCCCCGGGCCGTTCCTCCCGTACGAGCACGGCGGCGCGGCCCACGGCCGGGTGGCGCTCCAGGACGGCCGCTACCTCGCCCGGCTCGATCCGGAAGCCCCGGATCTTCACCTGGTCGTCGGCGCGGGCGAGGAAGTCGAGTTCCCCGTCCGCAGTCCAGCGCACCACGTCGCCGGTCCGGTACATGCGCCCGCCGGGCGGACCGTACGGGTCGGCGACGAAGAGCCCCGCGGTGAGGTCCGGCCGCCCGAGGTAGCCGCGGGCCAGCCCGGCGCCCGCCAGGTACAGCTCGCCCGGCACCCCGGCGGGCACCGGCCGCAGTCGCCCGTCGAGCACGTACGCCCGGGTGTCCGCCATGGGCCGCCCGATCGGCGGCTTCCCGCCGTCCGCGTCCCGGGCCGGGTCCAGCCGCCGGAAGGCGGAGAACGTGGTGTTCTCCGTCGGCCCGTACACATGGGTGAGCGCCGTGCCGGGGAACGCGGTCAGCATCCGCCGCACCGCCCCCGCCGAGGGCTGCTCGCCGCCGGTCCAGACGTGCCCGAGCCGTCCGAGCAGCGGGTCGCCCTCCGCGACCAGCAGGTTGAACAGCGAGGTGGTGAGGAAGGCGCTCGTCGCCCCGCCCTCGGCCGCCGCCCGCGCCAGCGCCCCCGGGGACGCGTCGCCCGAGGGCACCACCACGACCGTGCCGCCGGACAGCAGCGGCACCCACAGCTCGTACGTCGAGGCGTCGAAGGAGTGCGGAGAGTGGGCCAGCACCCGCGCGTGTCCGCCGTCCGCCGCCCAGCAGGGGTCGCCGGCCAGCGCGAGGACGCTCCGGTGCGTCACCAGCACGCCCTTGGGGCGGCCGGTGGAGCCCGAGGTGTACATCACGTACGCGGCCCGGTCGGCGGCGCGGACGCCGAGCCCGGAATCCCCGGCGTCCGGCCCCGAGTCCGCCTCCCGTCCGGCGTCCTCGTCCGTGGCCTGCCCCGCGTGCCGCTCGGTGTCCTCCCCGGCGTCCTCGGTCAGCGGGAGCAGCGGGAGCAGCGGCAGGTCCAGCGCCGGGCCCGCCGGCGCCTCGGCGCGTCTTCGGGCCGCCGGGTCCGCGAGGAGCAGGTGGGGCCGGGCCTCGGCCAGGACCGCGCGCTGCCGCTCGTCCGGGTTGCGCGGGTCGAGGGGCAGGTAGGCGGCGCCCGTCCGCAGCACGGCGAGGAGGGCGACGACCAGCTCCGCCGAGCGCTCGGCGGCCACCGCGACCACCCGCTCCGGACCCGCGCCCGCCCGGCGCAGCCGGCGCGCCAGGCGCGCGGACCGGACGTCCAGCTCCCCGTACGTGAGCCGGGTCGCGCCGCACACCACCGCGAGGGCCTCGGGCTCGGCCGCCGCGCGCCGCCGGAACAGCTCCGGCACGGAGCCGGCCGGGAGCGCGGTCTCCACGCCCTGCCACTGCTCCAGCACCGTCCGCAGCTCGGCGGGGGAGAGGAGGTCCAGCGCGGCGACGGGCCGCTCGGGCGCGGCGACGGCCTGGGCGAGGAAGGCGGCGAAGCGGCGGGCCAGGCGTTCGGCGGTGGCGTGGTCGAAGAGGTCGCGGGCGTAGACCAGGGAGCCGCCGAGGCCGCCCCCATCGGTCTCGGTGAGGTCGAGCAGCAGGTCGAAGGCGACCGTCCGGTGCGGGACCGGGTCCAGCGGCCGGACGTCCAGACCGGGCAGGCGGAGGGCGGCGCCCGCGTTGTTCTGGAGGCTCAGCATCACCTGGAACAGCGGGTGCCGGGCCGCCGTCCGCGCCGGGTTGAGGGCCTCCACGACCTGCTCGAACGGCACGTCCTGGTGGTCGAGCGCGGCCAGCACACCCGCCCGGGCCCGCCCCACGAGCGCGTGGAAGTCGGGGTCGCCGGAGGTGTCGGTGCGCACGACGACGGTGTTGACGAAGCAGCCGGCCAGCTCGTCGAGGCCGACGTCGGCCCGCCCCGCGACCGGGCTGCCGACCAGGACGTCCGTCCCGGCGCCGAGCCGCCGCAGAAAGCCCGCGAGGGCCGCGTGCAGCACCATGAAGGTGCTGGCGCCGTGCCGCCGGGCGAGCCGGGACAGCTCGCCGAGGGACTCGGGCGGCAGGTGGAAGGGGACGCTGCCGGCCCGGTACGTGGCGGTGGCGGGCCGGGGCCGGTCGGCGGGCAGCGCCAGCTCGGCCGGGGCCCCGGCGAGCGCCCGGGTCCAGTGGGCCACCTGCTCGGCGAAGAGGCTGCCGGGCTCGTCGGGCGCGCCGAGCTCCTTGCGCTGCCAGAGGGTGAAGTCCGCGTACTGGAAGGGCAGTTCCTCCCATTCCGGGACCCGGCCGCCGGTCCGGGCGGTGTAGGCGCCCGCCAGGTCGCGCAGGAAGGGCGCGACGGACCAGCCGTCGAAGGCGATGTGGTGCACGGTGACCGCCAGCACATGGACCTCGGGTCCTTCCGGGGCGCCGACCGCGAGCAGGACGGCCCGCAGCGGGATCTCGTGCTCCAGGGCGAAGACGTGCCCGGCGGCCTCGGCCACGGCCGCCTCGACGTCCTCCTCCGCGACCCGCCGCACGGGCAGCTCCACCGGCGCGTCGGCCAGGACCCGCTGCCCCGGGACCCCGTCGGCGACCGGGAACACCGTCCGCAGGATCTCGTGCCGCGCCACCACGTCCCGCAGCGCCTCCCGCAGCGCCCCCGCGTCCAGCCGGCCCGTCAGGCGCAGCGCCATGGAGGCGTGCGGCGAGCCGCCCGCGCGGTCCATCTCTTCCTGGAACCAGAACCGCAGCTGCGAAAACGACAGAGGGATCACGGTGGTCTCGGCCTTTCAGCTCTCTCGGGTCTCTCGGGTCTCTCGGGAATCTCGGGTCTCTCGGGGATCTCGGCCGGTCGGCCGGTGGGCCGGTGGGCCGGTCAGCCGGCCGCGTACGAGGCGCGCAGCGCGTCCAGGTGGCGCAGCCCGTCCAGGACGGTCTCGGTGTCGATGCCGAAGTCGATGAGGCACGCGAGCTCGTCCACCCCGGCGGCGCGCAGCCGCTCGACCGTCCGCCGCGCGTCCGCCACCGTCCCGAACAGCCCCCGCTGCTCGAAGTACGCGTCGAAGGAGCGCGCGACGAGGAAGTCCAGGTCCTCCTCCTCCAGCGCGTCGAGGTCGAAGTCCGGGTCCAGGGAGCCGAACGAGCGGGTCAGCAGCTCGACGGAGCTCTTCAGATACGCGGACAGCGGCGCCTCGACCCGCGCGCGGACCTCGTCCCGGTCGGCGCCGAGGAAGGTGTGCAGCATCAGGACGACGTGCCCGTCCCAGCCGGCGTGCGTCTCCCGCGCCACCCGCCGGTACTCGGCGACCCGCGCGGCGAGCCCGTCCACGTCCTGGTGCAGCAGATGGGTGAGCACCCCGGCGCGCGCCACCGCCGCCGTGCGGAAGGTCTCCGGGTCCCCGGCGCTCGTCACCCACAGCGGCAGCTCCCGCTGCACGGGCGGCGGGAAGATCCGTACGCGCGCGGGGGCGCCGTTGCCGTCGACGACCTCGCACTCCTCCCCGCGCCACAGCGCGCGCAGCCGCCCGGCTGTCTCGGCCAGGGCCCGCTTGCGGTCCTCGTACGGGACGGTGCCCAGCGCGAAGTCCACCGGGTGCCAGCCGGAGGCGAGGGAGATCCCGGCGCGCCCGCCGGAGAGGTTGTCCACGACGGACCACTCCTCGGCGATCCGCAGCGGGTGGTGCAGCGGCGCGACGACGCTCCCGGCGCGCAGGGCGACCCGGCTCGTCACCATGGCCAGGGCGGCGCCCACCACGGACGGGTTCGGGTAGAGCCCGCCGAAGGGGTGGAAGTGCCGCTCGGGCGTCCACACGGCGCGGAACCCGTGCCGGTCGGCGAAGCGGGCGCCTTCCAGGAGCAGTTCGTAGCGTCCGGCGTCGCCGACCGGCGTGCTGTCGTCGGCGAAGTAGAAGAGGCTGAAGTCCATCGGGGATCCCTCGGTCTGCCTGGTGGTCGGGACGGGGGCGCTCCGTCAGTCGGGGCGGGCCATCCTGCGCAGGGCCGGCCTGGCCTTGCGGGCGCCCGGGATCCGGGCGGCGAGCGCGGCGACGGTGGGCGCCTCGAAGACCGTGCCCACCGGCACCTCCACCCCCAGCTCGGCGCGGATGCGGCCGGCCAGGCGCGTGGCGAGCAGTGAATGCCCGCCGAGCCCGAAGAAGTCGTCGTCGACGCCGACCGCGCCGGGCGCGTCCGGCCCGTCCGGCGCGTCGCCCGCCCCGAGCCCGAGGACCTCCGCGTACAGCCGGCACAGCGTCGCCTCCGTGGGCGTGCCCGGCGGGCGGCCCGCCGCGCGCCGGGCGCCCGGCGGGGCGGGGAGGGCGGCGCGGTCCAGCTTGCCGTGCGGGGTGAGCGGGAAGGCGTCGAGCACGACCATCGCGGACGGCACCATGGAGGCGGGCAGGTACTCCGCCGCCCACGCGGTGACCTCCGCGACGAGTGCGGCGTCGTCGGACCCGGCGCAGGGCACGTTGACGTACCGCTCCGGGTCGGTCAGCGGCTCCGCCCCCGGCTCGGCCGGGAACTCCCGTCCCTCCGGGGCGAATTCGACGTCCATGTGCGTGGGGCCCGCCTGCGCGGACCAGCGCACGGCGGCCCGGAAGCCGAACCCCTCGCCGAGCCGCGCCAGCTCCTCCGGGTCGGCACCGGCCCCCGGCGTCCCGCCCGCCGCGCGCAGGTCCTCGGCGAGCCGCCCGTTCGGCACCCCGGTCACCCGCACCCGCGTGCCGCCCCCGGCGCGGGCGCCCAGGGCCTCGGCGAGGGCGCCGGGGGTGCGCACGTCCGTCCCCCACGCCAGCTCCGCCGTCGCCGTGCCGCCGCCGTCGCCCCCGTGCCGCCGAGGGCCGGTGCGCAGGACCACGTCGTAGCGGTAGCGGGTCAGTTCGTCGTGGTGGGCGCCGCGCTTCAGGCGCACGTCGCAGTGCGCGAACGGCGGTGCGGCGGCCCCGTCCGGGACGGTCAGCGACCGGAAGAACTCCGGGTCCACCAGCAGCTCCGGCTCCGCCGCCAGGCCGCGCGCCGCCGCCCGCCGCTGCTCCGGCCCGCCCGGCGCGCCGCCCGCCGCACGGGCCGCGACCGCTCCGTGCAGGACCTCCGCGAGGCCCAGGTGGCGCACGTCGCCGACGAAGACCGCCCCGCCGGGCGCCAGCGCGGCCGCCGCGAGCCCGAGGACCCGCGCGAGGTGCCGTCCGCTCGGGAGGTACTGGGCCACGGAGTTGAGGACGACCACGTCGAAGTGGCCGCGCGGCACGCCCTCGTGGGCGTCGGCCGCGCCGACGCGCAGCTCCACCCGCCCGGCCAGCTCCGGCCGCCGGGTCACCTGCTCCCGCAGCCGGGCGATCACCCGGGGCGACAGGTCGAGCCCCCAGTAGGACGCGGCGTCCGGGGCGAGGCGCGACAGCAGCAGGCCGCTGCCGACGCCCAGTTCGAGGATCCGGCGGGGCCGCAGGGCGCGGATCGCCCGGACCGTCTCCTCGCGCCACTCGCGCAGCCCCGCGAGCGGCAGCGGGGCGCCGTCGTACGTGCTGTTCCAGCCGGTGAAGTCCTCGCCGAAGGGGGCCGTCGCGTCGCCCGGCACGGCATCGTGGACCCGCCGCCACTCGGCCACCCGCGCCGCGTCGCCCGCCTCCGTGCCGGCCGCCGGGCCGGGCTCCCGCCGCAGGTACGCGACGAGCCGCAGGTCACCGACCGCGCCCGCCCCGCCGCTCCCGGGGCCTCCGGCGTCCTCGCGCGCGGTCACCGCGGCGGCGGCCACCCGGGGGTGGGCGGCCAGCCGGGCCTCGACCTCGCCCGGCTCGATCCGGTGCCCCCGCACCTTCACCTGCGCGTCCGCGCGGCCGGCGAACACCAGCTCGCCCCCGGGCGTGCGGCGGACCAGGTCGCCGGTGCGGTACATCCGGCTTCCGGCCGGGCCGTACGGGTCGGCGACGAAACGATTCGCCGTCAGATCGGGGCGCCCCAGGTAGCCGCGCGCCACGCCCGACCCGGCGACGTACAGCTCGCCCACCACCCCGTCGGGCACCGGCCGCAGCGCGCCGTCCAGGACGTGCAGCCGGGCGCCCAGGACCGCCCGGCCGATCGGCGGCGGGCCCGCGTCGCCCGCCGCGAGCGGACCGCTCATGCTGGCGCAGACCGTCGTCTCCGTCGGCCCGTACGCGTTGATCAGGGTCCGCCCCGGCGCCCAGCGCCGCCGCTGCTCCGCGTCCATCGCCTCGCCCGCGGCGACCAGCACCCGCACCCCGGGCAGGCCGTCCGGCGGCAGGGCCCGCAGCACCGAAGGGGGCAGGGTCGCGTGGCTGACCCCGTGCTCCGCGACGAGGCGGCTCAGGCCCGGGCCGGGCAGCAGCTCGCGGGCGGGCGCCATGACCAGCGCCGCCCCGGCGGACAGCGCCATCGCCAGCTCCCAGAAGAACGCGTCAAAGCCGGGCGAGGCGAACTGCAGGACCCGGCTCGCGGGCGTCACCCCGAGGCTGTCGCGCTGATGGGCGGTCAGCCAGGCGAGCCCGGACCGGGTGACGACCACGCCCTTGGGGCGGCCGGTGGAGCCGGAGGTGTGGACGACGTACGCGGGCAGCTCGCCCGCCGCCCGCCGCGCCCCGGCGGGCGGCCCGCCGGCCGGGGCCCCGCGCAGCGCCTCGGCGGTCGCCGGGGCGTCGAGGTCGAGCCGGGGCGCGGCGGGACCGTCGTCGGGCACGAGCGCGGCCGGACCGTCCTCGGGCGGGACGCCGCCGGTACGGGTGAGCAGCAGGACCGGGCGCGCGTCGCCGAGGACCTGGACGACGCGCGCCCGAGGGTAGCGCGGGTCCACGGGCAGCAGGGCGGCCCCGGTCTTGAGGACGGCGAGGACGGCGACCACCAGCTCCACCGAGCGGTCCAGCGCCGAGGCGACCAGCGCGCCCGGCCCGGCGCCCCGCGCGGCCAGCACATGCGCCAGCCGGTTCGCGCGCGCGTCGAGTTCGGCGTACCCCGCCCGCTCCCCGCCGAAGACCACGGCGACGGCGTCGGGGGAGGTCCGGGCCCGCTCCTCGAAGAGGTCGAGGAAGGGGCGCGGCGGGGGCTCGGGGGAGGCGGCCCCGGGCGCGGGGAGGGGGCGGGCGGACGGGCCGGGTCCGGCGGGCCCTTCGGCGTCGGGCGCGGGGGAGGTGGGGGCGGACGCGCCCGGTGCGGCGGGCCGTTCGGTGCCGGGCGCGTCGGAGGTGCGGGCGGACGGGCGGAGTCCGGCGGGCCCTTCGGTGCCGGGCGCGGGGAGGGACCGGCCGGGCAGACCGGGGCCGGCGGGCCGTTCGGCGTCGGGGACCAGCAGGGTCTCGCCCCGGCAGACCCGGGCCCACTGCCGGACGGAGGCGTCGAGCCCGAGCCCGGCGTCCCACACCACGGGCTCGGAAGGGGCGACGGCGGGGGGACCGGAAACGGCCGCCGTCGCCGCCTCCCCGCCCGCGGCTAACAGCCGGGCCGCCCGCCGCTCGCTCACGGCCGCCTCCGCCGCCGCGCCCTCCGCGAACGCGAACACCGGCTCGCCGTCCGGGGATTCGGGCCCGGAGCGGCCCGGCCCCGACGGCACGTGGACGTACCCGGCGCCGACCCGCCAGGCGGCGAGCATCGCCGCGACCAGGTCGGCGCCGCGCGGCAGCCGGAAGACGACGGCCGTGCCGGGGCCCGCGCCCGCCGCGCGCAGCGCCCGGGCGGTGCGCTCCGTCCGCGCGGCCAGCTCGCCGAAGCTCACCGACTCCGCCGGGGTGGTCACGGCGACGCGCCCGGGGTGTCCGGCCGACTCCCGCAGGAAGGGGCCGAGGAGTTCGTGCGCGCTGGTGACCACGGACAGCTCCTTGCACGGGGAACGGAAAGGGTGCGGTGCCGGTCGGGCGTCGCCGGAGGGAGCGGGGGCGCCCCATGCCCCCGCGTGGCCTGCGGTGTCGGTCGTCGACGCGGTCGAGCCTAAGCGGCACCGACGGGAAATGGCCACCCTGGTTTCCAGGGCGCTGAACTTGTACGATCCAGCACGCGCTCGTGGCCACCGCACGTACGCTGTGGCGCGTTCGGAAATCCGTTCGCGCTATCGCATCCCGGAGGCCGCGCTGGTGTCCGCCCCGCCCACCGCCGCACGGTCCGCGCGGGGCCACGGCCACCGCCCGCACCGGAACTTCCGCCTGCTGCTCGTCGGCGAGACCACCAGCAAGCTCGGCATCAGCGTCACCTCCGTGCTGCTCCCGCTGATCGCCGTCACCACCCTGCACGCCTCCCCGTTCATGATGGGCGTGCTCACCGCCGCGCCCTGGCTGCCGTGGCTGGTGCTCGGGCTGCCGGCCGGCGCCTGGGTCGACCGGCTCGCGCCGCGCCCGGTGATGCTCGTGTGCAACGCGGTCTCGGCGGCGGTCTTCGTCAGCGTGCCGGTCACCTGGTGGCTCGGCGCGCTGACCATGGGGCACCTGCTGGCCGCCGCCCTGATCGCGGGCGCCGCCTCCGTCTTCTTCTCCACCGCCTACTCCTCGTATCTGCCGCTGCTGGTGCCCCGCGCGGAACTCATGGAGCGCAACGCGCGCTTACAGGCTGGGGACCAGGCGGCCAGGGTCGCGGGCCCGGGGCTCGGCGGGCTGATCGCCCAGACCGCGGGCGGGGCGCCCGGACTGCTGCTCAACGCGGCCACGTTCCTCTTCTCGTCGCTCTGCCTCACGGCCATCCGGGGCGCCGCACCGCGGCCCGCCCCGCCGCCCCGGCGGCCGCTGGCCCGGGAGATCGCCGACGGGTTGCGCTTCGTCACCGGCGACCCCTGGGTGCGGGCCGTCACCGGCTTCGGCGCGGCGGTCAACCTGGCGATGGCCGGCTTCCAGGCGGTCCAGATCGTCTTCCTGGTACGCACCGTCGGCGTCGGCTCCGACACCCTCGGCTGGCTCGTCTCCTGCGGCGGGCTCGGCGGGGTGCTCGGCGGACTCGCCGCCGGGCGGCTCGTGCGGCGGCTGGGCAGCGCCCGGGCGCTGCTGGTCGTCCAGTTCACGGCCGCGCCCTTCGGGCTGCTCGCGCCCTTCGCGGGTCCGGGGCCGCGCCTCGCGTGCTTCGTCGCGGGGACGGTCGTGATGTTCGCCGGGGTGGTCGCCTGCAACGTCGTCATCGTCAGCTTCCGGCAGTCCTACTGCCCGCCCGAGCTGCTCGGACGCGTCACCGCGACCACCCTGTTCCTGAACTACGGCACCATCCCGCTCGGCGCGCTCCTCGGCGGCTCCCTGGCCTCGATCCTCGGGGCCCGCGCCACCCTGTGGGCCGTCACCGCCGCGCTGATCGCGGCCGGCGGCTTCCTGCTCGTCGGCCCCCTCCGGGGCCTGCGCGACCTCCCGGGCGCCCCCGCCGCCGGGGCCTGATCCGCCCGCACACCCCCTCCGGCACCCTGATGTGCCGTCACCCCGCCGGATCCGCCGTCGGGGTGTTTCGCCTGCTCACGCCGCGACTCGGGGCCCCACCGCGAGGCGGCGGACCAGACGCGTCCAGGAAGAATCCGGTCACAGGTCTTCCAGAACAATGCGACATGTGAAATTTTACAGACCTCGTGTCAGCCGCCCGTGTTTCCCAGCATGTGGCTCCAACGGCCCCGGAGGCCCCCACCGATGCGTCCCTTGCGTCCCTCCCGGATATCGAAGACCCGCGCCCGAAGACTCCCCGTGCTCGGCGCCGCCCTCTTCCTCTCCCTCGGTCTGCTCGCCCCCCAGGCCCAGGCCACCGCCGCCGCCGGTGACGCCGCCGGCGCGGCCGCGGCCCTCGCCGCCGACGCGGCGGGCGCCACCGCGCCCCGCGCGATCCCCGTCCCCAAGTCGCCGCACGCCATCAGCACCACCCCGCGCTTCCGGCTCTCCTCGCAGGACGGCACGGAGGAGAACGGCGCCCGGCCCGCGCCCGCCACCGCCAAGCCCGCCGCCCAGGACAAGGCGGGCCGCCTCACCGCGAGCGCCGCCGCCGAGGCCTGCCCCGACCTCTCCGGCGTCATCGACGCGACCGGCGCCACGCTCGTCCAGCGCCTCAAGGCGCTCCCGCAGATCACCTGCACGTACCCGCTGTTCAACCTCACCGGCGACAACGCCCGCAAGGCCTTCCGCGAGGCCCAGATGGTGACCGTCGCCGACGCGCTGCGCGCCGACGCCGCCACGTACGCCGGGAACAACGCCACCTCCACCGGCCAGCTCGTGATGTTCCTGCGCGCCGGCTACTACGTGCAGGACAACAACGCCGACGCGGTCGGCGCCTACGGCCCGGCGCTCACCACCGCCGCGCGCGGCGCCCTCGACGCCTTCTTCGCCGCCCCGCGCAGCAAGGACGTCACCGACGCCAACGGCGAGATCCTCAACGAGGTCGTCACCCTCATCGACAGCACCCAGGAGGCCGGCCGCTACGCCGGTGTCGTGAAGTGGCTGCTCGGCTCGTACACCGGCAGCTGGCCCGCCCAGATGAACCTCGCCATGCAGCACGTCGAGTGGGTCGTCGACAACGCCTTCAAGGCCAGGAACGACTCCCGGGGCTGGCGCGCCGCCCTCAAGGCCGACCCGTCCATCCTCGACACCTGGGCCGGCTTCGTCACCCGCAACGGCGCGGACCTCAACCGCCTCGACGTCGTCAGCAACGTCGGCCGCTACCTCGGCAACGCCCTCGACGTCCCCGAGCTCAAGGACCGCGTCCGGCCGCTGCTCAAGGACCTGATCAACCGCTACCCCAACACCGGCCCGACGGCCCCGCTCACCATGAACCTCGGCTGGTACACCCGCCAGTACGACCGGGGCAACTGCGCCGCCTACGCCATCTGCGACCTCGGCCAGCGGGTCCTGCCCGTCGTCCTGCCGATCCAGCACACCTGCAACGCCGGCCTGAAGATCCGCGCCCAGGACATGTCGCCCGGCCAGCTCGCCACCACCTGCGCCAGCCTGATCGGCCAGGACGCCTACTTCCACCGGATCATCGGCGACAAGGGCGCCATCCCAGGTGACGTCAACACCGACCTGGAGGTCGTCGCCTTCGACGACTACACCCAGTACGCCCTGTACGCCTGGGCCATCTACGACATCGACGTCGACAACGGCGGCATGTACGAGGAGGGCAACCCGGCGCTCCCCGGCAACCAGGCCCGCTTCATCGCCCACGAGGCGAGCTGGCTGCGCCCGGAGTTCCAGATCTGGAACCTCAACCACGAGTACACCCACTACCTCGACGGCCGCTCCAACATGTACGGCGACTTCGAGGCGGGCATGACCACGCCGACCATCTGGTGGGTCGAGGGCATCGCCGAGAACATCTCGTACGGCTACCGGAACGAGCGCAACGCCGACGCGATCGCCGAGGCGGCCCGCAACACCTACCGGCTCAGCGAGCTGTTCGACACCGTCTACGGCCAGGACGAGGACCCCACGGTCAACTCCAACCGCGTCTACCGCTGGGGCTGGCTCGCCGTCCGCTACATGCTCCAGAAGCACCCCGCGGACGTCCAGGCCGTCCTCGGCCGCTACCGCGCGGGTGACTGGACCGGCGCCCGCACGCTCCTGAAGCAGACCATCGGCACCCGCTACGACGCCGACTTCGCCACCTGGCTGGCCACCGACTGCGCCACCGCCGACTGCGGCCCGCTGCCGGACGCCCCGTCCGACGCCGCCCCGCTGTGCACCCTGAGCGACCCGCGCCAGTTCGACCAGAACTGCCGCCGCGAGGGGCTGGCCGCCACGGCCGGCAACTACAGCTACCACTTCGTGTACCTGCCGGCCGGCGTGAAGAAGCTGACCCTCACCAGCGCCGGCGGCACCGGCAACGCCGACCTGTACTACGGCGGCGGCAGCTGGGCCACCACCGGCTCCTACCAGGCGAAGTCCGTCAACGCCGGGAACGCCGAGACGCTGACGATCGACAACCCGCCGTCCGGCTGGGTCTACTTCAGCCTCGCCGCCGCCCAGGACTTCGGCGGCGTCACCCTCACCGCCCGCACCGGCTGATCCACCGCCGTCCGGCCGACCCGGAGCGCCGGGGCCCCCAGGGGCCCCGGCGCCTCCGCGTCAGCCGCCGGGATCAGGTGGTGTACTGCGAGTTGAGGCGCACGTACCCCTCGGTCAGATCGCAGCCGTACACGGTGAACCGGCCCTCCCCGATGCCGAGGTCCACGCCGATCACCACCTCCTCGTGCGCCTTCAGATACGCGGCCACGGTCTCCCGGCGCTCGTCCTCGTCCGCACCCGGCGGGTAGACGCCGATGTCGCCGAAGCGCACCGCGACGTTCTCCGGCACGATGTCCACGTCGTCCTGGCACTTGCCGACCGCCATCACGACCCGGCCCCAGTTCGGGTCGGCCCCGTGCACCGCCGTCTTGACCAGCGGCGAGTTGACCACGGCCTTGCCCACCCGCTTGGCCTGCGCGGTGTCCCGGGCGCCGGTCACCTCGACCTGGATCAGGGTGGACGCCCCCTCGCCGTCCGAGGCGATCATCTTCACCAGGCCCAGCGCCACCGTGTGCAGCGCCTCCTCGAAGGCCGCGGGGTCGACCGGACCGGCCAGCCCGTTGGCGAACAGCGCCGCCGAGTCGGAGGTGGAGGTGTCGGTGTCGATCGACACCGCGTTGAAGGTGACGTCCATCGTCCGCTTGAAGACCGCCGTCAGCGTCTCCCCGTCGAGCTCGGCGTCGGTGACGAAGAAGGTCAGCAGCGTCGCCATGTCCGGCTCCAGCATCCCGACGCCCTTGGCGATGCCGGTCAGCGTCGCGTCGCCGATCCGCACGCTCAGGCACTTCGCCCGGGTGTCGGTGGTCATGATGGCGCGCGCGGCCGTCCCCATGTCCCGGGCCCCGTCCGCCGGCGGCCAGGCCAGCCCCTCCAGGTGGCCGGTGATCCGCTCCAGCGGGTACTGGCGCCCGATGACCCCGGTGGAGGCGATCAGCAGCTCCTCCGGGTCGATCCCGGCCGCCCGGGCGGCGGCGTCCCGCACCGTGACCGCGTTGGCCGCGCCCCGCGCGCCGGTGGCCACGTTGGCGTTGCGCGCGATGACGACCACGCCGCGCGCGGCGCCGTCGGCCGCCGCCGCGCGCGAGAGCGTCACGGACGGTCCGGCGAACCGCGAGCGGGTGAAGACGGCGGCGGTCCGCGCCGGGACCTCGGAGACGATGAGGCAGAGGTCGTCGCGCCCGTCGTCCTCGATGCCGACGGGCGCGGTGTGGACGAGGAATCCCCGCGGGACGGCGGTGTCGGAGTGCATGGCCTCATTATGCATGGAATTTCTCCTTACGGAATAAGTATTCATGTCGGGTCGAGTAAGGGGCCGGGGGGTCCTCGACCCGCCGGCCCACGTCCTTGGTACCAGACGCCGCGGCCCTCACGCCCGCGAACGCCGCATCGCGTCAGCCGTTCGTGCGCGCGGCGCCCTCGCCGCCCCCGTCGGCCACCGACATCACCGCGTAGTCGTACATCCCGTACGCCGGGGACATCGCCACGTTCGCCGCCCTCGGCCCCCGGTACAGCACCGACTTCACGTACATGTACGGGCACATCACCGCCTCGTCCAGGGCCGCCCGGTCCACCGCCGCCCAGATCCCGGCGCGCACCCGCTCGTCGCTCGTCGCCGCCCCGGTGTCCAGCAGCGCGTCGATCCGAGGCGAGGCCAGCTCCCCGAGGTTCTGGTTGCCCGTCTCCTTGATCGCGCGCGAGTCGGCGATCTGCTGGAGGAAGCCGTAGCCGTCCGGGAAGTCGGCCGCCCAGCCGAACATCGCGATGCCGATGCCGTGCTCCCGCACATATTCCGGCACCCCCACCGCCTTCGTGAAGTAGTCGCCCGAGGTGTACGGCACCACCTCGGCGCGGATGCCGACCCGGGCCAGCCCCTTCGCCAGGGCGAGCGCCGCGTTCCACTCCTTCGTCCGGTCCTCGCGGGCGCCGATCCGCGTCTCGAAGCCGTCCGGCAGCCCCGCCAGGGCCAGCTCCCGGCGCGCCGCCTCGACGTCGCCGCTGCCGTCCGGGCCCACCGGATAGCGGTCGAAGGGGGCGTGGCCGAGCACCGAGGCGGGCAGCAGCGTGGTGGCGATCTCCCCGGCCGGGTCCCCGCCGTAGGCGAGGAGCATCGCCGCCTTGTCCGTCGCGTACTGCACCGCGCGCCGGGCGTGCACGTCCGCCAGCGGGCCGATGTTCTGGTTGATGCAGTACAGCCAGACGAAGCCGGTGCGCGGGTTGTCCACCCGCTCCCGCAGCTCCGGCTCGGCCAGCAGCCGGTCCTGAGTCGCGGGCTGCACCCCGACCCCGGCGAGGTCGATGTCCGCCTCCCCGGCCAGCAGGATCCGGTCCACCTCCGCCCCGCTCACCCCGAGCCGCACCGTGACGCGGTCCGGCAGCGCGGTGCGCACCGGATCGCCCGCCGCCTCCCAGTGCGGGTTGCGGCCGAGGACCAGCTCCGCCCCCGGCTCGTACGCCTCGACGCGGTACGGACCCGAGGAGACCGGCCGCAGCCGGTAGCGCGGGTAGGTGTCGTGCTCGCGGGGCACCGGGATCGTCGTGGGCAGCGCGGCGAAGTAGTCGAAGGCGGCGAAGGGCTCGCGCAGCCGGAAGACCAGCGTCCGCTCGTCCGGGGTCTCGATCCCCTCGGGCCCGGTCAGGTACTGCCGGAAGTACGCGGGCCCGCCGCGCGTCGCCGGCCCCTCGTACACCTCCTCGGGGAACGCGGCCCGCAGCACCGCGTACCGGACGTCCGCCGAGGTCACCGGGGTGCCGTCCTCGAAGCGGACGCCCTCGCGCAGCCGGTAGGTCCAGGTGCGGTCGCCGTCGGACGCCCGGCCCGGCGCCTCGGCCAGGTCCGGCACCAGCCGGGGGGTGCCGTCCGCGGCGGTGGTGTAGCCGATCAGCGGGCGGCCGATGAGCCGGATGAAGTTCCACGTGTACGCGTAGTACGTGTCGGCCGGGTCGAGCGAGTCGAAGTCGTCCGTGCGGACGAACCGGAGCGTCCCGCCCCGCTGGTCCGACGGGTTCACGACGCCGTGTGCTGCCGCATTGAATGCCACGGGTTCTCCGGTGCTCTGGGAGGGTGCGGGGGACGGGGGAGTGACGCGGGGGCGGCGGGGGAGCGGGCTCACCGGGCCAGCCCCATGGCCTGGATGTCGTACAGCCCGAAGGCGGGGTGTACGAAGGCGTCGGTGACGTCGGGGTGCCGGTAGTGCAGCGTGCGGTCGTGCGCCATCGGCAGGATCACGGCGCGCTCCATCACCGTCTCCTCCACGCGCCGCCACAGCCGCCGCCGCTCCGCCGGATCGGCCCCCGCCTGCGCCTCGTCGATCAGCCGCCGCACGAGCGGGTCGTCGAGCTCGGCGAAGTTGAAGTTGCCGCCGCCCCGCTTGATCTGCCGCCCGTCCACCAGCGGGGCGAGGAAGCCGTACTCGGTCGGGTAGTCGGCGCCCCAGTCGGTCACCCCGAGCCCCAGGCCCAGGGCGCGGACCGTGCCGGGGTGCCCGAGCCCGGAGCGGTAGTACGAGGCGGTGTCCAGCACCTCCACGCGCGCCCGGATGCCCACCCGGGCCAGCGAGCGGGCCAGCGTCCTGGCCACCAGCTCGAACTTCCCCGGCTGGGTGCCGATCACCGTCCCGAAGCCGTCCGGCAGCCCCGCCAGGGCCAGTTCGGCGCGCGCGGCGGCCAGGTCGCCGGTCAGACCGGCGCCCGAAGGGTAGCGGTCGCCGCCGGTGTGCGCGGGCAACGTGGGCGGGATCAGGCTGGTCGCGAGTGAGCCGCCCACCCCGTCCCCGCCACGTGCCTCCAGCAGCGCCGCCTTGTCGGCCGCGTAGAACACGGCCCGCCGGGCGTGCACGTCGTCGAAGGGCGGGACGGCCGTCTGCACGGTGATGTACTGCAGGAAGCCGGTGGCCGGGTTGTCGGCGCGGGACCGCAGCTCCGGGTCGCCGAGGATCACGTCCCGCGCCGCGTGCTGGATCCCGCGCCCCTCGACGTCCACGTGGAACTCCCCGGCGAGCAGCCGCGCGTCCAGCTCGTCCACCTCGACGCCGAAGGTCACCGCCAGCTCGTCCGGCAGCGCCGGCCGCACCGGGTCGGTGTCCCGGTCCCAGCGCGGGTTGCGCACCAGCAGCAGCTCGCTCCCGGGCCGGTAGCGCTCGATCCGGTACGGCCCCGAGCACACCGGCGCCGCCCCGTACGCCGCCCCCGTGTCGTGCCGGGCCGGTACGGGCGCCGTGTTGGGCTGCGCCATCAGGAAGTCGAAGTCCGCGAACGGCCGGCGCAGCCGGAAGCGCAGGGTCCGCTCGTCCGGGCACTCCACGGCCCGGCAGCGCTCCCCGCCGTACGGGCCCCGGTAGCCCCCGTGGTCGAGGAGGTCCAGGAGGTAGGTGGGCCCGCCCGGCAGCACGTCCTGCGCGAAGACCCGCTCCACGGCGTAGGCCACGTCCCGGGCGGACACCTCCTCGCCGGTCTCGAAGCGCACCCCGTCCCGCAGCCGGTAGGTCCAGGTCAGCCCGGTGTCCGACACCTCGCCCGGCCCCACCGCCAGGTCCGGCACCACCGTCGGCGCCGCCGGGTCGGTGCCGAAGGCCATCAGGGTGCGGTGCATGGTCCGCTGCAGCAGCCACGACCACACGTAGTACGTCCGCGCCGGGTCCAGCGAGTCCACGTCGGCCGAGGCCACCATGGCCAGCCGCCCGCCGGGCTTCCCGCCGGGGTTCGCGACGGCGCCGACGGCCGCGTTCCAGCCCGCCATCAGCCGAGCTCCTTCACGTACAGGTACTGGGCCGACAGGCCGCAACCCCGGGACACCTTCGCCTCCGTCGAGCCGATGCCGTAGTGGACCGTCCGCACCCCGTGCCGAGGGGCGTGGTCGGCGAGCGTGTAGTACAGGAGCTCGTAGTACAGCGGCAGTTTCCCGACCGCCGCGTAGTCGAAGCCCGCCCGGTGCGCGAACCAGGCGTCGCCGTGCGCCAGGACCAGCCCGAAGCCCACGACGCTCCCGTCGAGCTCGGCGCGCGACACCAGCGCCCGCTCGCCGAGCCGCTCCGCCGCCGCCCGCAGCACGGCCTCCGAGCGGCGGGGGTCCCAGCCGGTCATGCCGTACTTGCCGAACAGCTGCGTCTCCAGCGCCGCCAGCCGAGGGACGTCCGCCGGGTCCAGCGGGTCCAGCGTGATCCGCACGCCCGAGGCCTCGATGTGCCGCCGCTCGGAGCGGACCCGGCGCGAGCGGCGGCCCGGCAGCGCCATCGCGTAGTCCATGAACCCCTCGCCGGGCAGCGCCAGACTCGCGAACCGCCCCGACTCGTGCGACACGTAACCGCGTTCCGCCAGCACCTCGCGCTGGAGCACGTCGGACGCGTCCACGTACGGCAGGCAGATCGAGCGGCAGCCGTCCAGCGCGGCGGTGCGCTCGGCCCGCTCCACGATCTCGTGCGCGGTGTCCGCCCCGGCGTCCGGTGCCAGCAGCAGCCGGGTCCGGCCCAGGTGCCGGCCGCCCGACATCATCGACGGCATCAGCCGGTCCACCTCACCGAAACCGGCCAGGATCCCGGCGGCGCCCGCCATGTTCTCCTCGGCGCAGTGCCGGATCAGCAGGTCCGTGCGCCCCAGCGACCAGGGGGACTCGTGGGTCGCCCGCACCATCGGCAGCGCGGCGAGCAGCCGGTCCCCGTCGTGCGCGGTCAGATAGCCCATCCACGCCCCGGCGGAGTCCTGCAGGACCCGCATCCAGTCCGGGCTGAGGAAGAAGTCCTCCGCCCCGACGAGCCCGTCCCAGCCGGCCTCGCGCGCGTCCTCGGGCGACTGCCATTGCCTGATCACCACTCCACTGGTCACGGGGAGGATCCTCGGCCCGCGCGGTCTTCACCCGCTCTCGGCGCGCTCCCCGGCGGCGCCCGCCGCGACCGGATAGCGGCCTGAGAGAGCGGGGAGAGCGGACCGGCGCAGGGTGTGTCCTGCTTCCCCGTCGCCCCGCGAATCAGGAGACCGATCCATGTCGCGCGTATCCACCGGCCCCAGCGAGCAGCCGACCACCGCGCACGCGCTGCTGAAGCGTCTGCGAGAGCACGGAATCGAGAAGGTCTTCGGCGTCGTCGGACGCGAGGCCGCGTCGATCCTCTTCGACGAGCAGGACGGCATCGAGTTCATCCTCACCCGCCACGAGTTCACCGCCGGCGTCGCCGCCGACGTCCTCGCCCGCATCACCGGCCGCCCGCAGGCCTGCTGGGCCACCCTCGGCCCCGGCATGACCAACCTCGCCACCGGCATGGCGACCAGCGCCCTCGACCGCTCCCCGGTCATCGCGATGGCGGCCCAGTCCGAGTCGCACGACATCTTCCCGAACGACACCCACCAGTGCCTCGACCTGGTCAAGATCGCCGAGCCGATCTCCAAGTACGCCGTCGAGCTGGAGCGCCCGCACGAGATCACCGACCTCGTCGACTCGGCCGTCACCGCCGCCATGACCGAGCCCGTCGGCCCCTCCTTCATCAGCCTCCCGGTCGACCTGCTCGGCTCCTCCGAGGGCATCGACCTCGACGCCGACCACGGCGCGGCCCGCACCCCGGCCCGCCCGATCAACGCCGTCCAGCCCGGCTGGGAGGACGAGGCCGAGCGCGCCGTCGCCCTCGTCCGCGAGGCCGGCAACCCGGTGTTCGTCGTCGGCGCCGCCGCCATCCGCGCCGGAGCCGTCCCCGCCATCCGCGCACTCGCCGAGCGGCTCAACATCCCCGTCATCACCACGTACATCGCCAAGGGCGTGCTCCCGCAGGACCACGAGCTCAACTACGGCGCCGTCACCGGCTACATGGACGGCATCCTCGGCTTCCCCGCCCTGGAGAACCTCTTCGGCCCGGCGGACGTCATCCTCACCCTCGGCTACGACTACGCCGAGGACCTGCGGCCCTCCATGTGGGAGCGCGGCGACGCCAAGCGGACCGTCCGGGTGTCCCCGACCGCCAACCCCGTCCCGAGGATCTACCGCCCCACCGTCGACGTCGTCGCCGACGTCCGCGCCTTCGTCGAGTACCTCGACGCCGGGACCGCCGACACCCCCGCCAAGGACAGACACCGCGTCGACGCCCTGCGCGAGCGGATCGGCGAGCTGCTCGCCGACCCCGAGGGCTACGAGGACGGGATGCGCGTCCACCAGGTCATCGACTCCATGAACACCGTCATGGAGGAGACCGCCCAGGCGGGCGAGGGCACCATCGTCTCCGACATCGGCTTCTTCCGGCACTACGGCGTGCTGTTCGCCCGCGCCGACCAGCCGTACGGCTTCCTCACCTCGGCCGGCTGCTCCAGCTTCGGCTACGGCGTCCCCGCCGCCATCGGCGCCCAGCTCGCCCGCCCCGGCCAGCCCACCTTCCTCATCGCGGGCGACGGCGGCTTCCACTCCAACAGCGCCGACCTGGAGACCATCGCCCGCCTCAACCTGCCCATCATCACCGTCGTCGTCAACAACGACACCAACGGCCTCATCGAGCTCTACCAGAACATCGGCCACAAGCGCAGCCACGACCCGGCGATCAAGTTCACCGGCGTCGACTTCGTCCAGCTCGCCCAGGCCAACGGCGTCGACGGCACCAAGGCCACCACCCGCGAGGAGCTCCTCGCCGCGCTGCGCAAGGGCGTCGAGCTCGGCCGCCCCTACCTCATCGAGGTCCCCGTGAACTACGAGTTCACCTCGGGCGGCTTCGGGGCGCTGAAGATCTGACATGACGCAGCCCGAGCTTCCCGCCGCCTACGGCCTCCTGGCCTCCGCCCATCTGGGCGGGGGCCGGGTCCCCGAGGCCCAGTTCGCCACCCGCGGCCGGCACACGCGGCTGACCGAGCGCCTGCCCGGCCAGACCGTGGACGCCGTCCTGGTCCACCCCGGCGCCGACTGCGCGGGGGCGCACACCGCCGAGGAGGACACCCTGGTGCTCCTCGCCGGGGAGATCTACAACCGCGACGAGATCCACGACACCCTCGGCACCCCCACGGACGCCACCGACGCCGAACTCCTCGCCGGCCTGTTCGCGAAGTACGGGGCGCACGCCTTCCGCGTGGTCAACGGCCGGTACGCGGCGCTGCTCGCCACCGGCGGGCGCCTGCTGGCCGCCACCGACCACGCCGGCTCCGTCCCGCTCTACGTCCGGGCCGAGCCGGGCCACACCCTCGCCGCCACCGAGGTCAAGGCGCTCACCGGCGCGGGCGACGGCGGCACCGGCGGCGCCCTCGGCACGGTCAGGGGCGCCCCCATCCCCGGCGCCCGCCGCGTCCGGGGCCTGCCCGGCGTCCACCAGGTGCCCGCCGGCGCCGTCCTCGACATCGACGTCGCCGCCGGCACGGTCACCGCGCACCGCACCTGGGTGCCGCCCGTGCACCGGCGCCTCATGGACGAGGACGAGGCCGTCGACCGGGTCCGGGCGGCCCTGGAGGCGGCCGTCGTCCGCCGCCTCCCCGGCACCCACCGCCCGCTCGTCGTGCTCTCCGGCGGCATCGACTCCTCCGCCGTCGCCGCGCTCTCCGACGGCGTCGCCACCGCCGGGATCGACACCCTGTCCATGGGCACCGACACCTCCGACGAGTTCCCCCAGGCCCGCGTCGTCGCCCGGCACCTGCGCTCCACCCACCGGGAGATCACCGTCCCCTCCGCGGACCTGCTCACCCTCCTCCCGCACACCGTGCACGCCGCGGAGTCCCTGGACCCCGAGGTCATCGAGTACCTGCTGCCGCTCACCGCGCTCTACCGGCGGATGGACGGCCCGGCCCGCCGGGTCCTCACCGGCTACGGAGCCGACATCCCGCTCGGCGGGATGCACCGCGAGGACCGGCTGCCCAACCTCGACACCGCCGTCGCCCACGACATGGACACCTTCGACGGGCTGAACGAGATGAGCCCCGTCCTGTCCACCGTCTCCGGCCACTGGTCCACCCACCCCTACTGGGACCGGGAGGTGCTGGAGACCCTCACCTCCCTGGAGGCGGGCCTCAAGCGCCGCTACGGACGCGACAAATGGGTGCTGCGCGCCGCCATGGGCGACCTGCTGCCCGCCGAGACCGTCAACCGGCCCAAGCTCGGCGTCCACGAGGGCTCCGGCACCACCGCCTCCTTCTCCGCCCTGGTCCTGCGGGCGGGCGCCGCCGAGGACGAGGTCGCCGCCGTCAAGGGACGGGTCGTCCGCGAGCTCTACGACCGCGTCGTCGTCGGCGGCGAACACCCCGACACGGTCGACGTCGAGGAGCTCACCGGAAAGATCGTGGCGGAGGGCAGGGGATGAGCGGCTACGAGGGATTCCGCGGCCGGCGGCTCGCCGTCGTCGAGTCGATGCTGCACGACGCCTTCTACGACGGCATCCACCGCGCCCGCGACCACGGCGCCGAGATCTGGCTCCTGGTCCAGGGCGAGGAGTGGTACACCGGCGGCGGGCCCATCGAGGACCACCCGCTCGGCCGGGTGGACCGCGTCCTGCACGTCGACACCCACGACTGGCGCGCCGTCGTCGACGCCCTCACCGACGCCGACGGCAAACCGCTGGTCGACGGGGTGCTGTCGTTCTCCGACTACCACACGGAGGCCACCGCCCGGGCGGCCGAGGCCCTCGGCCTGCCCTCCCAGGGACGGGCGGCCGTCCAAGCCGCCAACCACAAGCACCTGCTGCGGGCCGCGCTCGGCGACGACCCCGCCAACGTGCGCTGGCGGCTGGTCACCGACGCCGCCGGAATGGACGAGGCGATCGACCACGTCGGCCTGCCGCTCATCGCCAAACCGCCCTCGGAGGCCATCTCCTACGGCGTCCGCAAGTGCGCCACCCGCGAGGAGGCCCACACCGCCTGGACGGAGCTCTCCGCCATCCGGCACTCCCTGCGCGGCCAGCCCCGCCCCGGCCACGTCCTCGTCGAGGAGTACGTGTCCGGCACCGAGATCAGCGTCGAGTCCATGACCGTGGACGGGGCCACCCACTTCTTCGGCGCCACCTCCAAGGACCTCCACAAGCAGACCATGCTGGAGGAGGCCCACTCCTTCCCGGTCGCCCTGGAACCCGGCGTCTGGGACGCGGTCCGCGCCGCCGTCGACCGCACCCTGCGCGCCATCGGCTACCGGCAGGGCCCCGCCCACACCGAGGTCATGCTCACCTCCGGCGGACCCCGCATCGTCGAGGTCAACCCCCGGCTGCCCGCCCACATGATCTCCACGATGGTCACCGACGTCTGCGGCACCAACCCGCACCTGGACGCCAAACTGCTCGCCCTCGGCGCCCCGCACACCCCCGAGGGCGCGCCCGGCCGGGGCGCCGCCGGCGGCGCCGCCGTCACCGTCCTCTTCCCCGACGAGACCGGCGAGTTCACCGGCGCCGACGGGGTCGAGGACGCCGAACGGCTCGGCGTCACCGTCCGCTTCCACCACGCGCCCGGCGACCTGGTCGCCGACCGCCTCGACAACTCGGCCTCCGTCGGCTTCGTCTACGCGCGGGCCACCGACGCCGACGCCGCGCTCCGGCTGGCCCGCGCGGCGGCCGCGCTCATCCGCATCCACACCCGGAGGACGGCCCCGTGAGCGGACAGCTCAACTCCAGCGTCTCGCCGCGCTACGCCCAGATCCCCACCTTCATGCGCCTGCCGCACGACCCCGCGCCCCGCGACAAGGACGTCGTGGTCATCGGGGCACCGTACGACGGGGGCACCAGCTACCGGCCCGGCGCCCGCTTCGGACCCCAGCAGATCCGCTGCGAGTCCGGCCTCATCCACGGCGTCGGCATCGACCGGGGGCCCGGCGTCTTCGACCTGATCGAGGTCGTCGACGCCGGCGACATCAACCTCACCCCGTTCAACCAGCACATCGCCATCGCCACCGCCCAGGAACACCTCACGGCGCTGCTCGCCGACAACTCCGCCTTCCTCATGCTCGGCGGCGACCACTCGCTCACCCTGTCCGCGCTCCGCGCCGTCCACCACCGGCACGGCCCGGTGGCCGTCCTGCACCTGGACGCCCACTCGGACACCAACCCGGCGATGATCGGCGGCGAGTTCCACCACGGCACGCCGTTCCGGCACGCCATCGAGGAGGGCCTGGTCGTCGCGGACGCCATGGTGCAGCTCGGGATCCGGGGCCACAACCCGAAGCCCGACAGCCTGGACTACGCGCGCGGCCACGGCGTCCGGATCGTCACCGCCGACGAGTTCGCCGACCTCGGCGTCCGCGCCGCCGCCGCGCTCATCCGCGAACGGCTCGGCGACCGCCCGGTGTACGTCTCCGTCGACATCGACGTCTTCGACCCGGCCTTCGCCCCCGGCACCGGCACCCCCGCCCCCGGTGGGCCCACCAGCCGCGAGGTGCTGGCACTGCTGCGCACGGTCGGCGAGCTCAACCCCGTCGGCTTCGACGTGATGGAGGTGTCCCCGCTGTACGACCACGCCGGGATCACCAGCGTGCTCGCCACCGAGGTCGCCGCCGAACTGCTCTACCAGTACGCCCGAGCGCACCACCCCAAGAAGCAGCACCAGAAGCACGAGAAGCACGAGAAGCACGAGAAGGACAAGGAGGAGTAGGAATGGCCATTCTGGATGTCACCGAGCACCGGGAGCGGCTGCTGGCGCTCGCGTCGCGGCTTCCCGCGGTGCCGCGCCAGGACCTGTACCACTTCCTGGACGTGGCGCACCGGCTCGCCCAGGAACTGCCGTACGAGATCAGCGACACGCTCGACGCCTTCAACCACGCGGGCAACGGGGACGGGTACCTCCTGATCCGAGGCCTCGGCGTCGAGGAGGACCACGAGCTGCCGCCGACGCCGACGAGCACCCCCGCCCCGGTCGAGCGCCCCCGGCTCAACATGGAGGCGTACCTGGCGGTCTTCGGCCGCCGGCTCGGCCTGCACACCGGCTACGCCGAGCTCCGGTCGGGGACCGTCTACCACGACGTGTACCCCTCGCCGGGCGCGCACCACCTGTCCTCGGAGACCAGCGAGACCCTGCTGGAGTTCCACACCGAGATGGCGTACCACACGCTCCAGCCCAACTACGTGATGCTGGCCTGCTCCCGGGCCGACCACGAGCGCCGGGCGGAGACCCTGGTGGGCTCGATCCGCAAGGCGTTCGGGCTGCTGGACCCCGGCACCGTCGAGCGCCTCTACGACAACAAGCAGCCCTGCGAGGTCGACGTGGCCTTCCGGGGCGGCGTCGAGGACCCGGGGGCGATCGCGAAGGTCAAGCCGCTGTACGGGACCCAGGAGGACCCGCTGCTCGGCTACGACCGCGAGCTCCTCAAGCCCCACGACGGCGCCGACGCGGAGGCCGTGGCGAAGCTGTCGCAGGCCCTGGACGACGTCACCGAGGGCGTGTTCCTGACCCCCGGCGACCTGCTGATCATCGACAACTTCCGCACCACGCACGCGCGGACGCCGTTCACGCCGCGCTGGGACGGACACGACCGCTGGCTGCACCGGGTCTACATCCGCACCAACTCGCACGGCCAGCTGCCCACCGGCGGCGAACGCGCGGGTGACGTGATCACCTTCACGCCGCGCCGGTAGGCGCACGGCCGACGTCAGTCCCCGGGGCCGCTCGCGGTCGCGGGGACCGGCGCCGTCGCCTCCGCGGCCGGATCCCGCCGGAGCGCCAGCATGGCGAGGCCCAGCGCCACGGTCGCTCCGGTGAGCAGCCACCACAGCCCGGCCGGCGCGTGGGTGAGGAAGAAGGTCACCAGCAGCGGCACCACCGCCAGCGCGAGTCCGACCAGCACCTGGTTGAAGGCCTGGTAGTAGCCGAGTTCGCGTTCGGGGGCGAGCTTGACCAGGAGGACCGCCAGCGTCTGGGTGGCCAGGATCTCCCCGAGCGTGTAGACCGCCATGCCCGCGATCAGCAGGGGCAGCAGCGCCCCGAACGGCAGCGCGCCGGCCAGGCCCAGCACCGCGAGCAGCCCGGCGTGCAGCACACTGCCCACGGCGACGACCCGCAGCGGGGAGCGGCCCTCGACCCGGCTGGTGACGGGGAGCTGGAGGAGGACCATCAGCACCGTGTTCACGGCGAAGAGCACGCCCACCGTCCAGCTCGGGGTGTCCAGCTCCTCGATGAGGTAGACCGGCAGCCCCGCCTCGGTGGCGACGATGACGGTGATGAGCAGGAAGTTCGCCAGCGCCATCCACCGGAACATGCCGCGCCGCCACGGCCGGCCGCCGCTGAGCGGCGTCTTGGCGCGTGACGGCCGGACGCTCGGCAGCGGCAGGTACAGCAGGGCCGCGACGGCGAAGCTGAGGGCGTTCAGCAGGCCCATGGTGACGAAGCCGGAGCGCCCGTCCCCGGCCACGAACGCGAGGCCCGCGAGCAGTCCGCCGAAACCCATGCCCGCGTTGAGCGTCACCCGGGTCAGGGCGAGCCAGCGGCCCACCTCGCCCTCGGGCGCGATCCCCGAGGCGAGCACCGGCACCGAGACCTGCTCCGCCCGCTGCGCCACGGCCGCGACGACCGCGAGGGCGACGAAGGCCACGACGTTGTGGACGAAGAGGTAGGCGACGAAGACCGCCGCCCGCAGCAGCGCGGCGCCGATCAGCACCGTCTTGGTGCCCCACTCGTCCACCCAGCGCCCCACCAGCAGCACGGCGGGCAGCGCGATGAGGGTGGCCACGGTGAGGCCGGCGCCCACGGTGGTGAGGGAGAGTTCCGTGACCGCCACGAAGAAGAGCAGCTGGTACGGGTAGAAGAAGCCGGTGCCGACGGCGTTGACCAGGGCGGCCGTGCCGAACCAGCCGACCCCCGCGCCCCGGGGGAGCGTCGGCCCCCGGCTCCCCTTGCCGGCGTTGCTCACGGTGATGTCCTCCGGGTCGTCGATGACGGGTGCGGGGCCGGGCGGCCGTCGCTCAGGCGTGGATGAGGGCGCTGTCCTGGCGCAGGATCGCCTGGGCCAGGGTGCGCAGGGTGGGGCCCGGGTCGATGCCGAGCTCCTCGGCGAGGGTCCGCCGCACACCGTGGAAGACCTCCAGGGCGTCGGCTTGGCGGCCCGAGCGGTACAGGGCGAGCATCAGGTCGGCGTGCAGGCTCTCCCGGAGGGGGTAGCGGTCGACCAGCTCGAACAGGTCGGAGATGACCTCCTCGTGCCGGCCCAGCTGGAGTTCGAGCGAGGCCCGGTAGTGCACCGAGGCGGTGTACTCCTCCTCCAGCCGCGTGGCGCTGCCCCGTAAACCCTGGTACGTGATGTCGGCGAGGGCCGGCCCGCGCCACAGCTCGTGCGCCGAGCGCACCAGGCGGGCGGCCTCGTCGATCCGGCCGCGCCGCTGCATGTCGCGGGCCGCCGCGACGGTGGCCCGGTAGGCCGCCACGTCCACCGCGCAGCAGTCGCCGTTGAGGCGGTAGCCGGTGGCGCAGGACTGGACCGCCTCCGAGGGGCTGCCGGCGTTCACCAGGGCGGTGCGCAGCATCCAGATGCCCGTCTGCACCTGGCCCATGGCGGTGCGCGGCGGCATGTCGTACCAGACGGCCCTGATCAGCTGGTCGATGGGCACGACCCGGCCGGGCTGGAGGGCCAGGGCGGCGAGGATGCCGCGCTGGCGGCGCCCCGGGACGGGCACGCGCGTCTCTCCGACGCGTACTTCCAGCGGACCCAGCACCGCGATGTGCACCGATACGGGACCGCTCTCACCGTCAACAGCGTTCATTCCGGTCCTCCCCCGAGGGTTGCGCGCGTCGACTGGGAATGATTGGTGCGTGAGAAGTAGACGGAGTGTGTAAGGGCCATGTCAATGGACTCCGGAGGGCCCAAAACGAATGGCTGGTTCCGCCGGGGGTGGTACATCTCGACTCCCGTACGCCCCCGCCGTATGGAGAGTTCCGCATATGCCTCCGCAACAGGTCAGTCCGGGCCGGGGAAGGGGCGCGCGCCGGCTGGGTCCGGGATCCGCGCGTGCGTCTATCCGGACGGGAAAGCGGAGGCACCAGTGCGTTCTCGGACAATCGCCGACCCGCCATGGCGTTCGAGCCGTTCACCACGGGCCCGCGCCGCAGAGCGTACCGGCGAGTACCCTCCAGGACGGCACCCCCGCCGCACGAACCCGCGTTCGGATCGGAGCGCTCCGGGGCCGCCACGCCGGCGATCCGAAATGACCGGAAAGAGCGGCATCCGCTCGCCCGCTGTGTAGCTTCCTGACCGCGAAGGTGATGGCGGAGGGGCACATGAGACAGCGACGACGGACGGTCCTCAGGAGCACCATGGCGCTCGGCTCGGCGGCGCTCATGGGCCGGGCGCGCCCGGAGCGCGCCGGCGCGGAACAACGGCGCCCGGTCCCCGGGGGACTGACCCTCCAGTGGCTCGGGGTGGCCGGCTGGGAGCTCCGCTTCGGCGACACCCGGCTGCTCTTCGACCCGTACCTGAGCCGGATGCCCTACGCGGGCGCCGACGGCGCCCTCGACCCCGCCCTCCCGCTGCGGCTCGACCCGAAGGCGGTCGCCGCCGTCGCCGAACGCGCGCTCGCCGGGCCGCCCGCCCTGATCCTGGTCAGCCACGGGCACTTCGACCACCTCGCCGACGTGCCCCAGCTGCTGGCCCACCCCGACTGGGCCGGCCACCGCGTCCGCACCCTCTGCGACGAGACCTCCGACCACCTGCTCACCGCCATGGGCACCCCCGAACACCGGCTCGCCGACGTGATCCGGGTCCGCGGCGGCGAGCAGCTGCGCTTCCCCGGCCTCACCGTGGAGGTCTTCCGCAGCCTGCACAGCCAGTTCGCCGACCACGGCTACTTCGCCCCCGGCACCCACGTCGGACGCCCCCGCGCCCCCCGCACCCTCGGCGACCTCGTCGAGGGCCGCACCCTCGCCTACCAGGTCACCTTCGACGACGGCCCCTCCGTCTACCTCTCCGGGACCAGCAACCTCGCCGCACGCGAACTCACCGGCCTGCGGCCCGACATCGCCGTCGTCGGCATGACCTCGCACAGCGCCGTCCACCGCTACCCGGAGCGGCTGCTCGCCGCGCTCGGCGACCCCCCGCTGCTCCTGCCGAGCCACCACGACGACATGGTCTCCCCGCTGACCCCCGCGACCGGGGCCGCCGGAGCGGCGGGGGCCGCCGGAGCCGCCCGCTCCGCCGCCGCGCACGCCCTGGACCGGGCCGCCGGCGCCCGGGGCGCGCACGCCACCCTGGTCCTCGACCCCGCACCACTGAGGCCCTTCGCCGCCACCGGACCCGCCGGGACCTGACGCCCGGCCCGTCCGCCGTCCGCCGTCCGTTCTCCGTCGCCGGTCCGTCGCCGGTCCGTCGCCGGTCCGTCGCCGGTCCGCCGCCGGACCGCCGCGGCGCGCCCCGGCGGCGCCCGGCGCGCCCCCGGCCGGGGCGCTCTTCCCGCGCTCTCCGCCCGCTCTCCTCCCGCCCCCGCGCCCGGCCCCCGTCCGCCCCGCCCGGCCCCGCCCGTGACCTGCGCGGACGCCCGGAACCCCGCCGGGCGCGCGCCCCTCGCGCGCCGCCGGCCCCCGCCGGTCCCGGCCGCGCGGCGGCTACCTTCGGTCCGGCCCGCGCCCGGCCCCCCGGCGCCGGCCGGACCGGACAGCGTGTACCGAGAGGCAGGGATCAGCCGTGGCCGACCAGAAGGTGCTCGAAGCGCAGAAATGGGTGAACGCCACCTACGGGACCGTGGCGGGCTATGTCCGCTGCCCCGAGGACGGCCGCACCGGCTGGTCCACCATGAACGCCCTGATCATGGGCCTCCAGGCGGAACTGGGCATCAGCCCCGTCGTCGCCAGCTTCGGCCCCACCACCATGAGCAAGGTCGCCGCCCTCGGCCAGATCGGCTTCGGCTGGGACAAGAACCGCAACATCGTCGCCATCCTCGAACACGGCCTGTTCTGCAAGGGCTACTGGGCCGTCGAACCCGACAGCTACGGCTGGTACACCGGTGTCACCCGGCAGGCCGTCAAGGACCTGCGCTCCAACATGGGCATCCCCGAGGGCGACGGCAGCGTCGACGCCAAGCTCTTCAAGTGCATCCTCAACATGGACGCGTACGTCGTCGTCGCCGGCGGCACCGACAAGATCCGCGGCATCCAGCGCTGGCTCAACGGACGCTACTGGCAGCGCGACGCCTACAGCATCGGCCCCGCCGACGGCATCTACTCGCGCGACGTCCAGAAGGCGCTGATGATCGCCGTCCAGTACGAACTGGGCATCGCCTCCCCGAACGGCAACTTCGGCCCCGCCACCCAGTCCGGCCTGCGCGGCAAGAACCTCGGCCCCGGCGACTCCGGCGTCTTCGTCGAACTCTTCTCCGCCGCCTGCGTGTTCAACGAGCCGATCGGCGACTACCGCACCAACCAGCGCGCGAGCTACGACAACGCCCTCGCCGACTACGTCAAGGCCTTCCAGCGCTTCTCCCAGCTGCCCGAGAACGGCCGCGCCGACTACCCGACCTGGGCCCAGCTGCTCGTCTCCATGGGCGACCCCGACCGCGCCGCGGGCGGTTCCGACACCCGCTTCGAGATCACCGCCTCACGCGCCCAGTGGCTCTACGCGAACGGCTACCGCGTGGTCGGCCGCTACCTCTACGACCCGCCGGGCTCCACCCTCGACAAGGAGATCAAGCCGGGCGAGCTGCGCACCCTCTTCGACGCCGGGCTGCGGGTCTTCCCGATCTACCAGGACAACGCCCGCCAGCTCTCCGACTTCACGTACACCAAGGGCTACCAGCACGCCCTCAACGCCCACTCGCTGGCCGGCGGCTACGGCTTCAACCGAGGCACCGTCCTCTACTTCGCCGTCGACTACGACGCCACCCAGGACGAGATCGACTCGGCGATCGTGCCCTACTTCCAGGGCGTCGCCGCCGGACTCGCCGGCCAGGGCAAGAAGTACGTCCACGGCGTCTACGGCTCCCGCAACGTCTGCATCAACGTCACCAACAAGACCTTCGCCCGCTACTCCTTCGTGTCCGGCATGTCCTGGGGCTTCTCCGGCAACCTCGGCTTCACCCTGCCGAACAACTGGTCCTTCAACCAGATCAAGGAGTTCCAGGTCGTCAACGGCTCCGACACCTTCGACCTGGACCGCGACGTCTGGCGCAACGGCAGCGACCCCGCCACCGGCTCCGTCAACGACCCCACCGGACCCGCCGACGCCTTCATCGCGTACATCGAGCGCCTCTACAACATCGCCGTCTCCTACAACTCCTCCGACCGCAGCGCCTCGCAGCTCGTCATGGAGTACATCCGGCACGCCGAGTACGGCAACAAGGACTGGATGAACGAGCTCGGCTGGTGGTTCCTCATCGGCGGCTACGACGAGAACTTCATCACCTACGCCAACGACCGGGGCATGACCATCATGAAGGAGTTCAAGGACCCCTTCACCGGCTACAACCTCGGCGCCGAACACCTCATGGCCACCGCCAACGGGCACCTCCTCACCGCCCAGGACTCCAACCAGAAGGCCGCCAACGGCGGCGACGTCGCCGGCTGGGCCGGCGACTGGATGACCTTCTACGCCGACTGGCGCAACTCCGAGGAGCAGTACGCCTCCGGCCGCGCCTTCTGCGCCGCCAAGCTGGCCGTGCCCAACGTGGCCTCCTCCTTCGGCTTCAACGACATGATCGAGGACGCCGACGGCTATCTCCTGGCCCGCGCCGTCCGAGGCGGCAAGACCATCCTCCAGGCCGTCCGGGACCACTACAACGGCGGCGGCGGACTGCGCCGCTTCAACGACTTCTTCACCAACCGCTGGGGCACCGCGGAGAACTGCAAGTTCTCCGCCCACAACGCGCTCACCGCCACCGACCTCACCCTCGGCCTGGCCCGCAAACAGCTCATCTCGCTCGCCGGCGCCATGCTGCCCTCGCTGCTGCAGAACCTGCCCGGCGGCGGCGACAAACTGGACTCCTTCGAACTCGGCTTCGTCGACGCCATGCTCGCCCGCATGGGCATGGAGACCCGCTCCCTCGCCACCTACCGCGCCAACCACGCGAGCTACCTGCGCGCCGCCCGCTCCCGGAGCGCCGCCGGCACCGGACGGTGAGGGAACACCGGCGCGACCGCCCCGGCTGGTGGCTGAAGCTCGCGTCGGCGCTGCTCCTCGCCGACGCGCTGGTCTGGCTCCGGGGCCTGTTCGCCGGCGGGCTCGACACCGAGAAGCTGTGCCGCTTCGCCCACCACACCGTGTACGACCCCGCCTACCGCGAGCGGCACCCCGACGAACCGTGGCGGCTCTTCCCGCTGCACAACCGATGCAACGCGACCTACGACCTCGTACCCGCCTGGGTGAACCCCGCGGTCGCCGTACTCACCGTCTGCGTCCTCGTCGCGCTCTGCGGCGCGGTCCGGGCGCTGACCGTTCGAAGGAAGAGGCATGACGCACCCCATTGACCGCCGCCGCGTCCTGGCCGCCGGCGCCGCGCTCGGCGCCGCCACGGCCCTGGCCCCCGCCCTGACCGGCACGGCCCACGCCGCGCCCGCCCCCCGGACCGCCGCCTGGACCGGGAAGCGGACCGCCAACGGCTGGCCGGTCCTGGAGCAGGCCGAGGAGTTCGCCGTGGAGGGCTCCGGCCGGCGCGTCCGGCTGGCCGCCGGCCCCGCCGCCGTGCTCCTGCTCCACGTGGCCCGCCGCTTCCACTACGAGATAGCCGAGCTCCGCGCCGACGACCTGCGCGGACACACCCGGAGCCGGACCGTCACCCAGCGCTACGAGTCCAACCACCTCTCCGGCACCGCCCTCGCGATCCGCCCCGCCGCCTACCCGGCGGGTGTCAAGGACGGCCTCTACCCGCGCGAGCTGGTCGTCGTCCGCGACATCCTGGCGGAACTGGAGGGCACCGTCGCCTGGGGCGGCGACTTCCGCACCCCCAAGGAGTCGCACTTCCAGCTCGCCCACGGCCCCGGCGACCGGCGCCTCAAGGCCGTCGCGGCGCGGATCGAGGGCTGGAACGCGGGCCCCGGCGGCGTGGGCGCCGGGGCCACCGACGCCTTCGCCCCCGACCGGCGCGCGAAGGCCCGCGCCTTCCCCCGAGGCTGACCGCCACCGCCCGGCCGGCCGCCTCCCGGCCCGCCCCTTCCGCCCGCCCGACGGCCTCCGGGACCGCCGGGCGGGCCCCCACCCGGCGTCCTCTATGCTTTCCGAGGCCCGGGCGGGGACCACGTGACACCGATCATGAAGATCCTGGGGAACAACCGGCCGACCGCCGCCTCCGCACCCGCGGGGCCGGCAGCCCGGTCCGCGCCCGTGCACGGAAGCCCCCAGGGAGAAGTGAGGTATGTCGGTGATCTGCGTCGGAGGCATGATCGGGATCGGCAAGACCAGCGTCGCCGAGCTGCTCGCCAAGGAGCTGGGCAGCGACGTGTTCTACGAGAGCGTGGACGACAACCCGATCCTGCCGCTCTTCTACACGGCGAGCCCCGAGGAGATCCAGGCCAAGCGCTACCCCTTCCTCCTCCAGCTCTACTTCCTCCAGACGCGTTTCGCCTCGATCAAGGAGGCCTACCGGCAGGGCGACAACGTCCTCGACCGCTCCATCTACGAGGACTGGTACTTCGCCAAGGTCAACCACGACCTGGGCCGCATCAGCTCCCTGGAGATGCGGGTCTACGAGGGCCTGCTGAACGAGATGATGCGCGAGATCGACGGCCTGCCCTACCGCAAGGCGCCCGACCTCATGGTCTACCTCAAGGCCGACTTCGAGACGGTCCTCAGGCGCATCGGACTGCGCGGCCGCGACTTCGAGCAGGACGAGGCCCTCGTCGAGTACTACCGCACCCTGTGGTCCGGCTACGACGACTGGGTCAACCTGCACTACGCGGCCAGCGAGGTCCTCGTCATCGACATGAACCGCACCGACGTGGTGAACGACCCGGACGACGCCGCCCGCGTGGTCCGCGAGGTCAAGGACGCCCTGGCCACCGCCCGGGCCCGCGCCTGACGGCGCCCCGCGGGCCCCGTCAGCCGCGCAGCCGCGCGATCGTGTCGCGCAGCCACAGGGCGCTGCCCTTCGGGGTGCGCCGCAGCGTGGCGCGGTCGACGTGGACGATGCCGAAGCGGCCCGCGTAGCCGTAGGCCCACTCGAAGTTGTCCAGCAGCGACCAGACGAAGTAGCCCCGCACGTCGGCCCCGGCGGCGCGGGCGCGCGCCACGGCCGCCAGATGGGCGGCGAGGTAGGCGGCGCGCTCCGGGTCGTCGACGAAGCCCGCCGGGTCCGGCCGGTCCCCGTACGCGGCGCCGTTCTCCGTGACGACCATCCGGGTGCCCGGGTAGTCGCGCGCGATCCGCAGCAGCAGCGCGGTCAGGTCGTGCGGCATCACCTCCCAGCCGAGTCCGGTCACCGGCAGCCCGCCGTGCGGCACCCCACGGGTGACCGGCAGCCCGTCCGGGCCGGTGGCGGAGCCGCGCGCGTCCACCCCGGAGCTGCGCGCCGAGCGGTAGTAGTTCACCCCGAGGGTGTCGACGGGCGCCGCGATGGTCTCCAGGTCGCCGTCGCGGACCGGGATGCCGACGCCCCGGGCGGCCAGGTCCGCGACCAGGTCCGCCGGGTAGCCGCCGCGCAGCACCGGGTCGAGGTAGCAGCGGAAGCCGAAGGCGTCCGCCCGGCGGGCCGCCTCCCGGTCGGCGGGCGTGTCCGAGGCGGGGCCGCTGGTGCCCAGCAGGTGGGTGACGGACAGGTCCAGCGGCCTTCGGGCCGAGGCGCGCAGCCGGCGGACCGCCAGCCCGTGCGCGAGGTGCAGGTGGTGGACGGCCCGGACGCCGTCGGCGAGGGACCGCCCGCCGGGCGCGTGGACCCCCTCGACATGGCCCAGGACCGCCGAGCAGAACGGCTCGTTGAGCGTGGTCCAGTGGGTGACCCGGTCGCCGAGCCGCCCGTGCACGAGCTCCGCGTAGTCGGCGAACCGGAAGGCGGTGTCGCGGGCCGGCCAGCCGCCCGCGTCCTGGAGCTCCTGGGGCAGGTCCCAGTGGTAGAGGGTCAGCCAGGGCGTGATCCCGCGCGCCAGCAGCTCGTCGACGAGCCGGTCGTAGAAGGCGAGCCCGGCGGGGTTCGCCGGGCCCCGGCCGCCGGGCTGGACCCGGGGCCAGGAGACGGAGAAGCGGTAGCTGTCGAGGCCCAGCGCGGCCAGCAGGGCCACGTCCTCGGGCATCCGGTGGTAGTGGTCGCAGGCCACGTCACCGGTGTCGCCGCCCGCGACGGCGCCGGGCACCCGGCAGAAGGTGTCCCAGATGGACGGGGTCCGCCCGTCCTCGGCGACGGCGCCCTCGATCTGGTACGCGGAGGTCGCGGCCCCGAGCCGGAAGTCCGGGGGCAGCAGGTCGATCGCGGACGCGTCGTCGTACACGGCGGGCTCCTGGGGAGAAGGGGGGAGCCTTCCGGGCGGCCGCCTCGGACCGCCGGCCGCCCGGAAGGCGTCGGGGGACCGTCAGGGGAAGCTGACGACGGTCGAGGGCACGGTCGCGGTGCCCTCGGTGGGCGCGCCCGTGTCGTTGACGACGTGGTCGAACTGCCCGTTGCCGCCGAGCGAGACGGTCAGCAGCCCGTGGAACCTGACACCCGGCTTCACCGGCGCCTTGAAGCCGTGCGCCTGCCGGATCGTCGGATCGACGTTGTAGTAGCAGTAGCTGCCGAGCCCCCAGCCCTCGTGGGTGGTCACCGAGTCGTCGACGCGGTAGGCGGCGTAGCCCCGGGTGGCGCCGTTCTGGATCGCGGCCTGGTTCGGCGCGTCGTACGCCTTCTCGTTCTGGAAGAAGATCGTGCGCCCGCGGTCGCCGAACCACTCGACGTCGTACTTGTTGAAGTGCTCGACGAACAGTCCGGTGGCCAGCACGTCGTCGCCGCTGACGCGGACGCCGTAGTCGGCGCGGTTGGTCTCCCAGCCGACGCCCTCGCCGTGGTCGGCGCGCCAGACCCAGGTGTGGTCCACGATGGTGTCGTCGTTGTTGACGACCATGCCGACGGTGGCCCGGCCCGCGCCCGCCCCGCCGACGCGGATGTAGACGTCCTGGACGGTGGTCGGGTCGGCGCCGTGGTCGGCGGACGCGTTCTGCGGGCCGACCTCCAGCAGCGTCGCCGAGTTCACCGGACCGGCGTCGACGAGGAAGCCGGCCAGCCGGACGCCGTCGACGTCGGCGACCCGCAGCGCGGTGACGCCGTTGTCCGGGATGAGCGTGGCCAGCCCGAGGCCGAGCACGATCGTGCCCGGACGGTTCACCTCGACGGTCCGGTCGACGTGGTAGACGCCGGGCGTGAACAGCAGGTGCAGGCCCTGGTCGAGCGCCTGGTTCATGGTGGCCGCGGTGGTGCCGGGCTTCACCACGTAGAAGCGGCTGAGCGGGATCCGCTCGCCCTGCGGGGCGCCGTTCGCCCAGGTGGTGCCGCGGGCGTCGGTCCGCTTGGCCGGGGAGAAGACCTTGAACTGGTTGTCCTCCCAGATCAGATACGGCTTCTCGCGCGAGACCGGGGTGGTGGCGAGGGTCGTGTACCGGGGCTCGGGGAAGGACTGCGCGGGCGCGCCCTCGGTGCCGGAGAAGACCTGGTTCCAGACCGAGTTGGACCAGCCGCCGATCGAGCTGTCGCGGGTGTACCACTGCTGCTGCGAGTAGTTGCCGATCTGGCCGTCGATCTTCGAGTCGGCGATGTAGCCGCCGCTGGCCCAGCCGTAGCCGTTGGGGGCGAGGTTGAGCCCGCCCTTGACGTGCATCCGGCGGAAGGAGGAGGCCTGCGCGACGGCCCAGCGGTCGGTGCCGTTCACCGGGTTCAGCGCCAGGCCCTCGGCGCTCCGCCAGAAGTTCTGGGTGGCGTTGCCGTTGAACCAGCCCGCGTCCACGGTGACGTCCCCGTTGATCGTGGTGTCGTCGGGGCGGACCCCGAGGCCGGCGATCTGGGTGTAGAAGCCGAGCTGCGCGTTGAGCCCGTTGTACGTGCCCGGCTTGAACAGGAACGCGTGCCGGCCGTTGCCGAACTGCGCCGACTCCTGCTGCCGGAAGACCTCGTCGAGCCGCCCCTGGATGTCCGGGGTGGCCGGGTCGACGATGTGCACGTTGGGGCCGAGGTCGCCGCCGCCGGGCAGCGGCGTGCCGCCGCCGTCGGCGGTGCCGTACACCTGGAACTCCCACAGGGAGTAGCCCCAGGCGGTGCCCCGGGCCAGGCCGTTCATCCGGACGTAGCGGCCGGTGCCGGACAGGGCGAGCTCGTCGGTGCCGCCGTCGCCGCCGGTCACGGTGGTGACGGTGCGCCAGTCGGTGCCGTTCTCCGACGCCTGGATCTGGTAGTTCCGGCCGTAGGCGGCCTCCCAGGTCAGCACGGCACCGCTCAGGGCGGCGCTGCGGCCGAGGTCGACCTGGAACCACTGGGCGTCGGACCAGTCGCTCGCCCAGCGGGTGCCGGTGAGGTTCCCGTCGACGGCGGCGCCCGCGCCGAACGGGCCCTCGGTGGAGGAGGCGGTCGCCGGCCTGCCCTGCGAGAGCAGGGCGGGCGCGGCGGCGGCGGGCGCGGCCGGGGCGACCGCGAGCAGACCGCCCGCGAGCGCGGCGACCAGGCCGCCGACGGCGGCCCGCCGGATGCCGGAGGCGCGGCGCCGGGCGGGTGGCGGGGAGGTCAGGAAGGGCATGGGGACTCCTGGGGAGACGTGGGGGCAGGGGGTGGCGCACGTTCCTCGGGGGGCGGGTCGGGCGGCCGGGGTCAGCCGTGGAGTTCCCGGTGGGCGCGGATGATCTCCGCGTACCGCCGGCCGCTCGCCTTCACCGTCCGGCGCTGGGTCGCGTAGTCCACGTGCACCAGGCCGAAGCGCTTGTCGTAGCCGTAGGCCCACTCGAAGTTGTCCAGCAGGGACCAGGCGTAGTAGCCGGCCAGCGGCGCGCCCTTGCGCACGGCGCGGGCGCAGGCCGCGAGGTGCTGTTCCAGGTAGCGCACCCGGTCCGGGTCGTCGACCGCGCCGCCGGGACCGGTCGTGTCGGGGAAGGCGCAGCCGTTCTCCGTGACGTACAGCCTGCGCACCCCGTACTCCTCGGTGAGCCGCAGCAGCAGCGCCTCCAGGCCGCCGGCGTCGATCTGCCAGTCCATGCCGGTGCGCGGCACGTCCGGGAGGCGCACGGCGCGGGCGTGCGGGACGGGGCCCTCCGGGTCGTCGGCGACGGTCTCCGGGAAGTAGTAGTTGAGGCCGTGCCAGTCCAGCGGGGCGGCGATCAGCGCGGCGTCGCCGGGCCGCTCGGGGAGCTCCACCCCGTACAGCTCGCGCATGTCGGCGGGGAAGCCGCGCCCGTAGACCGGGTCCAGCCACCAGCGGTTGGTGTGCCCGTCGGCGCGCCGGGCCGCGGCCAGGTCCTCGGGCCGGCCGGAGGCGGGGGTGATGGGGGAGTGGTTGGTGACCAGGCCGATCTCGGCGCCCGGGGCCGAGGCGCGCACGGCGGCGGTCGCGAGCCCGTGTCCGAGCAGCAGGTGGTACGAGGCGCGGACGGCGGCCGCGAGGTCGGTGAGCCCCGGGGCCATCCGGCCCTCCAGGTGGCCGATCCAGGCGGAGCAGAGCGGTTCGTTGAGGGTGGCCCAGCGGGTGACCCGGTCGCCGAGGCGGCCGGCGACGACGGAGGCGTACGCGGCGAAGTGCTCGGCCGTGGCGCGCTCGGTCCAGCCGCCGCGGTCCTGGAGCGCCTGCGGCAGGTCCCAGTGGTAGAGCGTGATGTTGGGGGTGATCCCGGCGGAGAGCAGGGCGTCGACGAGCCGGTCGTAGAAGTCGAGTCCGGCGGCGTTGACGGGCCCGTCGCCGCCGGGCACGACCCGGGGCCAGGCGATCGACATCCGGTAGGAGTCGGCGCCGAGTTCGCGCATGAGCGCGATGTCCTCGGGCCAGCGGTGGTAGTGGTCGCAGGCCGTGTCGCCGTGGTCGGCGTTGTCGATCCGGCCCGGGGTGTGGCTGAAGGTGTCCCAGATGGACGGGGAGCGGCCGTCCTCGGCGACGGCGCCCTCGATCTGGTAGGCGGAGGTGGCGGTGCCCCAGGCGAATCCGGCCGGGAAGGCCTCCAGGTCGAGCGGGTGGGAGCGGGCGGAGTCGGACACGGAGCACCTTTTCGTGAGGGGCCGCGCTGCGGCGGCGGGAGCGGGAGCGGGGGCGGGGGCGAAGGGCGGGGCGGTGCGGGTCACTTGACCGCGCCCGCGGTGAGCCCCGCGACGAGGTAGCGCTGGAGCAGCAGGAACCCGGCCACGACGGGCACGCTCACCACGAGGGACGCGGCCATCACCTGGTTCCAGTAGACGTCGTTCTGGGTGGCGTAGCCCTGGAGGCCGACGGCGAGCGTGCGGGTGGTGTCGTTGGTCATGACCGAGGCGAAGAGGACCTCGCCCCAGGCGGTCATGAAGGCGTACACGGCGACCGCGACGATCCCGGGCAGCGCGGCCGGGACGATCACGCGGAAGAGCGCGCCGACCGGTCCGCAGCCGTCCACCTTCGCCGCCTCGTCGAGCTCGCGCGGGATCGAGTCGAAGTAGCCGGTGAGCATCCAGACCGAGAAGGGCAGCGAGAAGGTCAGATAGGTGAGGATCAGGCCCTCGCGGGAGCCGAAGAGCGCGATGCCCGTGGCGTTGCCGATGTTGACGTAGATGAGGAAGAGCGGCAGCAGGAAGAGGATGCCGGGGAACATCTGCGTGGACAGCACCGTGACCGCGAAGACCCGCCGGCCGCGGAAGTCGTAGCGGCTGATCGCGTACGCGGCGAAGACCGCCACGGCCACCGAGCAGACGGTCGCCGCGCCCGCCACGGCCAGCGAGTTGAGGAAGTAGTCGGCGAGCGGGACCGTCTCCCAGATGTCGAGGTAGGGGCGGAAGGTCAGCCGGGAGGGCAGCCACTGGAAGGTCCCCGAGACGTCCGCGAGCGGCTTCAGGGAGCTGGAGACCATCACGTACACCGGCAGCAGCACGAAGCCGGTGAGCAAGGTCAGGAAGATCCGCCGGGTCCACAGGAAGGACCGGGGGGCCGCCATGGGGGAGCGGGCGGCGCGGAGCTCAGGCATCGGAGGCCGTCCTTCCCCGGGAGGTGAGCAGCAGGTACGCGCCCGTCACCAGGAGCAGGAAGAGCAGCAGCAGGACGGACATGGCCGAGCCGGTGCCGAAGTTCCAGGTCTGGAAGGACGACTGGTAGATGTGCAGGGAGATCAGGTCGGCCGCCTCGGGCGCCGCCTTGCCGAAGAGCACGAACGGCGTGTTGAAGTCGTTGAAGGTCCACAGGAACAGCACCAGTACGAGGACCTGGTTGACCTGGCGCAGCGACGGCAGGGTGATGTGCCGAAGCTGCCGCCAGACGCCGGCGCCGTCGAGGGCGGCGGCCTCGTACATGTCCCGGGGGATGTTCTGCAGCCCGGCCATCACGGTGAGGAAGGCGAAGGGCCAGCCCTTCCAGACCGAGACGGTCAGCAGCGCCCAGAAGCTGTTGTCGCCGATGAGCCAGAAGGCGGGCCCGTCGGTGAGGCCGAGCTGGTCGTGCAGCACGTGGTTGATCAGGCCGTTGTCCCGCTGGAACATGAACGCCCAGGTGATGACCGCCGCGTAGACCGGCAGGGCGTACGGGACGAGGAACAGCGTCCGCAGGACCGCCCGGCCCCGGAAGCCCTCCTGGAGGAAGACGGCGGCGGCCGTGCCCAGCAGCCAGCACAGGGCCACCGAGGCGAGCGTGAACAGGCAGGTGGTGGCGAAGGAGCGCAGCAGCGCCTGGCCGACCGGGGCGTCGAAGTCGAGGGAGACGGAGTAGTTGCCGAGGCCGGCCCAGGGCGCGGCCGACCAGTCCCGGATGAAGAACTGGGTGAGCTCCTTGAAGCTCATCCCGATGCCCATGAGCATCGGCACCAGGTGGACGAGGAGTTCGAGGACGAGGGCGGGGAGCAGCAGCAGGTACGGGAGGGCGACGCGGCGGCGCGCCGGACGGCGCGGCGCGGGCGCCCCGCCGGGCGCGGCCCCGCGCACGGCGGGCTCGCCGCGCGGGGCGACGGCGGTCTGGGTCATGGGAGCGCTGCCTACTTCTTCGGCATCTGCTGCTGGGCCTTGTCCAGCTTGGCCCGCACGGACTCGGCGGTGACCGGCCGGCCGGCGGCGGCGTCGGCGAAGAGCTCCTTCACCGCGGTGCCGACGACGGTCTCGAACTGGGACTCCTCCGGCACCTGCGGCAGCGCGGCGGCGCTGGTGGCCAGGGTGTCGCGGATGACGGCCAGCGAGTCGGAGCCGAAGGCCGCGTCGGCCTGCGCGGTCTTGACCGGCGGGACGGAGCCGTACGCCTTGTTGAGCAGGATCTGCTCCTCGTCGCCGGTCATGAAGTTCACGAACTTCAGCGCCCCGTCGAGGTTGCGGGTGTTCTTGAAGACGGAGATGTTGATGCCGGCGACCATCGAGTTGGTCTGCGCGCCCTGGCCGGGGGTGCCGGAGGCGACGGGGGCCGGGACGACGCCCCACTCCTCGGGCTTCATGCCCTGGGCGGCGAAGGTCTGGGAGGGCGTCTGCCACAGGACCATGCCGGTGCGGTTCCTGGCGAAGTCGGAGAGGGACTGGTTCTGCGCGTACTCGGCGTTGCCGGGCGCCGTGATCTTCGCGGCGGCCATCAGGTCCACGTACTGCTTGACGGCGGCGACGGCGCCGTCGGAGGTGAAGTCGGGCCTGCCGTCGGGGGTGAAGAAGTCGGCGCCGTGCTGCTTGCCGAGGACGAAGACCTGGTGGATGTTGTTGGAGAGGTTGGCGCCCTCGACGCCGATGCCCCACCTGCCGTCCCGGCTCAGCTTGCGGCCCGCGGCCTCGACCTCGGCCCAGGTGGCCGGCGGCTTCGCTATGCCCGCGTCGGCGAACATCTTCTTGTTGTAGTAGAGCGCGTAGGCCATGGAGTACAGCGGCACGGCGGCGGGGTCCTTGCCGGGGGCGCCGGTGGAGCCGAGCGCGGAGCCGACGAAGCGGTCCTTGCCGCCGATCGCGCCGAAGTTCTTCTCGTCCCAGGGCAGCAGGGCGCCGGTGGACTGGAGCGAGGCGCTCCAGGTGTTGCCGATGTTGAGGACGTCGGGGCCCTGACCGGAGGTGGTGGCGGTGAGGATCCGGTTGAGCAGGTCGGACCAGGGGATGACCTCCAGCTTGACCTTGATGCCGGTCCGCTTCTCGAACTTGTCGAGCTCGGGCTGGAGCACCTTCTTGTCGGCCTCCAGGCTGGGGCCCTGGTTGGTGGCCCAGTACGTGAGCGTCTTCGGGGAGCCGGAGCCGCCCGCGCCGCCGGTGGTGCCGCCGCCGCAGGCGGAGGCGGCGAGGACGAGGGAGAAGGTGACGGCGGCGGTGACGGCGGCTCTGCGTGTGCGCATGGCTCCAGGGCCCTTTCAGGGACGACGGGAGGACCGAGGGAACGGGGGCGGTCCCGACCGCCAGCCCGTGTCATCGGCTTAATTTAGGATGTGAGTTAAGCCTCACGGGAAGGGCGCGTCAAGGCCCGGAATCCGGGTATGTTGCAGCGAAAGACTTCAGAGACGGGAACCCACGTGCACGCGACACATGGCCGTACGGTGCGTGACCTGCGGCGCGAGAACCGCACCGCCGTACTGCGCAGGCTGTACTTCGACGGACCGATGAGCCGTCTGATGCTCGGCCCCGCCATCGGGCTGAGCTCCGGATCGGTCAGCAACGTGGTGGCCGAACTCGTCGCGGAGGGACTGGTCGAGGAGGCCGGCAGCGTCGACTCGGCCGGCGGCCGCCCGCAGACCCTGCTGCGGATCAGCCCCGGCAGCGGCTGCATGATCGGCGTCGACGTCGGCGAGACCCGGGTCAGGGTCGAGCTCTTCGACCTCACGCTCAACGAACTCGCCCGCGCCGAACGGGCCCTGCCCAGCACCGGACCGCGCATCTCGCGCTACGAGGTGGACCTGGTGGTCCGTCATGTCCGCGACGGCATCGCCGAGGTGCTGCGCACGGCGGACGTGCCCGCCGACCGGCTGCTCGGCGTCGGTGTCGGCGTCCCCGGCATCATCGCGTACACCCCGGAGGAGGGCGCCGTCGTCCACGGGCAGACCGTCGGCTGGGACGCCGTCCCCTTCGAGCGCCTGCTGCGCGAGGCCGTCGACCTGCCCGGCACCGTCCCGTACTGGATCGACAACGGCGCCAAGACCCTCGGCCAGGCCGAGATGTGGTTCGGCGCCGGACGCGGAGCCCGCAGCGCCGTCGTCGTCCTCTTCGGCTCCGGCGTCGGCGCCTGCGTCGTCACCGACCCGCTCGGCCCCGGCCGCGCCCTCGAATGGGGCCACCTCACCGTCAGCGTCCGGGGACGCCGCTGCCGCTGCGGCTCCCAGGGCTGCCTGGAGGCGTACGCGGGAGCCGAAGCCCTCCTGGAACGCTGGGCGGAGGCGGGCGGCCGGCCTCCCGAGGGCGCCGACGAGGAGACCGCGCTCACCGCGATGCTCACCGCCGCCTACCCGCCCGAGGACTCGGGGGCCGCCCCCGACACCACGGCGCTGGCCGTCCTGGAGGAGACCGCCGAATACCTCGGCGCGGGCTTCTCGGACCTCATCAACCTCTTCCAGCCCGAGCGCGTCCTCGTCGGCGGCTGGGCCGGCCTCCAGCTCGGCGCCCGCTTCCTGGACACCGTCACCGCGCACGCCACCCGCTACGCCCTGCGCTACCCGGCCGGCCGCACCCGCGTCACCCTGGGCACCCTGGGCCCGGAGGCGGTCACGGTCGGCGCCGCCCTCCTCCCCCTGGCGGACTTCTTCGCCCGGGGCGGCCGCCGCCCCGAAACCGCCCCGGCCGCCCCGGCCCCCGCCTGGCGGACGGCCCTGGCGGACCGGGTCACGCCGTGAGGGGACGCGCGCGAGGACACGCGTGAGGGGCCGCACCCGCCGGTCGGCGGGTGCGGCCCCGGTGGAGCGGGACGGGTGTCAGACGCGCTGCCAGAGCGACGGCACGGCCGGCGGCTCCCAGCCCGTCTGGGCCTGGTGGCCCTGGAGACAGCGGTACGTCGCGCCGCCGTACGTCACGGTGGCGCCGGCGGCGTACACCGTGCCCGCCTTCCAGGTACCGCCCGGCTGCGGCTCGCCCGGGCCGGGGCCCGGGTCCGTGCCGCCGGTCCGCAGCGTCAGGCCGTAGGCCGACAGGATCGGGTTCAGCGGCTGGAAGTACGTGGTGCCGCCGCTGGAGCAGTTGCCCGAACCGCCCGAGGTCACCCCCTGCGCCTGGCTCCCCGAGATGTACGAGCCGCCCGAGTCGCCCGGCTCGGCGCACACCGTCGTGCGGGTCACGCCGCCGACCGTGCCCTCGGCGTAGGTGACGCTCGTGTTGTGCTGCTGGATCGTGCCGCAGTGCCAGCCCGTGGTGGAGCCGGAGCGGCAGACCGACGCGCCGACCGGCTGCAGCACCGAACCGGCGACCTGCGTGTTCGCCCCGCCCGCGCCCTTCACGTACGGGGTGGCCGTCCAGCTGGAGTTGGCCGCCACCCACGCCATGTCGTTGCCGGGGAAGACCGACGCCTGGAAGCTGCCCTGCGCGACCTGGTTGAAGCCGCTGGTGCTCTGGCCCGCGCGCCCGCAGTGGCCCGCCGTCGCGAAGCCCTGCGTGGTGCCCCGGGTCACCGGGAAGCCCACCGAGCAGCGCCCGCCGCCGCCCATGTAGTACGCGTCGCCGCCCCGGAGGTCGTAGAGCGGACGCGGCGCCTCGGCGACGCGCACCGCCCGCACCAGCCGGGCCGGGACACCGGTGGCCGCCGCCAGGCGGGCCGCGGCGCCCGGCCTGACCTCCTCGACGACGAGCACGTTGGCCCGCACGTCCACGTACCGCACCGGCGCCGAGGCGTCGGCCGCGCGGTCGAGGGCGGCCTTCGCCCGGTCCAGCGCGGCCAGGTCGTGGCCGGCCAGCCGGGCCGTCGCGCCGCCTGCCCGTATCGCGTCCAGATCGGCGGCGCGGGTCGTCGCCACCGTCAGGGTGCCGGACTCCGCTCCGTCGACCCAGGCGCCGGCGAACGAGGCGCCGAGCCGGTCGCGGAGCCGGGCGGCGGTGGCCCCGGCCTCCGCCTCGTTCACGAGCCGGCGCTCGGCCTGGGCCCGGGTCAGCCCCAGGTCGCGGCCCATCGCGGCGAGCAGTTCGGGCCGCGCGTCGGCGGCGCCGAGGGCCCGGGCGGCGCTCCGCGCGCCGGGGGAGGTCCCGGGGGAGGGCTGCGCGGCGGTCGCCGACCCGGCCTGAAGCCCGGCCAGCGCCATCCCGGCGGCGGCCAGCGCGGTACAGGCCGCGCGGGCGTGTCGTCGGAGCATGAGGAGTCTCCTCGGTTCTCGGTGGGGGGTCTGCGGAGAACCGTAGGAACGGCACCGGGGGAGCGGGAGCCTCCGGCCGGCCCCTCCCTCCGCGTTATGCCCCGGCGGTCTGGGGCCTGTCGTCGAAGTCCCGTCGTCGCGAGGCGGACGGGAGCGTGACGACAGGCTCTGGGGGCGCGGCGGCGGTCAGGGAGACGCGTCCGCCGGTGTCCGCCCCGCGCTGCGCGCCAGGGCCTCCGCGTGGGCGTCACGGGCGTGCGCGAGGACGGCGGCGGCCCGCCCGGCCGCCGCGCTCTCGGGGTGCCAGCCGAGGAGGTGGCGCCAGAGCAGCGGGGCCCCGGTGAGCGGGCGGGTCACCACGCCGGGGGTGGCCGGGAAGGTCGCCCGGCACAGGCCCACCGCCCGGCCCACCTGGACCAGGTGCACACAGGACGCGGTGTCCGTCTCGTACACCCGGGCCGGGGTGAAGCCGGACCGCACGCAGGCGGCGGCGAAGCAGTCGCCGAAGCAGCCGTCTCCCGGCACGTCCGTCCACTCCTCGGCGGCGAGTTCGGCCAGGGCCACCTGGGCGCGGGCGGCCAGGGGATGCCCGCTCGCCAGCATCGCGTACACCGGGTCGCGGGCCACCTCCGTCCAGGCGAGCCGCCCGGCCTCGGGCGGCGGGCTCTCCCCGCAGACGCCGACCAGCGCGAAGTCGAGCCGCCCGGCCACCACCCCCCGGGCCACCTCCCGTTCCGACCAGGAGGTGTACGTGGTGACCCGGGCGTCCGGATCGGCCCTGGCCAGCCGGTCCACGAGGCCGCCGAGGAGCGGCCCGTGGGTCCCGCCGAGCCGGTGCCCGGGGGCGACGCCGTCGCGGGCGAACCTGACCGCCTCCTCCTGGAGCCCGCTGACGGCGGGCAGCACCACCCGGGCCCGGTCGAGGACCAGGTCGCCGAGCGCGGTCGCCCGCACCCCGTCCCGGCCGCGCACGAACAGCGGGCCGCCCAGGGTTCGTTCGATCCGCTTGAGCTGGGCGCTGAGCGCGGGCTGCGCCAGCCCGAGGGCGGTGGCCGCGCGGGTGAGGCTGCCCGCCTCGGCGATGGCCCGGACCGTCTTCAGATGCCGCAACTCCAAGTCCATGCGCCCAGCTTGGCGCGCCGCCCCCAACAGGTCCAGACCAAGGGGCGGATGGACCGGGCCCGTCCCGCCGGACGCGTCACGCGGTCAGCGTTCGGGCGTGCGGAGAGCCGTGAGCTCCTCGTTCAGCGTGGTCAGGAACGCCAGCGCCGTCGCCAGTTCCGCGTCGTCGAACCGCTCCCGGGCCCGCGAGGTCGCCTCGGCCAGCGGCCGGAAGTACTGCCGGGCCACGGCGCGCGCCCCCACCTCGTAGCGCACGTGCACGACCCTGCGGTCCGCGCTCTCCCGCGACCGCCGGACATGGCCCGCCTTCTCCAGGCGGTCGAGACAGGCGGTGACCGCCCCCGAGGTCAGCCCCAGCTTCTCGCGCAGCAGGCTCGGCGTCATCGGCTGCGGACTGTCCAGGATGATCCCGAGGGCCTGTACGTCGGTCGGGTGCAGCCCGTGGGCCAGCGCGAAGCCGTGGACCAGCCGGTTCAGCTCCCCGTGCGTCCGGCGCAGCGCCACCGCGAAGCCCTGGAGATCACCCGTCACACGCCTCGGGGGCGACGTCGTTTCGTCATCGGTACCGGCCACACGGCCAGCCTACGTGCCCCGGCGGCGACCGATCACCGGCGAGGCGCCGCCCCGCCGCGTCCTCCCGCGACCGTCCGGCCACCGGCAGTAACGTGACCGTCGTCCGGCAGCGGGCGAAGGGCACCGAGGAGAGGCGGCGGCGATGCGCGGGACCGGCGGAGCTGGTGTGGACGTGGTGGTCGTCGGGGCCGGGGCGGCCGGTCTCGCGTGCGCGGCGGACCTCCTCGCCGCCGGGCTGAGCGTGCGTCTGCTGGAGGCGGACGACACGGTGGGCGGCCGGATGCGGACCGACCGGATCGGCGGCTTCACCCTCGACCGGGGATTCCAGGTGTTCAACACCGCCTATCCGCAGGTCAAACGGCGCCTGGATCTCAAGGCGCTCAGGCTGCGTCCGTTCACCCCGGGCGTGCTGGCACACACCTCCGACGGGCCCCGCCGCTTCGGCGACCCGACCCGACGCCCCCGGCACGGCGGGCCGCTGCCCGCCGAAGGCGCCTCGGTCCGCGACACGGTGGCCCTGGGCCTGCTGTCCGCCCGCGACATGCTGGCGCCCGTGTCGTGGCTGCGAGGACGTCCTGACGGGACCACCGCGACCGCGCTCGCCGAGGCCGGCCTGTCCGCCGGAATCGTCGAGACCTTCCTCCGGCCCTTCCTCTCGGGCGTCTTCCTCGAAGACGACCTGGAGACGTCGGCGCGCTTCTTCCACCTCGTCTGGCGGACGATGCTGCGGGGAACGCCGTGTCTGCCCGCCGACGGCATCGGCGCCGTCCCCGCCCAGCTCGCCGCCCGGCTCCCCGACGGCGTGCTCCGCACCGGTGCCAGGGTCGCCGAGCTGACCCCGGACGGAGTGGCCCTCGCCGAGGGCGGCGGCCTGTCCGCCCGTACCGTCGTCGTCGCGACCGGCCAGAGCGCGGCGGCCGGACTGCTGCCCGGCCTCGGCGTGCCGCCCGGCCGGACGGTGACCACCCTCTACCACGCGGCAGCGCGGTCTCCCTTGGCCGAACCGACCCTCGTCGTGGACGCGCGCCGCCGGTTCCTGAACTCCTGCGTCCTCACCGAGCTCCATCCCGGGTACGCCGAGGACGGCCGCGCCCTCGTCTCGACCTCGGTCCTCGGCTCCCCGGGGCCCGCCGCGACGGCGGCGGTCGAAGCGGCTCTCGGCGAGGCGTACGGAGCGGACGTGGCCGGCTGGGAGGCGGTGCACCGGGTCACGGTGCGCGACGCCCTGCCCGCCATGCCCCCACCCCTGACCCTGTCCCGCACCAGCCGCTTCGGGCCGGGGCGTTACGTCTGCGGCGACCACCGGGCGACGGGCTCGCTCCAGGGCGCCCTCGCCTCCGGGGCCCGCGCCGCCCGGGAGGTCCTCGCGGACCTCCGGGCGGCACGGGACGGACGCGCCGCCGCGCCGCCGAAGCCCTGACCCGGCCCTGACCCGGCCTGGGGCCGGCCTGGGGCCGGCCCGCCGTCGCCTACCGGCGGTCAGCCCACGACGGGCATGGTCAGCAGCAGGTGCAGGACCAGGGTCCAGCAGCCCGCGGCCGTCGCCGCTCTGCGCCACCGGCGCCGACGGGGCTCCGACACGGGATCGGCCCGGACGGGCCGAACGGGTCTGCCCACGGGCACGGCCCTGGCCGGATGCCACGAAGGGGCGGCGGCGGACACGGGCTCGACGGCGGGCCCGTGCGCGGCGGCCGACCGGAGCTCCAGCAGCGCGAGACCGTTCAGGAGCTCGGCGTAGGCCCGGCGACGCGCCCCGCGCGGGGCGGACCGGCCCGACTCCCAGCAGCGCACCGTCGCCGCGGTGACCCCGAAGGCCGCCGCCACCTGAGGACGGGTGAGCCCCCAGTCCTCGCGGAGCCGCAGCCGCGTCGCGGGCGGCGGGAGCTGCGGGAGGGACGAGGAGCGGCGGGTGCGGGCGCGGGTGCGAGCGACGGCGCGGGCCGGGGCGGGCGGGGCCGTTGTGCGCGGGGCCGATCCGCGCGGGGCCGGTGTGTGGGGGACGGGTGCGTGGCGGACGGGCGTGTGAGGGGCCGGTGTGGGAGGCGCCGGGGGCGCGAAGGTGGCGTTCATATGAAGTCGGACCATCCTCCTGACGGATCGTCACGCCCCGCCCACCGGCTTCACCCGGGCGGCGCAGTACCCGCTCCCTCCGCTCTCCCGCCAGGGCCAGGCTCCGCCCTGGCCGCCCTCCCGTCCCGGCCGCACCCCGCGCCGCCGTTCACACGATTCCGGTCACCACCACCGTCGTCCGCACCCGCCCGCCGAGCGGCGCGCCCTCCTCGTCCAGCATCGGCTCGGCCGCGTCCTCCACGGCGCGGCGGACCTCCCGCGCGACGTCCAGCGCCCGGCCGCCCCGGCGCACCGTCAGCAGGATCTCCACCTCCCACGTACCGTCGGCCGCGTTCCTGACGGCCCGGACCCCGCCGGGGTGGGGCACCCTCCGGGCCGCCTCCCGGTCCCCCCGTCCGGACGTCTCGCCGTCCGGCGTCCAGACGGCCCCGCGCCCGGAGCCTCCCCCGGCCAGTCTGCGCAGCAGCCCGGCGAGGTTCGGCCGCAGAAAGGCGACCCCTTCGGTGGCCCGGGCGGCCGCACCCGCCGTCCGCTCCAGCTCGGTCCGTGTGTCCCGCTGCGTCACCTTGAGCTCCTCTCCGCCCCGGGGCCGCCCTCCGGCCCCGGCGGGACGTCCTCCGCGAGCACGTCGACGACGCGTACGTCGACCTCCCGGACGTCCATGCCCAGTGCCTCGTCCGCCACGGCGAACACGGCGTCGCGCACCTTCTCGGCGGCGTCGGGCAGCGCCGCGAGCGAGGCGGCGACAGCCACCCGCACGCGCAGGGGGCCACGGCCCGCGCCATACCCACTTCCGGTCTCCGCCGGCGGATGGATGCGGCAGCTTCCGGCCCGGATGCCGGGCAGGGCGTCCACGGCGGCGCGGAGCTCGCGCGCCGCCGCCGACTCGAAGATCCAGCCGGCCGCGTCCGCGCCATCGCCCAGCGGCAGCCGGCGGCCGGGCCGCAGCTCCAGGCGTACGACGTCCATGACCCGGGCGGTCAGGGCTTCGGCGGCGTCGTGGATGTCGTCGGCGTCGTCGGCGCCGGGCGTACCGGGGTCGCTTCGGACGCCGAGGGCACCCCCGCCGTCGACGTCGCGCGCCGCCGCGATCAGCCGGTCGAGCGAGCGCAGCTCGGCGACGGCGGCCGAACAGTGGGGGCAGCGGGCGACGTGGCCGTCGTCCGCCGCCGGGCCCCGGCCGTGCCCGGCCGCCCGCTCCCAGACCGCCTCCAACGACCGGCCGCAGGGCAGGACCTCGTCCTCCCCGTCGCCTTCTCCGGAGGGACGCGGGTCCGCGTTCAACGCCATTCGCTCATCGCCTCCGTCAGACTGCGCCGGGCCCGGAAGATTCTGCCGCGCGCCGTTGTCGCGCTGATGCCCACCGCCTCGGCGACCTCCTCGTACGACAGCAGGTGCAGCTCCCTCAGGATCCAGCACGCGCGCTGCTCCGGGGAGAGCTCGGCCAGAGCGGCCGTCAGGTCGGCGAGCGCCGCGCTCGATTCCGCCGCACGGGCGGGCGAACCCTCGTGCGCGGGAGCGGGCGGCTCGGGGACGGAGTCGAGTTCCATGGTCGGCCTCCGGGCTCTGAGCCGGTTGAGGCAGCGATTGGTGACGATCTTGAACATCCAGGTCAGGAACGCCGCGTCCCCGCGGAAGTCCGGGAGCCTGCGCCACGCGCTGACCAGGGCGTCCTGAACGACGTCCTCGGCCTCCGCCGAGTCGTTCAGCATCCGCCGGGCCAGCCCCAGCAAGGTGGGGGCGTGCCGGCGGACCAGTGTCTCGAACGCCTCCTCGTCGCCCTCGCGCGCCCGTTCGACGAGCAGGGTGTCGTCCGGGCCGGTCCCGCACCGGGTCGGCCCCGGCGGTTCGTCCGTCAGCCCTCGCACTGGCCGTTCCTCTCCTCACCGGGCGCGTCCCTCCAGGACGGGGCGCGCTCGCATGTGCGCGGCTCGCCGCGTGACGAATGCCGCTCGCCGGTGTCCAACGACGTGAACGACCAGTCGTGTCGAGGACCGAAGAGGAGAAATCACATGACCGAGACGACCCTGGCCCCCGGGGACACCAGCCGCGTACGGCGGACGCGCCCGCTGCCCGCCCCCGGGGACGGCGCGGAAGGTGCCGTCGCCGAGGCCGCGGGCAGCAGGGGCAGGACCACCATCGCGGACCTGGTGGTCGTCAAGGTCGCGGGCATGGCGGCGCGCGAGATCCCGGGCGTGCACGACATGGGCGGTGGCCTGTCCCGGACGATCGGCGCGGTGCGGGACCGCGTGCCGGGCGGGCGCCCGAACGTCGGCCGCGGCGTGAAGGTCGAGGTCGGCGAGCGCCAGGCGGCGCTGGACATCGAGCTGGTCGTCGAGTACGGCGTCCCCATCGCGGACGTCGCCCGTGACGTACGGGAGAACGTCGTCGCGGCGGTGGAACGGACCACGGGCCTGGAGGTCGTCGAGGTGAACATCGCGGTGAACGACGTGCACCTCCCCGACGAGCCCGCGGAGCCGTCCACCGGGGAGAGCCGCGTCTCCTAGTCCGGCCGTGGCCGATTCCCCGTCCGGCGACGGACGGTCGACTTCTCGTGAGGTGGGTGTGGAGTGAGCAGATCTCTGACGGGACCGGCGGTCGCCGAGCGCGGCGGCGTGCGGGTCTCCGATCGCGCGGTCCGGCGGATCGTCCGGCAGGCGGCGACGGAGGTCCTGGACGGCGCCGGTACGCCGAGGGAGCCCTCGGTCGCGAGGCCGGGGGAGGGGTACGCGCGGGTGCGGGTGGGCATCGAACTCGCCTATCCCGCCGATCTGGTCGGGCAGGGCGAGCGGGTGCGGCGGTATGTGATCGACCGGGCGTCGGAGCTGTCCGGTCTGCACATCAGGCGGGCCGACGTCGTCATCGAGGGACTGTCGGCCATCCCGGCCGCGTCCCCGGGCCCTCAGGAGGGCGCCGCGCCCGAGCCGGACGCGGCACCGGCGGAGCGGGCGGGGCCGCCGCGCCGGGCGGGGCGTCGGCCGTGGTCCGCGCGGCGGCTCCCGGCCCTCGCGCTCTCCCTCGTCGGGGCGGCGACGGCCGGAGCGCTCCTGGTGCGGGCGGTCCGGGACGGACTCGGCCCGTGGGGCGGGCGGCGTGAGGTCCCGCTGTCACCGGGATTCCTGACGGCGGCCGGCGCGGCGGTCGTCCTGCTCGGCCTCGTCCTGCTGGTGCTGGCCGTCACGCCCGGCCACCGGCGCCGGCTGCCGATGGCCTCGCCCGACGCCGCCACGCGCGCCACCCTGGACCGTGACGCCCTCGCCCTGACGCTCCGACAGGCCGTCCTGGGCGTCGAGGGGGTGGGCTCGGCCCGGGTGCGGCCCGGCCGCCGCCGGGTACGGATCCGGGTGCGGACGGCCTCGCCCGGTGCGGCGGGCGCGGTGCGGGCGGAGGCCGCGCGGGCCGCCTCGGACGCGCTGGGGCGCGCCGGACTGGTCCGGGTTCCCCGGCTGTCCGTCACGGCGGCGAGCGCCGGCCGGGGCCGCCCGTACGAGGACGCGGAGGGTGCCGCGTGAGCGCCGCCCGGCTCGTCGTGAACCGGCTCCTCATCCTGCTGGCCGGCGGCGCGGCGGTGTCGGCGGGGGCCCTGCTCCTCTGGAGCGGGCCGGCCGTCCGGAAGACCCTGCCCTGGTCGCCGCCGTCCGGGCCGGCCGAGCTGTGGGAGGCGTACGGACGGTCCACCGCCGCCGTCCTCCTCCTGCCGCTCGCGGCCGTGCTCGCGCTGTCGCTCCTCTGGGGCATCGGCCAACTGCCCGACGGGCGCCGGTCGCGGCTCATCGCGACCGTACCGGGGCTCCGCGTCCGGCGCCGGGCGCTGGCCCGTGCGATCGCCGAGGACATCCGCGCACTGCCCGGTGTCGACGCGGCCGGAGTCACGCTGCGCGGGCACGCCGGTGGCCTCCGGGCGAGGGTGCGGCTCCGGCTGGCGGGGACCGCGCCGCCGGGGGAGGTGCTGCGCGAGGTGGTCGACGGACCCGTACGCCGCGCCCGCGCCGCGCTCGACGCGGGCCTGGCCGCGGAGATCCGCGTGACGGCGCGACGGCGGCGCACTCGTGCGGGGCGGGTCGAGTGAGCCGCCGGCCCGCACGGCGAGGGGGCGGGAGAGAGGTAACTCAATCAATGAGATACTTTTCTGTCGAACTTGTTGTGCCATCGTCTCCAGAGGACTGACATGAGAAGCGCATCGTGGTGGGTACGTTGGCTGGTGCCGATCGCCCTTCTGGTGGTGTGGCTGGGCGTCGGCGGCGCCCTGGGCCCGTACGCCGGCAAGCTCGGCGAGGTCGCCACGAACGACCAGGCCGCGTTCCTGCCGCGCAGCGCCGAGTCGACCCGCGTCCTCGAAGCCCGCAAGGCCTTCGAGACCTCGGCGACGGTGCCCGCGATCGTCGTCTGGACCACCGCCGACGGCACCGTGACGGAGGCCCAGCGCCAGGCGGCGACCCGCGCGGTGGCGGGACTGGCCGGGGACGCCGGCGTCGCGGGGACGCCCTCGCCCGCGCTCCTCTCCGAGGACGGGCAGGCGCTCCAGGCCGTCGTCCCCCTCGCCCCCGGCCTCGGTGACGAACTGCGGTCCGTCCTCGACGACGTCCGTACGGCCGCGGGATCGGTCCCCGGCACCCGGGTCGCCATCGCGGGCCCCGCCGCCAGCCAGGCCGACCTGTCCGGGGCCTTCGCCGGGATCGACGGCCTCCTCCTGGGCGTCGCCCTCGGCGCGGTCCTGCTCATCCTGCTGCTGGTCTACCGCAGCGTGCTGCTGCCCCTGGTGATCATCATCAGCGCCGTGCTGGCCCTCGGCCTGGCCTGCGCGGTGGTCTACGCGCTGGCCGCGCGCGACATCGTCCGGGTCGACGGCCAGGTCCAGGGCATCCTGTCGATCCTGGTCATCGGCGCCGCGACCGACTACGCCCTGCTGCTGGCCGCGCGCCATCGCGAAGAACTCGCCGCCCGCGACGACCTCGCGGCGGCGGCCCTGGCGGCGGTGCGCCGCTCGGCGGGGGCGATCGTGGCGAGCGCCGCCACCGTCGCCCTCGGCCTGATCGCCCTGCTCGCCAGCGATCTGACGAACAACCGGGCGCTCGGCCCCGTCGGCGCCATCGGCATCGTCTGCGCGGTGCTCAGCACGCTGACGTTCCTGCCCGCGGTGCTCGTCCTGCTCGGCCGCGCCGCCTTCTGGCCCGCCGCCCCCACACCCTCGGACACAGCGGAGGAGGGGCACCGGATCTGGCGCCGCGCCGCGGCCCTCATCGACCGCGCGCCCCGCCGGGTGTGGGTCTCCACCGCCGCCGTCCTGCTCGGACTGGCCGCGTTCTCGACGGGACTGTCCGCCAAGGGCGTGCCGCTCGACGAGATCTTCGTGAACGACGCCCCCTCCGTCGCCGCGCAGCAGACCCTCGCCCGGCACTTCCCGGGCGGGTCCGGGAACCCCACCGTGATCATCGCCGACGCCGGTCATACCGAGGAGGTCACCCGGGCGGCGGCCGAGACCGACGGGGTCGCGTCCGCCGCGCCCGCCACCGCGACCGGACGCCCGGGATCCGGCACCCCGCTCGTCGTCGACGGCCGCGTCCGCGTCGACGCCACGCTGTCCGCGCCGGCCGACAGCGACGCGGCCAAGCGGACCGTCGAGCGCCTGCGCGACCGCCTCCACGCGCTCCCCGGCGCGGACGCGCTCGTCGGCGGCTACACGGCCCAGCAGTACGACACCCAGCGGACAGCCGAGCGGGACCGAGGCGTCATCGTCCCCGTCATCCTCGGCGTCATCCTCCTGATCCTGGTCCTGCTGCTCCGCTCCCTGCTGGTCCCGGTCCTCCTGGTGGCCACGGTCGCGCTCAACTTCTTCGCCACGCTCGGGGTGTCGGCCCTCGTCTTCGAGCACCTGCTCGGCTTCAGCGGCACCGACGCCTCCGTACCGCTCTACGGATTCGTGTTCCTCGTCGCGCTGGGCGTCGACTACAACATCTTCCTCATGACGCGGGTGCGCGAGGAGACCCTGACACACGGGACGCGCCAGGGCGTGCTGCGCGGACTGACCACGACCGGCGGGGTCATCACCTCGGCCGGCGTGGTCCTCGCGGCCACCTTCGCGGCCCTGATGGTGATCCCGCTGGCCTTCCTGGTCCAGATCGCCTTCATCGTCGCCTTCGGCGTCCTCCTCGACACCCTGGTCGTCCGCTCCCTCCTCGTCCCCGCCCTGGTGATCGACATGGGCCCCCGCGCCTGGTGGCCCAGCGCCCTCGCCCGCGAGGGCCGCCCGCTCAGCAGTTCCTGACGGACCACACGGGCGTCCAGTCGTACGTGAAGGGCGTGGGGTCCGGCAGCACCACGTCCCGCACCTGGCCGTTCTGGCCGTAGAAGAACGCGGCGGCGCCGACCTGGTTGTTCACCACCTGGCCGACGCCGTTCCAGTAGGACAGGGAGTACTGGGCGCACCGGTAGAGGAAGAAGACCTTGTACTTGCCCACCGCCGGGTCCCAGACCCCGGTGCAGAGGTTCCCCGACGCGCACGTGACGGGGCTGCCCGACGACGTGTGCACGAAGTCCGCCCAGGGCGAGACCGTCGGCGACACGGCCGCCACGGCACGCGAGGAGGGGCCTTCGCCCCGGGGCGCCGGCGGCATGACCATGATGGTCCCGCCGCCCGCGCGGGGCCCGGCCGGGGCCGCGGCCTGAGCCGGGCCCGCCGCGACGGCGGACACCAGCACGCACAGGACGGCACCGGCCGCACCGAGGGCGGAACGCCAGGTTCGCGACATCGTCACTCCTTTCCGGGAGTTCCCGGGGTTGAGGTCTTCCGGCTCGTGCACAGCGGTACGTCGGGCAACTGGTTGTCCGGATGGCTGATGAAGATGTTGGAGACGTAGCCCCCGTACTGCGGGAGATACGCCCACCAGTCGTTGGTGTACGGCGGGACGGAGACGAGCTGCCCCTTCTTCTGGCAGCCCACCAGCACCTCCACGCCGGCCGGGAGCCGGGTCAGCGGCTTGTCCCCGACGACCGGTTCCGGCCGGACGGCGACGTCCTGACCCCAGGTCCCGTACCACTTCCCCTTCGGCGCCGTTCCGCCGGGAACGTTCAGGGAACGGGTCAGCCGGCCGAGGTCGGTGTACGCCTTCCCATACGAGGTGCCGTCCGGGTGCAGGGTCAGGACGGCCACGATCGAACGGTCGCCGGCCCCGACGGTGCCGGTCGTGTGCAGCGCCGGGCGGCTCAGGTCGACGCTCGCGTCATCCTCGCCGTCGCGGGCGGACGCGGTGCTGGTCGGGCCGCAGTTGCCCTTCTCGTACCTCCCCGACCAGCCCTGCTTCACGGCCCACGGGCGGTCGAACGCGGCGGCGATGCCGAAATGCTGGTCGAAGGAGTCCGACGCGCACCGCGTCGACTGGCGCAGACGCTCCATCACGAAGGTGCGGACCCGCGCCGGAGCGGACTCCAGGATGTACCGGTAGGTCGTCACGGTGTCGCGGGCCGACATGGCCGTGTAGCCCCAGTAGCCCTCGTAGCCCGCCGGTGGGGGAGCGGTGTCGGCGAGCCCGAGCCGCGTGACCATGCGCTCGACGATCGCCGGGCCGCCGTAGGCCGACCAGTAGTGGCTGGCGGCGGCGTCCTGGCTGCCGCGGAGCATGGCGTCCAGCCGGGTGCGGTCGGCGGCCGGGAGGGCGTCGGGGCTGCGGGTCCACAGGAAGTCGAGGGCGATCAGGAGCTTGACGACCGACGCGGACCGGAACGTGGCGGCCGGGGCGAACTGTTCGGTGAACGTCCCGGTCTGCCGGTCGAACACGGCCACGCCCGCCGTGACCCCCGCGGGCACCTGGGGGCTCGCGGGCGTGACCGGCGCGGAGTCACCCGCCGGTTCCGCCGCCGAGGCCGGGTGCGGGAGCGCCGCGCCGGTGAAGGCGAGGGAGAGGAGGGCCGTGGCCGCGGCGAGCAGGCGCCGGGGCGGGTGGCGAGGGCTGGTGGGGGAGCGCATGGCGATGCGGATCATGGGGTGAGGGGTCCTCGCTTGCTGGGTGGGAGCGGGCTGCCCGGATCCCGGATCCCGGATCCCGGATCCCGGATCTCTGGGCTCGGATCTCCGGGCTCGGATCTCGAATCCTGGGTACCGGGGCTCGGATCTCGGTTCTCGAATCGCGGGGTTCCCGGCGGTCTACGGGATGTCGCACTCCGTCATGCCGGGCCAGGGATCGGTCGACGTCCACACGTCGACGGCGGGGATGAAGCCCCACCCGTGCTGGCGCTCGCGACCGGGAGCGATGCGGTCACCCATGGTGTAGTACCAGATGTTGTTGCCGCCGCTGTGCGACGCGCCCCTGCCCCAGCACACGAACCAGCTCGGCGACGTGTCGATCCAGCCGATCGCCGAGCAGGCGGCGATGAAGGAGGCGCAGCCGTACAGCGGAGCGCCGGCGCGGTTGCCGCACACCCAGTCACGCGTCCAGGTGCGCCCCGTGTACGCGTCGTAGTGGCTGACGACGCGTGCGGTGCACGAGGCCCGGGCCGCCAGGGGCGCGGCGGCGGCCGCGGACGGCGCACTCACCGTCGCCGCCGCCCGGGCGCTCGTACCGGCCTGGGGCGACGACGCCTGAACGGCGCCGGCGCAGAACAGCACGGCCAGGAGGGCGGCGAGCATCGCCACCGCTCGTCTCATAGACATGTTTCGGCCCCCGTTGTCGAGAAAACGATGGTCGGACGGCCCTGCGGAACCGAGGCGGTCGCGCGGGGCGTCGCTTGAGCACCGAGCCTTCCACCCGCCCTCTGTCCATGTCATCGCATGTGGCCATGCGACATGAAAGACGATCGATAAGGGATTCATCATGGTTGCTGGCGAAACGGCCGCCGGAGGCGCCGTGCCGACAGGCCCCGACCCCCGGACGCCGAGCGCCCATCAACTCCGCCTGTTCGTCGCCCTCGCGGAGGAACTCCACTTCTCGCGCGCCGCCGCCCGGCTGTTCATCACGCAGTCGGCCCTGAGCCAGCAGATCAGAGACCTGGAAAGACGCCTCGGGGTCAAGCTGTTCGACCGTTCGAGCCGGGCCGTGACGCTCACCCCGCAGGGCCGCGTGCTGCTGGCGGACGCGCGCGGAGTGGTGGCGGCCATGGACCGGCTGAGCCGCAGCGCCTCGACGCAGGCGCGCCGTCTCTCCGGCCGGCTCGTCGTCGGCACCATCGGCGCGGAGGCGGCGATGCCCTATACGCGCGCCGTGCTGCGTCTGCTCCACGAACGGCACCCGCTGGTCGAGGTCGACGTGCGCAGCCTCCACTTCGCCGACCACTTCGACGCCCTGTTCCGCCATGACGTCGACGTCGCCTTCCTCCGCCCACCGGTGCCGCCCGGCGTGGAGGTGCGGCACCTGGCCACGGAACCCCGGCTGGCCTGCCTCCCCGCGAGCGACCCGCTCGCGGACCGCGACCGGATCCCCCTCGCCGAGCTGGCCCGCCACCCGGTGATCGACGTCCCGCCGCAGGTGCCGCGGCTCTGGTGGGACTTCTGGGCCGCCGACCCGCGTCCCGATGGCACCCCGGTGCGCTACGGACCCGTCGCCTCGGACCTGGAGGGCCTGCTGCACCTCGTGGCCCAGGGCAAGGGCATGTGCTTCCTGCCGGCCGCCGCACGCGAGCTGTTCCCGCGCCCCGGCATCCGCTACGTCGAGGTCACGGACCTGCCCCCGTCGACGGCGGGCCTCGCCTGGCTGCGGGAGAACCGAGCGGAACCGCTCGTCGAGGCGGTGGCGGCGGCTGCCGCACACGTGGCCGCGAGGACTGCGGACACGGGGACGTAGGGACGTGGGGACGTGGGGACGTGGGGACGTGGGGACGCGGGGATCACGGGTTCCCGTGTCCGCCGGGTGGGGCCGCCCGGCTCTCGGCGGTGCCGGGCGGAGCCGGTGAGGGCTCGCCCGCCGCGAGGTGCTCCAGGACCTCGGCCAGTTCCTGGCAGGCGCGCCGCACCGACCGGCGGGTCGCACGCTGCTCGGTGATGACCGAGGCGAGAAGCAGGGCGGTCAGCGCGGCGGAACCGTTGAACGCCTGGAGCTTCGCCATGATCTCGACGTCCGAGAGGTGGACGAACGCGCCCCGCCCGGAGGTCGCCGCCGAGGTGGCGAGCACGGAGGCGAAGAGCGCGCACAGCATGCTTCCGGCGAGCTGGAAGCGGAGTGCCGCCCAGATCAGCAGGGGGAAGACGAGGAAGAGCATGCTCATCGGGCTGAGCACGACCACGGGCATGAGGACCAAGGTCGTCAGCCCCAGGAAGACCGCCTCCTTCCAGCGCCGCATCCGGAGCCGCCCGGCCGGACCCGCGAGGACGAGCACGAGCGGGGCGACGAGCAGCACCCCCATCGTGTCGCCCACCCACCAGGCCAGCCAGACGGGCCAGAACTCGCTCGCGTCCAGGGAGCTCTTCGCCACCTGGAGCCCGACCCCCGCGGTCGCGCTGATCGTCATGGCGCCGAACCCGCCGAGGAACACCAGGGAGAGCCCGTCCCGCAGCCGCGCCATGTCGCGCCGGAAGCCGGCCCGCCGCAGCAGCAGGAAGGCGCAGAGCGGCGCGAGGGTGTTGCTGACCACGGTGACCACGGTGGTGGGCCCCGGCGTGGTGAGGGAGGCGATGACGAGGAAGGACCCGAGGGCGATCCCGGGCCAGACCCGCGCGCCGAGCAGCAGCAGGGCGGCGACGGCGACGCCGGTGGGGGGCCAGACGGGGGTGACCACCACGCCTTCGACGACGAGGCGTCCCATCAGGCCGAGCCGTCCGGCCGCGAAGTAGCACACCGCGACCGCCAGCGACATCAGGGCCGTCTCCGCGGAGAACCGGAACTGCCGAGTATCCAACACGTCAGCCATCAGACACCGGCCGGGCCGCCACGACCGGGCAAGGCCCCTGCGTGTCGGCCACGGCAGTCCGGCCCGGGCCGGACGCGGCCCGAGGACAGCCGGCCCGAGGACAGCCGGCCCGAGGACCGCCCGGCCCTAGGCGAGCCGTTCCCCTCCTCACTCCCCGGCCGCCGGCCGCGCCGGGACGCCGTCGTGGCCGACGACCAGGACGGCCGCGTCGTCCTCGTGCCCCACGGTGGCCGCCAGCTTCATCACGGCGGTGGCGAGCGCGTCGACGTCCAGCCCGGCGACGGCGGTGATCCCGGCGAGCCTCGTCACCCGCTCCAGGCCCTCGTCGATGTGGAGCGAGGGCCCCTCCACCACCCCGTCGGTCAGCAGGACGAAGACCCCGTCGGTGGTGAGCCGGTGCCGCGTGGCCGGGTAGTCGACGCCGCGCAGCACACCGAGCGGAGGCCCGCCCTCGCTGTCGTCGATGCCGGAGCGGCCGTCGGTGGTGGCCCAGATGTGGGGGATGTGACCGGCCCGGGCGCACTCCAGGGTGCCGGCGGCGGGATCGAGCCGCAGGAAGGTGCAGGTGGCGAAGAGGTCGGCGCCCAGGGAGACGAGCAGGTCGTTGGTGCGCCCGAGCAGCTCGCCCGGGTCTCCGGTGACGGAGGCCAGCGCGCGCAGGGCCACGCGGACCTGTCCCATGAAGGCGGCCGCCTCGATGTTGTGTCCCTGCACGTCGCCGATGGACATGCCGATCCGCCCGCCGGGCAGGGAGAAGGCGTCGTACCAGTCGCCGCCGACGTTGAGGCCGTGGTTGGCGGGCTCGTAGCGGACGGCCAGCCGGGCGCCCGGAAAACGGGGCAGGTCGGAGGGCAGCATGCCGCGCTGGAGGGCCACGGCGAGCTCGACACGGGAACGCTGCGTCTCGGCCAGCTCCCGCGCCCTGGCGGTCAGCGACCCGAGCCGGACCAGAAGGTCCTCGCTGTTGTCGGCCGGCCGTCTGCGGAACATCGATCACTCCGACGTCACGAACGCGGGACCACACGGGACCACCTCGGTACGAACAGGTCCCTCCCACTCTGCCCGGAGAGGACGGCGTCCGCATCTCATCGGCGGAGGACGCGTGGGGAGTCCGGGTGCGGCACACTGTCGGCGTGCGCATCGTGATGATGACGGCGGGATCGCGGGGTGACGTCGCCCCCTACACGGGGCTGGGCGCCGGGCTGGTACGGGCGGGGCACGAGGTGACGCTGGCCGCGCACGGGATGTTCGAGCCGCTGGTGGCGGGGTCGGGGGTGCGGTTCCGGTCCCTGCCGGTGGACCCCCGTGCCGAACTGCGCTCCGCGCGGGGCCGGCGGCTGCACGACGCGCGGACCGGTGTGGGAAAGCTCGTACGGCTGGCGGCCATGGCACGGGGAGCCGTCGACGAGATGACGGGGATCCTGGTCGAGGCGGCACGGGAGGGCGACGTCCTGCTGGTGGGCGGGTCACTGGGGCCGCTCGGGTACGCCATCGCCGACGCCCTGTCGGTCCCCGCCCTGGGACTGCACCTCCAGCCCCTGCATCCGACGGGTGAGTTTCCCGCCCCGGTCCTCGGGACGCGGTCCCTCGGAGCGGTGGGGAACCGGCTGAGCGGACGGGCCGTGCTGACGTCGGTGGACCTGCTCTTCTCCGACGCGGTGCGGTCGCTGCGGCGGTACGGGCTCGTGCCCGCGGGCCGCTCCCGGGGGCTGCCGCCGCGGACGGTGCTGCACGGCTACAGCGCGCTCGTCGTCCCCCGTCCCCGCGACTGGCCCGCCGCGCTGGAGGTGTGCGGGTACTGGTGGCCGTACGAGACCGGGCGGCTGTCCCGGGAGGTGGAGGACTTCCTCGCGGCCGGGCCCCGACCGGTCTTCGTCGGCCTGGGCAGCGCGACGGTGCCCGATCCCAAGCGGGTGAGCCGCGAGGTCGTCACCGCCCTGCGCGCGGCCGGGGTGCGCGGGATCGTACAGCGGGGCTGGGCGGGCCTGGCGGCCGGAGGCGACGACATCCTGACCGTCGACGAGGTGCCGCACGCCTCGCTCTTCCCCCGGACGGCCGCCGTCGTCCATCACGCCGGGGCGGGTACGACCGGCGCGGTCCTGCGGTCGGGAGTGCCGTCCGTTCCGGTTCCGGTCCAGTTCGACGCGGCGTTCTGGTCGTCCCGGCTGACCGCGCTGGGCACCGCTCCGGGAGTGGTGCCGCTGCGCCGCCTGACCTCCGGGGCCTTGGCCACGGCGCTGCGCCAGGCTACGGAGGACGGCTCCTACCGCGCCCGCTCCCAGGCGCTGGCCGACCGCCTGGCCAAGGAGGACGGTGTCGCGCCGGTGCTCGCGGCGCTCGACCGCCTGGGCTCCTGACCCTCCCGCCGGACAGGCCCTAGCAGAGCCCCGGGCCGGCGACCAGGGCGCACTGGGGTGTTTCCGGTGGTACGCGCCGATTTCCGCCGTGCCCCGAAGAAGGGTCCTCGAACAGTTCCCGAACGGTGCTCCGTCCTCGACAGTGGGTGCCCGGCGCATACGAGAACGGCATCGAAGGAGTGGCCCATGCCTGCCCTTCCCCGCTCCGCCTGGTACGACCTCACCCGGGACATGAACTGGACGCTGTCGTACGTGGAAGAGGACCAGGCGTTCCCCCAGGAAGTCAGCGACACGCGTGGTGTGCCCGCCGAGGCGTGGTGGGAATGGGACGAACCGTACAAGATCACCTATCCCGAGTACGTGCACAACCAGGCGGGCAAAGACGCGGCGGTCTACGCGGTGAACCAGGTGGCCGCGCGCTCGCACGTCTACGAACGCCTCGATCCGGGATGGCGGGCGGCGGTACTGGCGCACTACGGCGTGACGCCGCTGACGGAGTACCTGGGGGCGATCGCCGAAGGCCGGATGGCACGGTTCGGGAGATCGGCGGCGTGGCGGAACATGGCCGTCTTCGGCATGCTCGACGAGATCCGGCACGCGCAGATCCAGGCGTACTTCGCGTACAGCCTGCTGGGCAGGGAACCGCGCGCCGACTGGGCGCACCGGACCTTTCACACCCAGCACTGGGGGGCGATCGCCGCCCGGTCGGCCTTCGACGACACCTTCGGCGGCAACGACGCGGTCTCCACGGCGATCCAGCTCACCTTCGCGCTGGAGACCGGGTTCTCCAACCTCCAGTTCCTGGGGATGGCGGCGGAGGCCCTGGAGGTCGGGGACCTGGAGTTCGCCGCGCTGATCTCGTCCATCCAGACGGACGAGGCACGTCATGCCCAGCAGGGCGAACCGACGATCAAGGTGCTGCTCGACGCGGGCCGCAAGGACGTTGTCCAGGAACTCGTCGACGTGGCGTTCTGGCGGGTGTGGCGGATCTTCGCGCTGCTCACGGGCATGTCGATGGACTACTACACGCCGCTGGAACACCGGAGCCAGTCGTTCAAGGAATTCATGAACGAGTGGATCGTCAAGCAGTTCCGCGAGCAGTTCCACGATCTGGGGCTGGAGCTGCCCTGGTACTGGAACGACCACTTCCTGCCCGAACTGGACTGGTACCACCACACCGTGCAGATCGGCGTGTGGTACCTGCGGGCCACCATGTGGTGGAACCCGCACGCGGGCGTGTCCGCGCCGGAGCGCGCCTGGCTGGAGGAGAAGTATCCCGGGTGGGGCGAGAACTACGGTCCCATGTGGGACCAGCTCGCCGACTGCCTGCGGGAAGGCCGGGAGATCCCCACGGCTCTGCCCGCCTTGTGCCACCTGTGCAACCTCCCGCTCACGAACCCGTCGGGCCACCGCGCGGGCACACTGGACTCCCCCGAACCCCTCACCCGGGAACACGCCGGGCGGCGCTACTTCTTCTGCTCCGCGCCCTGCCGGTGGATCTTCTCGCTGCGGCCCGAACGGTACGCGGGACACGTCGACTTCACGGCACGGTTCGTGGCCGGCGACGTCCAGCCCGCCACCCTGGAGGGGGCCCTGGCCTACATGGGACTGGCTCCCGAGGAGTACGGCGACGACTCCGTCGGCTACGCGTGGATCCTCGACCGGAAGGAACCGTGAGATGGCCGCTCTCCCCGTCCAGGTGGCCGTCGACCGTGAACTGTTCCTCCGGCTCGTGCTGCTGGACGACACCGACTCGGTCGAAGAGGCCGCACAGAAGATCACCGACCAGATCATGGGCGCCTTCGTCCCCGTGCGGGAGCAGCCGCTGACCGTCTCCCACCAGGGGCACGTGCTCGATCCGCGCCTCTCCCTCGGCGCCTGCGCGGTCGGGCCGATGGACGTGCTCCGGGTGGCGTACCCATGAGCGCGGACGTCCGCTGGACGCGGGCCGCCGCCGACGAGGACCTCTGGGAGGGCGACCTCCTGGGTGTCGAGGTGGCGGGCCGCCCGGTCCTTCTCGTGCGCCTCGCGGGCGGAGCGGTCAAGGCGTACCAGGGGCGGTGCCCGCACCAGGGGCTCCCGCTGGCCGACGCGGACTTCGACGTGGACACGGGTGTCCTGACCTGCTCCGGGCACCTGTGGGAGTTCGACGCGGCCACCGGCGGCGGCATCAACCCGAGCAGCTGTCTGCTGACCGCGTACACGGTCCGGGTGCGGGAGGGATCGGTGGACATCGCCCTTCCCGCGCGGAGCGACGCCCAGAAGGGAACCGGCTGATGCACGCCGACCGGACAGGCCGCGAAGCGGCGCGGACCGAGGACCGAGCGGCCGCGGACGACCCGCCGCCGAGGCTCGTCGGCCCGGTGCTCCGAGGCATGGACGCCGACCTGGCCCAGGCCGTCATCGCCGCCGTGGAGGCGGACAACCCCGGGCAGGAGGTCCACGTGGCCGACCGGGGCGGGTACATCCGGGTCCACACCGTCGGCCGCTGCCGGCTCACCCGGGCGGGCCTGGAGTCGGAGCTGGGGCACGACTTCCCGCTGTCCCGGCTGGAACCCGCACTGGGCGCCTTCGCCGGGCGGATGCGCATCACCGATGACGAGATCGTCTGGTATCTGGCGAGGCAGGAGGACTGACGTGACGCACTCACCACGCCCCAGGGCACGCACCTGGAGCCTTCTCGGCGACGTCCGGCGCAAGCCCAGCCCGTACGAGGCGGTCACCGCCCGGTTCCAGTACACCTTCCGGCGCGAGCCCGCCCCTTTCGAACTCGACCGGGGCGCGCCCCTCAACCAGTGGTATCTGGCCCACCGGGAGGGCTCCGCCTTCCAGGTGCCCGACTGGGAGGGCTTCCGTGACCCGCACCGGCTGACCTACAAGGACTACGTCACGCTGCAGCACGAGCGGGAGGTCCACACCGACCTCCTGATCGACGAGCACGAGGCGGCACGCGCCCTGCACACGCTGGACCCCGCCTGGGTGACGCTGCTGCGCCGGCTCGTCGTCCCACTGCGCTTCCCCCTGCACGTGCTCCAGATGACCGCCTCGTACACGGCCCACATGGCGCCGTCCGCGTTCATCACCAACTGCGCCGCCTTCCAGGCCGCCGACGAGGCCCGCCGGATCCAACGCCTGGCCTACTGGACCAGAGCCCTGGCGGACGCGCACGACGACGACCTGGCCGCGACCGCCACGGCCCGCTCGGCGTGGGAGGAGGACCCCGCCTGGCAGCCGCTGCGCCGCGCCCTGGAGGAACTCCTGACCGTACGGGACTGGGGCGAGGCCTTCACCGCGCTCAACCTCGTCGTCAAACCGGCGCTCGACGTCCTGGTCGACGAGTCGCTCGCCGGACTGGCCCGGGACAACGGCGACGTCTTTCTCGCCGACCTGTGCACCGAGTTCGCGCACGACGGCCGCCGCAGCCGTGACTGGACCCGCGCCCTCGTCCGCTACGCCCTGGAACAATGCCCCGGCCACGCGGAGCTGCTGCGGGGCTGGACGGACGCCCGACGGCCGGACATGGAGCAGGGCACAGCGGCGCTGGCCGCCCTCTTCGCCGAGGCGCCCGTCCCCGTTCCTCTCGAGGAGGTCCGCACCGCCGTCGGCGACGGACTGACCGCACTGCACAGGGACGGCGGCCTCCTGCCACCGTCCTGACCCGGGGTCGCCGCGACCTGGCGCACGCCGCCCCGCCGGTCACGACGGCAGCCGCCACACCCACTCGATGGAGGCGTTCCCCTACCTGGTCGACACGGGCCTGGCACTCTCCACGCTGGGCGGACAGGCGGTGTTCCGGGGCACGGTGATACGGGAGTTCACCATGTGACGCAAGCCGTCCACGGAGGAGTGGTCGCACCAGCGGCGCCTGACGGGCCGAAGCCCCGCTCAGGCGCCGCTGTTCCGGCTCCTAGAAGAAGCCGAGCTTCTTCGGGGAGAAGCTCTGCAGGACGTTCTTGGTCTCCTGGTGGTACAGCAGCTGTACCCATGCTGACCAGGGAAAACGAGGGCTGGTGTGGCCCTTAGGTGTAGGCTGGTCCGGAATTGGTCCGGATCTTGGTCCTGCTGGTCCCCGGCGGAGAAGCTGGCGTGGGATGGGAAGTTCTGGGAGTCATCCATGTGCGAGACGTCTGCTGCGCTCGCCGGCTGGGCCCGAGGGACGTCTTACCGCCAAGGTCCCTGGGCGCGCTGTGCCTGTTGTTGTGCGGAGGCGGCGTCTGCGCGTCCGATGGGCAGGAGGTGGGGAGCCGCCCGGCTGCTCGGGTGTTCCACCAGCAGTGGGCGTCGGGCGAGAACGCGGCCTTGGGGACGTTGTACGACAACTCACTGGACCATCGCTAGGACCTGCAGGTTTTTGCCGACGGGGCGGGAGAACCAGCACCGGACCAGCACGGGAAGGTAAGTGCTGGTCCGGGAGTGGAGGGTGTCTGGGGCGTCAGGGGGGGGCTCCAGCTCCGAAGGTTGTTATCGCCCAGAGTGGTCAGCCTCTTTCGGCCGGCAGCAGGCGTAGGCGGTACCGCCGCTTGATCGTCGTAGCGGGCGAGTGTAGTGCTGGCCCTCATCGGTCTCTTCACGTCTGGCTGCCGTGCAGGTCGTCGCTGCACACCTAAGGGCCAGGGCCGACAAGTCCGCTGGGAGAGTCACCGTTCGGGTAGTCGGTCATCCACGTCGCCGACTCGTCATCGCTCGCATGGGGGCCACCTCCGGGTTCTGCGTCCGACCACGCAACGCCCCGCTCGTGCGGGGAGCAGCCTCCACCTGGGACATTTGTGTTCCCGAGCGAGGGACCATCCCCGCGCGTGCGGGGAGCAGCCTTGCTGAGCAGCAGTTTTACCTCACCGTGCAGGCATCCTGAACCACCTTCACCGAAACCGGCAATGTGGACACAGCGCTGTCGGTTCCCACTCGAAGAGGCTGGCGGGCGGCATCCCTGACCTTCTCCTTGGAGGTCCGCTCGGCGGCCAGGGCGCGGAGCTGCCCGCCGGGCGGGAACGGCACGATGGGGGCGTCAAGCGGCGGCTGGTGCGGACGGTGAGGTTGACGGCGACGACACGGACCTCGGCGGGCATCGCGCCGTCGGGGTCGCCGGTGACCTCGGTCGCTGGGTCATCAGCTGCCAGGCCGCGTCCAGCGCCCGCACCCGCCCGGACAATTGCTGCTTGACCGGATCCTCCATGTTCAGCCCGTCCAGGACATCCGCCTGGACCGCCTCCCACTGCGGCCCGTCCAGAGGTGCGCTCGCGGGTCGGACTGAGACATCCATGCCCTTCTCTATAGGCCTACTGCCCCGCGCCAGGACGATCTCTGCAGGCAACGCTCCGCCGAATGCCTGATCAGGTCACCCAACCCCGCTCGAACAACGCCTCGCCACGAGCCCTTGGACCCGCAGCGTCGTGCCGACGGTGTACGGCATCCGACAGGACGGGAGCCCGAAGGCCTGGCCGCACTCTGGAAGGAGCCGTGGTCAGGCGGCCTGCTCGTAGTTGATCCGGGCGTTGGGCGCCTCGGCGAGACCGGTTAAGGCGTTGATCCCGGCGGGGTCCGCTGTGAGATCCCAGCGCAGCTTGTCCTCTATGCAGTCGCCCGCGTACTTGCACTGGTCCGCCGGGACGGGCAGCCAGTCCGCCGGCAACGAGAGGGGAGAGGTCCTTCGTGAGAAAACCGCGCACGGGCGTAAAGGACGGGGCCGAGCGGAGAAAGGCGCTGCCGCAGGCTTGAAGTGCACCGGCTCCGGAGGCCGTTGGCTGTTCTCACGTGTACCGCAGGTCAGCGGCCTATCTGACGGTTCGTCAAGCACGCGGTCTCAAGCATGTCCCAGGAGGTCTAGATGCCCCACTTGGGCTACATGCCGGTCTAGTCCGATCCTGTGGATCTGGGGAGTCCTTCGGGAAATGATCCCGGCCTCGCGTGGTGCTGCCGCTCGGTATCGCCGAGTGGGGGGGTGGATGGACCTGAAACTGTTCGACACGACGAACGGCGTGACCGAGGTCACGCCGTGGCTGGCTGAGGCTGAGGCCGTTGTGCAGGCGCTCGTCGAGAGCGCGATGGAGCCCATGCTCGGGGTCCGCTTCCTGGCGACCGAGTACAGCACCGGCCCCGTGCACGGCGAGGGCGTCGCCTCGCTCGGGCTGGACGAGAACGGCTCGCCCGTGATCGTCGAGTACAAGCGGGCGACCGACCCTGGCGTGCTGTCGCAGGGTCTGTTCTACGTGGCCTGGCTGATGGATCACCGGGAGGAGTTCCAGGCCCCGGTCCGTGGGAAGCTCGGGCCGGCGGCAGCTGCCGGTGTCCTGTGGAGCACGCCCCGGCTGATCTGCTTGGCCGGCTGCTTCACGCGCTACGACCTGCTCGCGGTGCGCGAGCACCGGCGGTCAATCGACCTCGTCCGCTACTCGATGCTGGGTGAGCACCACATCGCCCTGGAGACGGTCGCATAGGTCGCTCCCCAGGGCGGCGGGGCGCAGCGGCGGAGCCTGCGCGGCGGGCAGGGCACGTCACCGCACCGGCGGACCGACGCCATGACGGATCTGGCGGCCGTGCTCGACGAGGCGCTGAGGGGGCTGGGCGAGGTGACGAAGGTCAAGCGCAAGCAGTACGACGCCTACCAGCGGCTGCGGAACTTCGCCTGCGTCACCGGACGGCAGTACAAGCTGCTGGTGTACCTCAAGGTGGTGCCGGCCACGGTCGAGCTCGTGCCGGGCTTCACCCGGGACGTGACGGGGCTGGGCCATCACGGAACGGGCGACCTGGAGGTCCAGCTGCGCTCCTAGAAGGACGTGGAGCGGGCGCTGGAGCTGTTCCGGCTGTCGTACGCCTCGGCGTAGCGCTCGGCTGGGAGGGGATCTCGGTGCTGGAGGTGCCTTTCGACGCAGGGGCGGGGGAGTGGCGGTGGTGTCGTCCATCCTCCGCAGGATCCCCGGTTTCGGAAACCGGGGATCCCCGCCTATATTGCCGCCCGTGCCGAGGCCGCTCAGGGTTACCAGCCGGAAGGCTTGGTGGGCCCAGGCCGCGGGTGACGGTGATCTCGATGACGACCCGGTTGGGGTTCACGCGCGGGGTCTTGTACCGCTGGGCGTACCGGCGTCGGCGTCGGCGTCGGCGACGGCGGCGGGGTCATCCTTGACGACGGCGTTGCCTTCGAGGGTGGACCAGCGCCGGCCTTCGGCCTGGCTCACGTTGACGCGGGCTTCTACCCCGGAGGCCAGGGCGGCGCGGATGTTGCGGACCTTCTTGTTGCCGCCGTCGGTGATGACGCGGGCGATCCGCGCCGCAGGGGCGTAGGTCACCCCGACCGGGATGGTGTGCGGGGAGCCATCGGGCCGGAGCGTGGTCAGGAAGCAGGTCCGGCGCCCCTGCCAGAACATGTCCCCGTCTGTGGGCAGGGGGTCGGTGGCCAACGGTCGGTCTCCTCGGCGCGGTGGCTCGGACGCCGGAATGGCGCCGCGCAGGGCGCCCCGACCGTAACGCGAATCCTTCCGCGCCCGGGCGTCAGGGACTACGCGCCTGACGCCGGCAGGGCGTACGGACCCCGGGAGTACGTCTTCTGGAAGGCGGTCGAGTGACACGACCGCTCCGTGGGAAGCCCTCGTACCGTGCTCAATCGCGAGCCCGACCGCTGGTGAGTCTGCGATCTCAGGCGGCTCTGTACGTGTGGGCCTGACTGCCGCGCCACTCCACCCAGGAGGGATCGTCGAGCAGCGTCTCGGCATCTTCCAGGCCCGCGCGCCGCAGGAACTCGACGACATCCTTGTCGGTGTGGGCGAGGCCGAGGATGCCGCCTTGGCGGACGGTGACCCGCCGCCCGCCCGAGGGCGAAGGCGGATGCACCACTAGCGGGGCGACCTCATGTCTCCAGGATGCTCTCGCGTAGCCGACGATGCGAAGCCAGGCGATGCAGGCGCCGACCGTTCTCTGTCGTCGCCCAGCGGCGCTTCGCTGTCCCGGTCGGCGGCGCCTGGCGGGCGGTCTCACCGGTCAGGTAGGCGCCGATCGCGGCGTCCAGGGCATCACCGTCGAGAGCGGCCAGGAGCCGGGTGAAGGTGGCATGGAACGGGGCGCGTCGACATCCGGGCAGATGGCGGCGGATGCCGAGGTGTTCGAGCACCGTAGTGGTGGCGCGCTGTCCCCACTCGGTGATTTCGGTGATGGTCCGGGCGCCGGAGACGACTGCGCAGGCGCAAATCAGCAGCAGGCCGGCCAGGGGATACCACCGTCCGCGACGCGAACGCGGGTCGGGTATTGCGCTGGAGGTGGGCGCGCAGGCGGCCGGTGTCGTACTGGTGAAGGGGGCCCAGTTTCGCCAGGACGGCAGGGACCAGGGAGGATGGAGCGGCAGGCACGGGACCTCGATGTGATCAGCTGGCGTAGACACCCTGATGATCACCGGTCCCGTGCCTGTGCTCTTGCTGCCTCAACTCCCGCTGGGCGCAGACGATCTACGCGAACCCGGAACTTGCAACCGCCCTGGCCACCGACTCCCTGCACCACTCATGACCGAGGCCCGCGACCACATGTACGCCCAGGACCGACCGGTCCCCCTGGGCGGTCATTACGTGCTCGATCGTCGCGTGAATTCGTGCATTTCCTTCTCAACTGAGTCCCACGCAAGAACCTTGTCGACGTAAGAGCTGATGAGCTCAGCTTCCGCCAGTTTCCTTAGTTTCCCGAGATCTGTGATTCCGCCGGAGATGTCGAGTGCGATGGTACCACTGTAGCCTTCGCCGCGCAGGGTGATTTCTTTCTGATCGTTCTTTTCGCCCACCCCGCTCGCATTATTGCCTTCGAGTTGATTCCGGGCGGCTTTGATATTGTCTTTGACATTATCAAACACTGTTGACTTCGCCTGGACGAACTCGGCGGCATATTCCTGCGGGATGCCCTCGTTCCCCGTTCGCGTCACAGGGCGCCAGATGACGATGTCGGCACCAGTCGGGCTTTTTTCGGTACGCTTATCCTCTTGGAAGGAGGACAGGTTTCCGCCAAGGTATTCCGGAAGGTGGGTCCTCATCATCGAACCGAACTGAACCTTGCAATCCTTTTCTCTCTCGAGCTCATCCGCTCCAAACTTGAGCTCGTAGTAGAAGCCGCTACCAGGTGTATCGGCCTTGCTGGCCAACTTCGATATCTCGTCTACGGGAAAGGCTCGTTTACTCTCGATCAAAGAGTCGTAGACCTCTTTCACATGGTCTGACATTTGGCCGGGCTCCACCACTTGCCCTCCTCCGGGGCGGGCTTCCCTTTTCGCCTTCTCGGTGCCATAGGTCGATACCGCACTCTTGAGGCTGGCTGCATCACTCACTCGATACTCCTCCTCGTCGGCCAGCATTTCCGCGAGGAGAACCCGCTTCTTTTTCCTGTACTCCTCCAGCTTTTTGCTGGCCGCAGCGTTTGCTCCTGGCCTAGGGTGACCGAAATGCTTTTTGTTGTCCTTGGGCGGAGGGTCGAAGAAAGTTTCCTCCTCAACTCCCCAATTCTCAGGAAACTCCTTAATTGGGTTTCCGGCCCGCATGAATGCCATCCGCTGGATCGGTGCATCCGAGGACGGGCGAGTCCCCGAGCCGAGAGGAGGTCCCTCAGCCTCGGTTCGCTGGACAGGGGCAGGGGTTGACAAAACGTGGCGGGCGTTGGCCTCGGCCTCCCGCTCGAACTGGTCGGAGGGGTCGCTGACCCTCAGCCCGTTCCCCATGTCGGTGCCCGCGACCGGACCCTGGCGCTGCTGGATGACGTGAGTCAGCTCGTGGGCCAGGGTGTGCTTGTCAGTCCCCCCATCGCCGAGGACCACATTGCTGCCGGATGTGTAGGCACGGGCGCCGATCTCGGCTGCAGAAGCGCGGGCGGCGCTGCTGTCGTGGATACGGACGTCGGAGAAGTCGGCGCCGAGGCGGGATTCCATCTCCTCGCGGAGGGGGGCGTCCATGGGACGGCCGCTGCCCGCGAGGACGTCGTGGACGGCGGACCGCTGCACCTGGGGCGCGGGCTGCTCGGCCTGGCGGTGACCACAGCCCGCACCATGCACATGCTGCTCGGCGGCCTCCTCCTTGCGCTGCACCGGAGGCTGGGCATTAGGATGTCCGGCCTGCTGAAGGATACGCAGGACGGCGGCGTTGCCCACGGTGCGCTGGAGCGCGAGGAGCCCTGCCGGACTCATTTGCGCCGGCCGGGCGGGCGCCGGGGATTTAGGAGTGGACGTCTGGTCTTGATGTTGCTCGCGCTGTGCCAAGGGAATGCCTTTCAGGAACGTGAGACATCCCTCATGACACCTGTCCACAGCCTGTCCTGCTAGTACCGCAAGGGCAGTGGTTGGGGCAGCAAGCCCGGCCTTCCGGCCACACGACGGCCCCCGCAGCGCCCAGGTCGGCTTCAAGTTCCCGGTAGGAGTGGGCTGTCGGTGATGCCCCAGATCCAGATGGCATGTTCGAGTGCGTCCCGGATCGCTCGGGTGGTCTTGGCGATGTTGTCCACTCCCAGCAGCCGCAGTCTGCCGATTGCCAGGTTCCGCAGCGTGGCCATCGCCCTCGGCGCACTGCCGGTATGGACAGTGGAGGCGTCCTCGGCGAACACCGCATCTCTGACATGGTGGCTGGAAACAGCTGGTCAGGACTGGGGGTGGTGTGGGACGAACCGGGAGGAGCGGAAGAAAAGCGGCGTCTGCATGAGGTGGCATCGCAAGCGGCGCCTGACGGGTAAAAGCCCAGTTCAGGCGCCGCTTCTCGTGTTCCTAAAAGAAGCCGAGCCGCTTCGGCGAGTACGACACCAGAAGATTCTTGGTCTGCTGGTAGTGGTCCAGCATCATCTTGTGGTTCTCGCGGCCCACGCCCGACTGCTTGTAGCCGCCGAAGGCCGCGTGGGCCGGGTAGGCGTGGTAGCAGTTCAGCCAGACCCGGCCCGCCTGGATGGCCCGGCCCGCGCGGTAGCCCGTGTTGGCGTCGCGGGTCCAGACGCCCGCGCCCAGGCCGTACAGGGTGTCGTTGGCCGTGCGGACGGCGTCGTCGAAGTCGGTGAAGGAGGTGACGGCGACGACCGGGCCGAAGATCTCCTCCTGGAAGATCCGCATGTGGTTGTCGCCCTCGAAGATGGTCGGCTGGACGTAGTAGCCCCCGGCCAAGTCACCGCCGTGCTCCATCCGCTGACCGCCCGTCAGGATCTTCGCGCCCTCCTGCTGGCCGATCTCCAGGTACGAGAGGATCTTCTTCAGCTGGTCCTCCGACGCCTGCGCGCCGATCATCGTCGCCGGGTCCAGCGGGTGGCCCGGGACGATCAGTTCGGTGCGGGCGATCGCCGCCTCCAGGAACTCGCGGTAGTGGCCGCCCTGGATCAGCGCGCGCGACGGGCAGGTGCAGACCTCGCCCTGGTTGAGCGCGAACATCGTGAAGCCTTCGAGCGCCTTGTCGCGGAAGTCGTCGTCCGCCGCCCACACGTCGTCGAAGAAGATGTTCGGCGACTTGCCGCCCAGCTCCAGCGTCACCGGCTTCAGGTTCTCGGCGGCGTACCCCATGATCAGCCGGCCCGTCGAGGTCTCGCCCGTGAACGCGATCTTCGCGACGCGCGGCGAGGACGCCAGCGGCTTGCCCGCCTCCTCGCCGAAGCCGTTGACGATGTTCACCACACCAGGCGGCAGCAGATCCGTCACCAGGCTCATCCAGAAGTGCACGGAGACCGGGGTCTGTTCGGCCGGCTTCAGGACGACCGCGTTGCCCGCCGCGAGCGCCGGCGCCAGCTTCCACACCGCCATCAGGATCGGGAAGTTCCACGGGATGATCTGCGCGACGACGCCCAGCGGCTCGTGGTAGTGGTACGCCACGGTGTCCTCGTCGATCTCGCTCAGCGCGCCCTCCTGCGCGCGCAGCGCCCCCGCGAAGTAGCGGAAGTGGTCGATGGCCAGCGGGATGTCCGCGGCCAGCGTCTCCCGCACCGGCTTGCCGTTCTCCCAGCTCTCGGCGACCGCCAGCGCCTCCAGGTTCGCCTCCATCCGGTCCGCGATCCGCAGCAGCACCTGCGCCCGCTCCGCCGGCGCCGTCCGCCCCCAGCCCGGCGCGGCGGCGTGCGCGGCGTCCAGCGCCCGCTCCACGTCCTCGGCCGTCCCCCGGGCCACCTCGGCGAACGGCCGGCCGTCCACCGGGCTCGGGTTCTCGAAGTACCCCCCGCGCGCCGGGGCGACGTACTCACCGCCGATCCAGTGGTCGTAGCGGGGCTCGTACGACATGATCGAACCCTCGGTGCCGGGTGCGGCGTAACGCGTCATGGCTCTGGCCTCTCCTCGTACCGCGCCGGCCGTCCCGGGCCGGCTGTGCTCAGCGCCGAGTCTGTGCCGCCCGACGTTGCAAGCCCGTTGCGCCCGCGCCCAGTTCGGCGTCGAGCGCGGCCAGCCGCGCCCGTACGGCCGGAGCCTGCGCCGCCGGAACGGCCGCGGCCAGCGCCCGCCACACCGCCAGGTCGTCCTCGCCCCACGCGCTGTACGCCCAGTCGGCCAGCAGCCCCGGATCGGCCCGGTCCACCAGCGCCGCCCGCAGCCGACCCGCCAGCCGCTCCCGCAGCCGCACCACCCCCGGCGCCCGCGACCCCGGCAGCAGCGGCCCCGCGTACTCGCCCAGCGCCGTCGCCAGCGCCCCCGAGGCCAGCCGCCGGTCCACCGTCAGGAAGTCCGCGTCGACCTCACCGGTCAGCCGGTACGGGCGCGAGGCCAGCAGCTCCGGACCCAGCAGGCCCCGCAGCCGGGACAGCTCCGCCCGCAGCGTCACCGGCGTCACCGCCCCGTCCTCGTACAGCAGCGTCAGCAGCTCCTCGCCGCCCACGCCCTCCGGCCGGTGCGCCAGCACCGCCACGATTTCGCTGTGCCGCCGGCTCAGCCGCAGCCGCCGCCCGCCCGTCTGGAGCAGCGCCTCGTCACGGCCCAGCGCCGAGAGCCGGGGCCGGCCGGCGGCCGGGGCGGGCGCCAGCAGCGCCAGCTGCGACTCCGCCGCCCGCGCCACCGCCTGCACGAACGCCAGGCTGTGCGGATGCGCGAGGCCCTCCCCGCCCGTGATGTCCACCGCGCCGAGGAGGCGCCCGCTGCGCGGGTCGTGCACCGGAGCCGCCGCACACGTCCACGCCTGCGCCGGGCGCTGGAAGTGCTCGGCCGCGCACACCTGCACCGGCCGGTCCATCGCGAGCGCCGTCCCCGGCGCGTTCGTCCCCGCCGCCGACTCCGACCAGCGTGCCCCCGGCACGAAGTTCATCCGCCCCGCGCTGCGCAGCGTCCCCGGATGCCCCTCCACCCACAGCATCCGCCCCGCCGCGTCGCACACCGCGATCAGATGCTCGCCGTCCCGCGCGTACGTCCCCATCAGCTCCCGGATCACCGGCATCACCGCCGCCAGCGGATGCTCCTCCCGGTGCCCCGCCAGCTCGTCCTCGTCGAGCTCCACCCGCGCCGCGCCGTCCGGGCTCACCCGCGCCCGCACGGAGCGCCGCCAGGACTCGGCGACCAGCGGGCGCACCGGCGGCACCCCGAGCGGGCCCCCGGCCGTGAACGCCTCGTACGCCCGCCGCACCGCACCGGCCCCGCCGACCCCTCCTGCCGAGCCTGTCCCAGCCGCACCGACCGTCGAGCCCGTCCCAGCCGTCCCAGCCGTTCCGTCCGTCTTGCCCGTCCTGCCCGTCCCGCCCGTCGCGGCGGTCAACGGTTCGCTCAACTCGGCCTCCCCGGCGAGGTCGTCCGCCTCATGGAGGCCATCGTCGTGCGCGCGCGAGGCGCCGACAAGCGTCCCGTCGGACGTGTATGTGCCCCCTGTCCGGTACCCGTCAGGAGGGCCGTCACGTACAGTGGTCCCGGGCCGTGACTGGCGCTGGAGGTGGATCACCACCGGGGAGCGGCCCGGCGGACGCGCTCATCACGCGGCCGTGCCGTCGTCGCGCGCCTGGGCAACCACCGGTCATCGTCGACGCCCAGGAGTGGCCCATGTCCACCAGCACCGCCCGCCTCATGGACGGCACCGCCCTCGCCCGCCGCACGGTCGAGGAGACCGCCGCCCGCGCCGCCGAGATCACCCGCCGCACCGGCGTCACCCCCTGTCTGGCGACCGTGCTCGTCGGCGCCGACCCGGCCTCCGTCACGTACGTCAAGATGAAGCAGAACCGCTGCGCGAAGGCCGGAATCCGCTCCAAGCACATCGAGCTGCCCGCCGAGACCACCACCGAGGAGCTCGTCGCGGCGATCACCGCCCTCTCCGAGGACCCCGAGGTCCACGGCATCCTGCTCCAGCACCCCGTCGGCCCGCACATCGACGAGCGCGCCGCCTTCGAGGCCATCGCCCCCGAGAAGGACGTCGACGGAGTCACCATGGCCTCCTTCGCCGCCATGGGCTTCGGCCTGCCCGGCTTCGTCTCCTGCACGCCCGGCGGCATCATGCGCCTGCTCGACGCGTACGACGTCGAGCTCAGCGGCAAGCGGGCGGTGGTCGTCGGCCGCAGCGCCATCCTCGGCAAGCCGGCCGGCCTGCTGCTCCTCGGCCGCGACGCCACCGTCACCTACTGCCACTCCCGCACCACGGACCTCTCTGCCGCCGTCCGCGAGGCCGACATCCTCGTCGCCGCCGTCGGCAAGCCCGCCTTCATCAAGGGCGAGGACATCAAGCCGGGCGCCGTCGTCATCGACGCCGGCTACAACCCGGGCAACGTCGGCGACGTCGACTTCGACAGCGCCGCCGAGCGCGCCTCCCTCATCACCCCCGTCCCCGGCGGCGTCGGCCCCATGACCATCGCCGTCCTGCTCGCCCAGACCGTCGAGGGGGCCGAGCGCCAGCTCGGACTGTGACCCGCCCGCCCGGGATGTCCCTTCCGTGGGCCTCCGCCCGTGATCGGGGTCTCGCCCCAGCGGCGGGATTGTCACGGTTCTGTACGAGCGGTGCCCAAGTCCCGGATATCGCTCGCCACATGGGCGACGCCGGGTGAACCTGTTCCCTATGCTCCACCCGCCGACGGCATCCCCGTCCCGCGGCGCCCGGCCCCCTCGGCGGCCGGGCGCAGGCGCCCTGCTGGCCCTGGCGCTGGCCGCGGTCCTGTTCCTCTCCGTCGCCCTCACCGCCCGAGGCGGCACCGACGCCCGCGTGCCGCGCGCCACCGGACCCACGCGCGCCGCGGCGGGCACCGCGCCGCCCCCGGACGCGGGACCCGCCGGAGGGCGCTCCGACACGCCGTACGACACGCCCGGCAGGCAGCCCTCCGCGCGCGGCACGAGCCCCTCGTCACGGCCCTCCCGCACCCCGGAACCGACCCGGACGCCGAAGCCGCGCCAGATCCGCACCGCCCCCGCCACACCGGCCGTCACGCCCACCGCGCCGGCCCCCGTGACCAGGACGCCGCGGCCGGACCCGCGCCGTACGGCCGCGCCCACGGGCACCCCGTACGACCGGCTGCACGCCGGCGCCTGCTTCGACATCGACCGCGACGCGCCCGGCACCGTCGTCCGCCGTGGCTGCGACACGCCGCACGACGCCGAGGTCGTCGCCCGGCTGCGGCTCACCGGACGATACGCCGACGACGGGGCCGTCCGGGACACCGCCGCCGAGCTGTGCCGGGCGCTGCTCCGCCGCAAGGCCGCCGACCAGCCGCTCGGCACCCGCTGGACGACCTTCGTCCAGTACCCGTACCGCACCAGCTATCTGCTCGGCGACGACGTCGTGGTCTGCAGCCTCGCCGCCCCCTCCGGCACGGGGCGCCGGCTCACCGCGCCGCTTCAGTGAGGGCCGGGCCGGGGTGACCGCGCCGCCGGGGGACGGCGGGCGGGCCGGGGCGCGCCCACCGTCACCCCACGCGGGCCGGTGGCCCGTCAGGCCGTAGCCGTAGCCGTAGCCGTGCCCGTGCCCGTGCCCGTAGCCGTCACGGTCGCGAGTGCGGCTGCCGGGTCCTGCTCGGCGGGGCCGGCCGGTGTCCAGTGACCGCTCTCCTCGCGGTACGGCCACCAGCGGCCGTCCGCGCCGAGCCGGAGCTGGGCACCCGCACCGGCGACCGTCCAGCGCGCCGCCCCCGCCGGACGCAGCACCGGCCGCTCGCCCTCCTCCCACGCCTCCGCCAGCCGGGTCCGCGCCCGGACCAGTGCCTCGGGCGCGGGCTCCGCCTCCTCCTCCAGTACCGCGAGCGCCGCCGCGCCGCCGAAGCCCCAGGCCCGGACAGCCCGTTCGAGCGCGGCCCGGTCCCGGCCCGAGCCCTCGGCGAGTCGTGCCGCGATCCACGCCACCGGCGCGCCCGCGGCGAGCCGCGCAGCGTCCTGCGACGGAGACAGCGGCGTGTCGTCGAGCGAGCCCATGAGCATCCGGCGGGCCCGGTCCGCCGCGTCCGCCGCCAGGAACTCCAGCGCCGCCGGGTCGAGCCCGGGCCCCGGCCCGCCCTCGGTGTCCAGCGACGGCGGTTCGCCCGGCGCCGCGAGCGGCACCGGCGGGGCGGGCAGCGGCGGCAGGATCGCGCCCGCGGCGAACGCCTCCGCCGCCGACACGCCGCCGGACACGCCGCCCGGGACCCCGGGCGCGCCCGACACGCCCAGCACACCCGATCCGCCCGACAGACAGGGTGTGCCCGAGCCGTCCGACGCGCCCGAGTCACCGGAACCGTCCGGGGCGTCCGACCCGCCCGCGCCCTCCCCGGGCACCGTCGCGCCGGCTGCCCGCGCCGCGCTGCGCTCCTGGAGCGCGTCCAGCAGCTCCCGCTCCCCGCGCCCCCGCATCAGCAGCAGCACGAACGGGTCCTCGTCGAGCAGCCGCGCCACCTGGTAGCACAGCGCCGCCGTGTGCGGGCAGTGGTCCCAGGCGCCGCAGCCGCACTCCGGCTCCAGGTCGCCGATGCCCGGCAGCAGTTCGAGCCCGGCGGCGGCCGCGTCCTCCACCAGGTGCGGCGGCAGCTCCCGGTCCAGGAGCGCCGCGATGTGCCCGGCGCTGTCCACCGCCAGGTCGAGCAGCCGGTCCCACTCCGCCGCCGACAGCTCCTGGAGCAGCACGTCTGCGCGGTACCCCGTGCCGTCGGGGTCCCGCACCACGGCCGTCAGCCGGCCGGGCCGCGCCGACACGGCGCCGACCGCCCCGGCCCGCGCGTGCCGCCGCCCCTGCTTCAGCTGCTGCCCGTCGAGCGCCGTGTCCTCCAGCGCCCGCAGCCACTCGCGGCCCCACCAGGTCCGGGCGAACACCGAGCCCCGCACCGGCGGCAGCGCCGCGAACGTCCGCTCGTCCCCGGTCTCGTGCCCGGTCTCGTGCCCGTGCCCGGTCTCGTGCCCGTACCCGCTCATCGCCCTTCCTCCCCACGCAGCCGCACCAGCTCCGCCAGCTCCCCGTCGGTCAGTTCCGTCAGCGCCGCCTCGCCGCCGCCCAGCACGGCGTCGGCCAGTTCGCGCTTGCGCTCCAGCATGTCCGCGATCCGGTCCTCGATCGTCCCCTCGGCGATCAGCCGGTGCACCTGCACCGGCTGGGTCTGCCCGATCCGGTACGCGCGGTCCGTGGCCTGCGCCTCCACCGCCGGGTTCCACCAGCGGTCGTAGTGCACGACGTGCCCGGCCCGGGTCAGGTTCAGGCCCGTGCCCGCAGCCTTCAGCGACAGCAGGAACACCGGTACCTCGCCGCCCTGGAACCGCGCGACCATCGCCTCCCGCTCGGCCACCGGCGTGCCGCCGTGCAGGAACTGCGTGGCCACGCCACGCCCGGCCAGGTGCGTTTCCAGCAGTCGCGCCATCCGCACGTACTGCGTGAAGACGAGGACGCCCGAGCCCTCCGCGAGGATCGTGTCCAGGAGCTCGTCGAGCAGTTCCAGCTTGCCCGAGCGGCCCTCGACCCGGGGGTCCTCCTCCTTGAGGTACTGCGCCGGGTGGTTGCAGATCTGCTTGAGCCCGGTCAGCAGCTTGACCACCAGACCGCGCCGCTCCATGCCGTCCGCCTCGGCGATCGCGGCCAGCGTCTCGCGCACGACGGCCTCGTAGAGACCCGCCTGTTCCTTCGTCAGGGCCACCGCCCGGTCGGTCTCCGTCTTCGGCGGCAGCTCGGGAGCGATCCCCGGGTCCGACTTGCGGCGCCGCAGCAGGAACGGGCGCACCAGCGCGGCGAGCCGTTCCGCCGCCGCCGGATCGCGCCCGCCCTCGACGGCCGAGGCGTACCGGGAGCGGAACGCGCCGAGCCCGCCGAGCAGTCCGGGCGTCGTCCAGTCGAGGATCGCCCACAGCTCGGAGAGGTTGTTCTCCACCGGCGTGCCCGAGAGAGCCACCCGCGCCCGGCCGGGGATCGTCCGCAGCGCGCGGGCGGTCGCCGCATACGGGTTCTTCACGTGCTGGGCCTCGTCGGCGACGACCAGACCCCAGGAACACCCGGCGAGCCGCGGCGCGTCGAGCCGCATCGTGCCGTACGTGGTGAGGACGAACTCGCCGTCGGCGAGCCCTTCCAGCTCGCGCGCCGGACCGTGGAAGCGGCGCACCGGCGTGCCGGGCGCGAACTTCTCGATCTCACGCTGCCAGTTGCCCATCAGCGAGGTCGGGCACACCACCAGGGTGGGCCCGGTGGACTCCGGGGCGGTCTGCCGGTGCAGATGGAGGGCGATCAGGGTGATCGTCTTGCCCAGCCCCATGTCGTCGGCGAGACAGCCGCCGAGCCCGAGCGAGGTCATCCGGTGCAGCCAGCCCAGGCCGCGCAGCTGGTAGTCGCGCAGGGTCGCGGCCAGCGCGGCGGGCTGCTCGATCTCCTGCCCGCCGCCCTCCTGTCCGCCGCCTGCCGGTCCGCCGCCCTCCGGGTCGGCGAGCCGGGCGCGCAGCCGCGCCACCCAGCCGGTCGCCTCGACCTCGACCTGACGGCCCCCGATCTCGGCGGTGCCGGTGAGGACGGCGCCCAGCGCGTCGACCGGCGTCAGCTTCTGGTCCCGGTAGCCCCGGGCGCGCCGCAGCTCCTCGGGGTCCACCAGGACCCACTGGTCGCGGAGCCGGACCAGCGGCCGGCCGGCCTCGGCGATCCGGTCGAGTTCCGCGCGGGTCAGCTCCTCGTCGCCCACCGCGAAACGCCAGTCGAAGGAGAGCAGGGCGCCGGCGGACAGCAACGACGGCAGCCAGTCCCCCCGGTCCCGCCCGCCCTGACCACTCGGCTCATCGGCCGCATCAGCCCCATGGGCCCTGTCTGTCCCGGCTGTCCCGTCGGCTCCCTCGGGCCCGTCGGGCGGTCCGATCACCGCGCGGGCGGTGAGCCGGTGCGCCAGCTCGCGCGGCCAGTGGACGCGGACCCCGGTCGCCGCGAGCGCGCGGGCGGCGGGCCCGAGCAGCTCGGCGATCTCCTCGTCGGCGAGTTCGACGGCGTCGGGCACGGCCGCCGAGAGCAGCGGGGACAGCGGCGGCCAGGCGCGCGCGGCCCGTCGCAGCGCCAGGAGCGCGTCCATCCGGGCCCGGGGGCCGAAGGACCCGCCCGCCGGGGAGGTCCCGGCCCACACCTCGGCCGCGTCGGCGACGAGGGAGGGGTCGGCGACGGCGTGCATCTGCAGGACGGCACGGAAGGACGGCCCGGGAGAGTCTCCGTCGATCCCCTCGGGACCGCCGACGCCCATGATGCCGTCGGCGCCCACCAGCTCAAGGCGCAGTGACAGCCGCACGCCCGCGTCGTGACCGGCCGCCACGTCCGCGGCCCAGCCCCGGAGTTCGGGCATCGCGGTCGGCGCCAGCCGCTCGTCGGCGGCGAAGGCGGGACCGCCCGCGGCCAGCGGCGCCGCCGGGGTGCGCGGCAGCACGTCGGCGACGGCGTCGGCGAACGCCCGCAACAGCCCCTCCTGCTCGGGGAGGAACAGGGACTCGCTCTCGTCGGCGTCCTCTTCTCCGGTCCCGGTCCCGGTCCCGGCGGCGAGCGGTACGGCGTGGGCGGCGGGCGGCATGGAGGCGGCGAGGTCGCGCAGCGCGGCCAGCTCCTCGGGGCCGAGCGGACCGACCCGCCACGCGTCGTGGTCCCCGGCCGTCAGCCCCGGCAGCAGCAGCCCCCGGGCGACCAGGTCGAGGGAGAACAGGACCGCCGCGCCCCAGAAGGCACTCGCGGGAGAGGCGTCGGGGGCGGACCGCGCCCGCATCAGCACCGGCAGGGCCTCCCGTACGGGAAGCAGCAGTGCGGGCACGGTGCGCGGCAGCACGTCGTCACCGACGACGGTCAGCTCCGTGACCGTTCCGGCCGGCGGCGTGAACTCCGGGGCCCAGAAGGCGACCCGGCCGTCGCGCGGCGGATCGGCGGGCAGGAAGACAGCGGAACAGCGCCCGAGTCCGGGGGAGGGGGATGACGGCGAAGAGAACGAAGAGGCTGGAGCGAATGAAGAGGCTGGAGAGGACGGAGAGGCTGAAGAGGACGGAGACGAGGGCGACAGCGACAACGCATTCCTCAAATTTGACTACCTAAGGTGGAGCGGTCGAGGGTACCTGAACCTCCCTCCGCGCGCGCCCCTTCATGCCGTGATCCCCGTCACCTCGACCCCTAAGGGTGGGGAAGGCCCCACCTCCCGCCCGAGGGGCGCCCCCCGAGCATGCCCGGGTGGTGCCGTCATGGCCCGGGACCACCACCGCTCCGTAGTTTTCCCACAGCCGGCGCGACCCGCGCGGCGCCCCCTCCCACGGACTCCGGAGCCCCGCCATGCCCCAGGCCACCGCGATGCTCGCCGCTCCCGCAGCGGCACCCGACCCGCGCCCCGCCCGCCGCCACGGCAAAGGCGGCGGCAGCGAGTTCGCCCCCCTTCTTCGTACCGTCAAGGAGCAGGGGCTCCTGGAGCGCCGCCCCGGCTGGTACGCCCGAGGCATCCTCGCCAACCTCCTCGGCATCGCCGCCGTCGTCGCCGGCCTCGTGCTCATCGGCCCGTCCTGGTGGGCCCTGTTCCTCGCCCTGCCGCTGGCCGTGCTCTCCGCGCGCGTCGCCTTCGTCGGCCACGATGCCGGACACGCCCAGATCACCGACCGGCGCGGGATCGGCCGGGCCATCCAGCTCGTCCACGCCAACCTCCTGCTCGGGATGAGCCGGGAGTGGTGGAACGACAAGCACAACCGCCACCACGCCCACCCGAACCACCTCGACAAGGACCCCGACGTCGCCGCCGACATCCTCGTCTTCGCCGCCCACCAGACCGACGGGCGCACCGGACTGCGCGGCTGGCTCACCCGCCACCAGGCCTGGCTCTTCTTCCCGCTGACCACTCTGGAGGGCATCGCGCTGAAGGTGTACGGGGTCCAGGCGCTGCTCGCCAAGGACGGCCCCTGCCGCACCCGCCGCGAGCGCCTGGTGGAGGGCGGTCTCCTCCTCGCCCACTTCGTCGGCTACGCGACGCTGCTCCTGACCCTGCTGACCCCGCTCCAGGCCCTCGCCTTCGCCCTCGTCCACCAGATGCTGCTCGGCGTGCACCTGGGAATGGCCTTCGCCCCCAATCACAAGGGGATGGAGATGCCCGACGCCCACCCGGACGGCGACTCCTGGGGCCATCTGCGCCGCCAGGTGCTGACCTCGCGCAACATCCGGGGCGGGGCGCTCACCGACTGGTTCCTCGGCGGCCTCAACTACCAGGTCGAGCACCACCTGTTCCCGAGCATGCCCCGCCCGCACCTGCGCCTCGCCCAGGGTGCGGTGCGCGCCCACTGCGCGGCCCTCGGCATCCCGTACACGGAGACCGGCTTCGTCGAGTCGTACCGGCAGGCACTCGGCCACCTGCACGAGGTGGGAGCGCCCCTCAGGGCAGGGGAGGGCGTCGCATAGGGTCGGAGAGCCCGACGACAGAGCAGAGGGGAGCTCCACGGCATGAGCGGCATGAGCGGCACAAGTGGTACGCATGACACGAGTGGCATGAGCGGCACGGGTGGAACGAGCGGTATCAGCGGTACCAGCGGCGCGGGCGGCAGCGGGGAAGCCGTGGTCACCAAGGTCAGCAGCAACGGGGTCTACTCGTTCACCAAGCCCAACCGGGAGAGCATCACGCTTCTCGCCGGCCTCGGGGTGGAGGGCGACGTGCACGCGGGCGTCACCGTGAAGCACCGCTCGCGGGTGGCCAAGGATCCGACCGTGCCCAACCTGCGCCAGGTCCACCTGATCCACGCCGAGCTCTTCGACGACGTGGCCCTGGCCGGCTTCGACGTGACGCCGGGCGCCCTCGGGGAGAACGTCACCACCCGGGGGCTCGACCTGCTCGGCCTGCCGACCGGCACCCGGCTGCACCTGGGCGCCGAGGCCGTCGTGGAGGTCACCGGACTGCGCAACCCGTGCGCGCAGATCGACAACTTCCGGCACGGGCTGCTCAAGCAGGTCCTCGGCCGGGACGGGGAGGGCCGGATCGTGCGCAAGGCGGGGATCATGTCGGTCGTGCTCGCGGGCGGCGAAGTGCGGCCCGGCGACGCGATCCGCGTGGAGCTGCCCGCGGAGCCGCACCGGGCCCTGGAAAAGGTCTGATCGGCGGCGGTTTCCCGGATGGCCGGATTCCGACCGGTTCGGGTGAACCACGGGCTACGGGCTGGTAACTTGCGCGAGTTGATCAAGGTCGGGGGCGTCGCAGAGCGGCGCCCTCCGGCCTGAGCCACTCCCCGAACAGCGCAAGGAACCACATTGACCCGCACCGTCCGCACCGTCAGCACGGTCCGCACGACGGCTCTCGCCCTCACCCTGCCCCTCGCTCTGCTGCCGGCCACCCCGGCGGCCGCGACCACCCCGGCCGCAGCCACCCCGGCCCCCGCCGTCGCTCCGCCGGCGGAAGCCCCGGCCCCCGCCGCCACGCCGCGCCTCGACGCCGTGGAGCGGGTTCTGCGGGAGGTCTCCCCGGGTCTTGAGGGCTCCGTCTGGGAGCGCACCTCCGGAAACCGCCTGGGCGCCTCCGTCCCCGGCGGCTCCGACTGGCTGCTCCAGACGCCCGGTTGCTGGGGCGACCCGTCCTGCGCCGACCGGCCGGGCTCCCGACGCCTGCTGGAGAAGGTGCGCGAGGACATCGCGGGCGCCCGGCAGAGCGTCGACATATCCACTCTGGCCCCGTTCCCGAACGGCGGTTTCCAGGACGCCGTCGTGGCGGGCCTGAAGGACGCGGTGCGGAAGGGCAACCGGCTCCAGGTGCGGATACTGGTCGGCGCCGCGCCGGTCTACCACGCCAACGTGATCCCCTCCTCGTACCGCGACGAGCTGGTGACCAGGCTCGGCGCGGACGCCGCGAGCGTCGCCCTCAACGTCGCCTCGATGACGACCTCCAAGACCGGTTTCTCCTGGAACCACTCGAAACTGGTCGTCGTGGACGGCGAGTCGGTCATCACCGGCGGCATCAACAGCTGGAAGGACGACTACCTCGACACCGCCCACCCGGTGAACGACGTCGACCTCGCCCTGTCCGGCCCGGCGGCGGGCTCCGCCGGCCGCTATCTCGACGCCCTGTGGGACTGGACCTGCCGCAACAAGGGAAGCTGGAGCAGCGTCTGGTTCGCCTCCTCCAACGGCGCGGGCTGCCTGCCCTCCCTGCCCCGCACCGCCGCCCCGGCGCGGACCGGCGACGTCCCCGCCATCGCGGTGGGCGGCCTCGGCGTCGGCATCCGGCAGAGCGACCCGAGCTCGCCGTTCACGCCCGCGCTGCCCGACGCCTCCGCCGCCAAGTGCGGCCTGACCGGGCGCGACCACACCAACGCCGACCGGGACTACGACACGGTCAACCCGGAGGAGAGCGCCCTGCGCGCGCTGGTGGCGAGCGCCGGCGAGCACGTCGAGATCTCGCAGCAGGACCTGAACGCCTTCTGCCCGCTGCTGCCCCGCTACGACATCCGGCTCTACGACACCCTCGCCGCCAAGCTGGCCGAGGGCGTGAAGGTCCGCATCGTCGTCAGCGACCCGGCCAACCGGGGTGCCATCGGCAGCGGCGGCTACTCCCAGATCACCTCGCTGAACGAGGTCAGCGACGTGCTCCGCAGCCGCCTCAAGGTCCTGACCGGCGACGACGGCAAGGCCAGGACGGCCATGTGCCGGAACCTCCAGCTCGCGTCCTTCCGTGCCTCCGACCGGCCGACCTGGGCGGACGGCAAGCCGTACGCGCAGCACCACAAGCTGGTCGCGGTCGACGGCGCGGCCTTCTACATCGGCTCGAAGAACCTCTACCCGTCCTGGCTCCAGGACTTCGGCTACGTGATCGAGAGCCCGGCCGCGGCCCGTCAGCTCGCGGACGGCCTGCTGGCCCCGCAGTGGACGTACTCGCAGGCCACGGCCACGTACGACTACGCGCGAGGCGTCTGCCAGGCCTGACGCCCTGACCGGGGCGGACCGGGGCGGGGAAGGGAGGGGAGGGGCGGGGCGGCGGCAAAGGGAGGCGGCCTCGGCCCAGGGGGGGTTGGCCGAGGCCGCCACGGGCGTTCCGTGGGGATCCACGAGCCTGAACCTCACCCGGCCGCGCGGCGAGGAGGTGCAACGCGGTGGGTGGCTGATCCGACGAGGACGTGGGGTCGTCCTCCCTGGCTCCCGAGGGATCCGGAACACCGGAAAGTCAGTAAATATATTTACTGTCGAGTACGCAAGGGTATGAAAAATTTCATGCGCCTCGGCGGGTTCGCCCGGGCACCGCTCTAAAGGAAGAAGCCGTGCTGGTCGGCGGCCTGCTCATACTGTTCGAGCCGGGCCTGGGTACGCTCCGGATCGGCGTCCGCCATCGCCTGGAGCAACGCGGCCGAGAGCATCCCGGGCGCCGCGTACGAGTCGAAGACCAGCCGCGACCCGGTGCCCGCGGTCAGCACCGTGTCGGCCTCCTCCACCAGCGGGCCGACCGTGGGGTCGGTGATCAGCACCACGCGCAGCCCCGCCGCGCGCGCGGCCCGCAGCGCGGCCAGGCTCTCGTGGGCGTGCCTCGGCATCGCGAACGCCAGCACGCACGTGCCGCCGGCCGCCCGGGCCTGGAGCAGCGCGTCGTACGCCACGCTGCCGCCGCGCGTCACCAGCCGCACGTCGGGGTGGATGCGGCGCGCCGCGTACGCGAAGTACTCCGCGAGCGACGCCGAGATCCGCAGCCCCAACACGGTCAGCGGCACCGAACGCGCCAGCTCGCGGCCGATCTCCAGGACCTGGTCGGTGTCGGCGAGCAGGCGGCGGACGCTCTCCAGGTTCTCGATCTCGGCGTCGACGGCCGCCTGGAGGCCGTTCTTCCGGAGCTGTTCGCGCGGGTCCGGGCCGCCTGGGGTGCCGGGGGCGCCCGCCACCGCGCTCAGCGCGATGGGCTGGAGCACCTCGCGCAGCGCGGGATAGCCGCTGAAGCCGAGGGAGACCGCGAACCGGGTCACGGAGGGCTGGCTGACCCCGACCCGCTCGGCGAGCTCGGTGATGGAGAGGAACGCGGCCTCGGTCAGGTGGTCGACGAGGTACTGGGCGATCCGGCGCTGACCGGGGGAGAGGCGGCGCCCGTCGAAGAGCGCCAGCAGCCGCTCGGCGGGCGGCCTCTCCTGCTCCGGCGGGGTGCCCCCGGGCGTGATCGCGGCCGCCTGCGCTCGTGCCTGCTGCCCCGATGACACCGGCGGACCTCCCTCTCGCGTCGCTCGTGTTCCAACATAGCCCACGCCCCGACGGCGGATGATCATCACGCCGTACGGGGCGGAGCGGTGGGGAACCGGGCGCGCGGGCGGGCGGCTACCGGGCCGGGGCGGCGGCCGGAACCCCGGCGGTGTCCGCCACGTCACCCGACACCGGGCCGGTCACCGAGCCCGTCGCCGGGCCCGTCACGGAGCAGGAGTTGACCGGGTCGCCCCCGGCCGGCCGCGCGATCACGTGGTCGGCGGGCGGGGTCGTGCCCCGCTCCACCCAGCGGGTAAGCGCGGTGAAGGCGGAGCGGTAGCAGGGCAGCATCGGCCGCAGCCTGTCCGGATAGGTGTCATACAGGCCATCGGTGTGGGTCCCGTCCTGGACCGTGTAGAAGCGGTGCAGAGCGCCCCGGCCCCGGTCGTCGATCATCCGCGCGTACACCGCCGAGTCGGTGGCGAGCGGCAGCAGCGTGTCCAGATCGCCGTGCAGCGTGATCAGCGGCTTGCCGATCCGGCCGGTCAGCGCCACCTTCGCGACCGCGCGGCGCACCGAGGCGGGCCGGGACGCGTAGGTGTACGAGGCGTCGGAGGCGCACGGCGCGAGGATCTCCGGGACGGTCGTCCCGGCCGTCGCGCCGGGGCACTTCGGGTCGTACGAGGGGTCGAACTCGGCCCGGAACATCTTCTGCGTCAGCCCCCAGTACGCCTTCTCGTGGTACGGCCACAGGAAGCGCGAGCCCGGCGCGAAACCGGCCCGGAGCAGGTCGTCGTCCGTTGCCGTGCCGAAGGTGCGGGCCACGGTGACCGGGAGGCTGGTGAGGAGGTTGGGGCCCCGGGTGGTCCAGAGCACGCCCTCCCAGTCGACGCCGCCGTCGTACAGCTCGGGCCGGTTCTCCAGCTGCCAGCGGGTCAGATAGCCGCCGTTGGAGATGCCCGTCATGTAGGTGCGGCGCGGAGCCTGGCCGTAGCGCTGCCGGACCGCCTGCTTCGCGGCCCGCGTCAGCTCGGTCACCCTGCGGTTCCACTCGGCCACCGCGTCGCCCGGCTCCCGCCCGTCGGTGAAGAAGTCGGCGCCCGTGTTGCCCTTGTCGGTCGACGCGTAGGCGAAGCCCTGGGCCAGGACCTGGTCGGAGATCAGCGTGTCGGTGGAGTACTGCCGCCGGGTCCCCGGCGCGCCGGTGACGACCAGGCCGCCGTTCCAGCGGTCGGGCAGCCGGATCACGAACTGCGCGTCGTGTGCCCAGCCGTGGGTCGCGTTCGACCGCGAGTCGTCGGGGAAGTAGCCGTCGATCTGCACACCCGGAACGCCGGACGGGTTGCGCGTCCCCTTCGCCGAGAGCCCCGCCTGGTCCCCCAGGTCGGTGTACGGGGTGCCCGCGAGGCCCGCGGTCGTCAGGTCGGCCAGACAGGCCGACTCCTGCCGCTGCGCGCCCGGCACGGCCAGCCGGTCCTGCCGGGCGCAGTGCCCGGGGACCTCGGCCCCGGCGGGGGCCGAGGGACCGAGGACGGTCACCCCGGCCAGGAGTGCGGCGAGCAGCGGAACGCCTCGGGTCGGGCGCATGGCGGGCCTCCGGTGGGACGACGGTACGGGGGGCTGCCCGGCCGCCGGTACGGCGCCGGGGCGCGCCACCGGTGCGTCGGCGTACACCTCGGCGCGCCGCCACATCGTGCGCGGCGCGCCGATCGCCCGGCCATGGGCCCGCGCCACACCTCGGCCCGCGCCGCCATGTGGCTCGCGGGGCCCGGCGGGCGGCTACGCGGGCCGGACCGCCATCGCGTCCAGGGCCTCCAGCAGCGCGGGCAGCTTGGGGCCCGAGGTCACCGGGTGCACCTCGTTCGGTTCGGTGTCGAGGAGGACGAAGGCCATGTCGCCGGTCCGCGCGACCAGCGACCAGCCGGGACCGTCGGCGCGCAGCGTCCGCGCGCCACCCCCGGCGAAACGCGACCGGACCCGCCCGACGGGCGGCGCCTGCTCCAGATAGGAGCCGAGCTCGGCGAGGGCCCGGCGCACGCCGCCGGAGGGCCCGCCGGAGTCGGAGCCGGAGCCGGAGCCGGTACCCGTGTCTCCGTCGCTGGAGCCGGCTCCGCCGACGGCCCCGTTCCCGTTCCCGGTTCCTTCCCCGGCCCCGCTCTCTTCCATCCGTCCCCGCCACTCCTCCCACTGGAGCGCCACCATGTCCGCGCCGAGCCGCCGCTGGGCGGGCCCCCACTCCGTCTCGTCCGGCGGGGCGAGCGTCGCCGGGGCGCCCTCCTCCGGCGCGGGGTCGTGGGGTGCCGGGACCCCCGGTGCGGCCGTGGCGACCGGCAGCGGCCAGCCGGGCAGCGCCGAGACGACCGAGTCCTCGCCGGGGGAGAGGTCGTACGGCATCCCGATGTCCCAGGTGGAGATGGCCACGGCGACCAGCGAGACGTCGTCCACGATCACGGTCCACCGGGCTCCGGCACCGTCCTGCCCGAAGACGAGCCCGTAGCCCTCCGCGTACGGTTCGAGCCCGAGGGACGCGCAGGCGGCCGGGTAGTCGTCGCCGAGCACGGTCGGGAACGAGGCGGGCGTGAGCAGCGCCGCCGTCAGCACGAACAGCGCGTCGTCGTCGCCGTCGGCCGCACCGGGCACCACGGATTCCGGACCGCCCACGGCAGCCTCCCCAACTGGTCGTCTCGGGTCGTCTCTGGTTGTCGGCGCACCCTAACCAGTGAGTAACCTGCCCGTCGAGAGGAACGGGCCGCGACCCCGCGAGACAGGTGTCCCGGCGGGGCCGCGGTGGCGGGGCGGGGTCAGCCGCGTTCGAAGACGGCCGTCAGGGTGTGGCTCTCCTCCTCGAAGAGCACGGCCGTCTCGCCCTTCGCGCGGTCCTCGTCGCCGCCGTACGGCTCCCCGTCGAGCAGCCAGTCCTTGAAGACGTAGCCGGGGGCCGGGGTCGCGGTGGCCGTGACCGTGTCGCCGTCCGAGTAGGGGCCTTCCTGGGACAGTTCGACGGTGCCGCGACCCCGCTCGACGACCGTGAGCTTGTGCCGCTTCTGCTCGAACACCGCGGTGAGCCGCATGTCGTCCGCGCCGACGTCGATCCCGATGACGTCCTGGTCACCCGCGTTCGAGCCGTCGAGCACCCAGCCCGCGAAGTCCCAGCCGGCCGCCGGGACGGCCTCGTAGAGCAGGTCGACGCCCTCCAGTTCGGCCCGCTTGGCGGGGGCCTTCTTCACCGTGCCGCTGCCGGAGCTCTTGGTGGTGACCTTGGAGGTGGGGGTCGTGCCCTTCTTGAACTCGGCGACCAGGGTGTGGTCCCCGGCCGGCGCGCGGAATCCGGTGGCGCCGCCCTTGGCGGCCTTGCCGTCGAGCTTCCAGCCCGAGAAGACGTACCCCTTGCCGGCCGCCGCGTTGTACGTGGAGCTGGTGCCGGGCGAGTACGGGCCGGGGGTGCCGGCCGTGACCGTGCCGGCGCCCTTGGGTGTGACCGAGGCGGTCACCGCGCACATCGCGTCGGAGGTCTTGGCGGCGCGGTAGGCGGCGACGGCCTTGCCGGTGCGGCTCAGCACGTCGGTGCTGTCCGCCGAGTCGGGCTTGCCGATCGGGACGCCGAGCGGCAGGCCTCGGTAGGACTGCTTGGGGTTGCTGAAGCGGTTGATCCGGGTGCACACGCCCTTGGTGGCCTTGCGGCAGCTCGACTCGTACGCCATCAGGGAGGACCACTCGCCCTTCACGGGAAAGTAGCCGGTGGCGCCGTTCTCGGGCTGGACCGGCTGGGTCACCCGGTCGTGGTCCGCGCTCAGGTTGTGCCCGATCTCGTGACCCATCGAGAAGCGCGGGATGGCGCTCTGGCCGACCACCGAGTAGCCCCAGGCGGCGGTGGAGGGGCCGGGGTTGGGCGGGGTGTAGCCGAGACCGCCGGCGGCGCGGCCCGCCGCGATGACGGACACCAGGTCGGCGCCGTACTGGTCGCGCAGCTGCGGGAGGTTGTCGGCGACGCCGTCGTTCGCCGTGGCGACGGCGGACAGCAGCGAGCCGGTGACGCCGTCCTGGGCGGCGGACACGCTCGCCAGCGCCGTGCCGACGAGCCGCACCCGGGTCTTCACCCCGCTCTCGGCGAAGGCCTCGTTGGTGAGCGCGATACCGCGCGCGGCGGCGGCCCTGATCTGCGCGTCCCCGCCGGCCTCGGTGCGGGCCCCGGGGGTGTAGCCGACCAGGACGTCGACCAGGGCGTAGCCCTTGCCGCCCTTGCAGGCGGCGGCCGCGCGGGCGGCCTCCCCGGAGGAGAGCACCGCGCCCGCGAGCGCCGTGGCCTGGGCCGGCCGCGCGCCGGCCACGGGCCGGGTGGTGGGCGGGAGGAGCACGGCGGGCTCGTCCTCGTCGGTCAGCGGGGTGGTCTGGGTGATCAGCACCCGCCCCTTGGCCAGCGGCTCCACCGCGTACAGGTCGCCGCCCAGCATGAACTGGGCGCTCAGGACCTCGTTCCCCGGCTTCCGGTCGCAGCCGCCCTCCAGGGTGAGCACCACGTCCTGGTCGGTGGTGCCGGAGACGGTGCCGTGCCAGACCAGGATCGAGCCGACGGTGCTCCGCTTGGTCTCGACCGCCTGCACGGTGATGTCGTCGAAGAGCGGGAAGGTCACTTTCTGCCCGTAGGCGCTGCTGCAGACCGGGGCGAGCGCGGCCGGCATCACCCGGGCGACCCGGTGGCGCACGTAGTCGGCGCCGAAGTCCTCGCCGGCGTCGGTGTCCTCGGGGGTGGTGCCGGTGCGCGCCGCGCCCCGGGGGGCGGTGTGGTCGCGGTCGGACGGACCGCGTTCGAAGACACCCTCGGTGACGGCCGCCCGGACCTCCCGGTCGCGCGACGCGGCCGGGCCGTCGTGTTCCGCCCCGTCCGCGGGGGGCGCGAAGCCGGTGATCGCGGTGGCACCGAGCACCATCGCCCCGAGTGCCGCGCCGCCCGTCCATCTGTTGCGGGCCATCTGTCGCCTTCCTGCCGTCCTGTGGCCCGGGCTGTCGTTCTGACGGCCCGGGCCCGTGCTGTCGGATCGTCAGATGGCTTCCTCGCGGTGTTAGTACGATCACCTGATCGCCCGCACAGTCACTCCGTCAGTCACTCCGTACGGCGTACCGCGAGGGCCAGGTAGCGGGTGTCCTCGTCCGCGTAGCTCGTCAGGTCCCAGCCCGAATCGGCCAGCACCGCGCGGAGGTTGGGCTCGGCCCGCAGGTCGTCCGGGGTGATGCGGCGGCCGTGCCGGGCGGCGAGGGCGGCGCGGCCGATCGGGTGGAAGAGCGCGAGCCGCCCGCCGGGCCGCACCACCCGGGCCAGCTCCCGCAGGTCGCCCACCGGGTCGGCGAGGTGCGAGATCAGACCGGCCCCGAACACGGCGTCGAGCGCGCCGGACCGCAGCGGCAGCCGCGCCACGTCCGCGAGGAGCAGCGTGGCCGCCTCCCCGCGCCCGGCCCGTACCGCCGCGTCGAGCATCTCCGGCGTCAGGTCCGCGCCGAGCACGCTGCCCGTCGGCCCGACCGCCGCCCGCAGCGGCGCCAGCGCGCGGCCGGTGCCGCAGCCCGCGTCGAGGACCGCGTCGCCCGCGCGCAGCCCGATCCCGGCCACGGCCGCCGCGTAGGCGGGCCCGTCGTCGGGGAACCGGGAGTCCCAGTCGGCGGCGCGGACGCCGAAGAACTCTCGTACCTGTGTGGGGTCGTCGCTCATGTGGTCCATGATCGCGGATCGGTCCGTCACTCACAGGCGTGAGGTTCCGACCCGGACGAGTGAACGTTCTGTGTGCACGTTCGAGTCGGCCGTGATCGTTCGGGAACATCTCTCTGTCATATTCCATCAGCTTTCGAAATGCGCCCCTGGTGCGCCCCGGGGGGCGCACTAGCGTCCCTGAGTCATGGGACACCTGGACCACGCCACCTACGGCTGGCTGACACCCGCGCTGTCGTACGCGATGGCCTGCATCGGCGCCGCCCTCGGCCTGCGCTGCACCGTACGCGCCCTCGACGCCACCGGCCGCTCCCGGCGCAACTGGCTGCTCACCGCCGCCTCCGCCCTCGGCACCGGCATCTGGACGATGCACTTCGTCGCCATGCTCGGCTTCGGCGTGACCGGCACGGACATCCGCTACGACGTCCCGCTCACCCTGCTCAGCCTGCTCGTCGCCATGCTCGTCGTCGGCACCGGCGTCTTCGCCGTCGGCTACGGCCGGGACAGCCGCCGCTCGCTCCTCATCGGCGGCCTCACCACCGGCCTCGGCGTCGCGAGCATGCACTACATGGGCATGGCGGCCCTCCGGCTGCACGGCCGGATCGACTACGACCCGCTGCTCGTCGCCCTCTCCGTCGTCATCGCGGTCGTCGCCGCCACGGCGGCCCTGTGGGCGGCACTGAACATCCACGCGCCCGCCGCCGTCGCGCTCGCCTCGCTCGTCATGGGCGCGGCGGTCAGCAGCATGCACTACACCGGCATGACCGCCGTCGGTGTCGAGGTCACCCCCTCCGCCGCGCCCCTTCCCGGCGCCTCGGTCATGCAGTTCATCTTCCCGCTCGCCGTCGGCCTCGGCTCGTACCTCTTCATCACCTCCGCCTTCGTCGCCCTCTCCCCGACGGCCGGCGAGCGCGCCGCCTACGCCTCCGCGGGCCGCCTCACCGAACCCGACGACCGCGCGGTCGACGTCGCACCCCCCGGCTTCCGTCCCGAGCCCCCGGCCGCCCGCCCGAGCCCGCCGCCCACCTATCCCTCGGGTCCGGTGGACGACTTCCCGGCCGGACCGCGCCAGGTGAGCGCCTGAGCGGCGCCCCTCCGTACACCGGGTGCGCGGCCGCACGAGCCGTAAGCCCCGAGCACCAGGCGGACCGCCCCTTACCGGACGGCCGTGAACCAAGGAACGAGGAGGCCATGCGAACTCCCCGCAGGACACCGGACACCGCGAGCCCGGACCCGTCCGGCCCGACCGCCACCACGGCCCGCGGGCGGCGCGCGCACGCCGGGCGCCCCGCCGACGAGACGGGGCGTGGTGAGTCCGGACACGATGAGTCCGGACACGGTGAGTCCGGACACGGCGCGACGGGATACGGCGAGCCCGGACACGGCGACGCCGGACGCGGCGGGACGGGACACGACGCGGCCGACGCCCCACGCGCGGACGCCCATGGCCCGGAGACCGGACGCCGGGGCGTCGCGACGACCGGCCGCGGCCCCGCGCGCCGCCTGCGGCCCCGCACCGTCCGCGCGAAGATCGTCTCCCTGCTCATGGTCCCGGTCGTCTCCCTGCTCGCCCTCTGGGGCTTCGCCACGGTCACCACCGCCCAGGACATCGCCCGGCTCCGCCTGGTCCAGTCCGTCGACGACGAGGTCCGCCGGCCCGTCACCGCCGCCGTCACCACCCTCCAGGACGAACGCCGCGCCGCCCTGAGCCAGGCGGCGGCCCCCAGCGGGGGCCGCGCGGCCGAGCTCAAGGACGCGATCGCGCGCACCGACGCCGCCGTCGCCCGGCTCCGCCTCGACCCCCGGCACACCGTCGGCGACACCGGCACCCTCCCCCCGGACGTCTCCGCCCGCGTCGCCGCCTTCGTCACCCGGGCCGAAGGACTCGGGCGCCTCCGCACCGCCGCCGCCGAAGGCCGCGCCGACCGCGACCAGCTCTACACCGTCTACACCTCCGCCATCACCGAGGGCTTCGCCGTCGGCGGCGCCCTCACCGGCATCCAGGACCCCCAGGCGGGCTCCGACGCGCGCGTCCTCCTCGAACTCGCCCGCGCGGGCGAGATGCTGGCCCGCGAAGACGCCCTCCTCGGCCAGGCCCACCTCACCGGACAACTCGACGCGACCCGTCTCCGCGCCTTCGCCGGCGCCGTCGAGGCCCGCCGCACCCTCGTCGAGACCGCCACCGCCGACCTGCCCCCGGTCCAGCGCGCCGCCTGGCACCGGCTCACCGCCCAGCCCGGCTACCGGCAGCTCACCGCCGCCGAGGACCGCGTCCGCGCCGCCGCCCCCGGCCGCCGTGCCGCCCAGGCCGCGCGCTCCGCCGACTGGGACGACGCCCACGCCTTCGTACGCGACGGGATCAGCGGCATCGAGACGGCCGCCCACCGCACCGCGGCCGACCGGGCCGACCCCTTCGGCGGCGGCGCCTTCAGCACCGGCGGCGCCGCCGTCCTCCTCGGCCTCACCGCCGTCGCCGCCTCCCTCGTCATCTCCGTGCGCATCGGCCGAGGCCTCGTCGTCGAACTCGTCAGCCTGCGCAACACCGCTCTGGAGATCGCCCGCCGCAAACTTCCCTCCGCCATGCGCCGGCTGCGCGCCGGAGAGGACATCGACGTCCGGGCCGAGGCGCCGCACGGCCCCGCGCCCCAGGACGAGATCGGCCAGGTCGGCGAGGCGCTCGCCACCGTCCACCGGGCCGCGCTCTCCGCCGCCGTCGAACGCGCGGAGCTCGCCAGCGGGATCTCCGGGGTGTTCGTCAACCTCGCCCGCCGCAGCCAGGTCCTGGTGCACCGTCAGCTCAACCTGCTCGACACCATGGAGCGGCGCGCCGACGACCCCAACGAACTCGGCGACCTCTTCCGGCTCGACCACCTCACGACCCGGATGCGCCGCCACGCCGAAAGCCTCATCATCCTGTCCGGCGCCGCCCCCGGCCGCGCCTGGCGGCTGCCCGTGCCGCTCACCAACGTCGTCCGCGCGGCCGTCTCCGAGATCGAGGACTACGCCCGCGTCGAGGTCACCCGCCTCCCCGAGACCGCCATCACCGGCGGCGCCGTCGCCGACCTCACCCACCTGCTCGCCGAACTCATCGAGAACGCAGCCCAGTTCTCCCCGCCCCACACCAAGGTCCGGATCAGCGGCGAACCCGTCGGCAACGGCTACGCCCTGGAGATCGAGGACCGGGGACTCGGCATGGGCAAGGACAGCCTCGCCGAGGCCAACGCCCGAATCGCCCGCTCCGAGGCCCTCGACCTCTTCGACAGCGACCGGCTCGGCCTCTTCGTCGTCAGCCGCCTCTCCGCGCGGCACGAGATCAGGGTCCACCTGAGGACCTCGCCGTACGGCGGCACCACCGCCGTCGTCCTGCTCCCCACGGACCTCCTCCAGGCCGCCCTCCCGCCGGGCCCGCGCGCCGCCACAGGCCATCCCGACCCGGCCCGGGACCACGAACCCGCCCCCGCGCGGGGCACCGCCTCCGGCCACACCGTCGAGGCACCCGTACGCGGTGAACGCCCCGCACCCGTCTCCGGCACTCCCCGGATCCTGGACGCCGCCGGCCCCGAGGCGCCCCGCGCGCCCCGGCTCCCCGCCCTCCCCGCGCCCCGGCCGCCGTGGGACGGGACGCGGGAGCCGCGTACGGGCGCCGCCGGGGCGGGGCAGGAGCCGCCGCGTACCGGATCCGTCCGATCCGGGCAGGAACCGCAGCGTACGGTTGACGTCCGGGCCGGGGAGGAACCGCCGCGTCGGACGGACGCACCGGCCGGGCACGAGCCGCCGCCCGCCGGAGTGACCGCCATCCGCCCGCGCCCCCGCCCGCTGACCGTCCCGCCCCCGCCGCACGCCGCCACGATCCTGCCGTCGCCCCCGGCACCCGCACCGCCCCCCGTAGCGCCCCACGCCGCCCCACCGTCCGACGTCGACGGGCGACCGCCCAAGGACGGCGGGTGGCCGAACGAGGGTGGTGGGCGGCCCATCGACGGTGACGGCCGACCGGTCGACGGCCACGGGCCCGGTGGCCTCGGCCCGGTCCTCCCCGACCCGGACGTCGAACTGCCCCGGCGGATCCGCCAGGCCAGCCTCGTCCCGCAGTTGCGCGAGACCCCCGCCCCCGCCCCGTACGGGTACTCCGTGACGGACCCCGCGCGGGACCCGGCCGAGCGCACCCCCGAGCAGGTCAGGGACCGGATGGCCGCCTACCGCGACGGCTGGCGGCGCGGCGGCGGCCCCGCCCCGGGCACCCCCGCCCACGGCACCCCGTCCGACAGCAGACGCCCTCCGGGCCCCGGCCGCCACGGCCTGCCCCCCACCAGCGCCCCCGGCAGTGAAGGAGACGACGCATGATCGACCACGGAAGGACGGGCCACCGCCGCTCCGGCGAACTCGACTGGCTCCTCGACGACCTCGTCACCCGCGTCCGGGAGGTACGCCACACCGTCGTGCTCTCCAACGACGGCCTCGCCGTGGGTGCCTCCAGCGGACTCAGCCGTGAGGACGCCGAGCACCTCGCGGCCATCGCCTCCGGCTTCCACAGCCTCGCCAAGGGTGCCGGGCGGCAGTTCCGCACCGGCGGGGTGCGCCAGACCATGGTCGAGATGGACGACGGCTTCCTCTTCGTGGCCGCCGCCGGGGACGGCTCCTGCCTGGCCGTGCTCAGCTCCGTCCACGCCGACATCGGCCTCATCGCGTACGAGATGGCCCGCCTGGTGAAGCGGGTCGGCGAACACCTGCACACCCCGCCGCGGCTCACCACGACCCCGCCGGCCGCCGGCTGACCGGAGATCCCCATGAACGAGGACAGCACCGGACCGCTCTCCGCCGGGCCGGGCAGTCAGTGGTACGACGCGGAGGCCGGACCGATCGTCCGCCCGTACGCCCTGACCGGCGGGCGCACCCGGCCGGGACCGAGCAACGTGCGGTTCGACCTCATCGCGCTCGTCGTCGTCGACGACGCACCGCCGGGTGGGGCCGAGGAGTCCCTGCTCGGCCCCGAACACCGGTCCCTGCTGGCCCTGTGCCGGGCGGAGACCCAGTCGGTCGCCGAACTCGCGGCCGACGCCGACCTCCCCGTCGGCGTCGTGCGGGTGCTCCTCGGCGACCTCCTCGAAGCGGGGTTCGTACGGGTCAGCAGGCCCGTGCCGCCCGCCCAGCTCCCTGATGAACGCATCCTGAGGGAAGTAATCGATGGCCTACGAGCGCTCTGAGAGCACTCCCGAGGGCGGCGTGGACGCCACCGACCTCGCGCTGAAGATCCTGGTCGCCGGAGGGTTCGGCGTCGGGAAGACCACCCTCGTCGGCTCGGTGAGCGAGATCCGGCCGCTGCGGACGGAGGAACTGCTCAGCCGTGCCGGGGAATCGGTGGACGACACCGGGGGCGTCGCCCAGAAGACCACCACGACCGTCGCCATGGACTTCGGCCGCATCACCATCCGCTCCGGGCTCGCCCTGTACCTCTTCGGCACTCCGGGCCAGGACCGCTTCTGGTTCCTGTGGGACGAGCTCTCGCAGGGCGCGCTCGGCGCCGTCGTGATCGCCGACACCCGGCGGCTGGAGGACTGCTTCCCCGCCGTCGACTACTTCGAGCACCGGGGGATCCCCTTCGTCGTCGCCGTCAACTGCTTCGCGGGCGCCCGGACGTACGGCGCGCACGACGTGTCGCGGGCCCTGGACCTCGACCGAGGCACCCCCGTGGTGCTGTGCGACGCCCGCGACCGCGACTCCGGCAAGGAGGTGCTGATCCGCCTCGTCGAGTACGCCGGACGGATGCACACGGCGCGGCTCCTGGACTCGGCGGGCTGAGCGCCGGGGCGCGTTCGGGGGGCGCACGGCGCGCAGGTGACGACGGGTGCTTGCCCTGTCCACGACAGTGCGTAAGGCTGACCGGAGACACGCGTCAACAGGGGGAGGACCGCACGATGGCGTTGGACCGAGGACTCGACTGGCTGCTCGACGACCTGACCGGTCGGGTCGATTCCATACAGCACGCGCTGGTGCTGTCGAACGACGGTCTGGTGACCGGTTCGAGCAGCGGACTGGCCAGGGAGGACGCGGAGCACCTCGCCGCGGTCTCCTCCGGTCTGCACAGCCTCGCCAGGGGTTCCGGGCGGCACTTCAACGCGGGCCGGCCACGGCAGACGATGGTCGAGTTCGACGAGGCGCTGCTGTTCGTGACGGCCGCGGGCGACGGAAGCTGCCTGTGCGTCCTGAGCGCGGCCGAGGCCGATGTCGGCCAGGTCGCCTACGAGATGACGCTCCTGGTCAACCGGGTCGGCGAACACCTGGGCGTGGCGGCGCGGCAGCCCGGCGGCGAGGTTATCCACAGGCCGAGCGGAGGCTAGTCACGAAGGGTTACGGTCATCACCGAGAGTGTTCACGACTCACGGGGGAGGACCGAGCCCATGACCACACGGGGACGCACGACCGGACCGGACCACAGCACGCGTACGGGGGAGGAAGACCCGCCGACGGTGTCGCCGGGACGGGCGGCGGAGGAGCTGGGACTGCGGCGCGACGAGTTCCAGCTAGCCGTCCAGTTGGGCCTCGTCCGGACGGTGCCGCCGTCCGGGGACCGGGGCGGATCCGGCGGCCTGGAGGGCCTGGAGGGGGCGGACGGGCCTGAAGGACCTGAAGGGTTCGAAGGGCCTGTTGGGTCTGATGGGGCTGACGGACCGGACGGACCGGACGGATCTGACGAGCCCGGTGTGCCTGGGGCCGCCGGGACCGGCATCGGGGCTGAGTCCGGGATCCGCGCGGCCGATGACATCACGCCCCGGGGAGGCGTCTCCGGGCGCGGCGAGGTGCCCAGCCGCGTGCGCCGCAGCGAGATCGAGCGTCTGAGAGCGGCACCGGACTTCCCCGAGGGCCTGCGGGAGCGGGTCCGGGCCGTCGGCTCGGCGGAGGGCGCCCGGCTCCTCGGGGTCACCCCGCACCGCTTCGCCCGGCTCGCGCGCACCGGTCACTTCAGCCCGCTGCGCTTCTACGTCAATCGCTACCGGGCCGTCGTCTGGCTCTACCCGGCGGCGGAGCTTCGTGAGTTCGCCCGCATTCACCCGGGCCTGCTGACCGGCCGCCTCCCCGTCGACGTGCGGTCCGAGGCAGACGGCAGCGTGGACTGGCGCCCGCGCAACTGGCGGGCGCGGCGGCTCGGTTCGCTGTTGCGGGCGAGCGGCGATCCCTGGGTGCGCACGGCCGCGATCGCCTCGCTGCTCGATCCGCTCGACCTGGCCGAGGTGGTCGACGATCCGTTCGAGCGCGCCTATCTGGAGCGGCTGCGGCCCGCGCCGCCCGCCTGGCGGCCGGCCGGTCCGACCGCCCGGGAGATCGCCGACCGGTTGATGTTCGCCGACGACCCCGACGAGATCCTCTGGCACCGGATGAGCCTGGCGCTCGCCTTGGACGAGGCCCGCGCCGACCGCCAGGCTCCGGGACCGGACACGCGTGGGGAGCTCGCGAGCGGGGTGCCGCCGTGGCGGAGGACGGTGCCGGTGCCGGTCGGCGCGTCCGGACCGGCCCCGGCGCGCGAGGGGTCCGGCGCGGCCTGGAGGGGCCCGGTCCCGATCGGGCCCGCGCCCGGGAGGGCGGCGGGGAGCGTACGGCCGCCTGGGAGGCGGGTTCGGCGCGGTCTGCTCGACCGGCTGCGGCGGCGGCGCGGGGAGGCGGTGCGCGAGGAGAGCTGATCGAGCCGGGGCGGGGCGGGGTGAGCCGGGGCGGTGCGGCCCGGGGCGAGCCGGACGGGCCGAGCCGGGGCGGGGCCGGGCGGGCCAAGCCGAGCCGAGCCGGGGCAGGGCCGGGCCGAGTCGAGCCGGGTCGGGTCGGGTCGGGGCAGGGTCGGGGCCGGGTGCGGTCCGGGATAGCCGGGGTGCGGTGGGGCGGGGGCGCGGGCAGGATGGGCACATGTTGCTGGCCCGGGTCGCGGAGGTGTCGGGGCAGGTCGCGGCCACGTCGGCGCGCTCGGGGAAGACCGACCTGCTGGCCGGACTGTTCGCGGAGGCGGACCCCGAGGAGAGCCCGCTGGTCATCGCGTACCTGTCCGGACGGCTGCCTCAGGGACGGATCGGCGTGGGCTGGAGCGTGCTCCGCCACTTCGTCCCGCCGGCCGTCGAGCCCGCCGCCCTGCCGACGCTGACCCTCACCGGTACCGACGAGGCCATGACCCGGCTCGCCGCCGTCTCCGGCGCGGGTGCGCGGGCCCGGCGCGAGGGGCTGGTGCGCGGGCTGATGGCCGTGGCGACCCTCCCCGAGCAGGAGTTCCTGCTCCGGCTGCTGTCCGGTGAGGTGCGCCAGGGCGCCCTGGACGCCGTCGCCCTTGAGGGCGTCGCGCGGGCGGCGGAGGTGGCGCCGGAGAAGCTGCGGCGGGCCGTGATGCTGGAGGGCTCGCTGCCGAGGGTCGCGCGGGCGGTGCTCGCCGAAGGGGCCGCGGCGCTGGACGCGTTCGCCCTGCGGGTCGGCAGCCCGGTGCAGCCGATGCTGGCCCACACCGCGGGCGGCGTCGCGGAGGCCGTGGCGGCGCTGGGGCCCTGCGCCGTGGAGGAGAAGCTGGACGGCATCCGGATCCAGGTGCACCGCCTGGGCGACCGGGTCCGGGTGTACACGCGTTCGCTCGACGACATCACCGACCGGCTCCCCGAGGTCGTCGCCGTGGCCCTGGCGGTGCCCGGCGACGGGCTCGTCCTGGACGGCGAGGTCATCGCGGTCGATCCCGGGACGGGGCGGCCGGTGCCGTTCCAGGACATCGCCGCGCGGGTCGGGTCCCGCGTCGACGTGGCGGGCGCGCGGGCCGCGCTGCCGCTGTCGCCGGTGTTCTTCGACGTGCTCGCGGCGGACGGCCAAGTCCTCCTCGACCTGCCGGGGGAGGAGCGCCACGAGGTGCTGGCGCGGCTGCTGCCGGAGGCCGCGCGGGTGCGGCGCAGGGTGGTCGCCGACCCGGCGGAGCCGGGCGCGGCCGAGGCGGCCGAGCGGTTCTTCCGGGAGACGCTCGCGCGGGGCCACGAGGGCGTCCTGGTGAAGGCGCTCGACGCGCCCTACGTGGCCGGGCGGCGCGGGCGGAGCTGGCTGAAGGTGAAGCCGGTGCACACCGTGGACCTGGTGGTGCTGGCCGCCGAGTGGGGGCACGGGCGGCGCACCGGGCTGCTCTCGAACCTGCACCTGGGCGCGCGGGCCGCCGACGGCTCGTTCGTGATGCTCGGCAAGACGTTCAAGGGCCTTACGGACGAGATGCTGCGGCGCCAGACCGAGCGGCTCGGCGAACTGGCCGTGTCGGACGACGGGTTCACGGTGCGGGTGCGGCCCGAGTTCGTCGTCGAGGTCGCCTACGACGGCCTCCAGCGGTCGACCCGCTACCCGGCCGGGGTGACCCTGCGCTTCGCCCGGGTGCTGCGGCACCGCCCGGACAAGAGCGCGGCCGAGGCCGACACGGTCGGGCGGGTGCTCGCCGGGGACTGAGGCGGCTGAGGGTGGCGGTACGCCCGGGGTGCGGGCCCGACCCTGTCGACCCGTCACCCCCCCCGTACGGTCAGCCGCGGTCCGCCGTGTGCCGGCGGCGGACCCAGAGGGGCAGGACGAACCAGCACAGCAGGTACCAGAGGAACAGGACGCCGACCAGCCAGGGCACGTACGCGGCGCGGGTCGCCACCCGCAGGACCAGCAGCAGGGCCGCCGTCAGAGTGGCCAGGAGCAGCAGGAGGCCGATGAGGATCAGCCGGGACGCCCAGGTCACCGCCCGGGGTTTGAGGCGGCGACCGGAGATCATCCGATGGAAGGAGACCGGCCCGATCATCGCCCCGATCGCGGCGGCCGAGAGCGAGACGGTGACGACGTAGATCGTCCGGTCGGTGTCGCCGAGTTCGGTGAAGCGGGGGGTGAAGGCGACGGTGAGGAGGAAGCCGAAGAGGATCTGTACCCCGGTCTGGGCGACCCGGATCTCCTGCATCAGCTCGCCCCAGCGCCGGTCGGCCTGCTCCTCGGGCGTCTCGTGGCGCCCTCGGTTCAGCGGCTCGCCGTCCGGCCGCGCGGGACCCGGCGGTTCCTCCGGTGCTCCGGTCACGTCGTCCTCCCGGTTCGCCCCCCCTCCACGGTGGCACGAACCTCGCGGGACGCCCTGCCGAGGGGCATCCTGGAAGCGGGACAGGAGGAGATGAGCGACGTGTACGACTTGCACATCGACACAGATGTCACCGTGCAGCTGAGCGACTGCTGCCGGGAGGACGCCCAGGCCGTCTTCGAGGTCCTCGACCACACCTACCGCCTGGAGGACACGGGTGCGCCCGGCCCCGCCTCGGCCACCTCGCCCGCCGCCACCGTCTGGACGGCGACCTTCGACACGGCGGGCGGCCGGCACGAGCGGACGCCCCCGACGCGGCTGACCGCGCCGGTCGACGCCACCCTCACCGGCGGGTACCACGCCGTGGACGAGGTCGAGAAGGCGCTCGCGCGCACCTTCGACATCCGGTCGCTGCAGTCCGTCTCGGGCGACCAGGAGACCGAGGCGCGCCTGCTGCTCGCGACCCGCTGAGAGCCAGGGCCCCGACTCCCCGGGCCCGGCCTGAGCCTTGGGCCCCGAGCCCGGCCTGAGCCCCGGGCTCCGAGCCCCGGGCTCCGAGCCCCGGGGCCTGTCCTGGTCCCCGAGCCCCGGTCCCCACGCCCCCGGGCGGAGCGGACGGGCGCCGTTCGGGGGCGTCGGCATGCCCGGAAGAGCCCCGTGACATGGCGGCTATACACAGTGTGTAGAGTTGCGATCGCGCCACGGGGCTCCGCCATGACCAGGGGGAGGCCGGCGCTCGAACCATTCTCGGGGAAAGCGGGTATCTCATGTTCCGAACCACGTCGGGCCGACGCCGGGGGGTCCTCGCCGTGCTCGCGGCGGCGTCGCTGGCCCTCACCGTCTCCGGCTGCGGGGTCGACGCGGTCACTCCGGGTGACGCGCGTGAGAGCGCGTCCTCGGACGGCAAGGGCGCGGCGCGGGCCGCCGGAGTCGACTGCGCCAAGGCCAAGTGCATCGCGCTGACCTTCGACGCCGGACCGGGCAAGGACACGCCCCAGCTCCTCGACACGCTCAAGGCCGAGAAGGTCCCCGCCACCTTCTTCCTCCTCGGCAAGAAGCACGTCGACCGCTACCCCCAGGTCGTCAAGCGGATCTCCGACGAGGGCCACGAGGTCGCCAACCACACCTGGACCCACGAGATCCTCACCGACCTGGAGAAGTCCGAGGTCCGCGAGGAGCTCGCCCGCACCCAGGACGCGATAGCGAAGATCACCGGCACCAAGCCCACCCTGATGCGCCCGCCGCAGGGCCGCACCGACGACACCGTCGCCGAGGTGAGCCGCGAGCTCGGACTCGCCCAGGTCCTGTGGAGCATCACGGCCAAGGACTACTCCACCACCGACACGGCCCTCATCCGCAAGCGCGTCCTCGACCAGGCCCACCGGGACGGGATCATCCTGCTCCACGACATCTACGACGGCACCGTCCCCGCCGTGCCCGGGATCATCGAGGAGCTCAAGCGCCAGGGCTACACCTTCGTGACCGTGCCCCAGCTGCTCGCCCCCGGCAAGGCCGAGCCCGGATCCGTCTACCGCCCCGAGAAGGACTGAGCCGCGTACGGCACACGCGTAGGGCGGCCGTGTACGGCACACGCGTATGGCACACAGTGGAGCGAATCGGGTGAGGTGACTCACACTCGGCACAGGGGACACCCCGGAACACCGGACGACGGTTGACCGTTCATCTGTATGTGACGGTGAAGGGGCCCGGTGCCCAAGGTCCCCCCCATTGAGGCGACCGCCCTTCAGGCCCGTCACGGCACACGGCCCCGGTTGGAATCCCCCGTCCAACCGGGGCTCTGTCGTTCCCGGGTGCCCGCCGCGCGCCCTCTTGGCGGCGCGCGCTCCGGCGTGTCCGCCCCCTTCGAGTGAGTCGCGCGGAGCCCTCGCATGGCCCGTACGGCACCGGGCATTGATCGCGGTGAACGGCGCCGACCGCGCCGCCCGACCTCGCCGATCAGGCCCGCCACCAGGGGGAACCCCGTGCGTCACGCAAGCCGCCGCGCACTCGTCACCGCCGCCGCCGCGCTCGTCCTGGCCGCCTGCACCACCGTCCGGCCCGGCCCCGCCGGAGCGCCCGGCGGCACCACCCGGCAGGAGCAGGACCGGCTCCTGAAGACCGCCGAACAGCGACTCGTCACCGACTGCCTCGGCGCCCGGGGCCTCAGGCTCTCCGGCCGCGCCCGCGCCCCCGCCGAGGACCGCAGGCTCCAGACCGCGCTCTTCGGCAGCGAGCCCCGCGAACTGTCCCTGACCCTGGCCGGCGGGCTCACCGTCACCGCCAACAGCGACGGCTGTGTGGCCACCGCCCGCGCCGGGCTCTACGGCGACCAGAACCGCTGGTTCCGCGCCCAGGTCACCGTCGACAACCTCCGAGCCGAGGCCCAGGCGCGGATGAAGGACGACCCCGCCCACCGGGCCGCCCTCGACCGCTGGACCCGCTGCGCCGCCCCCGAGGGCGGACCCCGCCGGGGCCGCCCCGACCCGCTCCTCGCCGAGCGCTGCGCCCGCGAGAGCGGCCTCGACGACGTAAGGGCCCGGCTGGAGCCCGCCGAACTGGCCGCGGTGCGCGCCCTCCATCGCGACCAGGTCGCCGCCTACGAGCAGCTGCGCGCGGGCGCGCTCCGGCGCGCGGCCGAGCTGTCCGCGCCCGCCACCCCGGCGGCGCGCCCGACTCCCACGACGATTCCCGCCCCGTGACGCGGCCCACTCCCGCGACGCGCCCCATTCCCACGACGAAAGGCGTCGACGTCCCATGAAGCGCTTCCTCGGTTCCACCGCCGCGGCCCTGCTGGCCCTCGCCGGCGGGCTCGCCCTGGCCGCCCCGGCCGCCGCCGCGGAGTGCCCCTCCGGGGAGTTCTGCGTCTGGCAGGACGCTGACTTCGGCGGCCAGCGGGCCAACTGGAGCGGCGACGACGGCTGGTGGGAGAGCTGGATCGCCGACACCGACTCCTCCTGGGCCAACCACGGCATCTCGGGCCCCGGTATCAAGGATCACGTCCAGGTCTACGAGAGCGCCTGGCAGGGCGGTGCGATGACCGTCTGTCTGGCCCCCGGCCAGGAGGTCGGGTACAACGGCGCGGCCAACGACCGGGGCGACTCCCACATCTGGGCCACCGGCTGCTGAGCCCCCGCCGGTCGCGTCACGGGCGGCGCGGTCCGCCGCCCGGGTGCCGCAGGGCCGAGGAGAGCAGCAGCCCGGCGCCCCGCACGGTGCTGGTCGCCGGGTCGTTGGCGAGCCGCAGCCGCGCCCCGAGGCGGAGCGCGAGACGCCCGGTGAGGTCGAGCCGCAGCGCGCCGCCGCCGGTGACGAGCACCCCGCGGCCCAGCGCACCGCGCACCGCGCCCGTGGAGTCCTCCCGCCACAGTTCGCGTACCAGCTCCGCGGCCGTGTGCACGACCACGACAGGCGAGACCCCGGGCTCCGCGAGGTCGTCCAGACCGATCTCGGCCAGCCGCGCGTCCTGGACCACGCCGTCGACGAGCAGGGTCACCTCGGTGAGCTCCGCCCCCAGGTCGACCACGAGCAGCGGACCGCCGCCCGAGGGCCCCGCGTACGCGGCGGCGGCACGGGCGCTGTTCACCGACACCACCCGCGCGGCGCCGAGCCCGGTCACCATCCGGCGGGCCTCCTCGCGCTCCGCGGGACCGGCCAGCACCGGATGGCAGAGCATCACCACCGTGTCGTCCATCGTCCCGCCGAACGCCGTGTCCGCGACCCGCCGCAGCAGCCGCTGGTGCGGCGTCGCGTCGGTGACCCGCCCGCGCCGCACCGGCCCGCTCGGCACGTCCGCCAGGACGCCCGCACCGGGCGCCCAGACCCGGGTGCGAGAGCTGCCGATGTCCAGGGCGAACCCGCGAACCGCCCTCTGCGCCGTACCCATTCGCCCGCTCCTGCCACTGATCATGAGGTGATTTAGCGGCATCACTATGCAATATCTCGGGCGATAACGCTATGGGGCGCTGGATCGCAGGCGCTCCGGGGTGTTCACGCCTCGCTGCCCAGCCACAGGTCGGGGCCGAAGACCTCGTAGTGCACGGCCGCCGGGGCGACGCCGAGGGTGAGCAGGTCGCCGCGGACCGCGCGCATGAAGGGCAGCGGACCGCAGAGGTACGCGGTGAGGTCTCCGGGCAGGCCGAGCTCGGCGACCCGGGCCCGGCCGCGCCCGGCGTCGGCGGTGCCGGGCTCCTCGTACCAGAGGTGCAGCGAGCCCTGCGGCAGCGCCTCGACCAGGCGGCGCAGCTCCTCGCGGTGCGCGTGGCCCTCGGGGGAGCGGTCGGCGTGGACGACGGTCACCGGGCGGGCGGAGCCGGTGGCGGCGAGGTGCCCAAGCATCGACAGCATCGGGGTCGAGCCGATGCCGGCGGAGGCGAGCAGCAGCGGTCCGTCGCCCTCGGGCAGGACCAGGTCGCCGAACGGGGCCGACACGTTCACCGTGTCGCCGACGGCGGCGTGCGCGTGCAGCCAGGAGGAGACCTCGCCGGCGGGGTCGCCGTCGACGCGCTTCACGGTGATCCGCCAGTCCGGGGCGCCGGGCGCGGCGGAGAGGCTGTACTGGCGGATCTGGCGGGCGCCGTCGGGGAGCGCCACCTGGACGCTGACGTACTGGCCGGGCCGGAAGGACCCGGCCGGGCGGCCGTCGGTGTGGCGCAGCGTGAAGGAGGCGGTGTCGGGGGTCTCGGCCGCCCGCCCGGCGATCTCCATCGGCTGCCAGACCTGGCCCTCGGCGACGCCCCGCTCCTGGTAGAGGCGGGCCTCCAGGGCGATCAGGGCGTTCGCCATCAGCCAGTACACCTCGTCCCAGGCGCGGGCGACCTCGGGCGTGACGGCCTCGCCGAGGACGGCGACGATCGCGGCGAAGAGGTGCTCGTGGACCACCTTGTACTGCGCGGAGGTGACACCGAGCGAGGCGTGCTTGTGGGCGATCCGGGAGAGCATCACGTCCGGGCGGGCCCCGGGGTGTTCGAGCAGTGCCCCGGCGAAGGCGGCGATCGAGCCGGCCAGGGCCTTGCGCTGGTCGCCGGTGGCCTGGTTGCCGCGGTTGAAGAGGTCCCGCAGCAGTTCGGGGTGGGCGGCGAACAGTCCCGCGTAGAAGCGCTCGGTGATCTCGTCGAGCGCCCCGCCGATGGCGGGAAGGGTGGCGCGGACGACCGGGGTGGCCTGCTCGGACAGCATGACGGCTCCATCAGCTAGATAAGTGGTAGATGATCTACGTGTTTAAAAGGGTGGGAAGGTCCCTCGGGGCGCGCGGGGGAGCGGGGGTGATGCGATGCGGCGCGGTGTGCCGCGGGGCGGTCAGTCGGCGGGGCGGCCCGCCGACAGGGCGACGAGCACCGGGCCGGTGGGGGACTCGACCAGGTCCGCCACGGTCAGCGGATCCAGCGTGCGGTAGAACGCCTCCTGGGCCTCGCGGAGCGCGCCGCGCAGCCGGCAGGCGGTCCGCAGCGGGCACGGCGGATCGCCCTCGCAGGCGACGACTTCCTCCTCGCCCTCCAGCGTCCGGGCCAGCCAGCCCACCGAGGAGCGCCGGCCGAGCTCGGTCAGCGTCAGCCCGCCGCCCCTGCCGCGCCGGGCCTCGACGACGCCGAGGTGCTGGAGGCGGGTGACCACCTTCGCCATGTGGGCGTGGGGGACGGCCATGGACTCCGCCACCTCGCGCGTGGTGGGGGAGTCGTCCTGCCCGGAGACCGCCAGGCGCATCACGGCACGCAGCGCCAGGTCGGTGAATTTCGTCAGCCGCACAGAACGACCGTACCAAAGGCGTATCTGGCATTCGTATTAAGGGGTGGGATCTCGGGGCTTCCGTCGAGGGGTGGTGGGATCTTCGTCGGCCTCGGGGCCGGAACCGCGCCGCCGTGTGAAGTGCCGCCACACCCACCAGCCGCCGACCGCCATCGACGCCGTGAACAGCGTGATGCCGAGCACCGGCCAGCGCCGGTCGGCGATCCGGGCGTCCGTGAGCGCGACCACCGCCAGCGCCAGCAGGGGGACGAGGAGCGACGCCACCGCGCGCAGCGCCGCGAAGACCATGGCCGGATCCAGCCGCCCTGGCCGCCGGGGCAGCCGGGCGCCCGAGTAGAACAGCGTCGCCCGGTCCGCGACCCGGGCCGTCGAGCGGTGGTACGAGTCGGCCATGTACGGCAGCCAGACCAGCGGCGCGACCAGTCCCACCAGGAACACCACGGCCACCAGCAGCCACCGGCCGAGCCGCACCAGCAGCCTGGCCGGGCCCTCGGCGGGGGTGGCGAGTCCCAGCAGCCGCGCCATCCGCAGGGTCAGCTCCCACAGCGCGGCGACGCGCCCCGGGCGGCGCGCGGGCGGGGCGTGCGGGGCGGCCAGCCCGGCCCGGGCCGCGTCCGTGTCCTCGTACACCCCCTGGAGGACGAGGAGTTCGGCGGTCCGTTCGGGGTCGGACGGATCGCGGCCCTCCAGGGCCGCCAGCTCCAGCATCATGCGCGCCTGCGAGAGCAGCGCGGCGCAGAACGCGACCGGGATGAAGACCAGGAACGGGCCGCCCACGAAGGAGCCCTCGGACGTCGCCGCCCGGCTGCCGCGTGCCACGATCCTGGCGCGCAGCCGCTCGGGCGGCTCCCCGGGGTGCTCGGCGCGCAGCCGCGCCACCGTCCGGCCGGCCCCGTGGCCCAGCCGGCGGGTGGCGAAGTCGGCGAGGAGCTCCGGCAGCCGGCCCGGCTCCCGGCTCGCGGCGCGCAGCAGGGAGCGCGGGAGTTCGGCCGACGTCCCGGGCGTACCGGGCATCCCTTCGGTCCCGGGAGTCCTGTTGGCCCCGGGCATCCCGTCGATCCCGGGAGTCCCGTCGGTCCCCGGAGTCCCGTCGGTCCCCGGAGTCCTGTCGGTCCCGGTGGCCCGGGGGTCCTCCTCGTCCCGTCGTCCGGTCAGGACAGGACCTTGGCCTTCGCCTTCTCGAACTCCTCGTCCGTGATGGCTCCCTTGTCCTTGAGCTCGGCGAGCCGCGCGAGTTCGTCCGCGCTCCCGCCGCCTCCGCCCGGCGCGGTGCCGGCGGTCTTGCGGATGTAGTCCTGGAACGCCGCCTCGCTCGCCTGGGCCTGCTTGACGTCGCGCTGCCCCATTCCCTTGCCGCGGGCGATGACGTAGATCAGCACGCCCAGATAGGGCAGCAGGATGCACAGGATCAGCCAGCCCGCCTTGCCCCAGCCATGGAGCTCGTGGTCCCGGAAGATGTCCGTGATCACCTTGAAGAGCAGGAACAGCCACATGATCCAGAGGAAGAACCAGAGCATGGTCCAGAAGAGGTTGAGCAGCGGATAGTCGTCCATGCCTGCACTCCTTTTCCCGCCGGCCGTGAACAGCCTGGCGTGAAAGTGATCCTCGCCGACCCCGCCGGGTCCCGCATGTCGTGACCGGCCCGGGGTGCGGGCCCGCCGGGGGCGTGATCGGATGAACGGGCGCACGCGTACGGCACTCGCACACAAGGAGTCACATGGGGCCGGTGGAATGTCTGGTGCTCGCCTTTCCCGGGGAGCGGCTCGCGGTCGCGGCGGTCACGGCCATCGCCGACCTCCGCAAGGAGGGGCAGGTGCGGCTCATCGACTCGCTGGTCGTCACCAAGTCGGCCGCCGGTGAGGTGTCCAGCTCCGAACTGGTCGAGTACGAGGAGTACGAGGAGGCCGCCGCCGAGATCGGGCCCGAGGCCAACCTGCTCGGCCCCGAGGACGCCGCCGAGGTGGGCGAGACCCTCGAACCCGGCTCCTGCGCCCTGATGCTGCTCGTCGAGCACGTCTGGGCGGCCCGCGCCGCGGCGGCGGTCCGCGAGGCCGACGGGTACGTGGCCGGGCGGGTGCCCGTCCCGCACGCCTTCGTCGAGCAGGCGCGCGCCGCCTACCAGGAGGCCGTCACGGCGGCCGAGAACACGACCGCAAGGAGCTGACCGGGATGTTCATGCGCCGCCGCCCCCTCGTCCGCCCGGTCGTCCGGCCCGCCGGAGCCCCGCTGCTGCGTGGTGCGCTCGTCGGCGGCGCCGCCTACGCGGCGGGCCGCAGCGCCGCGCGCGGCGCCCGCCGGGAGCAGGACCAGGAACAGGCGATCGCGGACCTCCAGGCGCAACAGGCGCAACAGGCCCAGGAGGCGCAGGCCGCCCAGTCAGCCCAGCAGGCTCAGGCGGCCCAGCAAGCTCAGCAGGCCCAGGCGGTCGCGCCGCCGGTGCCCCCGCCCGGGCAGCCCGCCGCCGCGCCCTCGGTCATCGACCAGCTGACCCGGCTCGGGGAGCTGGCCCAGCAAGGGCTGCTGACCCCGGAGGAGTTCGCGGCGGCCAAGGCCAGGCTGCTCGGGATCTGAGCCGGGGACTCAGCGCCCGCGCGTCCGCAGCACAGCGAGCGCCCGGTCCGCGTGGGCGCTCATCCGCAGCTCGCTGCGGACGACCTCCAGCACCCGGTGGTCCTCGTCGATCACGAAGGTGACCCGCTTCGTCGGCGCCAGCGAGAAGCCCCGCTTCACCCCGAATCTGTCCCGCACCATGCCCTTCGGGTCGGAGAGCAGCGGATAGCCGAGGGCGTGCCGGTCGGCGAACTCCCGCTGCCGCGCCACCTCGTCCGTGCTGATGCCGACGGGGTGCGCGCCGACCGCGCGGAACTCGCCCGCCAGGTCCCGGAAGTGGCAGGCCTCGGCCGTGCAGCCGGGGGTGAGGGCCGCGGGGTAGAAGAAGAGGACGACCGGCCCGTCGGCCAGCAGACCGGAGAGGGAGCGGGGCGTCCCCGATTCATCCGGAAGAGTGAAGTCCTCGACGATGTCACCGACGTTCATGCCCCCGGACGCTACCGCACGGTAGCCGCCGGCGTCACCGGGCCGGGGCCCGGGGAGGCGGGAGCCGAGGGCCTCAGCGGTCCTGGGGGACCCGGGACGCCGTCTCACGCGCGGCGAGGACCGTCAGCACCCGCTCGCCCCAGCGCACGTTCTCCTCCTCGAAGGCCCGGCCGCGCATCAGGTTCAGATAGGGGCCGACCCGTTCGGCCTCGCGGAGGTAGGTCTCCTCGTCGCGCCCGTCGAGCAGCCACTCGCGCAGCCGCTCGTAGCGCGCGATCTTGCCCCGGGCCCACTCCATCCGGTCCCGCACGTGCTCCCGCACCGCCGCCGTGTCCCCCTCGTCGCAGGCCTGCACCTGCACCATCAGCTCGTCGCGGACCGCCGTGGGCTTCGGTGGGTGCGCGGTGTAGGCGACGAGGTCCTCGCGGCCCGCCTCGGTGAGGGTGAACATGCGCTTGTTGGGGCGGCGTTCCTGCTGCACGACCCGGGCCTCGATCAGGCCGGCCTCGGAGAGCCGGTCCAGCTCCCGGTAGAGCTGCTGCGGGGTGGCCGCCCAGAAGTTGGCCACGGACACGTCGAAGAGCTTGGCCAGGTCGTAGCCGGACGCCTCGCCCTCCAGGAGGGCCGCAAGGACGGCGTGCTTGAGAGACATCCGGACAAAGTAGCAGTTCGTTTAATAGTTTCCTCCACACCTATTCGCCGGTGAAAGCCCTGGTGAGGGGTGGGGAGCGGTCGGCATGGCGGAAGACCGCCGGCGGCGCGAGCCCCGAACTTGCCCGGCGCACCGGGGCGTTGCGCAAAGGTACGACGAGCGTGCCGGCCGACGAGCGCCGCCGCGGCGAGCGGGACCGGCCGGGCCGTGGGCCGCCGCCGGGCACGGCACGGCGGCACGGGTCACCCGCCCGCTACACCCGCGTGCCGGAGCGCGTGCGCGACCCCGGACCGCGCGCGATCCTGGTGCCGAGGAGGAATCCCGCGCTGACGGGCGGCGCCCGGCCGACGCCCCCACCGCCCTGAAGTTCCCGAGGGAGCAAGCCCCGATGGACAGCAACGCGTTCGTCTACACGACCTACATCCGCACCAGCCCCGACGAGCTGTGGCGGGCGCTGACCGAGCCCGAGCTCACCCGCCGCTACTGGGGCGTGGCCTTCGAGACCGACTGGGCCGAGGGCTCCGCCATGGTCTGGGAGGAGGCGGGGCGCCGGACCACCGACCCCGGGCAGCGCGTCCTCACCGCCGTCCCCGGCCGCCGGCTCGCCTACACCTGGCACACCTTCACACCCGCCTGGGCCGAGGCCGTCCACATCGACGAGGCGACCCGCGCCCGGCTCGCCGGGGAACGCCGCTCCAAGGCCACGTTCGCGATCGAGCCCGCCGGGGACATGGTCAGGCTCACCCTGGTCCACGACGACCTGGAACCCGGCGGTCTGATCCGGGACATGGTGGGCGAGGGCTGGCCCGCGCTGCTCTCCAGCCTGAAGTCCCTTCTGGAGACGGGCGAGGAACTGCCCGAAGTGCCCCGCTGAGCCGTGGTGCCCCGCCGCCCCGCGCGCACGCTCCAGGCCCCGCCCCGCCCCGCCGCACCTCGCTTCGTCATACCTCGCCTCGCCTCGGCATGCCCCCTGAACCCCGAAATTCCCCCGGACGGCTCAACTTCCCGCGCTAGCGTGCCCGTATGACCGCCACCGTGACCGTACTGACCGCCGGCTATGTCGGCCCGCGCACCGCCTCGACCGTCACCCTGCTCCGCGACGGTGACACCGCCGTCGTGGTCGATCCCGGCATGGTCGCCGACCGCGCGCTGATCCTCGCGCCGCTCGCCGCCGCCGGGCTGACGCCCGAGCGGATCACCGACGTGGTGTTCAGCCACCACCACCCCGACCACACGCTCAACGCCGCCCTCTTCCCCGCCGCCCGCTACCACGACCACTGGGCGATCTACCAGGACGACCTGTGGACCGACCGTCCGGCGGACGGCTTCGCCCTGTCGCCGTCGATCCGGCTCGCCGCCACGCCCGGACACACCCCCGAGGACATCAGCACCCTCGTCGACACCGCCGAGGGTCTTGTCGTCCTCACCCACCTGTGGTGGTCCGCCGACGGTCCGCCCGAGGACCCCTACGCGACCGATCCCGACGCCCTGCACGCCTCCCGCCGGGCGATCCTCGACCTCGGCCCCGTCCTCGTCGTGCCCGGCCACGGGGAGCCCTTCGCCCCGGGTGCGGCGACGCCCCGCTGACGCGCGCCGCCCGCCCCGTTGGTGCTTTCGAGTCGTCTCGCGCCTCTCTCCCACGCCACGCCCGGTCAGTTGATCATCTTTTCCGCCCCTGATCGGTTCTGATGCACCCGACGGACCGGACCGGAACAGCCCGGACCGGACCCGACCAGACCGGGTCGGCTCAGGCGAGAAGGGGTGGGTGCCCGACGTGGCGTCACGCAACAGCATCAAGGGATGGGGCGCGCTCTCCCTCGCGGCCGGGGCCGTCCTCGCCCTCAACGCGGCCCAGCCGCCCGCCGCCGGAGCCGCCGCGCCCCGCACGGCGCCCGCGCTCGTCAGCCTGGACGCCTGCCCCGCCGGCGGCGCCCCCGGACTCTGCGCCGTCCCCCGCCGCACCGTCCTCCTGGACACCCGCCGGCCCCCGCTCACCCTCGACGGGCGCACCCCCCTCGGGCCCCTGACGCTCTCCCTCCGCACGCCCGGACGGTTCGCCGATGTCACCGTCACCGACCACAAGGGGCGCCGGATCGCGGGCGCACTGAGCGCCGTCGGCAGCCGCTGGACCAGCGCGGCGCCCCTCCCCGCCGCCGCCCGCCTCACCGCGCGGCTCGTCGTCGAGCGCACCGACCCCGGCGCCCCGCACCGTCAGAACGCCCGCCTGGACCTGCGTACCGGAGCGGCACCCGAGGGCGAACGGCTCACCGCCGAGCTCGGTCCCACCCGCGACGGGGGGCCCGGCCCGCAGCTGTACGGGGTGGGCCAGCCGCTCACCGCCGAGCTGAGCCACCCGGTGCCCGCCGCCGACGCCGAGGCCCGGCGCACGGTCGAGCGGGCCCTCGACGTCCGCTCCACCCCCCGGGTCGACGGTGCCTGGCACTGGGTCGGCCCCAGCACCCTCCACTACCGCCCGCGCGCCTACTGGCCCGCCCACGCCACCGTCCGGGTGCACAGCGCCCTCGACGGGGTCCGGGTCACCGACGGGCTCTACGGCGGACCCTCCGCCCCGCTCACCCTCACCACCGGCGACCACGTCGAGGCCGTCACCGACGTCGCCGCGCACACCCTCACCGTCTACCGCGACGGCCGCGAGATCCGGACCATCCCGGTGACCACCGGCAAGGCCGGGTACCGCACCCGAGGCGGCGTCAAGGTCGTCCTCGGCAAGGAGGCCACCGTCCGGATGCGCGGCGACTCCATCGGCATCGCCCGGGGCACCAAGGACTTCTACGACCTCAAGGTCCGCTGGGCCATCCGGGTGACGTGGAGCGGTGAGTACCTGCACGCCGCCCCCTGGTCGCTCGACGCGCAGGGCAGCGAGAACGTCAGCCACGGCTGCACCGGCATGAGCACCGAGGACGCCGCCTGGTTCTTCGACACCGTCCGCGAGGGCGACCTGGTCCGGGTCGTCAACGGGTACGGAGAGCCGATGAGCCCCTTCGACAACGGCTTCGGCGACTGGAACCTGAGCTGGTCCGAGTGGCGCCGAGGCAGCGCCCTCGGCTCCGCGCCCGCCGGCGCCGCGGGCCCCGACACCGGCGCGCTGCGCCCGGCCCTCTGACGATGCGAGGAACGACGATGACCGAGCAGACCGGCCCGGCCGGCCAGACCGAGCTGACCAGGGTCGGACTCGCGGACGGCGTGATGTACGTGGAGGCGCAGCCCCTCGGCACCGACGACGGACTCGAAGGGATCGGCGGCCGGCTGCCCGACCTGTCCGGGGTGACCGCCGCGCTCTCCTCCTTCGCGGGACAGCTCGGCGACGCCCTGCACCAGGCCGCGCCGGACCGGGCGGTGGTGGAGTTCGGCTGCCAGCTCGGCGTCGAGGCGGGCAAGCTGACCGCGCTCGTCGTCCAGGGCACCGCGACCGCCAACCTCAAGGTCACCCTCGAATGGGACAAGGGCGGGACCAGGACCGGCTGAGCTCAGTCCGCGCGGACCGCGCCCCGGGCGACCGCCGACAGCAGCGAGCCGATCGTGACACCGATGGCCAGATAGACCGAGGCCGTCCCGGTCTTCGCGTCCAGCGGCAGCCCCGTCGTGAACGGCAGCAGCACCAGCACCACCGTCGCGAGACCGACGATCCACGCGAAGAAGCGGCCCGGCTGCGGGGTGCCCAGGATCAGCAGGTGCAGCAGCGCCGTCGCCGCGAGCGCGGCCACGGCCGCGCCGCCCGCGAGCAGCCCGGTGGAGGCGTCGCCCATCACGCCGTCGCCCTCGGGCGCGAACACCGGGATCCCCAGCACCCCGCGCACCAGGAGCACCCCCACCACGGCCATCAGCGCGGCCACGACGGCCGTCATGACCCCGCCCGACCACAGCCGGGCCGGGTCCACCCGGGGTCCCCTGGCCCCGGTACCTCGCGGGGAGGCCTCCCAGGTCGACGGCGGTCCATAGGGTGACTGCTGCGGGTCCATGGGATCCCCTCCGGTGGTACGGCGGACGGCGTCCCTCCGATCGTCACCCGCCACGGACCCGCCGCAAGCCGGGCGGGTCCGTACGAGTCGATGGAAGCCGAAACCGAAGCGCCTACGCCTCTGCTCCCTCCCGCTCCTCCTCCCGCTCCCGCTCCGGCTCCCCCTCCTCCTCCGCGGCGCCCTTCTCGATCCGGCACACCAGCGCGTCGTTCTCGACGTCCGCCACGACCGTGTCCCCGGGGTCCGCCTCGCCGCCCAGCAGCAGCGAGGCGATCCGGTTGTCCAGCTCGGTCTGGATCGTGCGGCGCAACGGGCGGGCGCCGAACTCCGGCTGGTGGCCGTGGGCCACGAGCAGCTTCTTCGCCGCCTCCGTCACCTCCAGGTCCAGCCCCTGCGCCCTCACCCGCCGCTTGCTCTGGTCGATCAGCAGGTCGAAGATCCGCGACAGGTCCTCCTCGCCGAGCCCGTGGAAGATGATCGTCTCGTCGATCCGGTTGAGGAACTCCGGCCGGAAATAGTCCCGCAGGTCCTGCTTGAGGTCCTCGCGGATCTCGGACACGTCGCCGTGGTGGGCGAGGATCCGCTGGGCGCCGATGTTCGAGGTCATGATGACCACGCAGTGCCGGAAGTCGACGGTGCGGCCCTGCGCGTCGGTCAGCCGCCCGTCGTCGAGCACCTGGAGCAGCGTGTTGAAGACGTCCGGGTGGGCCTTCTCCACCTCGTCGAAGAGCAGCACGCTGTACGGCTGGCGGCGCACCTTCTCGGTGAGCTGACCGGCCTCCTCGTGCCCCACGTACCCGGGCGGGGCGCCGACGAGCCGCGAGACCGTGTGCTTCTCCTGGAACTCGCTCATGTCGAAGCGGATCAGCCGGTCCTCGTCGCCGAAGAGCAGTTCGGCCAGTGCCTTCGCCAGCTCCGTCTTGCCGACGCCCGTCGGGCCGAGGAAGAGGAAGGAGCCCACGGGCCGCTTGGGGTCGCCCATGCCCGCCCGGTTGCGCCGCACGGCCTGGGCGATCGCGACGACCGCCTCGTCCTGGCCGACGACCCGGCTGTGCAGGGCGTCCTCCAGCTTGAGCAGCCGCTCCTTCTCGTTCTCGGTCATCTGGCTCACCGGGATGCCGGTACGCCGCGACAGCACCTCGGCGATGTCCGCGGGGGTGACCTCTAGGACGCCCTCGCGGCGCTCCTCGATGCCCGCCAGTTCGCCTTCGAGGCGGGCGATGTCCTGCTTGATCCCGTTGGCGCGCTCGAAGTCCTCCGCCGCCACCGCCTCGTCCTTCTCGCGGCGCAGCTTGGCCAGCCGGTCCTCGCGCTCGACCGCCTCGGTCGAGCGCCCCAGCGAGCGCAGCCGCACCCGGGCGCCGGTGTGGTCCATCAGGTCGATCGCCTTGTCCGGCAGGAACCGGTCCCGGACGTACCGGTCCGACAGCTCCGCCGCCGCGGCGAGCGCGTCGTCGCCGTACCGCACCTGGTGGTGGGCCTCGTAGCGGTCCCGCAGCCCCTCCAGGATGCCGATGGTCTCCTCGACCGTCGGCTCCGGGATCAGCACCGGCTGGAAGCGCCGCTCCAGCGCCGCGTCCTTCTCCACGTACCGCCGGTACTCGTCGATCGTCGTCGCGCCGACGACGTGCAGCTCCCCGCGCGCGAGGGCCGGCTTCAGCATGTTGCCCGCGTCCATCGCGCCCTCGCCGGAGGCGCCCGCGCCGACCACGGTGTGCAGTTCGTCGATGAACAGGACCGTCGAGTCGGCGGCCTCCTTCACCTCGTCGATGACCTTCTTCAGCCGCTCCTCGAACTGGCCCCGGTACTGCGCCCCGGCGACCAGCCCCGACAGGTCCAGCGCCACCACGCGCCGGCCCTCCAGGGTGCGCGGCACCTCGCCCGCCACGATCCGCTGCGCCAGGCCCTCGACGATCGCGGTCTTGCCGACGCCGGGCTCGCCGATGAGCACCGGGTTGTTCTTCGAGCGGCGGGAGAGGATCTCCACCGTCTGCTCGATCTCCTCCGCCCGGCCCACCACCGGGTCCAGCTTTCCCGCGCGGGCCTCCTCCGTGAGGTCCCGGCCGTACTCGTCCAGGGTCGGCGTCTTCGACTCCGGCTTCGCCGAGGACGGCGCCTCGGCGCGCGCTTGCCGGTCCGCGGTGGTGCGCAGCGTCCCGACGTCCGTGCCGTACGAGCCGAGCAGTCTGGCCGCGGCCGAGGACGGGCTGTCGAGGAGCGCGCCGAGGATGTGCTCGGGCCCGATGTACGAGACTCCCGACTCCCGCGAGCGTTCGTAGGCGCGCAGCAGCACCCGCTTCGCCGCCGGGGTGAGCCCCGGTTCGGCCGAGGGCGTCGCGCTCTCGCCGGGCAGCACCTCGGCGACGGCCTTGCCCAGTTCGTCGGGGTCGGCCCCGGCCCGCGCGAGCAGCCCGCGCGCCGGTTCGACCTGGGTGCAGGCCCACAGCAGGTGCTCGGTGTCGAGGTCGGCGCTGCCGTCCTCGACGGCCTTGTCGGTGGCCCGTCCCAGCAGCTCGCGGGCCGACTCGGTGAGCAGCCGGCCGATCGGCACCCGCTGCACGGCCGGGGGAGAGGCCGAGGGGGACGTGCCGAAGAAGCGGTTGAGCAAGTCGTTGAAGTGGTCGGAGCCGCCGAAGGGGTCGGAACCCCCGAAGGATCCGAAGGGGGACATGGTCATGGAGTGCCGTCCAGGGTGCGTCGACTTCCGGGCAGTTCTGTCTCCACTGGACCAGCAACGCGCCCTTCCCACCCGCCGGGCGCCGGTCACGGACCGTGGCCGGCGCCGTGGCCGGCCGCCGGTCGTACGGGCTCAGCTCCCGCGCACCGGCCCCGAATCCGCCGCGCCGGCTGAGCCATCCGGGTCAGCGGCGGTGTCCGGAGCGGCCTGGCCGTCCGGTGCGGACGCTCCGGACACCCCGGTAGCCCCGGAAGTCCCCGACGCGGCGGACGCGGTGGTCGGCTCCACGGGGTCGAACAGGCCGACGGGGGACGGTTCGCCGACCCGCAGCCGGGTCCGGCGCTGGAAACCGGCCCCGACCAGGACGCCCAGGGCGATGGCGGCGACCGTCACCACGGTGCTGACCAGGCTGGACAGCCCGCCGTCGGTGTCCTTCTCGACGATGATCTCGGAGACGCTGGTGAGCCCGATCGCGCCCGGCACGAGCAGCCAGAAGCAGGGCAGGAAGACGACCTGGTCGGGGGTCTTGGAGCGGCGCTCGATCCACCCCGCCATGGGCGGCAGCAGCATTCCGGCGGCGAAGGCGCCGAGGGCCGCCCCGCCCAGCTCGCTCGCGGTCGACTGCACCAGGCGCTCGGCGAGCAGCGCGCCGAGCAGCCAGCCGGTGACCCGGGGCGGCGCCGAGTAGTAGAGCAGGAAGCCGAAGCCGAGCAGCAGCACCCCGGCCCACGGGGCCCAGGCGCCGAGCGCGTGGGACGCCGGACTGCCGACGGGGCGGGAGGGGACGAGTTCGGTGCCGACGAGGATGCCGAGGGCGAGGAGCAGCAGTACGTTGAGGGCGACCGCGAGCCGGGCGATGCCGGACAGGGCGGCGCCGGTGGCCAGTTCGATGGCGCCCAGGGTGAGTGCCGAGCCGGGCAGGAAGGCGATCAGCGGCGGGATGTAGAGGAGCGTGGGCTCCTCGTGCAGGATCGGGCCCGCCCAGCGCAGCGCGACCGCCGTGACGAGGATCGCCGTGATCACCGGCAGCGCCGAGCGGGCGGCCGGCAGCCGGTCCCCGAACAGGCGCAGCAGGCCCACCCCGAGGCCGAGGACCGCGTAGCCCACGACGGCGGCGACGGTCGCGTGCCGGATGGTGCCGAGACCCACCGTCAGCAGGACGTAGCCGAGCACCGTGGTGGCCGGGCTGAACCGCTCGGGCCGCTCCCGTTCGGCCTTCAGCGCCGCCCGCACCTCCTCCATCGGCAGCGGCCGCTCGCGCAGCCGGTCCACCAGCGACTGCAACGCCTCGATCTGGTCCAGGCGCAGGTCCGGCCCCTCGACGGGCGCGAAGTCCAGCTCGCCGCCGCGCCCGTCCCGCCCGCCGCCGACCCGTACGAACAGGCCCGTCGGCACGACGAAGCAGCGGGCGCGCATCCCGTAGCGGGCGGCGATGTCGAGGACGGCGGCCTCCACGTCGGCGGTGCGCTCCCCGGAGCGCAGCAGCTCGGAGCCGATCTCGCAGAGCAGCGCGGCGAGGTCGCGCAGCCGCTCCCGGCCGGCGTCCTCGGCCTCCGGGAGCGTGAGCGTGCCGGGGGTACGGCGGCGCAGCGGGCGGATCGAGGACGCCTTGCGGGCGAGCCCGCGCAGATGAAAGGAGGGCAATTGCCGCATTCCGGAAAGCTAGCAGCGTTCGGTCCGCCGCGCGCCGCACCCCCGCCGAGCCGCACCCCGCCGAGCCGCACCCCCGCCCCGCGCCGCACCTCCGCCCTTCGCCCGCACCCGCCCCGCGCCCGGAGCCGCTCGGACCGGGCGGCCTCAGACCCGGCCGCCGCCCGTCGTGTCCGAGGTCAGCCGCTGCGCCGCGTAGATCGGGATCACGGACAGCAGCACCAGCAGCGCCGCCACCACGTTGACCACCGGCGCCTGCTGAGGCCGTGTCATGTTGTCGAAGATCCAGAGCGGCAGCGTCCGCACCCCCGGCCCGGCCGTGAACGTCGTCACCACCACCTCGTCGAAGGAGAGCGCGAAGGCCAGCAGCCCGCCCGCCAGCAGCGCCGAGCGCGTCAGCGGGAAGGTGACGTCCCAGAAGGTCCGGAAGGTATGCGCGCCCAGGTCCATCGCCGCCTCCTCGTACGAGCCGGGGAGCCGGCGCAGCCGGGCCGTCACGTTGTTGAAGACGACCACGATGCAGAAGGTCGCGTGCCCCACGATCACCGTGAAGAGCCCGAGGCCCACCCCGAGCGGCGCCAGCACCGTCCCGAAGGCCGAGTTGAGCGCGATACCGGTGACGATCCCGGGCAGCGCGATCGGCAGCACCACCGCGAAGGACACCGCCTCGCGCCCGAAGAACCGGTGCCGCTGCACGGCGAAGGCGATCAGGGTCCCGAGGACCAGCGCGATCGCGGTCGCCGCGAGCCCCGTGCGCACCGACACCCACAGGGCCTCCCGGGCCCCCTCGTTGTCCCAGGCCGCCGCCCACCACTCCAGCGTCAGGCCGGGCGGCGGCCAGCTCGCCGAGCGGTCCGGGTTGAGCGAGCCGAGCAGCACGAGCAGCAGCGGCAGGTAGATCACCGCGAAGCCGAGCCCGGCGGCGGTGCGCAGCGCGATCCGGGCGGGACGGGAGAGGTTCATCGGGAGCGGTCCTTCCGCGGACGGGTCCGGCTGACGGTTCGCGGCCCGGTCACAGGCCGCGCAGCGCCCCGGTGCGCCGCACCGCGAGCAGGTAGAGCACGATGACGGCCACCGGCACGGTGCCGAGCGCGGCGGCCAGCGGCAGGTCGAGGGTGACGTTCGAGTAGACGAGGTTGCCGATCAACTGGGTCTTGCCGCCGACGATCTGCACGGTGATGTAGTCGCCGAGGCTCAGCGAGAAGGTGAACACCGAGCCCGCCGCCACCGCCGGCCACACCACCGGCAGCACCACCGAGACGAAGGTCCGCCCGGCCCGCGCGCCGAGGTCCGCGGAGGCGTGCAGCAGGTTGTCCGGGAGCTGCTCCAGCGCCGTGTGGATCGGCAGGATCATGTACGGCAGCCAGAGGTACGTGAGCACCATGACCGTGGCGGTCAGCCCGTAACCGGGGCCGCTGAGCCCCAGCGGGCGCAGCGCCCAGTCGAGCGGTCCGCCCTCGGAGAGGATGAGCCGCCACGCGTACACCTTCACCAGGTAGCTGGCCCACAGCGGGGTGAGGATGGCGACCACCAGCAGTGGGCGGCGGCGCGGGCTCGCCACCCGGGCCGTGTAGAAGGCGAGCGGGAAGGCGATGAGCGCGCAGAGCACCGTCACGGTCAGCGCGACGCCGACCGTGCGCAGCGCGACGGTCCGGTAGACCGGCGAGGAGACCAGCTCCTGGAAGTTCCGGCCCGACCAGACCCGCACCACCTCGGAGGTGAAGGTGTCGGTGGTCCAGAACGCCGAAAGGAACAGCGCGCCCAGCGAGCCGAGGTAGGCCAGCACCAGCCACAGCAGCGGCGCGGTGAGCAGGGCGGCGAGCCGGACCCGGGGCCTGCGGTGCAGGGCGCCGGCGAGCCGCCGGACGGGACCGGCGGCGCGCTGCCCGGCGGGCGCGGGGGAGAGGATGGTCATGGGACGGCGTCAGCCCTTGATCTCGTTCCATGCCTGCACCCACTTGGCGTACGGGACGCAGGTCGCGTCCGTGCGCCCGTCGAGGCACTGCTCGATCGGCGTGGTCCAGAAGTGCACGTTCTTCCAGTAGGCCTCGTCGCTCGCGTGGAAGGTGGCGCAGTGCGCCTTGTCGGCGGTCTCGGCGCAGGACTTCGCGTTCGCGGGGGCCTCGCCGAAGTACTCGGCGACCTGGGCGTTGGTCTTCGGCGAGACGATCCAGTCCAGCCACTTGTAGGCGCACGTCGGGTGCTTGGCCTTGGCGGACACCATCCAGGTGTCGGACCAGCCGGTGGAGCCCTCCTTCGGCAGCACCGCCTCGACCTTGGCGCCCTCCGCCTTGGCGAGGTTGGCGATCACCTGCCAGCTGGTGCCGACGACGGAGTCGCCGCTCTTGAAGGCGGAGATCTCCTTCAGGTAGTCGCTCCAGTACTCGCCGATGTGCTTGTTCTGCGCCTTCAGGAGCTCGACGGAGGCGTCGAACTGCTTCTGGTCGAGCGCGTACGGGTCGGTGATGCCGAGCTCCGGCCGGGTCGCCTTGAGGTAGAGGGCGGCGTCGGCCAGGTAGATGGGCGAGTCGTAGGCGGTCACCTTGCCGCTGTGCGCGGACGCCTTGTCGAAGACGGCGGACCAGGAGTCCGGGGCGGGGACGACCTTGTCCTTGGCGTACATCAGGAGGTTGGCGCCGCGCCCGTGCGGGATGCCGTAGGAGACGCCCTTGACGGAGTTCCACTCCTTGTTCTTCAGCCCGGCGAAGACGTCGGCGTAGTTCGGGACCAGCGCGGTGTTGACGGGGGCCGCGTCACCGGAGGCGATCAGGCGCAGCGAGGCGTCGCCGGACGCGGAGACGGCGTCGTAGGCGCCGGTCTTCATCAGGGCGACCATCTCGTCGGAGGTGGCGGCGGTCTTGGCGTTGACCTGACAGCCGGTCCGCTTCTCGAAGGCGCTCACCCAGTCGGTCTTGGGGTCGTTGGAGCCGTCCTCGACGTACCCGGCCCAGGCGACCAGGTTGACCTCGCCCTCGGGCGCGCCGAGGGAGGTCGGCGCCTTGAGCGCGGGCGGGTTGAGACCGCCGGACTTGCCCGAGCCGCCCTGGCCGGTGGAGCCGCAGGCGGTCAGGAGGAGCAGTCCGGAGACGGCGGCGGCCGTCAGGAGCGAGCGGTGCAGGCGCACGGGGTTCTCCGTTGCGTGAGGGTGCGGTACGGGGAGGGGCTGGCTACGGGGGACGGGGGACGGGTGACGGGATGCCGGGGACCTGCGTACGAGGGGACCGGCGTACGAGGGGACCCGCGTACGAGGGGGCTCAGGCCCCCTGTGGCGGCGGCCCGGCCTCGGCGGGCGCCCCCGCGCGGGCCGGCTCCGCCGCCGGGGCGTGCCCCGAGGCGTGGTCCGGTCCAGCCGCCGGACCCGGCACGGGCACCGGGACACCGACCGCGTGGCGCGGGTGCCAGCGGAGCTCGACCCGGGCGCCCCGGAAGCCGGCGAGGTCGTCGGCGGAGGTCTCCAGGTTCTGCTGGAGTGCGGTGAGCCGCCCGCCCACGTCGAGGTCCACCAGGAAGCGGGTGGCGTCGCCCAGGTAGACCACCTCGGCGACGGTCCCGGCGGCGCGCGTCAGGCCCGGCTCGGCGAGCGCGGCGGGGTCCCTGACGACGCGGATCTTCTCCGGCCGGACGCTGTAGGTGCCGGAGGCGCCGAGCACGGCTCGCGCGGTCTCGCCGACGAGCAGGTTGGAGGTGCCGACGAAGCCGGCGACGAAGGGGCTGGCGGGGCGCTCGTAGATCTCGGCGGGGGAGCCGACCTGCTCGATCCGGCCCTGGTGGAAGACGGCGATCCGGTCGCTCATCGTCAGGGCCTCCTCCTGGTCGTGGGTGACGAACACGAAGGTGATGCCGACCTGCCGCTGGATCGCCTTGAGTTCGACCTGCATCTGTTCGCGCAGCTTGAGGTCGAGCGCGCCGAGCGGCTCGTCGAGCAGCAGCACGCGGGGGCGCCCGACGAGCGCGCGGGCCAGGGCGACGCGCTGGCGCTGGCCGCCGGAGAGCTCGCCGGGCCGGCGCCCGCCGAGCCCTTCGAGGCGGACCTGGGCGAGCGCGGCGCGGGCCCGGACCAGCCGCTCGGCCTTGCCGACCCCGCGCACCTTCAGCGTGTACGCCACGTTCTGCTCGACCGTCATGTGCGGGAAGAGGGCGTAGTCCTGGAAGACGGTGTGCACGTCCCGCTCGAAGGGCGCGAGCCGGGTGACGTCCCGGCCGGCCAGCTCGACGGTGCCCGCGCTCGGGCTCTCGAAGCCGGCGATCATCCGCAGCACGGTCGTCTTGCCCGAGCCGGACGGTCCGAGCATCGAGAAGAACTCGCCGTCGGCGATCTCCAGGTCCACCCCCGCCACCGCCTCGGTGCGGCCGTAGCTCTTACGCAGTCCCGAGAGCCGGACCGCCATTCCCTCCATGGGCGGGAACCTTTCTGGTGCGGTGATGCGTTGTGACGAGCGTGAGCGTAAACATATGAAGTCATAGTTCAAATCTCAAGACCCCTTTAAGGTAAAGGCTGAGTCAACGCGCGAGGTGGTACACCGTGAGGCCAGACGGAGACGGCAGACAGAGCGCGGGCGCGCACAGGAGCGCCCGCAGGACCGTGTTCACCCCCGTCGACACCCGCGCGCGGGTCGACACCGTGGCGCGCAGGCTCGGCGACGCCATAGAGCTCGGACTCCTCGCCGACGGCGAGCAGCTGCCCGGCGAGGCCGAGCTGGCCGCCCAGCTCGGCGTCTCCACCGTGACCCTGCGGGAGGCCCTCATGGCCCTCCGGCAGCAGGGTCTCGTCACCACCCGCCGGGGCCGGGGCGGCGGCAGCTTCGTCACCGTCCCCGAAGGCCCGCCCGAGGACCGGCTGCGCGCCCGCCTCGCCGACTGGTCCACCGAGGAGCTCCGCGACCTCGGCGACCACTGGGCCGCCGTCTCCGGCGCCGCCGCGCTCCTCGCCGCCCGCCGCACCGGACCCGGCGAACTGCGCCCGCTCGCCCGGACCGTGGACGAGTTCACCGCCGCCGAGGACCCCGCCGCCCGCAGCCGCCTCTACGGACGCTTCCACGTGGAGTTGGCCGCCGCCGCCCAGTCCGCCCGGCTCACCCGCGAGGAGATCGCGCTCCAGACCGAGTTGGGCGCCCTCCTCGTCCTCGTCCTCGACGAGCCCGGCTATCCCGGACGCGTGGCGGATCGTCACCGCTCCGTGATCTCCGCCGTGCAGGATGAGGCCGACGAACGGGCAAGGATGCTGGCCGAGCAGTGCGTCCGCGAGTCCGTGGACCGGCTGATCGCCCTGCGGCTCGCTCCCGAGGAGGACACCGATGGCCAGGAGCACCGGGCTCGCCCGCCCCGAGGGGGCCGCCACCGCTGACCCGCCCCGCCCCGCCGGGCCCGCAGCCGTCGCGCGGCGCGTCGGCGACACCCTGGAGGGCGTGTTCGGCGCCGTCGCCGCGATCCGCGCCGAGACCGCGGAGCTGCTCACCGCCGCGACGGCAGGCGGCCGGGCCCCCGTCTCCGCCGGACTCGCCGCGCTGCGGCCCGGACTGCGCGCGGCGCTCGCCGCCCACCCGCTCGTCTCCGGCGCCGGCTTCGTCGCCGCCCCCGGCCTCCTCGCCGACGCGCCGGGCTGGCTGGAGTGGTGGCAGCGCGGCCCCGAGGACACCGTCCGCCCGTTGCTCCTCGACCTCGACCCGGCACACTCCGCGTACTCCGACTACACCCACTGGGAGTGGTACGCGCTGCCCCGCGAGACCGGCCGCCGGGCCGTCGCCGGACCCTACGTCGACTACCTCTGCTCCGAGGAGTACAGCCTCACCCTCTCCGCACCCGTCCACACCGGCGGGCGCTTCGCCGGGGTCGCCGCCGCCGACGTCTACCTCCGCCACTTCGAGGCGGCCGTGCTGCCCGAGCTCCAGCGGCTGCCCGTCCCCGCCCGCCTGGTGAACGCCCGAGGCCGGGTCGCCGCCTCCACCGACCCGGGCCACCTCGCGGGCTTCCTCACCAAGGGCCCCGACTTCGCCGCCGTCCTGGCCGACGCCGGGACCGGCCCCGCCCGCCCCTCCGGCCACCGCCACGGCTCCCTGCTCCTGACGCCCTGCGCGGGCACCCCGCTGGTCCTGGTGACCCCGGATCAGCCGGACCGGTGACACTCGGCCCGTACCCGGCTGCCAGGATGGCCCCGTGCACACCCAGAACAGAGACACCCGGCTGGCCGAGGCGGTCGCCCTGCGCGAGCGCGGCAGCCGAGAGGAGGCCCGCGACCGGCTCCTCGTCCTCACGGCCGACCACCCGGACGACCCCGAGATCGCCTACCAGACCGCGTGGGCCCACGACGTGCTCGGCCTGGAGGCCGAGGCCGTGCCGTACTACGAGAAGGCCCTGGCCGCCGAGGGCCTCGGCACGGAGGACCGCAGGGGCGCCCTCCTCGGCCTCGGCAGCACCTACCGGACCCTGGGCCGCTACGAGGACGCCGTCACCACCCTGCGGCGCGGCACCGAGGAGTTCCCGGACGACGGCGCGCTGCGCGCCTTCCTCGCCATGGCGCTCTACAACACCGGCCGGCACCACGACTCCACCCGGCTCCTGCTCCGCCTCCTCGCGGAGACCAGCACCGACCCGCACGTGCGCGGGTACCGCAAGGCCATCGAGTACTACGCGGAGGACCTCGACCGGGTGGAGTGAGCCCGGCGCGCGCGAGCTGCCCTCGGGCCGAACGGCCCGAGGGGTCCGGGGAGCAAGTCCCCTCCGAACCGGGCCGTCCCGCCGGAGATCACGACGATCGCCGCTGGTCGGCGGCGCGCCGCAGACGGTGCCATGGAGAGAGGTCCGTCAGCCAGGAGGATTTCGTGCCCGTCGCAACCGCCGTGTCCGAAGAGAAGAGGGGTTTCTGCACCCTCTGCAAGTCGCGCTGCGGTGCGATCTTCACGATCGAGGGCGGCCGGCTGACCGGCGTGCGGCCCGACCCCGGTCATCCGACCGGCACCGCGATGTGTCCCAAGGGCCGCTCGGCCCCCGAGATCGCGCACAGCACGCGCCGGCTGACCACCCCGCTGCGCCGGACCAACCCCAAGTCCGACCCGGACCCGGGCTGGGTCCCCGTCTCCTGGGACGAGGCGATGGAGGAGATCGCCGCGAAGCTTCGGGCGATCGCCGCCGAAAGCGGCCCCGAAGCGGTGGCCTTCGCGGTGGCCACACCCTCGGGGACGATGGTGTCGGACGCCACCGAGTGGATCGAGCGATTCGTCCGCTCCTTCGGCAGCCCGAACACGGTCTACAGCGCGGAGATCTGCAACTGGCACAAGGACTTCGCGCACGCCTTCACCTTCGGCTCGCCGATCCCGCCGCCGGACTACGCCAAGGCCGGTCTGGCCCTGCTGTGGGGCTTCAACCCGGCCAAGACGTGGCTCGCCCAGTCCGCCGCCCTCTCGGCCGCCCAGGCGAGCGGCACGAAGCTCGCCGTCGTGGACCCGCGCCGCTCCACCAGCGCGCTACGGGCCGACCACTGGCTGCGGGTGCGGCCCGGCACCGACGCGGCTCTCGCCCTGGGCCTCGCCCGCCTCCTGATCGCCGACGAGGGGTACGACGAGGCGTTCGTCCGGGCCTGGACCAACGCGCCCCTCCTCGTCCGCGCCGACTCCGGCCGGTTCCTGCGCGCGCGGGAACTCCCCGGCGCCGAAGAACGGTGCCCGGGCTTCGTGGTTCTCGACGAGGAGACCGGCCGGCCCGAGCCGTACGACACCGCGCGTGCCGCTGTCCGCCCGGAGCGCTTCGCGCTGCGCGGAACCCGGACCGTCACCCTGCGCGACGGTACCGCGGTCGCCTGCGCGCCCGCCTTCGAGCACTACGCCGCCGCCTGCGCGCCCTGGACCCCGGAGCGGGTCGCGGCCACCACGTGGATCCCCGAGCGGGAGATACGTGAACTGGCCGCCGAGATCGCGGCCGCCCCCTCGGTCACCTACTACGGGTGGACCGGGGTCGGGCAGAGCGCGAACGCCGCGCAGACCGAGCGGGCCCTGGCCACCCTGTACGCGCTGACCGGCTCCTACGACGCCCCCGGCGGCAACCACGTCGTCCCCGCCCCCGCCTACAACCCGGCGACCTCCTTCGCCCAGCTCGCCCCCGGACAACGCGCCAAGGCCCTCGGGCTCGACAAGCATCCGCTGGGCCCGCCCGCGTTCGGCTACATCAACTCCGGCGACCTGTGCACCGCCATCGAGACCGGCCGCCCCTACCCGGTACGCGCCCTCGTCGGCTTCGGGTCGAACCTCGTCGTCGCCCAGCCCGACTCCGACCGCACGGCACGGGCCCTGGGCACCCTGGACTTCCAGGTCCACCTCGACCTCTTCCACAACCCCACCAGCGGCACCGCCGACATCGTCCTGCCGGTCAACAGCGCCTACGAGCACGAGGCCCTGCGCTTCGGCTTCGAAGTCAGCCACCGGGCCCAGGAACAGGTCCAGCTCCGGCCCCGGATGGTCGCACCACAGGGCGAGTCCCGCAGCGACACCGAGTTCGTCTTCGACCTCGCCCGCCGGCTCGGCATGGGCGCCGACTTCTTCGACGGGGACATCGAGGCCGCCTGGAACTGGCAGCTCGAACCCCTCGGCCTGACCGTCGAGGAACTGCGCCGACGCCCGGGCGGCGTCCGGGTGCCCCGCGAGGACACCTACCGCAAGTACGCCGCCGCCACAGCGGACGACGACGGCGCCGGAACTCCCGTGACGGGCTTCGCGACGCCGACCCGACGCGTCGAGCTGTACTCCGAGCGGCTGCTGGAACACGGGTACCCGGCGGTGCCCGAGCACCACGACCCGGCACCCACGGACGCCGCCTACCCCCTCGTGCTGACCTGCGCCAAGCACGGCTACTTCGTCCACAGCCAGCAGCGCTCCCTCACCTCACTGCGCCGCCGGGCCGCCGACCCCTCGGTGGACCTGCACCCACGGACCGCCGCCGCCCACGGCATCGGCGAGGGCCAGTGGCTGGAGCTCACCACGCGCCTGGGCTCTATCCGGCTGCGCGCCCGCTTCGACGACTCCCTGCACCCCTCCGTCGTCGTCGGCGAATACGGCTGGTGGCAGGAGGCCACCGACCTCGCCCTGCCGGGCGCCGACCCGCTCACCACCGCGGGCAGCAACTTCAACCGGCTCGTCGACCACGCCGACACCGACCCGCTCAGCGGCTCCGCCCCGCTGCGCTCCGCGGCCTGCCGGATCGCTCCGCTGCCCGGCGACGGCACCTGGCGGGGGACCCGCCCCTTCACCGTGACGGCCCTCACCGAGGTGAGCCCCGGTGTACGTGGGCTGCGGCTCGCCCCCGAGGACGGCGGTGCGCTGCCGGACTACCGGCCCGGCCAGCACCTGACGGTGCGCGCGGAACACCCCGACGGCACCCTCCAGGACCCCGCCGACGGACGCGGCTACTCACTGACCGGCCCGGCGCTGGCGAGCGGACGCACCGACTACGGACTCGCGGTGCGCCACATCCCCGGCGGCGCCTTCTCCACGCGCGTCCACGAGGAGCTCCGCGTCGGCGACCGGCTGCACCTGACGAACCCGGGAGGCGTCTTCGCCATCCCGACGCACACCGACAGCCCGGTGGTGCTGCTGGCGGGCGGCATCGGCATCACCCCGTTCCTGAGCTACCTGGAGACGCTCGCCGCGACCGGCGGTACCGTCCCCGAGGTCGTCCTGCACCACGGCAACAACCACGCGGCCGACCACCCCTTCCGGGACCGGCTGCGCGCACTGGCCACCCGCGTACCCGTGCTGAGGATCGTCGACCACTACGCGGCGCCGCGTGCCGGCGAGGTCGCCGGCCGCGACTTCGACCACACCGGGTTCATCACCGCCGACAGCGTCGACCCGGGGCTCCTCCGGCGGCGGGCCCGCTTCTACATGTGCGGCCCGCAGCCCATGATGGACGCCCTCACCAGCGCCCTGATCGCGCGCGGGGTGCCGCGCTTCGAGGTGTTCAGCGAGAAGTTCCGCCCGGCCCGCCGGGAGGTGAGCGTTCCCGACGACGCCGCCTACACCGTCACCTTCGCCCGCTCGGGGCGCAGCGCCACGTGGCGCAAGAACGACGGCCCGCTCCTCGCCCTCGGCGAAGCGGCCGGCGTGGCCATGCCGAGCGGCTGCCGGGTCGGCCAGTGCGAGAGCTGTGCGTGCACCGTGCTCAAGGGCACGGCCGCGCACCTGGTGTCCCCTCCCGAGGACCTGCCCGACACCGAGGTCCTGACCTGCCAGTCCCTGCCCACGTCCGACCTGGTCCTCGACCTGTGAGCGGACCTGAGCACACCCGCGACGACGATCGGCCGGCCCAGGAGACACGCCCTAGTCGTTGACCGCCGTAAGGAGTACGACCGCGTCCTCCAGGGCCGTGAGACCGTGCCGTTCCTTCGGGATCATCTGGAGCCCGCCGGCCGCCAGTCGTTCCGCGCGGCCCGAGGCGGTCAGCTCCACACGGCCGCGCAGGACCTGGAGGGTCGCCGCGGGCGGGGCGTTGTGCTCGTCGAGGGAGGTGCCCCCGGTCAGGGCGATCACGCTCTGGCGCAGTACTCCGTCGTGCACCACCAGATGGGCGCTGCGGCCGTGCGGCGCGGTGCGCGCCTTGGCCAGGTGCTCGTCGGCGAGGGCGCCCAGGTCGAGGGCGGCGGGTTGCTGCATCGTGTCTCCCTGAGAGGGGCGCGGACCGGTACCCCCAGCCTTCCCTGTGGCGGGCGCGGCGCAAGTCGGGAGGGACGGGACGCGACGCCACGAGGCCGCGCACACGCCCAGCGCAGCGAACGCCGCCGCGCCGAGGACCGTCGCCCGCCAGCCGTACGCCCCGTACAGCCACGCCGCCGCCAGCGAACCGAGCGCACCGCCGCCGAACGTCGCCAGCATGAAGACCGTGTTGACCCGGGCGGCCACCTCCCGCCCCAGGCCCAGCACCCGCGCCTGGTTCGCCACCTGGCAGGAACTCGTGCCCAGGACGACGAGACCCGCACCGGCCACCAGCGCCACCGGAGCGCACGGCGCGAGGCCCGCGACGGCGAGCCCGAGCCCCACACAGCCGAGCGCCCAGCGGCCCACCCGGCCCGCACCGAAACGGTCGGTGAGCGGGCCCGCGCACGCCGACGCCAGCGCGGCCGGCACGGTCAGCAGCCCGAACAGCCCCGCCGCCCCCGGCCCGTACCCGAGCGGCGGCGCCGCCAGATGGAACACGAGCGCCGCCCAGAAGACGCTGTACGCGGCGAACACGCACGCCCCGACCAGCGCCGAGACCCGCAGCGCCCGGTGGACACCGAGCAGCCGGGGCAGCCCGGCGAGCATCCGCCCGTACGGCACCCGGCGCGCGCCCGGCGTGCCGAGGCGCTCCGGCAGCGCGCGCGGCAGCACGCACAGCAGCCCCGCCGTCGCGACCGAGGCCACCAGGTACGCCGCACGCCAGCTGCCGCTCGCGTCGGACACGGCGCCCGAGACCGTACGGGACAGGGTGGAGCCGAGCGTCAGCCCGAGGCCGATCAGGCCGACCACCCGGCCGCGCCGCTCGGGCCCCGCCAGGACGGCCGCCACCGGGGTGAGGATCTGCGGCAGTACCGTGGTCGTCGACAGGGCGAGGGTCGCCAGGAGCAGCGTGAGGACGTTGGGCGCGGCGGCAGCCGCGAGCAGAGCGGCGCTGGTCAGGGCGAGCAGGACGCGGGTCAGGCGGCGCAGCCGCGCGGTGTCCGCGAGCGGCACGAGCAGCAGGATGCCCAGCGCGTACCCGAGCTGCGCCGTGGTGGCGAGCAGCCCCGCCACCCGGCCGGAGACGCCGAGACCCTGGGCGACGGCGGCGAGCAGCGGCTGAGGGAAGTAGAGATTGGCGACCGTCACGGCCCCGGCGACGGCCAGGACCGGCACGTTCAGGGAGGGGGCGGGAGAGCCGAGGGCGGCGGGAGGAACGGGAGACGCGGGGGGCGTCGTTCGAGGGCTCGCGGAGAGGGCTGTCACGCCCTTCAGGCTTCCGTCCGGGCCCGCGTCCATCAAGGTGCGACAATGCAACCGGCGTTGAGCAGGGCTAAACGAAGGGAGGTCGTCCGGTGCTCGAACGACATGAACTGGAGGCATTCCTGACCCTGGGCGACGAGCTGCACTTCGGGCGCACCGCCGCACTCCTCGGCGTGTCCACCGGCCGGATCAGCCAGACGATCAAGAAGCTGGAGCGCCGCGTCGGCACCCCGCTGTTCGCCCGCACCAGCCGCAGCGTCCGCTTCACCCCGGTCGGCCGCCGCCTCCACGAGGAACTCCGCCCGGCCCACCGGCAGATCCTCGCCGCCCTCGAACACGCCACGGCAGCCGGGCGCGGCATGCTCGGCACCCTGCGCGTCGGCTTCGCCTCCCCCTGGGGCGCCGCTCTGCTCACGGCCGCCGCCGATGCCTTCCTCGCCCGCCACCCCGGCTGCGGGATCACCCTCCGGGAGATCCCCCTCGACGCGGGCACCCGTCCCGTCGAGGACGGCGAACTCGACGTCCAGTACGCCACGCTCCCGGTCGCCGCCCCCGGACTCACCGGCGGGCCGGTCCTGATCCGCGAGGACCGGGTGCTGCTGGTGCCCGCCGCTCACCCGCTCGCCCGCCGCGCGTCCGTGGGCCTGGAGGACCTCGCCGGCCAGACCCTCGTGACCAGCGGCGCGGGCATGCCCCGTGCCTGGCGCGACGCCCACTACCCGACCGTCACCCCGTCCGGCGCGCCCGTCGGCCACGGCCCGGCGGCGGCCACCTGGGAGGAGGTGCTGTCTCTGGTCGGCGCGGGCCGGGGCGTCTCCCCGGGCGCGGCGCGCGGCGCCCGCTACCACCCGCGCCCGGGCATCGCGTACGTCCCGTTCCACGACGCGCCGCCGCTGGAGTACGGCCTGGTCTGGCCGAAGGCGGGGGAGTCCGCCCTGGTCAGGGCCTTCGCCGAGACGGCGGTGCGGTGCGGACGGGGGCTCCCCGCGTAGCGTCACGGGCCGAGGACGGCGGCGGGCGGGGTCCATCGCCGGGAGCGCGGGACCGAGGAGGAGACCCCGAAGTCGGCCTTCAGGTGCTCGGGGATGGCGTAGTGCATGACGCGGCCCCGGGTGAGCGAGGACAGCTCGAAGACCGTGGTGAGGTGCCCGATCCGGTCCAGCGCCCAGGCGCCGAGCGGGGAACGGTCCTCGATGGTCTCCAGGACGCCCAGCAGGTGCGGCACGGCCTTGACCACGGTGTCCCAGGGCGTGCGCGGGACATCGAGCCAGTCGGCGGACGTGTCGCCGACGAGGAAGCGGATGAGAGCGGAGACGACCGGGTCGAAGAAGGTGCCGGGCACGACCTCCTCGTACAGGTCGATGAGCTGCCGGGTCAGCAGCGCGCCCTCCTCGGACGGACCCATGTACCGGATCATGTACCGGTCCAGGAACTCCCGGGCCTCGGCCAGGTTCTGCGGCACGGCGTCCTGGTCGACCCCGAGGATCGCGCCGACCACCTTCCAGGCGTAGTAGTAGGCCTCCGCACCCTCCGTGGACATGTGGACGCCGAGCCGGTGCAGGCTGTCGAGGACGAGGATCGAGAAGAACATCTGCCCGCCGATCATGTCCTCCTGACAGATCGGCACCCCCAGCGCCTCGGTGTCCCAGCGGTTCTCGCGGATCAGATGATGGCGGATGGAGGCGTGCAGCAGCCGCACCTTCTGGGCGGCCGGGATGAACCGCCCGCCGGCCTCGAACGCGTCGGGCCGCATCAGGTGGACGGTGAACTGACCGGTCTCCGCCATCCGCTTCGACGGGTACTTCAGCCCATGGGTCGTCGACAGCAGCTTCGCCACGTGCGGCACGAGATAGCAGGCGGGCATCGAGGCGAACGACAGCGCCGTGGTGATGTGCACGTCGTTGTCGATGAAGAACAGCCGCGCCTTCTCCATCTCCTCCCAGTCCACCCAGGCCGGTGCCGCGCTCGTGACGTGCAGGTACTCGCGCGCCACCTCGGGCAGCCCGTCCGGCAGCGGCGCCCCGGCGACGGAGACGTACCGCATCAGGGTGTTGAACGTGCCCACCTCGCCGCGTTCGAAGAGCGTGGCGACGGTGGCGTCGGCGAGTTCGTCGCCGACCCGGCGCAGGGCGTCGTGCGACGCGTCGGTGGAGGGCATACGGGGGCTCCTTCGGGCTGCGGGGAGGGCGGGGGAGACGGAGGCGGGGACGGGGCGGGGAGCGGACGGGCGGCGGCTCAGGACGGCCGGATCGCGGCCGAGTGGGCCAGCGCGGTGAGCGCGGCGGCGCTCGCCGGGGGTACGTCGAGCGCGTCGAGCGCGCCCAGCGCCTCGTCGACCCGGGCGGCGATCATCTCCTCGACCCGGTCGGGCGCCTTCAGCCGCAGCATGAGCGCGCGGACCTCGGCCAGGGCGCCGGGCCCGGCCCCCGGGCCGTCGGGCCCGAGGAGGGTGCGCAGCCGGTCGCGTTCGCCGGGTCCGGCGAGCCGCCAGGTCTCCGCGAGCAGGGCCGTGGGGCGGTGGCCGCGCAGGTCGTCGCCGTTGGACTTGCCGGTGCGGGCGGGGTCGCCGAACAGGCCGAGGAGGTCGTCCCGCAGCTGGAACGCCTCGCCCAGCGGCAGCCCGTACGCCGCGTAGCCCTCGCCGAGGAGCCGTCCGGCGCCCGCCAGGGCGCCGCCGATCAGCAGGGGCTGCTCCACGGTGTACTTGGCCGTCTTGTAGCGGATGACCTTCAGCGAGGCCTCCGTGTCGGGGACGGCGCCCGTGTGCAGGATCTCCAGGCATTCGCCCGCGACCAGGTCCCGGGCGAGCAGGGCCCACAGCGGGCGGGCCCGCCCGAGGTAGGCGGCGGGCAGGCCGCTGGTGACGAACAGCTGGCCGGCCAGCGACATCAGCAGGTCGCCCAGGAGCATGGCGAGGGAGCGGGCGGCGCCGTCGGCCGCCGGGTGGTGCGGCACGGCGGTGCGCAGCGCCAGGTGCGCGGTGGGCCGGCCGTGCCGCAGGGGGCTGTCGTCGACGAGGTCGTCGTGGACGACGGCCGCCGCGTGGACCAGCTCCAGGGCGGCGGCGGCCCGGACGAGGGCCTCGCTGTCGGGCTGTCCTGCGGCGCGCCAGCCCCAGTAGCAGAACGCCGCCCGCAGCCGCTTGCCCTCGGCGGTGGCCGTCTCCAACTGGACGGCCACCGGCGCGAGGGCGGGGTCGACCGCCGCCAGCAGGTCGGCCTCCTCGGCGACGAACCGGTGCAGGGCCGTGTCCACGCGGGCCTTGAACGCGACCGGGTCCCACGCCTCAGACATCGTCGGCGTCCCGGCGGGCCACCACGTGCCGGGCGAGCACCTCCAGGTGCGGGGGCGGCGCGGCGGCGTAGCGGTCCAGGGCGAGGCGCCCGCGCGCCAGCAGCTCCCGCTCGGCGTCCGAGGCCAGTTCGGCCGAGTCCGAGCGGCGCAGCAGGCCCCGGACCGTGCCGAACGCCGAGCCCAGTGTGCCGATCGCCAGATCGGCGAGTCCCGCCACCAGCAACAGGGCCTGGTCGTCCAGGCCCTCTCGGTGTCCCGCGTCCCGTGTCATGCGCGCCCTCCCACTCTCGGGTCCGTCCGCCCCAGAGTGGCGGGGCGGCGGCGCGGGAGGGCGGTGGAACTCACGAAAGGGTGACGCGGATTCCGGTCGTCGTCCGGGGCGTCATCCGGCCGTGAGCCCACCGGTGAGGTGGTCGTACGCCATGTGCGCGTGCAGCCGGACGCCGGTCGTCAGGGTGGTGTCGTCGGCGTAGAAGCGAGGGTTGTGGTTGGTGGCGAGGCCGCGGCCGCCGGGCGCGGGGACCGGCAGCCCGGCGGCGTCCAGGGTCGTGTCCTGCACGCCGAGCGTCACGTAGAGCCCGCCGAAGCGGTTCAGGAACTCGGACACGTCGTCGTAGCCGAGCGTCCCGGCGGTCTCCACGACGCGCTCGGGGCCGGCCACCCGGCGCAGCGTCGGCAGGGCGGCGGTCACCCACTCCCGCGTGTTGTGCACGGGCGGCACGGGCTGGAGGTAGTCGACGGCCGCCGTGGCGCCGTACGCCTCCGCGGTGTGCGTGGCGAGCGTCGTCAGCCGCCGCTGGACCTCCGCCATGTCCGACTCGACCGCGCAGCGGACGGTGCCCCACAGGGTGACGGTCTGGCCGATGATGTTGAACCGTCCGACGTCCTCGACGTGCCCGATGGTGACGGTGACCGCGTCGAACGCGGAGACCTGGCGGTAGATCTGCCCGATCCCCGTCATGATGCCGCCGGCCGCCGGCATCGGGTCGACGCCCTGCCACGGCGTCGAGCCGTGCACCTGCCGGCCGGTGACGACGATCCGTACGAGCGTGGACGCCGCGTACTGGTTGCCGGCCAGGTAGCCCACGTACCCCTTGGGAAACGGGGTCACATGCATCCCGAACACCATCGTCGGCACCGGATCCGCGCAGGCGCCCGCCGCGAGCATCGCCCGCGCCCCGCCCTCCTCGGTGACCGGCGGCCCCTCCTCGGCGGGCTGGAAGACGAACAGCACGGTGCCCGGGAGCCGGTCGCGGGCACCGGCGAGGACGGTCGCCGCGCCCATCAGCATCGCGGTGTGGCAGTCGTGCCCACAGGCGTGCGAGACGGGGAAGGGCCCGCCCGGATAGGCGGCGTCGACGACCTCGGAGGCGAACTCCTCGCCGCACAGGTCCTTCACCGGCAAGGCGTCGATGTCGGCCCGCAGCGCCACCGTGCGCGGGCCCGGCCGCCCGCCGCGCAGCACCCCGACCACACCGTGGCCCGCGATGCCGGTCCGCACCTCGTCGAGACCGAGCCCCCGCAGGTGCTCGGCGACGAACCGGGCCGTCTCCACCTCCCGGTTGGACAGCTCGGGATGCCGGTGCAGGTGCCGGCGCCAGCCGACCACCTGCCCCGACACCTTCTCCGCGGCGCGGTCCAGATCCGCGTGGACCGCGTCGTCAGGCGCCTCCGCGCCTTTCGTCGCGTCCGTCACTTCCGAGCTCACGGGGTCCTCCGTCGCGCCGGGGGATGGTCGGGGGCGTGCGGCACCAGACTGCCACGCCTCCGGTCCCGCCGCCCGGGGGCCGGTCAGGCCGGCGGGTACCCGGGCGCGCCCCGCTCGATGATCGCCGCCGTGTCCAGGCCCGCCGGGAGGGTGCCGAAGGCGACGCCCCAGTCGCCGTCGAGGCGGGAGGCGCAGAAGGCGTCGGCGACGGCCGGGTGCCCGTGGCGGACCAGGAGCGAGCCCTGGAGCACCAGGGCGAGGCGCTCGACGGTCCGGCGGGCGCGGTACTGGAGTGTGTCCGGGTCGCCCAGCTCCGCGAGGTCCTTGCGGAGCCGGGCCGTGGCCGCGTCGAGCCGACGGTCGGCGCCGGCCGCCCGGTCGACCTCCGCGAAGAAGGCCTGGACGGCCTCGGGCTGGCGGGCCATCGCGCGCAGCACGTCGAGCGCGGCCACGTTGCCGGAGCCCTCCCAGATGGAGGGGAGGGGCGACTCCCGGTAGAGCCGGGGCAGCCCCGAGTCCTCGACGTAGCCGTTGCCGCCCAGGCACTCCAGGGCCTCGGCCGCGTGCGCGGGGGCCCGCTTGCACACCCAGTACTTGGTGACGGCGAGCCCGAGGCGGCGCAGCTGCTCCTCCTCGGCGTCCCCGGCCGCCGCCCGGTCCACCGCGCCCGCGAGGCGCAGCGCGGCGACCGTCGCGGCCTCCGCCTCGACGGCGAGGTCGGCGAGGACGTTGGTCATCAGCGGCTGGTCGACGAGCCGCGCCCCGAACGCGCTGCGGTGCGTGGCGTGGTGCACGGCCTGCACCAGACCCTGCCGCATCCCGGAGGCCGAGCTGACGGCGCAGTCGAGCCGGGTCATGTTCACCATCCGGATGATGGTGGCGACCCCACGGCCCTCCTCGCCGACGAGCTGCCCGAGGGCTCCCTCGTACTCGATCTCGCTGGAGGCGTTGGAGCGGTTGCCCAGCTTGTCCTTGAGCCGCTGGAGCCGGATCGCGTTCCGGGAGCCGTCCGGCAGCACGCGCGGCACGAGGAAGCAGGACAGCCCGCCCGGCGCCTGCGCCAGGGTCAGGAAGACGTCCGACATCGGCGCCGAGGTGAACCACTTGTGCCCGGTCAGCGCGTACGTCCCCGGCTCGCCCGTCGGTACCGCGCGGGTGGTGTTGGCGCGGACGTCGGAGCCGCCCTGCTTCTCGGTCATCGACATCCCGGCGATGATCCCGCGCTTCTCGGTGGGCACCCGCAGCCCGAAGTCGTACGCGGGCGAGGTCAGCAGCGGCTCGTAGACCGAGGCGAGCTCCGGCGCGGCGCGCAGCGCGGGCACCGCCGCGTACGTCATGGAGACCGGGCACAGGTGCCCCGGGTCGGCCTGCCCCCACACGAACACCTTCGCGGCGCGCGCCACGTGCGCGCCCGGCCGGGGGTCGGCCCAGGGGGCGCCGTGCAGTCCGTGCTGGACGGCCACGTTCATCAGCTCGTGCCAGTACGGGTGGAACTCGACCTCGTCGATCCGGTGCCCGTACCGGTCGTGGGTGTGCAGCACGGGGGAGTGCCGCTCGGCCAGCCGCCCCCACTCCTGCGCCTGCTGCCCGCCCGCCATCACGCCCAGCTCCCGGACGTCGGTCTCCGCCCAGGCGGCGCCCTCCCGCCGCAGCGCCTCCAGGAGCGCGGGGTCGGCGGAGACGTCGTAACCGGTCAGCGGCGGGGCTTGGTTGGTGACCTCATGCGTGACGGGCATCGGGAGCTCCCAGGGCTCGGAGGGTGAAGGTGACCAGGGCGGGTACGGTGCCGGGTCCGACGGGCTCCGCGCCGTCGTCGTCGGCGGAGGGGCCGGTCAGCGGGCCGATGAGCGCCTCGGCGCCCGCGCCCACGAGTGCCGAGGCGGTCAGCCGGGCGTCCTGGGGCGGGAGTTCGCCGCTCTCGACGCCCGTGGCGATCACCGCGGCGAAGACGTCGCGGAAGGCGCGCCGGAACACCAGCCGCTCGGCGTCGACGGCAGGGTCGACCGGCTCGGCGAGCAGGGCGTAGGCGAGCCGGGGCGCCTTCAGGGCGCGGCCCGCGAAGGTCTCGATGACGGCGACGACGCGGTCGGCGGCGGTGCGGTGCGCGCCCAGCGCGGCGGCCGCGGAGACGGCGGCGACCTCCCGGCCCACGACGGTGCGGAACAGCTCTACGGAGAGTGCGGCCTTGCTGGGGAAGTGGCGGTACACGCTGCCGGTGGCGATGCCCGCCCGCGCGGCGACGGCGGCCATGGTGCACCCGGCGTACCCGTGCTCGGCGAGCAGGCCGAGGCCCGCCTCGACCACGGTGGCGCGCTGGGCGTCGAGCCGGGCCTGGACCGCCGGTGTGCGTCGGTAGGGCATGGAAGGAGTGAAGCAGTGATTCACTGCTTCAGCAAGGAACCGCCGGGCGTCCGGTCCCCGGACCCGGCCCCGGCCCCGGAACGGGAAAGGGACATGCCCGCGGCCTGGAAGGCGCACGGGCATGTCCCCGGGTTCGGTTCGGCACAGCCGGTAGGCCGGTAGGCCGGTCGTTCGGCGGTCGGCCGGGTGGCCTCAGCCCGTGAAGATCTCCACGAGGGACCAGATCGCGAGGCCGGCCATGCACAGACCGCCGATGCGCTGCACGGTCTTGAGCGGGACGCGCTTCGCGATGAAGCGGCCCGCGACGAGCGCGAGCGCCGAGACGCTCATCAGGGCGGCGGCGGAGCCGATCGCGGTGGACCAGGTGCCGTTGGTGGCGGCGAGGTTCGCGGTGGTGATCTGGGTCAGGTCGCCCCACTCGCTGATGAAGACGGCCATGAAGGCGGTCGAGTAGACGGGCCAGAAGCCGGTCACGGTCTTGCCGCCGGCGTCCTCCTCGTCCTCGTCGCCCCCGCCGCGCAGCAGCATGAACGCGCCGAACGCGAACAGCAGGGCCGAGACGAGCTTGACGCTCCAGTCGGGCAGGAGCCCGAGCAGACTGCCGGCGCCCACGGCGATGGCCACATGGACGATGAAGGCGGTCGAGGTGCCGAACCACACGTACAGCGGACGCATCCGCGTGCCCATCGCGAGCGACGCGAACATCGTCTTGTCGGGAAGCTCGGCGAGGAAGATCAGCCCGAAGGCGGTGATGATCGCCAAGGGGTCGAGGTGCATACCGGGAGCTCTCTGCTCGGACCGGGCCCGGGCCGACACGGCGCCTGGGCTGGCGACGGGAGGACCACTCGGCCCGGCATGACGAACCACGCCCACTTCTGCGGACGTGGCGATGATGCCTGGCCGAAGGTCTCGCCCGTCCGCGCTTCCGCACGGACCCGGTCACCGGGAACCCGGGGGTTCCAGTGTGTCGACGACCGGTTCGCAGGGCTACTCCCCTTCGCTGACACCAGTGTAACGGACGGCTCCGCGAGGGCGGGGGCAGGGGCGGGGCAGGGTTTGACGACGGGAGGTGCCGGGAGGTGCCGGGGGATCGGGCGAGGGAGAAGACAGGGAGTGGACGGGGCGCCGGCAAGGGGGCAGACGGCAAGGGGGCAGACGGCAAGGGGGCAGACGGGGAGTAGACAGTGTCTACGTTGATCGACTAGAACGGTCGCCATGACCCCCATGCCCCATGAATCCGCGCTCCCCGAGCCCGCCCCCACCTCCACCCCCGCTCCCGCCCCCTCCGCGACGCCCCCCGGCACCGGGCTGCGCGAGCGGCTGGTCCGGGCCGGGGTCGCGCTCGTCGACGCGGAGGGCGCGCAGGCGCTGTCGCTGCGCGAGATCGCCCGCCGGGCCGGGGTCTCGCACGGCGCGCCGCGCCGCCACTTCCCGACCCACCTGGACCTGCTCTCGGCCATCGCCCGCGAGGGCTTCCGCGAGCTCGGCGACCGCGCCGCCCGCGCGGAGGAGCGCGCCGAGGCCGAGGGGCGCGGGGACGCCCGAGGGCGGATCGAGGCGGTCGCCCGCTGCTACCTCGACTTCGCGGACGGGCGCGGCGGGATGTACGAGCTGATGTTCCGCCACGACCTGCTGGAGAGCGGCCGGCTCGGGCTGCGCGACACCAGCCTCCCGCTCTTCGCCCGCCTCGGCGCCCTGCTCGCCGAGGCCCGCCCGGGCGCCGACCCGGCCGTCGCCGCCGGGGCGCTCTGGGCCACTCTGCACGGCATCGCCCAGCTCTGGCGCTGGGGCAGCCTGTCGCTGGCGACCGGCGCCGACGACGTGGCCCCGCTGCTCGACGCCGCGCTCGCCGCGCACCTCGGCCCGGCCGGCGGCCCCCGGTGAGCGGCACCGCCGCCCCGGCCCGGACCGCGCCCGCCGCCGGGTCCCGGTCCCGCTTCGCCGCCCTGACCTGCTCCGTCGTCGGCGCCGCCGTCGTCGCGCTGGACGGGACCGTGCTGACCGTCGCCCAGCCCGCCCTCCAGCGCGAGTTCGGGGGCGGCCTCGGCCGGGTCCAGTGGACCAGCACCGGCTATCTGATCGCCGTCGCGGGACTGCTCGTCTTCGCCGGCCGGCTCGGGGACCGCTACGGGCACCGTCGCCTCTTCGCCGTCGGCTGCCTCGGCTTCGCCGCCGCCTCCGCCGGGATCGCCGTCGCCCCCGGGCTGGGCGCCGTGATCGCGCTGCGGGTCGTCCAGGGCGTCGCCGGGGCGCTGCTCCAGCCCGCGACCCTCGGGATGCTCCGGGCCGCCTATCCGCCCGAGCGGCTCGCCATGCCGGTCGCGCTGCGCACCAGCGCCATCGGCCTCGCCGCCGCGGCCGGACCGCTGCTGGGCGGCTGGCTGGTCGACGCGTACGGCTGGCGCGCGGTGTTCCTCATCGGCGTCGCGCCCACGGCGGCCCTCGCCCCGCTCGGCCTGGCCGTCGCCGAGCGCCGCCCCGCCGCCGACGAGGCGGCCGGGGGCCGTGGCGCGCTCGACCTCCCCGGCGCAGGTCTGCTCGGGCTCGCCCTCGCCTGCCTCGTGCACGGGATCGCCGCCGGATCCCCGGCCGCCCTCGCCGCCGCCGGGCTCGCCGCCCTCCTGCTCGTCCGGCGTGAACGGCGCGCCCCGCACCCCCTGCTGCCGCCGGGGCTGCTGGGACCGGGGCCGGTCGCCGCCGGGCTCGGGGTGCTGCTCGCGGTGTCCGCCGCGCTCTCCGGCACCCTCTTCGCGGCCACCTTCCTCTTCCAGGACGGTCTCGGCCTCGGCCCCCTGGACACCGCGCTGCGGATGCTGCCGCTGGCCCTGTTCCTCATGGCCGGGGCGCCCGCCGGGGCCGTGCTCCAGCGCCGCTACGGGCCCCGGGCCACGGTGCTCGGCGGCATCCTGCTCATGACCCTCGGGGTGCTGCTCCTCGGCCTGCCGGGCGGATCCGGCGGCGCGCTCGCGGCGGGCGTCGGCGCGGCGCTGACCGGCGCCGGTTTCGGGGCCGTGATGGCGACCGCGACCTCCGTCGTCGTGCGCCGCGCGCCGGCCGGGCACGCCGGGGTCGCCGGCGGGCTCCAGCAGACCGCGATGAACACCGGCCCCGTCCTCGGTGTCGCCCTCGCCGCCCTGTTGCCCGGACCCGGCACCACCCTGTCCGTGCCGGCCTGCGTCGCCCTGCTCGCCGTCCCCGCCGCCCTCGCCCTGCCGGGCCCGCGCCGGGACCCGGACACGCCACCGGCACCGTAACGACGGGGTCCGGCCCCGCCCCCTACGTACGATCGGGTCATGCCCACAGGTGGTCACCGCTTCCCCACGCCCAAGGGGACGCGCACCCAGTTCACGATCGGCCTCGCACTGCCGCTGCTCGCCCTCGCGATGGTGGTGGTCCTCGACCTCGCCAGCGCGGAGGGGCAGCACTTCGACCGGCTGCTCGTCATCGGCCCCGCGCTCGCCGCCGTCACCTGGAACGTGCGCGGCACCGTCGCCATCGGCCTGCTCGCCATGGCGCTGCGCCTGGGGCTCGCCCTGGCGCAGGGAGATCCCGCCAAGGACATCCTGGCCGCCGAGGCGGTGCTGGCCGTCGTGATCGCCGCCGCCGTCTGGGTCAGCCGGGTCCGGGCCCGCTACGAGCAGGACATGCGGGAGGTCACCGCCGTCGCCGAGGTCGTCCAGCGGGTGCTGCTGCGCCCGCTGGCCCCCCGGCTCGGCCGCGACGAACTGCACCTGCTGTACGTCGCCGCCGCCGCGAAGGCCCGCATCGGCGGCGACTTCTACGAGGCCGTCCGGGTCCCCGGCGCCGTCCGCGTGATGCTCGGCGACGTCCAGGGCAAGGGCCTCGGCGCCGTCGAGAGCGCCTCCGTGCTGCTCGGCGCCTACCGCGCCGCCGTCACCGACGCGCCCGACCTCCCCGCCCTCGCCGACCGCCTGGAAGAGGGCCTGGAACGCTACGGCGTCTGGGACCCCGAGTCCGACGTCACCGAACGCTTCGCCACCGTGCTGCTCCTGGAACTCCCCGATGACGAGGACGTCGTCCGGCTGGTGAGCTGCGGCCACCCGGCGCCCCTCCTCCAGCACGCCGGGCGGGTCGCGCCCGTCCCGCTCACCGACCCGTCGCTGCCGGTCAACCTGGCCGGACTGCTGCCCTCCCGGCACCGGGTCGAGGTGGTGCCGTTCGGGCCGGGCGACCGGCTGCTGCTCTTCACGGACGGGGTCAGCGAGACCCGGAACCGGGCCGGTGACTTATACCCGCTGGAGGAGCGGCTCGGCGCCTGGGCGGACGAGCCGGGCGACCGGGTCCTGTCGCTGCTCCACCACGACCTCGACACCTACAGCGCGGGCGGCCTCGACGACGACGTGGCCGCGCTGCTCCTGGTCCGCCCGCCGGAACCGGCCGCCGCGCCCGCCGCCCGCTCCGGGACCGTCCGGGGGTAGCGGCCGGGGGCCCCTTTCAAACGTGCGAAACCGGGCGAGCGGTGTCGCCGCCGCCCCGGCGCGGTGTCTCACGCGCCCTTCGTGCGCTCCCTGGTGACACACTCCGCCATGGCCCAGGCTTGCTGACCGTACGTCAGACGTCCGCAATGCGGACGTCCGTACACGGAATCGCAGGACCAGACGAGAGGACCGGGTGCACGTGCCCGAGGAGACCCCCCAGCCCCGCTTCAGCTCCCTCCTCAGCGCCCGCTCCGCGCGGGCCCTCACGGACGCCGACGTCGCCCATGTCGCCGCCCGCGGACTGTGGGCGCCCGACGGGACGGTCGACCCCGACGCCGCCCGGATCGGCCAGTACCTGGCCGCGGCCCTGGAACCCGGCGGGCGCACCGACCTGCTGACCGAGGAGCTCGCCGAGCTCGTCGCGCAGGTGCGGGCCACCGCTCTCCCGCTCGTCACGGCCGTCGAGACCCACGACGGACTCGGGCTCTCCGCCCTCACCCTGCGCCGGCGCGCCCCCGGCCCGCACCCCCTCGTGATCCTCCCGGCCGCCTGGCAGCCCTTCGGCTGGACGCCGTTCATGTACGCGTACCTCACGCTGGCGCTGAAGGGCTACCACGTCCTCGCGTACACCCCCCGAGGGCTCGGCACCCGGGGACTGCCGTCGACCTCGCCGGGGTTCGTCGACCTCGCCGGGCCGAACGACCTGGCCGACGGCCTCGCCGTCCTCGACTACGCCGTGGAGCGCTTCGGCCCCAGCGCCACCGGCTTCCTCGGCGTCTCGTACGGCTCCGCGATCGGCCGGCTCGTCGCCGCCCACGACGCGCGCGCCCGCGCCGTCGTCGCCCTCAGCGCCTGGGGTGACCTGGCCGGCGCCCTGCACGGCAACGGGGTCCGGCATGTGGCCGCCCTCGACGCCCTGCTCGCCCTGGCCGGCGGCCCGGTCGAGGAGAAGTTCGACACACGAAACCGCGCGGCCCTCGCGGAGTTACGGGACGGCACCGACCCCGAGGTCTTCGCCGCCTGGGCCGCGAGGCGCGCCCCGCGGGCCTATCTGGAGCGGGCCAACGCGCTCGGCACGCCGACCCTTCTCTCGCACGCCTGGCACGAGGCCCTCTTCCCGGTCAACCAGGCGGTCGCGGACTTCGAGGCGCTCACCGTGCCCAAGCGGCTCAACCTGTGGATCGGCGACCACCTCGTGCCCGAGGGGCGCGGGCTGCTGGCCCCGCCCGCGCGCTCCGGCGACGTCAACATCCCGATGCAGGAGGCGTACGCCTGGCTCGACCACCACCTCAAGGGCGAGCGCAACGGGGTCGAGCAGTGGCCGGCCGTCAGCAGCCAGGTGATGTTCACGTACCGGACGGTCCCGGTGCGCGACCCCGAGACCGGGCGGCCGACCGGCGAGCACCGGATCGTCGCCCCGGCACTGCGCGAGGGCCGGCCGGGCTGGCGCGAGGTGACCGCGCGGACCGAGCCCTTCGCCCTGACCGGCGGCGGGGCGGGCGGCACGGACGGCGCGCTCGTCGCGGGCGCGGGCGCGGGCGCGGGCGAGGACGCGGTGACCGGGGCGGGCGCGGGCGCGGCGGGCGGCTGGGAGCGGTCCTTCGTCGCGGGCGTGGACACGGCGGCCACGGTCCTGGACCGGATCGTGGAGACCGGGCGCAAGGAGTGGGCCGGCGACCCCAAGATCTACGACACCCGCAAGATCGACCGCGTCCACGCCCTGGTCTGGACGTCGGAGCCGCTCACCGCACCCCGGACAGGCGCCGGGCGCGGCGCGGGGACGGCGGCGCGGCGGATCCGGGGCGTCCCGGTGCTGCGCCTGGCCGTCCGCTCCACGACCGGCTCGGCGAGCCTCTTCGCCCACCTCTTCGACGTGGCCGCGGACGAGACGGCCCGGATCGTCACCCACGAGCCGCTGAACGTGACCAACCTTCGCCCCGGCGAGGTCCGCCGGGTGGAGTGGCGGCTGCAGGCCGCCGCGTACGACCTCGCCGAGGGGCACCGGCTGATGCTGGTGATCGACAGCAGGGACCCGCTGTACCGGGACGTGGCCGCGGTCTGGACGCAGACCGCCGTCGGCGGTCCCGCGGTGCTGGAGCTTCCGCTCGGCTGACGCACGCGGGGGAGGGGCCGGGCGTGCCGCCCGACCCCTCCCCGCCTCCCCTCCCCGGTCCCGCGCCCTGGGTCAGGCGCGGCCGTGGAAGTCGTAGCCGGCGTCGTCGATCGTCGTCGAGATCAGCGTGTCGTCCGGCTCGGCGGCGGTGTTGACGGTGACCAGGCCGGTGGAGATCTCCACGCTCACCGTGTCGACGCCGTCCAGGCCGCGCAGGGCCTCCGAGACGATCGCCTTGCAGTGACCGCTGTTGACACCGGAAACCTTGTACGTGGTGGAGAAAGCGGACATGGGAACCTCCTGAGCGTGTGCGCGTGATACCCCGTGGGGGTATTCCGTTGATCCCTTTGTACCCCCGGGGGGTATCCCGCGCAAGGAGGAGTTCCGGCCGACGGGCTCAGGCCAGGAACGCCGGGCGCCCAGTACGCCGAGCGCACGCGCCTGACGCCGCGAGGCCGCCCTCCGGGCGATCACAGTTCAAGCGATGGCAGGTCTTACGATCTATCCGTGATGGATAAGCCAATGCATTGGACCGTGCGCCACTTCTCACAGGCCAACCCCGCTGGCCCCGGCTGCGACAGTGTTCCGGCGCTCTTGCGGCGGCTCGCGGATTCCATCGAGGCGTTGGGCCCCGCCGAGATCCAGGACGTGGTCATCGCGTCGGAGATGACCGAGCACGGCCCCTGGCGGTCGGGGACCGTGTACTTCCACCTGCCTGAGGATGAGGACTGATTCTGGTCTTCACGAACGGAGCCAGGTGACGAGGGTTGCAGCAGTCGCGGTGCCGAGGAAGGCGTAGCCGCGCTTGTCGTAGCGAGTGGCGACGGCCCGGTGCCGCTTCAAGCGGTTGATCGCCCGCTCGACGGTGTTGCGTTTCTTGTACCGCTCTTCATCGAAGCCAGGTGGCCTCCGCCGCGTGAGCCTTTGCGCAGGCGGGCGGCCTGGCTGTCGGTCTTCTCCGGAATCGTGTGCCGGATGCCCCGGCGCCGCAGATGCTCGCGGCAGGGACCGTTGCTGTAAGCCTTGTCGGCCGCCAGACTGTCCGGCTTCTGGCGGGGTCTGCCCGGCCCTGGCCGCGGCACGCGGATCTTTTCCAGCACTGGCTTGAACTGCGTGCAGTCCGCCCGCTGGCCTGGTGTGGACGATCAGGGACAGCGGGCGGCAGCGGCCGTCCGCGCTCAGGTGGAGCCTGGTGGTGAACCCGCCCCGCGAGCGGCCCAGGCCCTCACCTCCCGCACCACCTCCACCAGGCGGGCGACGAGACTCTGCCACGGCGTCTCGTCCTGGTGTTCCGCCAGTTCGGCCCCTTTTGAGGCGGGAGACGGCGGTGGTTCGGTACGGGCGCCGGCAGCGTGCTGATGTGCCCGCACGATGGTGGAGTCGACCGAGATGTCCCAGTCGATCTCCCCGGCCGCGTCGGCCTCGGCCTGCTGGAGCAGGCGTTCCCAGGTTCCGTCGGCCGACCACAGACGATGGCGTTCATAGACCGTCTTCCACGGGCCGAACCGCTCAGGCAGGTCACGCCACTGAACCCCGGTTCGCACCCGGTGCAGAATCCCGTCGATCACCTGCCGGTGATCACGCCACCTGCCACAACGCCCGTTGCTGACCGGCAGGAACGGCCGCAGCCGTTCCCACTCGGCATCCGTCAGATCACCCCGCCCCATGCCCGCATCAACGACACGACTGCGGAGGAGTCACATGATCGGCCGGACAAGTCCTAGCCGGGCGGCAGCTCCAGGTGCTCCCGCAGTGTCGTCCCGGTGTACGCCGTGCGGTACACCCCGCGCTCCTGGAGCTCCGGGACCAGCAGGTCCACGATGTCGTCCAGGCCGTCGGGGATCAGATACGGCGAGACGTTGAAGCCGTCCAGCGCCCCGTGCCGCACCCAGTGGGCGAAGGTGTCGGCGAGACCGGACGCCGTGCCGACGTGCCCGCGCTGGGGCCCCAGCTCGATCACCGTCTCCCGCAGCGACCAGCCGTTGGCCTCCGCCTTGGCACGCCAGGTGGCCACCACGCCGTGCGGGTCGGCGACCCGCGCCGAGCCGAACGCGCCCGTGTTCTGCTCGACCACCGGGTCCTCGGCGGGCAGCGGGCCGTCGGCGTCGCGCTCCGACAGGTCGATGTTCCACAGCCGGCTCGCCACGGCCAGCGCCGTCGCCGGGGTGACCTGCTCCAGCCGCACCCAGCGGGCCTTCTCCTCCGCCTCCTTCTCGGTCGCGCCGATGACGATCTCGGTGGCCGGCAGGATGCGCAGCGCGTCCTCCGGGCGGCCCGCCGCCCGCAGCCGCCGCCGGATGTCCTCGGCGAAGCCCAGCGCGTCCGCGAAGTCCCGCCCGTGCGCGGAGAAGATGACGTCGGCGTTGCGCGCGGCGAAGTCCCGCCCGGCCGGCGAGTCGCCCGCCTGGAAGATCACCGGATGCCCCTGGGGGCCGCGCGGCAGCGCCGGTACGAGGTCGACGTCGAACTGCGCGCCCGCCGCCCGGACCCGGCCGATCGTGCCGGGCACCGACCAGGCGCGGGCCTCGGCGCTCTCGCTCACCGCGCCCGGTGCCCAGCCGTCCCAGATCGCGCGGGCGACGGCCAGGAACTCCTCGGCGCGCGTGTAGCGGTCGGCGTGGTCGAGGAAGCCGCCGCGCCGGAAGTTGGCGCCGGTCCAGGCGTTGTCGGTGGTGACGACGTTCCAGCCGGCCCGGCCCTGGGAGAGCAGGTCCAGGCTCGCCAGCCGGTGGGCGAGGTCCGCCGGTTCGTTGAAGGTGGTGTTGGAGGTGGAGACCAGGCCGATCCGGTGGGTGACCGCCGCCAGCGCCGCGAGCTGCGCCAGGGAGTCGGGGCGCCCGGCCACGTCCAGGTCGTGGATGTGCCCGTCGGTCTCGCGCAGCCGCAGCCCGTCACCGAGGAAGAAGGCGTCGAACAGGCCGCGTTCGGCGGTCAGGGCGACCTTGCGGAAGGAGCCGGGGTCGATCTGCGAGCCGCTGGCCGGGTCCGACCAGATGGTCCAGTGGTTGACGCCCTGGAAGAAGACGCCGAAGTGCAGTCGGGCGTCGGGACGGGGGACGTCGTACGGGTCGGTGCCGGTCATCGGTTCCCCTCCCGGGTCGTGGTGGAGGCGGGGCCCGCGGTGGCGAAACGGCTCTCGGGCCGGGGCAGTCCGAGGGTGGCGCGCAGGGTGGTGCCGGGCAGCGGGCGGGCGGCGACCCGCCGGGAGAACAGCTCGGGCAGCACCAGCCGGGAGAGCACCGCCAGGTCCTCGTCGAGCACCAGCGGACGCAGCCGCACCCCGTCGACCAGGGCGCTCAACTCCTCCAGGAGATCGGCCAGTCCGCGCGCGGAGCCGGTGTAGCGCAGCCGGCCGGGGTGCCCGGCCCAGGCGGTGGAGCGGTCCAGGTCGGCGAGCCGGTCGGCGGCGGTCTCGCCGGGGGTGTCCAGGGCGACCTCCAGCTCGGCGAACGCGAGGGGCGCGCCCGAGGCGGCGGCCGCCTCGCCGAGCAGCGCCGGGGTGGCGCCGTCGACCAGCGCCACGTCCACGAGACCGGACGGGACGAGACCGGCCGGCGCGAGGACGACGGGGCGGCCCTGCGGCGGGCGCGGCACGATCGCCGGGCCCTTCACGCTGTACGTCTCGCCCTCGAAGTCGATGTAGTGCAGCCGCTCCCGGTCGAGGTAGCGGCTGGTGGCGACGGACCGGATGACGGCGTCGTCCTCCCAGGAGTCCCACAGGTCCCGCGCCACCCGGAGCCCGTCCAGGGCCTCGCGGCGCAGCGCCGCCTCGCCCTCGACCCGGGGCCGGCCCCAGGCGCGGGCGGCCTCGGCGCTCTCCTCCACGCCGAGGACCCAGCCCGCCCGGCCGACCGAGACGTGGTCGAGCGAGGCGATCCTGGTGGAGACGTGGAACGGCTCGGCGTAGGTGGTGGCCAGCACCGGGGCCACGCCGATCACGCTCGTGGACGCGGCGATGAAGGCGGCCCGCTCGACGGCCCCGAGCCGCCCCGCGGGACCGCCGCCCGCGGCGGAGGCGGGCGGCAGGATCGAGTCGTCCAGGGTGACCAGGGTGAACCCGGCGTTCTCGGCGACGGCCGCGACCTTGGCGGTCCGGCGCGGCGTCAGCAGCTCTCCGGGGGCGTGCGCGGCACGGCGCCACGCGGCGGGATGCGCACCGTCACCGTCGATCTCGACGGCCAGGTGCAGGGCAGGGTGAGGCATCGGGGGTCCTTCCGGAACGACACGGCGAACACGACGGCACACCGCCCGGAGCCGAGGACACGGCGATACGGGACGGGGCCGGCCCCGGACGCGCGCGAGGTGCGCGGCGGCGGGGTGGGATTCAGCGGTGCGCGGAAGGACAGATGGCGGAGGCGGTGCGGCAGAAGTCGACATGCCGCCGGCAGCTCAGCAGGGCCCCGGAGCACACGACACCACGCCCGCGACGCGGCGCGGCGAGAGGTGCGGGCACGGGAGCCTCCAGGATCCGAACGGGAACGCCCCACCTTAGGCAGGCGGTGTTCGGGGCTGTCAAGAAGCTTCTGCCAGGCGGACATCGGCCCCGGCCGCACACGGCGGCACGGGGCCGGGAAAGGGGGTGCTCCGGGTCCGCTACGCCCGGTACGGGGTGTTCGCCGCCGCCCAGTCGGCGAGCACCCGGGCGCAGTCGGCGACCGACTCGCGCCAGCTGCGGGCCGCTCCCTCGCCCGCCTCGTCGCTGACGTGCTTGACCAGCCGGACCGGGACGCCCGCCAGCCGCGCCGCGGTCGCCAGCGCGTACCCCTCCATGTCCACCAGCGCCGCCCGCTCGGCGAGCCGCTCCCGCGCGGCCTCGTCCGAGATGAAGGCGTCACCGGTGGCGAGGACCACGTCGCCGCCCGCCGGCAGGGTGAGCGGCGCCCCGTACGTCTCGCCCGTGAGGGTCGCGAGGACGTCGCTGTCGAGGTCGTGCTGGATGACCGTGCCGACGACGTGGGTGCCGGTCCAGCCGGGACGCAGCGCGCCCGCCGTGCCGAGGTTGACCACCTCGGAGGGGAGCGGGCCGCGGGCGAGCACGGTGGCGAGCGCCGTCGCCGCGTTCACCTTGCCTATGCCGGTGAGCAGGACCGGCAGGTCCGTGTCGAGGTACTGCGCCTCCTCCTTGACCGCGAGGACGAGGAGGGGACGGCCGGCGGTGATCTCACCCGAGAGTTCCATGCGCCTCACGCTACCCGGTGCCCGGGAGCGGTCGGCGCTCAGACCGGGAGGAGGCGCCCGATGAGCTCCCCGAGCTGCCGGGCGTCCCGGCAGGGCCGCATGTCGACGAGCTCCGCGTAGGTGTGGGCGACCGAGTCGCCGGTGGACCACAGGGCGCGCCGCTCGGGGTTGAGCCAGTACACCCGGCGGGCCCGTCCGGCGATCAGCGCGAGCGCCGGGAGCCGGGGGTCGGCGTGGTTGGTGCGGGCGTCGCCGAGCACGAACACGACGGTACGGGGTCCCAGCGCGTCCGCGTAGCGCTCGGTGAACTCGTCGAGCGCCGTCCCGTAGTCGCTCTGCCCGTGCCAGCCGGTCACGGCCGCCTCGGCCAGGATCCGCGCGCCGAGCCCGGCCGGATCGTCCCGGCCGCGCGCCACCAGGTCCGTCACCTCGTCGGTCCGGTTGACGAAGGCGAACACCCGGACGCGGCCGAACTGGTCGTGCAGCGCCCGCACCAGCAGCATCGTGAAGCTCGCGAAGCCCGCGACGGAACCCGAGACGTCGCACAGCAGCACCAGCTCCGGCCGCGCGGGGCGCCTGCGCCGCAGCACCGGGCGCACCGGCACGCCCCCGGTGGCCAGCGAACGCCGCAGGGTGCGCCGCAGGTCGATCTCGCCGCGCGCGGCCCGGCGGCGGCGTGCCGCCAGCCGGGTCGCGAGCAGCCGGGCCAGCGGCCGTACCGTACGCCGCAGCTCGTCGAGCTGGTCCCGTCCCGCGAGCAGGAAGTCGATCCGGTCCGGCGGCGTGCCGACCGCCCGGCGGGCCACCCGGTCCCGGCCCTGACGCTCGGCCACCCGGCGGCGCGCCTCGGTGCGCACCCGCTCCCGGAAGCCCTCGATACGGTGCCGGATCTCGTCGTCGGTCAGCCGGTCGGCGAACTCCGGCTCCCCGGCGGCCCCTGCGCGCAGCATCGCCCGGACCCGGGCCAGCAGCGTCTCGGGGCGCAGCCGGGACAGCGTCTGGTACGAGGACCAGCCGTCCGAGCCGGGCGCGGCGCCCGAGCCGTACGCCCCGAGCCCGCCCACCGCTTCCCCGGCCAGCCGGTTCAGGGCCGCGTCGTCACCGGCGGCGAGCGCGAGGGCCAGCCGCTCGCGCAGCTCCTCGCGCAGCCGGGCGAGCTCCCCGGGCGGGACGGCGGCCGTGTCGTGCGGCTCCCGGGGCGCCTCCGCCGCGTCCGGCAGCGCCTCGACCAGCGGGAAGTACAGGTCGAAGACCCGGTCGAACACCGGCCGCAGGGCCTGGCCGTGCAGCAGCGTCGCGGCGAGCGCGGCCCGCGTCCGCTCCCGGTCCGCGAAGCCGACCGCCGCCAGCGCCAGGCCCGCGTCGACGGTCTCGCCGGTGCCGATCCGGAAGCCGTGCTCCCGCAGCGCCCGCACCAGCCCGGTGACCCGGTCGGCGGCGCTCACAGCGCGCCCAGGTCCAGCTTGGCCGCCGCCCTCCGGATGTCCTCCTGGTGCTTCAGAAGCACCCCGAGGGTGTCGCGGACGACCTCCTCGTACAGCGTGTCCGCGCCCAGCGCGAGCAGGGTGCGGGCCCAGTCGACGGTCTCCGCCACGGAGGGCGCCTTGCGCAGGTCCATCGCGCGGAGCGCGTTCACGACCCGGACCACCGAGGCGGCGAGGGCCGCGTCGATGCCGGGCACCTTCTCCCGGACGATCCGCCGCTCCAGCTCCTCGTCGGGGAAGTCGATGTGCAGGAAGAGGCAGCGGCGGCGCAGCGCCTCGGAGAGCTCGCGGCCGGCGTTGGAGGTGAGGACGACGAAGGGGCGGCGGGTGGCCGTGATGGTGCCGAGCTCGGGCACGGTGATCTGGAAGTCGCTCAGCACCTCCAGGAGCAGCCCCTCGATCTCGACGTCGGCCTTGTCGGTCTCGTCGATGAGCAGCACGGTCGGCTCCTCGGAGCGGATCGCGGTGAGCAGCGGGCGGGGGAGCAGGAACTCCTCGCCGAAGACGTCGGTGCGGGCCTCGTCCCAGCTCTCGCCGCGCCCGGCGGTGATCCGCAGCAGCTGCTTGGCGTGGTTCCACTCGTACAGGGCACGGGCCTCGTCGACGCCCTCGTAGCACTGGAGCCGGACCAGGCGGGCCCCGGCGACCCGGGCGACGGCCTTGGCGAGCTCGGTCTTCCCGACCCCGGCGGGCCCCTCGACGAGCAGCGGCTTGCCGAGCCGGTCGGCGAGGAAGACGGTGGTGGCGACGGCGGGCGAGGCCAGATAGCCGGTGGCGGCGAGGCGTTCGGCGACCTCGTCGACGGAGTGGAAGTACCCGGTCGTCATTGCTGTCCCCCGAGAAGCGCAGGTGAGTTACCGCCCAGTAGTGGCAGCGTACCCGCCCGGGGAGCCCCGCCGCCGGGATCCTTCCGGCGGCCCTCACGCAGGGTGACCCGGCCCTGGTCCGGGGGGTGCCGCGCGCGCGGCGGACGGGCCGCTGATGGAATGGGGGTGAGGGGAACGGCGGTGGAGGTGCGGTGGCGGAGCGAGCTGGGGAGCGGGCGGCCTGGCCGGAGGGGGAACACGAGGCCGTCCTGGCCCGGCTCGACGCCCTGGAGCACGCGGCGGCCGAGATCGGCACCGCGCTCGACGAGCGGACCGTCTGCGCCGAGCTCGCCGCCTTCCTGGTACGGCGGGTCGCCGACGCCGCCGACGTCGTCCTCGGGCCCCCGGACGGCATCCCGGCCGCCGCGTCCGGCCCGCTCGCCTCGGCCGGCGACACCGCGCTCCTCGACGGCCCGCACCCGCCGCTCTCGCTGCCCCTGCCCGCCCGGGACGGCACGGTCCTCGGCCGGGTACGGGCCGCCAGGGCGGGGCGCGGGCTCACCGCGCACGAGACCGCCGTCGTGGCCCACGCGGCCCGCCTCGCCGCCCTCCACCTGGGCCACGCCCGCACGCTCGCCGCCACCGAGGCCACCGCGCTGCACCTCCAGCGCGCCCTGGTCGCCGAACCGGGCCGCCCGCACCCCAACCTGGAGATCGCCGGGCGCTACCTCCCGGCCGGCCCGCGCACCCTCGTCGGCGGCGACTGGTTCGAGACGGTCCGGCTGCACTTCGGGCGCAGCCTCCTCGTCGTCGGCGACGTCATGGGGCACGGCCTGGACGCCGCCGTCGACATGAACGCCTACCGAGGCGCCCTGCGCGAGGTCGCCGCCACCGACCTGCCCCCGCACCGGGTGCTGCGCCAGCTCGACGCCGTCGTCGCCGAGGACGAGGGCCGCCGCCCCGCCACCTGCCTGCTCATCCAGGTCGACCCGGCCCGCTCCACCGCGACCTTCGCCAGCGCCGGCCACCTCCCGCCGGCCGTCTTCGCCGCCGACGGCTCCGCCGAGCTGGTGGACCTCCCGGTCGGCCCGCCGCTCGGCACCGGCCTCGGCGGCTACGAACCGGCCGTCCGCACCCTCACCCCGGCCGACACCCTGCTGCTCTTCACCGACGGGCTCGTCGAACGGCGCGGCGAGGACATCGACCACTCCCTCGCCCGCCTCGCCGCGCTGCGGCTACCGGCCGGTTCCGGCCCGGCGGCGGTCGTCGACGAAGTGCTCCGCGGACTCGACGCGCACACCGCTGAGGACGACGTCGCGGTGCTCGCCGCCCGGGTCCGCGAACGCCCCGCGCCCTGACCGGAGTCGGCGGTTTCCGGACTCGGCGCGATTCTTTCCAGCAGGACGCTTGTGCGGCACCCCCGGGAGGGGCACGCTCCTCGTATGAACACAGCCAGGCACGCCAGTGAACGCCTGATGAGCTGGCCCTCGCTGATCGCCGGCCGCGCGCCCTGCGGCGCCGAGCTCGGACTGCGCACCGCGACGCAGGAGATCGTGCACTTCCACGGTGAACACGAGGCCGACGTCCACCTGACCCGCGCCATGATCGCCCGGCTGCGCCCGGCCCTCCTCGGGTCGAGCGCCCTGCGCCTGCGGGCCGGCTCCGGCTGGGTGACGGTCCGTCTGGACATGGGCTCGGACATCGACCTGCTGGCCACCCTGGTGAGCGCCGCCCTCCAGGCGACCGGCGCCCCCTACCCGGCCCACGACCCGGCCCCGGACCACTGCACCCGGACCCGCATACCCTGCTGACCCGCCGGACAGGCCCTACGGCATCGGGAAGAGCATGCAGGTGCTGGTGGCGTGGCCGAGCAGCCGGTCCTCCGCGTCGTACAGCCCCGCCTCCGCCAGTGCCGTGCGCCGCCCCTGGCTGAGCACCGTGCCGATCGCCCGCACCTTCCCGGTGTCCTTGGTGACCGGCCGCAGGAACCGGGTGGACAGGTCCAGCGAGGTGTACGCCATGCCCCGCGGCAGCGTGGAGTGCACCGCGCAGCCCGCCGCCGAGTCGAGCAGCGTCGCGTAGACCCCGCCGTGCACGCTGCCGATCGGGTTGTAGTGCTCCTCGCCCGGCTCGAAGCCGAACACGGCCCTGCCGTGCTCCACCTCCTCCAGGCCGAATCCCAGCAGGGAGCCGAGCGGGGCCGGGGGCAGCCGGCCCGCGGCGATCTCCCGCAGGAAGTCCAGGCCCGCCATCGTGCCCGCGGCGTCGGCGGTGGCCGCCGCGTCCTGCCACCGCACCGTCCGTGACCGCTCCATCGCGCCATCCCCTCGCCGTGCCCGTGCCCGCGCCGGTGGTCCGGCGGGCCGTGCTCCTCATGCTTCTGACTTCGAAGATCGAAGTTAGGGGGGCCTCGGCTGACTGTCAACAACGCAGCCAGCCCACTACAGTGGGGCGATGCAGTACCTGGAGATGGACACCGAGAACTGCCCGGTGCGCCGCGCGCTCGACCTCGTCGGCGAGAAGTGGTCCCTGCTGATCCTGCGGGACGCCTTCAACGGGGTGCGCCGCTACGACGACTTCCGCCGCCACCTCGGCCTCTCCGAGGCCGTCCTCGCCGACCGGCTCCGCAAACTGGTCGCCGCCGGCATCCTGCGCGCCGAGCCCTACCGGGAACCCGGCGCCCGCACCCGCTCCCGGTACCGCCTCACCGCCAAGGGCCGCGACCTCTGGCCCGTCCTGCTCGCCCTCAAGCAGTGGGGCGACAGCCACGCCGGCGACCCCGCCGGGACCCCGCTCGACATCCGCCACTCCGGCTGCGGCGCCCCCGTCCGCGTCGAGGTCGTCTGCGCCGCCGAGGAGCACGCCGTCCTCACCCCGTACGAGGTCTCCGTCCGGCCCGGCCCGGCCGCCCGCCCCCGGCTCGGCTGACCCCGCTGCACCCGATCGGCGGCATCCCGGACGGGTTCGGGCGGCGAGCGGGGTACCCCACGAGACATGTCCCCCGATTCCGGCGCGCCGCACGAGCCTGCCCCCGCCGAGCACGGCCACTGGTTCCACCGGCTCCACGCGCGCGTCCTCGCCTCGCCCGCCGGACTCGCCTGGAACCGCGGGCGGGAGATGGAACTCATGCACCGCGCCATGGGGTTCGCCGCGCTCAGCCTGCTCACCCTCGTCCCCCTGCTCATCGTCGTGGCCGCCGCCGACCTCGCCAGCGGCCAGGGCTTCGCCCGCTGGCTCATCCAGGGCCTCGGCGTCTCCCAGGTCTCCCAGGAAGAGGTCGAGCGGCTCTTCGGGCAGCCGGGACAGGCACTCCAGCGCACCACCGCCTTCGGCCTCGCCGCCCTCGCCGCCTTCGGCGTGACCTTCGGCTCCGCCGTCCAGACCGGCTACGAACGCGTCTGGGACCTCCCCACCGCCCGCTGGCACACCGCCTGGCGCCACGTCGTCTGGCTCGCCGTCCTCGTCGCCGCGCTGCTCCTCTTCGTCGCCAGCCCCACCCCCGACACGTCCCCCGCGGGTGTCACCGTCCTCGTCGCCCTCGGCGACCTCGTCGGCACCTTCCTCTTCTTCTGGTGGTCCCAGCGGCTCCTGGTCTGCGGCCGCATCCGCTGGCGCGCCCTGCTCCCCGGCGCCGTCCTGACCGCCTTCGGCCTGCTCGGCCTGCGGATCTTCTCCCAGTTCGTCTTCTCCCCCCTGATCGCCTCCAACGCCGTCACCTACGGGCAGTTCGGCACCGTCCTCGTCCTGCAGTCCTGGCTCGTCGGCGTCGGCTTCGTCGTCTACGGCGGCGCCCTCGCCGGCCGGCTCGTCCACGAACACCTCGTCCTGCGCCGCCTGGAGCGGGCCGCCCGGCAGGCGCCGCGCCCGGGCCCCCGGCACCGCTGAACCCGCCGCCCGCCGCCCCCGGGGCGACCCGCGGATTCGGCCACCCCGGTGATCACACGATCCGGTGACACAGCCGCGCGACGCCCGGCCGGGCCGCCCGGACCGCTTGGATGGGAGGCGACCCCCGCCCCTCGCTCCGTCGAAAGAGAGCCGCCCATGGCCCACACCTGGCTGCCGCCCGCCGAGTACATCGCCACGCTGCCGCGAGCGACCGCGTACGCGTGTCTCTACTTCACCGACACCCAGGGCCGACCCTTCCAACTGCGCACCGCCTACGGGACCGGGCTGTGGCACTCGCCCGGCGGGAACATGGACCCGGGGGAGACCCCCTGGCAGACCGCGGTACGGGAGTGCCGCGAAGAGACCGGACTCGTCTTCGCGGGCGAACCCCGGCTGCTCGCCACCCACTTCGTCTCCGACCGGGGCGACCACTGGCCGGCCAACACCATCGGCTTCTACTTCGATGGAGGCGAGCTGACCGACGCCCAGCTCGCCTCCGTCGTCCTCGACCCCGAGGAGCACAGCGAGTACCGGCTGCTCACCCTCGCCGCATGGGAGCGGGAGATGACCCCGAGCGCCTTCCGGCGCCTCGCCGAGATCGACGGCGCCCGCCGCACGGGCACGACCCTCTACGTGGAGAGCGCCGGGGACCACTGACCGACACGGCCGGACCCCGCCGGACACCGCCGGATCCGGCCGCGCCGCCGCGCGAATCCGCGCGGCGGCCGTAACCTCCGTGCCCCTCGGCAGTTGACCAGGCCATGAAGAAGCGCAGCATGCTCGCCATCGCCTCCCTGGCCGCCGGTGTCGTCACCGCCCTGGTCTCCCCGGCCCCGCACGCCGACGCCGCCGAGCACGGCCCCGCCGACTCCGTCACCGGCCTGCTCCAGGAGGACCAGCTCCTGCAGGACGACACGCAGATCGACTCGCTCCTGGAGGACACCGTCCAGGGCGCCGACGGCGCCGACAGCGTCGTCAGCGCCGTCCAGGCCCCCGGGGCCGGTGACCTCGTCTGAATCCCCGCACCCCGCCACCCGGGCGGGGGTGGCCCGTGCGCGTGGAGTGCCGGGGGAATGACAGGATGTCCCCATGAGCGACAACAAGAGCAACGTTTACTTCGACATCACCATCAACGACGAGCCGGCCGGCCGGATCGTCTTCCAGCTGTTCGACGAGGTCGTCCCGAAGACGGCGCGCAACTTCCGCGAGCTGGCCACCGGCGAGCACGGCTTCGGCTACGCGGGCTCCCCGTTCCACCGCGTGATCCCCGCCTTCATGCTCCAGGGCGGTGACTTCACCCGCGGCAACGGCACGGGTGGCAAGAGCATCTACGGCGAGAAGTTCGAGGACGAGAACTTCACCCTCAAGCACGACCGCCCGTTCCTGCTCTCGATGGCGAACGCCGGCAAGAACACCAACGGCTCGCAGTTCTTCATCACCACGATCGTGACCGACTGGCTCGACGGCAAGCACGTCGTCTTCGGTGAGGTCGTCGAGGGCTCCGAGCTCGTGAAGAAGATCGAGTCGCTCGGCTCCCAGACCGGTGCCACCCGCGGCTCCATCAAGGTCGCCGCCTCCGGCACCGTCGAGGCCTGACCCGACCGCACGGCCCACGCCGAGCAGTCCCCGCCCCCGCGCCCACCAGGGCCGGGGGCGGTCGCGCGTCCCGCGCCGCCCGCCGGCCCATATCGGGATGCGCCCCGCCGCCTCGGCGGGTAGGTTCGAGTCCAGCACGGTCCGCGGCACCCGCCGCGTCCGACCCACGCCGTACCGGGAGGTGAACCCCAGATGCGCGAGCAGTACCCCGTCCGGGCCCTCCCCACCGCCGCGTCGCACTGATCCGCGCCGGGAGCGCCCGCACCGTCGAGCACTCCCCAGCGAAGGAACCATGAACGCCACCCCTTTCCGGATCTCCGTGTCCGAGGACGTCCTGCGCGATCTGCGCGCCCGGCTCACCCGCACGCTCTTCACCGAGCCCTCCGACGCCGCCTACTGGGCCGCCGGCACCGACCCCGGCTGGCTCCGCGAGACCGTCGCCTACTGGGCCGACGGCTTCGACTGGGCCGCCGCGGAGGCCCGGCTCAACGCCTTCCCGCAGTACCGCGCCGACATCGGCGGCCGGTCCACGCACTTCGTCCACCTGCGCGCCCGCCGCCCCGCCGCCCCGGAGGGCCCCGCCCCGCTGCCGCTCGTCCTCAGCCACGGCTGGCCGAGCAGCTTCGTGGAGATGCTCCAGCTCGCCGAGCGGCTCGCCGACCCCGCCGCGTACGGCGGCGACCCGGCCGACGCCGTCGACGTCGTCGTGCCCTCCCTGCCCGGCTTCCTCTACTCCGAGCTGCCCGCCGGGCCCTTCACCCGGCAGGGCGTCGCCGAGACCTGGCACACCCTGATGACCGAGGTCCTGGGCTACCGCCGCTACGGGGCCTTCGGCGGCGACATCGGAGGCGGCGTCACCCAGTGGCTGGGCGCCCTCCACCCCGAGGCCGTCGCGGGTGTCCACATCACCTCCGCCGTCGTCTCCGCCGACTTCGAGGCCGAGCCGCCGACCGCCCGCGAGGGCGTCTACCTCGACGCCCTCGACAGATACGACCGCGAGGACCAGGGCTACAGCGAGATCATGTGCACCCGGCCCGACACCCTCGCGGCGGCCCTGCGGGACTCGCCCGCCGGACTGCTCGCCTGGATCTCCGACAAGTACCGCGACTGGAGCGACTGCGGCGGGGACCTGGAGAAGCGCTGGGACCGCGACACCCTGCTCACGGTCGTCACCCTCTACTGGGCGACCGGCACGATCGGCTCCTCCTTCCGGCAGTACTACGACTACCACCGGCACAACCGCGCCGTGCCGCCCGTCCACGTCCCCGCGGCCGTCACCCTCAGCCACGAACCCGCCTACGCCGACTACCCCCGCAGCCTCGCCGAACGGGTCTTCCGCGACCTGAGGCACTGGTCCACCCCCGGCCGGGGCGGCCACTTCATGGCCCACGAGGAGCCGGACCAGGTCGCCGGGGAACTGCGGGACTTCTTCACGCCCCTGCGCTGAGAGCCAGCGCCAGGGCACGGGCGAAGCCGTCGGGGTTGTCGATCATCATGTTGTGCCCCGCCGCCGGGACCTCGATCACGCGTATGCCAAGCCCCGCCGCCTGCTCGGCGTCGGGGTCCGGCAGACTCAGTCCGCCCACCAGGAACGCCTTCGGGCGCGGCAGCGCGGCGAGCAGCTCGCCCGCCGCCGGGACCGAGCCCGCCACCAGCGCCACCGCGCTGCGGTGCACCGCCAGCGGGTCGGCGAGCCGGAGCCGAGCCGCGTAGTCCGGCCGGTCCGCGTCCGCGCCCGCCAGCATCGCGGCGAAGCCCTCGCGGACGAAGAAGGCCTCGTCCTGCGCGGCGACGGGGGAGGAGAAGGCGCCCCCGCCAGGGGAGAGATTCGGCTCCGCCACCACCAGGCGGTCGACCAGGTCCGGCCGGGACGCCGCCAGGTGCACGGCGACCGCGCCGCCCATCGAATGCCCGACCAGCTCGACGCCGGACAGCCCCTCGTGGTCGAGGATCCGGGCGACGGCCGCGGCCTGCGACTCCATCCGGTAGTCGAAGGCGGCCGGCCGGTCGCTCAGCCCGAAGCCCAGCAGATCCACCAGGAGCGAGCGGCGGCCGGCCAGCGCCGGATGCGCGGCGATGTGCGCGAAGTCGGAACCGCCCGTGCAGCCGAGACCGTGCACGAAGACCCGGGCGGGCCCCCCGCCCGGCAGGTCCAGCCAGCGCACATGCCCCCCTGCCTCCGCCAGGAACAGCTCCCGCATCGCCCCACGCCCCTTCGTCGCGCCCCGCCGGCCGGCTCCCCACCGGCACCGGCCACCCTACGAGGCGCCACTGACAACGCCCCGGGCCTCAGCCCCCCTCGGCCCCCTCGCCGTAGCGGCGCTCGAACTTCGCGATCCGGCCCTCGCTGTCCACGGTCCGCGCCTTGCCTGTGTAGAAGGGGTGGCTCTCCGAGGAGATCTCGACGTCCACCACCGGATACGTGTGGCCGTCGTCCCACTCGATCGTCTGGTCGCTGCTCGCCGTGGAGCGGGTCAGAAAGGCGAACCCCGCGGAACGGTCCCGGAAGACCACGGGCCCGTACTCCGGCTGCTTGTCCTGCTGCACATGTCCTCCTCGGTCGGACGGGCACACTTCCCCCGGTCCGCCCAGCCTCCCCGCGACCGGCCCGCACGACCAGCGCCGCACGTCCGAGCGGGTGACGGGACCGTCAGGACCCGTGCCCGTGCGGGCCCCAGCGGGCCGCCAGCAGGAGGGCGATGTCGTCCGGGCGGTCCGGGGCCTGGCGGGCGTCCCGGATCAGCCGGTCCGCGGTGTCCGCGAGGGCGGCCGAGCCCGTCGACGCGAAGACGCGGCGCAGACTTTCGATCCCCTCGTCGATGTCCGTGCCCGGCCGCTCCACCAGGCCGTCCGTGAACAGGGCGAGCACCTCGCCCGGGTCGAGCCGCAGCCGGGTCACCGGGTAGCTCGCCGCGCTGTCCACGCCGAGCACCACGCCGCCCGCCAGCTCCACCACCTCGGTGCTGCCGTCGGCCCGGCGCAGCAGCGGCTGCGGATGCCCCGCGCGGGCCGCCTGGAGGGCCCCCGTCGCCGCGTCGAGCACCACGTAGCAGCAGCTCGCGAACTGGCCCGGGTCCAGGTCGATCAGCAGCCGGTTGGTGCCCCGCACCACGTCCTGCGGGCGGTGCCCGCCCAGCGCGAACGCCCGTACCGCGCTGCGCAGCTGCCCCATCGTCGCGGCGGCGGCCACCCCGTGCCCCTGGACGTCGCCGATGACCAGAGCGAGCTGCCCGTGGCCCGTCTCGATCACGTCGTACCAGTCGCCGCCCACGTCCATGCCCTCGGTGCCCGGCAGATACCGCCCGATGGTGTCCACGCCCTCGTGCACCGGCAGCCGGTGAGGCAGCAGCGCGTCCTGGAGCCCCCGCGCGAGCGCCGCCTCCGAGTCGTACCGCTGGGCCCGTTCGAGGGCCTGGGCGATCAGCCCGGCCAGGGCGGTCAGCACCGTCCGCTCCTCCGCCGTGAAGCCGCGCGGCCGGTCGAAGCCGAGGATGCAGGAGCCCACCGGCCGCCCCGAGGCGATCAGCGGCAGGAAGGCCCGCGCGCCCGAGTGCGCGTCCAGCGGCAGCCCCGGATAGGCGGCCCCCAGCCGCGACATCGACTCGAAGAACAGCGGGCGGCCCGTGGTCAGCGTCTCCACCCCGGGCATCCGCGCGTCCAGCCGCACCCCGTCGAAGGGCTCCAGGAAACCCGGCGGGAAGCCCGTCTCCCAGGCCAGGTACAGATGCCGCTCGCTCAGCAGGTAGATCGCCAGCTGCCGTCCCCCGAAGGCCGGCAGCAGCTCCTCCGTGACCACCGCCGACACCTGGCGGGCCGTCACCGCCTCGGACAGCGCGATGGCGAGCGCCACCGGACGGTACAGCGCCTCGGCCCGCCCCTCGGGCGAGGCCAGCCCGTCGGCGTCGGCCGCCTCGGCGTCCGCCGGCCGGTGCGCCGGATCGCTCTCCGGGACCAGCACCATCGTCACCCCGTCGTGCCCCGGGTAGAGCGACACCGACAGCCACTCGCCGTGCCCCGGGTGCGCCAGGAAGTGCGCGGCCCGGTCCGAGAGTAGCGCCCCGCGCAACTGCTCCTCGTGGTACGGGTGCGCGAACCACGGCAGCGCCTCCCACAGCGGGCGTCCGGCCAGCGCGCGGCGCGGCACGCCCAGCAGCGACTCGGTGCGGGCGTTGACGTAGGTGATCCGGCCGAGCCGGTCGATGGCGAGGATCGCGCGCGGCAGCCGGTCGGTGGCGTCCGAGCCGACCAGACCGGTCCCGAGGTCGACCAGCGAGCCGGTGAGCACCTTGCCGCCGCCGCCCCCCTCCACCGGGCGCGCGGTCACCTCCAGCAGGTGCAGTCCCCCGTCCGGCCCCTTCAGCCGGATCCGGCGCGCGGCCGGACCGCCCGAACCCGCCGCCTGGCGCGCCAGCGCCCACAGCGCGTACGCGTCCTCCGGCATCAGCCGGGAGGTGAGCGCGCCCACGGTCCAGGGCAGCGGGCCGGCCTCGCCCAGGATCGCCCGCAGCCCCGCGTCGGCGGTCACCTCGCCGGTGTCCAGGTCCCAGTCGAAGTAGCCGATCCGCACCGGCGGCGCCGTCCGGGTCGGGAGCTGCACGCAGACCGGCTCCCCGCGCCACTCGACGGGCGTCCCGGCGGCTTCGAGCGCCGCGAGCTCCGCGCCCAGCCGCCGGGCCTCGTGCAGGATCCGGCCGCGGTCCCGGGCGGCCACCGGGACGCCCGGGGTGGGCGTCCGCAGCACCACCAGGACCCCGTACCGCTCCCGCCCGCCGACGACCGGCGCGAACATCGAGGCGAAGGGGAACGGCAGGCTGGCCACCATCTGCGGGAAGAGCCGCATGGCCTCGTCCACGTCCGCCAGGTGCACGGGCTGCCCGGAGCGGTGGGCCTCGGCGACGGGGAACGGCCGGTTCACGTGCATCCGCCACCACGGGCGGAACAGCGGCCCCGGCAGCCCCGCCAGCATCGCGAGGCGCAGCAGCCCCGGCGTACCCGACCGCAGGTACACCCCGCCCGCGTACCCGCCGAGCGACTCCACGGCCCGCAGCGCCGCCTCCGTGAGGACCAGCGCCAGGGCGTCGGGCACCGGCCCGTCGACGCCGGCGCCCCGGGACGGGGGACCGGACTCGGCCGACGGGGCGGGTCCGGCCGCGCCGTACGACGTCACACAGCCAGGATGCTCCGGCCCGGACGGCCCACGCATCCCGAGGTACGAACGTGTGAACCGCCCGGCGGCCCCATTGACCCGGTCCCCGGGGGCTCGCCAGACTCGGTCCTCGGCTGCCGCGGCGGGCGCGCAGCCCCACCACCTCGCGACCAGGGGGCCTGATGACCGGCCGGGTTCTTCCGTACGACGTCCAGGGCAGCGGGCCGCACCGCGCGCTCGTCCTGCACAACTGGTTCGGCGACCGCACGAGCTTCGACCCGCTGCGGGCCGAGCTCGACGACGGCGCCGGGTCCTACGCCTTCCTCGACTGCCGCGGTTACGGGGAGGCGATCGACGCCGACGGGGCGTACACCATGGAGGAGGTCGCGGCCGACGCGCTGGCCGTCGCCGACGACCTCGGCTGGGACTCCTTCTCCGTCGTCGGGCACTCCATGGGCGGCAAGGCGGCCCAGCTGATGCTCCTCGACGCGCCGGAGCGGGTGCGCTCGATCGTCGGGATCTCGCCGGTCTCCGCGGCCGGCTTCCCGCTCGACGCGGAGACCTGGGAGCTGTTTGCCGGCGCCGCCGAGGACCACGGCCGCCGGCGGGCGATCATCGACAACACCACCGGCGGCCGGTACGGCGACGACTGGCTCGGCGGGCTCGTCGAGCGCTCGGTGCGGCGCTCCTCGCCGACCGCCTTCCGGGCCTATCTGGACTCCTGGTCGCGCGCCGACTTCCACGAGCGGGTCCGCGACAACCCCGTTCCGGTGCTGCTCGTGGTCGGCGCCCACGACCCGGCGCTCGGCAACGAGGCGATGGAGGCCACCTGGCTGCGCTGGTACCCGAACGCGCGCCTGGAGGTGCTGCCCGACGCGGGCCACTACGCCCCCGAGGAGGCCCCGAAGGCCCTCGCGGACGCCATCGAGGCCTTCCTGGCGGGCTGAGGGCGGAGGAAGAGCGTCCGGTCTCGCCAGACATCACCAGACATCGCCAGACCTCGCCCGACGTCGTCCGGCGGGGCGCGGGCCGGGGCCGGGCGGGAGACCATGGGGGACATGAGCGGGACACTCCTGACGGCGGCGGTGGCCGCCGCCGCCCTGGTCTGCGGCCTCGCCGTGCGCGAGCTGCGCGTCCCCGGCACCGCCCGGCGCGCGCTGGCCCGCGCCCGGGACGGGCGGGCGCGGGCCGCCGGGCTGCTGGCCGCCCTGCTGCTCGCCGGGCCCGGCTGGCGGGCGGCGGGGCCCGGGGCGCTCGCCTGGGTGGCGCTCGCGGGCGTCCTCGTCGCGGCGCTGCCGGGGATCGGGACGGGGAACGGGAAGGGCCCCGCCCTCCGCGCTCGCGCGCGGGGGACGGGGCCCGAGGGCTCCCGGGATCAGGAGTAGTAGCCGAAGAGGTCGGCGATGACGTGCACGGTCCCGGTGTTCGGACGGAAGTCGATCTTTCCGTTGACGACCGGGACGGTCACCAGGTTCGCCACGGTCTGCCCGGTGGTCCAGTTGATGTTGGACGCGTTGGGCAGGGCGGTGCCGTCGGGCCAGACCGTCAGGAAGCCGCCCGCGGTGGGAGCGGTGACGGTCACGTTGAGCACGACCGCCTTGGCGTTCTTCAGGGTGTGGCCGTCGTTCAGGTCGAGGACCTGGGTGACGCCGCCCTTCATCGGGTTGGCGTTGGCCGCGCCGAGGGCCGAGCGGGTGTCGAGCAGCCGGGCCGGTCCGGCGGAGTGGAAGCTCGCGCCGTCCGTGCCGGGGGTGTAGTAGCCGAAGACGTCGGCGATGAAGTGCACGGTGCCGGAGCCGGCGTTGTACAGGTTCACCTTGCCGTCGGCGCCGATCGGCAGGACGACCATGTTGGGCCGCGTCTGGCCGGCCAGCCAGTTGATGTTCGACGCGGTCGGGCGGGTCGAACCGCTCGGGTACGTGATGAGGTGCCCGTCCGACTTCGGCGCGGTCGCCGTCACGTTGAGGACCACCGCGGTGGCGCCGGTGGCCGGCACGCCGCCCTGGCCCGCGACCGTCAGGCTGACGGTGCCCTTGCCGGCGACCGGCGTGGTGCCGGGGACGCCGATGGCGGAGCGGGTGTCGAGGATGCGGGCCGGACCGGTCGGCAGGTAGGTGCCGCCGCCGGGCGCCGCGGAGAAGTAGCCGGAGACGTCGGCGATGAAGTGGGTCGTGCCGCCGCCCGCGTTGAACAGGGAGACCGTGCCGTCCTTGCCGACCGGGACGGTCACCAGGTTCGGGACGACCTGGCCCTTCAGCCAGTTCATGTTGGACGAGGCCGGGCGGGTGGTGCCGGTCGGGTACGCGATGAGGAAGCCGGCGGCGCTGGGGTTGACGGCCGTGACGTTCATGACCACGGAGGTCACACCGGTCGTCGGGACGCCGCCGACGCCGGCGACCTTCAGCTTGACGGTGCCGTTGGCGGCGACCGGCGTGGTGCCGGCGCGGCCGACGCCGTAGCGGGTGTCGAGGATCCGGGCCGGGCTCAGCGCGTTGAACGTGGTGGCCGGGGTCGGCGCGACGGCCTGGCACAGACCGCTGACGATGGCGCGCCCGTTCGGCGTGCCGAGGCCGGTGGCGAGGTCGTAGCCGGGGCCTGCCTTGTAGAGGTCGCCCGTGTAGCCGGACTGGAGCACCGCGTTGTCGCCGGTGGTGACGTCGCGGAAGGCGTTCGCCGGCAGCTTGTACAGCGCCGGGTGGACGTAGCCCACGGGGCCGTTGGCCTGGCAGGCGAGGTCCTGGTTGGCCTGGCCGAGGAGCGCCGCCCAGACGGGGGCCGCGCCGCTGGTGCCGCCGATGACGTTCCAGTACTCGCCGGCGCCGTACGCGACGGGGTAGCCGGTGGTGTAGTCGCCGACGCCCGCGACGTCCGGGACCTGGCGGCAGCTGCCGGTCGCGGCCTTGCAGGCGTCGGAGTAGCCGGCGCCGCGTACGCCCGCCTGGAAGCCGTCGGCCGCGACGCCGTAGCGGGTCGAGACGCCGCCGCCCGAGCCCACCCAGGTGGTCTGGTTCCCGACGGAGCCGCGCATCGTGGTGCCGCCGACGCTCAGGACGTACGGCGAGGAGGACGGGAAGTCGACGGCGAGCTTGTCCTGGTTGAGGACGCCCGAGGACGGGTTTCCGTAGTCGTCCGGGACGAAGCAGCCGGTCGAGCCACTGTCACCGGAGGCGACGACGATCGTCTGGCCCTGGGCCGCGGCCTGCTGGAAGACCAGGTTCTCGGCGTCCTGCGCGGAGGTAGGCGTGTTCAGCTCGCACAGGCCCCAGCTCACCGAGATGACCTTGGCGCGGTTCTCGGTGACCATCTGGCGGTAGACGGCGGTGCCGTCGTTCCAGGTGTTGGGGCCCTGGTAGACGAGGATCTTGGACTGGGGCGCCTGACCGATGATGGTCTGGACGTCCAGCGCGGTCTCCAGACCGACGCCGTTGGTGGGGGTCACCGGCACGGTCGGGCCGCCGTTGACCTTCACCGGGGTGACCGGCACCTTGGTGCCGAAGCAGCGCTGGAACTCCGCGTTGTCCCGGGGATCGTAGTTCTCCAGGGAGTACACGGCGATCGTGCTGCCGGTCTGCACGTTCGGCTGGTTCGCCATGTTGTACTGCGTGGCGAGCGAGCGAGGCGCCCAGTAGTCCTGGGTGTCGTACAGCGCCGGGGAGTTCGGGAACTCCGTCGCGTACAGGTTCTTGACGTCGGCGCACATCGCCGGCGTGGTGCCGGTCAGCCGGGGCTGGGGGCCGGTCTGCGCGGCACCCGCCCGCTCGGTGCCCTTCTGGCGGGCCTTGGCCTTGGCACCGGTGTTGCGGGGCTTGTACGAGCCCAGCGTGCTCAGGCCGACGACCGTGCGGACCTCGCGGGCTATCCGGCCGTCGAGGGCCGGGGCGGCGGTGTTGGTGACGCCGGTGGTGCCGTCCGTCAGCCGGTAGCCGTCGAAGTCGGTGCGGAAGGCCTCGCCGGCCCCCTCGACGGTCGTCCGCACCGGCAGCGTGAGGCCGTCGGCCGCCAGCTCGCCGACGGTCAGGCCCTGCGCCTCCAGCTCCGCGCGCACGCGGGCGACGGTGGCCGGCTCGGCGCCGAAGACCTTCGCGAACTCGCCCGTGCCGAGGTACTGGCGGTAGCGCGGGGACCCGGGTGTGGAGACCTCGGCGACGAAGCGCTGGAGGGCGGCCGGGTCACGCGGCTCCAGGACGACGCTCAGGTCGAGCGGCTTGCCGGGGGCGGGGTCGGCCGTGCGGACGGCGCCCTGCGGCACCCGCGGCGCTGCGCCGACCCGCTGCGGGCCCGGGTCGCCCGCGGCGGGGGCCGCCGTCGCGGTGGCCGGGACTGCCGCCGTGGCGACGGCCAGGGCGGCGACGGTGGCCGCACCCCATCTGAATGCCTTCTCACGGGCGGTTCGGCCCATGCACACGCTCCCTTTCACGTTCCGCGTCGCGGGGCCGCGCGGGCAGGGAGCGGCCCGGGAAGGAGAGGTGATGTGCCGGTGCTCCGGCCGTGGCGTACCGATGCCGTCGGCCGGGCCGCGTAGGTCCCCCCGGTGCCGTTCCCGCGCACATGTCACGCGCCGGTGCGACGACCAGAAGTGAAGATGTATCAGTCCCGCACTCGTGTTCGGTGCGGCGGGGTGGGCATTTTTACCGGACCGTGATCATGGTGCAGGTTTTCGGCCGTAAGTTACCCGTCGGTTTCTCGTGACTTCGCGAGAACCCCCCAGTAGAACGTGTTCCCATTCGCTCAAGAGTGAGGGGCATCACGTGAGTGACACACCCATTCCGGCCTCGCCTTCCGGAGGCCTCACCCGCCGCCGGTTCGTCAGTGGAACCGGTTCCCTTATCGGTGGCCTCGCCCTCGCCGGGCAGGTCGCCGCCACGAGCGCCGCCACCCCGGCGGGCGCCGCCGAGCTCGCCGTCGAATCCGCTCCCATCCCGAACGGCTCCCGTGTCCCCGTCCTCGTCGTCGGCAGCGGCTACGGCGGTTCCGTCGCCGCGCTCCGGCTCGCGCAGGCGGGCATCGACGTCCACATGGTGGAGATGGGGATGGCCTGGGACACGGCCGGCCCCGACGGGAACATCTTCGCCAACACCACCAAGCCGGACTACCGCTCCTTCTGGCTGCGCACCCGCACCAAGCAGCCCCTCAGCAACTTCCTGGGCTTCCCGCTCGACAAGGACGTACCCCGCTACACCGGCATCCTCGACGCCGAGGACTTCGCCGGCATCACCGTCTACCAGGGCCGCGGCGTCGGCGGCGGCTCGCTCGTGAACGGCGGCATGGCCGTCACCCCGCGCCGGGAGCTCTTCCCGGGCATCCTCCCGACCGTCGACCCGGCCGAGATGTACGGCACGTACTACCCGCGCGCCAACGCCGGACTCGGCGTCACCGCGGTGGACAAGTCCTGGTGGGAGAGCGCCGACTGCTACCAGTACGCGCGCGTCGGCCGCAAGCACGCCGAACGCTCCGGCTTCCCCTTCGTCTTCGTGCCCAACGTCTACGACTGGGACTACATGAAGCAGGAGGCCATCGGCAGCGTGCCCAAGTCCGCGCTCGTGGGCGAGGTCATCTACGGCAACAACCACGGCAAGAAGAGCCTCCAGAAGTCCTACCTGGCCCGCGCCGCCGAGACCGGCCGGGTCGACATCTCCCCGCTCCACCGGGTCACCACCGTCACCCCCGCGGCGGGCGGCGGCTACACCGTCGTCATGGAGCGGATCGACAACGCGGGCAACGTCGTCGAGACCAAGTCCGTCACCGCTGGCCGGGTCTTCTTCGCCGCCGGCAGCGTCGGCACCAGCAAGCTGCTCACCAAGCTGAAGGCCACCGGCGCCCTGCCCGCCCTGAACGACCGGATCGGCAAGAACTGGGGCGACAACGGCAACGTCATGTGCGGCCGGGCCAACCACATGTGGGACGCCACCGGAAAGCTCCAGTCCTCGATGCCGACCGCCGGCATCGACAACTGGGACGCGGGCGGCGCCTTCGCCGAGGTCGCCCCGCTGCCCACCGGCATCGAGACCTACGCGTCCTTCTACCTGTCCATCACCAAGACCCCGTACCGCGCCGAGTTCAGCTGGAACGCGGCCGCCGGGCGCGTCGACCTCAACTGGGACCGGGCCTGGAAGCAGACCTCCATCGACGCGGCGAAGACCATCTTCGACAAGATCAACGCCAAGGAGGGGACGATCTACCGCACCGACCTCTTCGGTGCCTACAAGATCTGGGGCGACCACCTCACGTACCACCCGCTCGGCGGCGCCGTTCTCGGCGAGGCCACCGACAACTACGGGCGGCTGCACGGCTACGACGGCCTGTACGTGATCGACGGCGCCCTCATCCCGGGCAGCACCACCGTCAACCCCTTCGTGACCATCACCGCGCTGGCCGAGCGCAACATCGAGAAGATCATCGCCACCGACCTGTGACCGGGCCGACGCGAGGGGGCCGACGCGAGGGGGCCGGCCGGGCACGCAGCCCGGCCGGCCCCCTCGGCGTTCCCGGCCGCTCAGTGGGTCGGCAGCACGCAGACCGTGTCGAGCCCCAGCACCCGGTTGAGCCGCCCGAACGCCAGCCACGAACCCAGGCTCATCGTCAGCTCCACGATCTCCACCTGGCTGTACGCGCCCGTCATCCGCGCCCAGAACTCCTCGTCCAGCCCGTGGTGGTCCAGCGCGTACCGCTCCGCGTACTCGGCGGCCAGCCGGGTGCGCTCGTCGAAGGTGTCGGTGGTCCGCCAGGCCTCGACCGCCTCCGCGAACTCCTCCTCGACCTTCTCGCCGTCCCGGTCGGTCCGCCAGTCCAGGCAGAACCGGCAGCCGTTGATCTGCGCGATCCGCAGCCTGGCCGCCTCGAACTCGCGCAGCCCGAGGGTCGTGTGGGCGTACACGGACAGCGAGAAGTTCGCCGCCGCCATCCCGATCCCCGGCACCATGTCGCCCCACACGTAGCCGATGGGCTCCTGGCCCTCGGGGATGTCGATGATCACCGTGTTCTCCTTCCCAGTCGTCCGACCGCCGGCCGCAGCGGCACGTCCAGCGCGTCGTACAGTCCCGGCTCCGCCGCCACGAGCCAGTCGATCGCCCCCACCAGCCGGCCCACGGCCGTGGCGTTGCCGCCCGCGGAACGGTTCTCGCCCTCGTCCGTCGCCTCGACCGTGACCTCGATCCGGGGCCGGCCCTCGACGATCACCCGGTGCGCCCCCGAGCCGTCCGGCGGCACCGGCCAGTCCGGGGCGCAGTCCGGGTGGATCCGGGTCACGTGCTCGATGACCAGCCGCGGCTCGCCGTCCACGATCCCCTGCACCTCGAAGCGGACCGCGCCCTGGGTGCCCGCCGCGAACTCGCCCATCGTCCGGGTCCGCACGGTGGCCTCCAGCGGGCGCCGCTGGAGCGTCTCGCGGATCTCCTCCAGCTCCACGCCGAGCGCCCGCGCCATCAGCCGGAGCTGTCCGCCCCACACCATCGTGGGCACCGAGGGCAGCAGCATCGGCGGCTCGTAGTCCATGGGCTGCCCCATGCCGACGAGATAGCGGACGGACTCCTCCTGCTCGTACGTCGAGTAGTCGAAGACCTCCTGGCAGCGGATCGCGTCCACCGTGCTGCCGAGCCCGCTGACCAGCAGCGGCAGCACGTCGTTGCCCCAGCCCGGGTCGACGCCGGAGGCGAACAGCGAGCCGCCGCCCTCCTTCACCGCCGCCAGGACCGGCTCGCGGAACTCGTCGGGCGCGCCCCGCGGGTCGTACAGCGGGTACAGCGCCGGTGTCACCACCACCGCGCCCGCCCGTACCGCCCGTACGACGTCGGCGAGCGCCTCGTCGGGGCGCATGTCACCGGAGGCCGCGTACACCACGGCGCCCGGTGCCTGCGCGAGGACCGCCTCGACGTCGTCCCGGGCGATGACGCCCAGGTCGTGCCCGAGCCCGGCGAGCCGGCCGGCGTCGCGGCCGACCTTCTCCGGGTTGGCGACGAGGACGGCCGAGAGTTCGAGCTCCGGATGGGCCGCGACGGCACGGATGGCCGCCCGCCCGACATTTCCGGTTCCCCACACCACCGTCGGAATCATGCGCGGAGGGTAGCGCCGGGGGTGCGAGGTTCCCAGAGCCGCGACGCCATTTGCTGACGGTGTATCAGATTTGCTGGCGCCGGCCGTCCCCGGCATAGCCGCGCGGGTCCTCCCGGGCGAGCCTCCGCAGTGCCGAGGCCGCCCGCTCGCGCGGCTCGCCGCCGTCCTCCGGCAGCCGCCAGACCAGGACGTCTTCCTCCTCGCCCGCCGGGACCCCGAGCCACACCACCGTGGTGTACGGGTCGCGGGTGGCGAGCCCGGCGCCCAGGAGCCGCGCGCCCCAGCGGGCCAGCACCTCCGGCTCCCGGCGCAGCCCGGCCGCCAGCAGCCGGCCCGTCTCCCGGGCCGGCCAGGACCAGCCGTCCTCGCGGCCCGCGCGGGCGAGCTCCGCGTCGTAGGCGACGGCGTCGAAGCGGTACGGGGGAAGGGGCGGCGGCGTCTCGCCGCCGGGCAGCACGGCGGGGCGCGACCAGTCCCGCCACACCACCTCGTCGCCCTCGCGCGCGACGGTGACGCGCAGCGCCCCGCAGCACCCCTCGGTGCACCAGGCCTCGGCGAGCGGCACCTGCCGGGGCTCCCCGGTCGCGACCAGCGCCCCGGTGTCGAGCAGCTCCTCGGGGGAGAGGCCCGCGCCGCGCCGGAACGCCTCCGGCACGAGTGGCCGGCCGTCGATCAGGAACCGGGTCTCGACGCCCTGCCGGTCCACCGGGTCGTGGGCGGCCACCTCGATCCGCAGCCGCGGGGGAGCGGCCGGGCGCGGGGCGAAGAGACGTTCCGCCGTGGCGCGCAGCCAGGCCGCGCGGTGCCGCTCCTCGGGCGGCGCGGACGCCTGGAGCCGGTCGGGAACGGCGGCCCACTCGGGCGAGGTGAGCAGCGCGCCGAGCGCGTCCAGGAGCTGTTCGCGGCGTCCTTCCCGCCAGGGCAGCAGATGGGCGGGCCCGCTGTGCAACTCCTGGGCGAGCGCGAGCAGCAGGGCCGCCCGCTCGACCGTCGGCGGCAGCGAGCAGCCCCGCCGGACGACGGTCTCGACCACCTCGGCGGCGTCGGCGTAGCGCAGCAGCTCGCAGGTGTAGTCGCGCGGCAGGCCCATCCGGACGATCAGTCGCCCGGCGTGCGCGAGGACCCTCGGGTCGACGTGCGGGGCGCGCGACAGCGCGGCCAGGCCGACCGCCTCGGCGATGCTCCGGGCGACATTCGGGGCCTGCTCGCGGCGGCCGGGCGGCTGCTCAGCGAACGCCGTCGCGACGGCGCGCGGATCGCCGGAGGCGAGCGCGTCGACGAGGGCGCGGTGCGTGGTCCGGGCCGGGCCGGAGGCGAGCCGCAGCAGGGCGGCGGCGCGCACGTCGAGGCGCTCCAGCGCGGCCACGGCGGGATGGGTGAGCCCTTCCAGCAGGCCCAGCGCGCTTAGATACGGGACGTCCTCGGGCTCGCCCAGCCGTCGCAGCAGGCCGATGCCGACCAGGACGCTCCGTGTCTCGGGCGCCGTGCGCACCAGTCGGCGGGCCAGCGCCCGGGCGGTGGGCTCGTCGGGCAGGGGGACATCGGCGACGGCCGCGGACAGGGTCGTGGCCTCGGCCGACAGCGCGGCCAGGCGGGCGCGCAGGACGCGGACGGTACGGTCGGGAGGGGCGGGAGAGGTGGCTGCCGCGGGTGCGGCCGGGGCGGCGCGGTCCGGGCCGGGTGGCGCGAGGGCGGGTGCCAGGGCCGCCAGGACGGCGGCCCGTTCCTCCTCGTACGTCGGCTCCTCGGCGTCGTCCGGTGGTTCGGGGCCGTCCGGCCCGCCGGCCCCGTCCGGGGGCTCGTAGCGGTGCTCGGGAAGGCGCCCGCCCGGCTCTGTGTCGAGCCGGGCGCGTACGTAGGCGTGGAGGGAGAGGGGGGCGGGCCGGGGGGTGAGCGTGGCGCGCTCGTCCGGGGCGCTCACCGGGCTGAGGTGTACTCGATTCCGTCGATCATGCTTCCGATGCTGCCCCACGGGCAGCCGGTCCGTCCAGTCCCTTCGGCCCTAACCGGCGGTGCCAGGGGTCCCGTTGGTCCCGTCGGTGCCGGTCCCGGTCAGCCGCAGGGTCACGAACGGCACGGTGTCGCCCGGCAGGACGTACCGCTCGGTCTCCACGAAGCCCCGGGCCAGCGCGAAGCGCAGCCCCTCCTCGTTGCTCGCGAGGACGACGGTCTCGACGCCCGCGTCGCTCAGCGTCCGGGCGTGCGCGAGGCCGTGCGCGTACAGGGCCGTCCCGTAGCCGCGCCCCCGGTACTCGGGCAGCACGCGCGCGATGACGGTGGCCGCCGGGGTCTCGTCGTCGGGCGGGCGGACGGTGGAGCAGCCGACGGCGACGCCGTCCGCGTAGACGACGTCGAGCCGGTTGCGGCCCGCCCGTGCGCGGACGTCCTCGGGGGAGAGCGGGGCGGTCGGGATGATCGCGTTGTGGATCAGCCGCCAGTCCTCCAGGAGCGCGGGCGCGGTGCCGGCGGGGTTCGCGGGCCCGGCCGTCTCGAAGCGAAGATCGTTCATGGGCGCAGGAAACCGTGCGCGTCCCGCGCGGTCAACTGCTTTGCCGGCCTGGCCCGGACGGGTGAGGGGCTCCGGCGGGGCGACAGGGACGCGGCCGACCGGGTACGGATGCCCGCATTGCCCCGATCTCGGAGGTGGCCCGACCCATGCCCGTCCGCAAGGGCACCGCAACGGTGCTGACCTGTGCCCTGTCCGCGGCCCTGGTGCTGACCGGCTGCTCCGCCGGACGCTCCCCGGCCCCGGCGCCGCCCGCCGCCCAGGACCGGCACGACGGGCGGGACGGGGGCGCGGGCCCCGGCGCCGCGAGCACCGCGCCGCCGCAGCGGCCGGCCCGGATCCCGGGCACCGGGCCCGTGACGTACGCCCGCGTCCCGGACGGCACGAGCCAGGTCCTCGTGGTGAGCGGCGACGGCCCCGACGGCAACGTGGTGACCGCCGTCCTCCACGAGCGCGACGGGCGGGGCGGCTGGCGCACGGCGGGCGGGCCCTGGTCGGGGCACAATGCCCTGCGCGGCTGGACCGACGCCCACGTCGCCGGGGACCTGCGCTCGCCCACCGGGGTCTTCCGGCTCGGCGACGCGGGCGGCCGGCTGCCGGACCCGGGCGCCCGGATCCCGTACGACCAGGACGAGGAGTTCGCCGTCTCGGGCACGGGCTTCCTCGGCGAGTCCCTGGAGGGCTCCTTCGACTACGTCGTCGCCATCGACTACAACCGGGTGTCCGGGACCACCCCGCTGAACAAGGAGCGCCCGCTGGGCCCGGAGCGGGGCGGCGGGGTGTGGATCCACGTCGACCACGGCGGCCCCACCCAGGCCTGCGTCTCGCTGCCGCGCGACGACATGGCCGCCCTCCTGCGCGCCCTCGACCCCGCGCGCGAGCCGGTGGTGGTGATGGGGCCCTCCGCCGAACTCGCGCGCTGAGGGGCGCGAGCGCGGGCGCCGGCTCAGGACCCCGCCGCCCGCAGCGGTGCCGTGTGGGCGCGGATCTGGTCCGGGGTCAGGTAGGCGTCCGTGTACTCGAAGTCCCGCAGGGTGCCCGACTTCGAGGAGAGGAAGCCGGTCCGTACGAAGTCGTCGCCGGCGATCGCGTTCAGCAGCCAGTTGGTCATCACCCGGGTCTTGGCGACGTTGGTGCGCAGCGCCGCCCAGTGGTAGGCGCGGGCCACCGCCTGGGCCGGGACGCCGTGCAGTTCGACGCCGAGCGGCTTGGACACGCCGTCGAGGCCGCCCAGGTCGACGACCAGGCCCAGGTCCTTGTGGACGTACGGACGGGTGGCCTCGCCCCGCAGCGCCGCCACCAGGTTGTCGGCGACCGCCTTGCCCTGCCGCATGGCGTGCTGCGCGGTGGGCGGGCAGATCGCGTCCGCCTCGCCCTTGGCGAGGTCCGGCACCGCCGCCGCGTCGCCGAGCGCCCACACGCCGTCCAGGCCCGGCACCGCCATATCGGATCCGACCACGAGCCGGCCGCGCAGCGTCTCGGCGCCGAGGGTGCCGATGAGCGGGCTCGCGGTGACGCCCGCCGTCCAGATGAGGGTGCGGCAGGGCAGCACGCGTCCGTCGGTGAGGGTGACGTTCTCGTCGTCCACGGAGGCCACCGACACCCCCAGGGAGACCTCGATCCCGCGCTTGCGCAGGATCTCCAGGGCGGCGCCGCCCAGCTTGGGGCCGAGCTCCGGCATGAGCGTGGGCGCGATGTCCACCAGGTGCCACCGGATGAGCCTCGGGTCGAGGCGCGGGTAGCGCTTGACCGCGTTGCGGGTGAGCAGTTGGAGGCAGGCGGCCGTCTCGGTGCCCGCGTAGCCGCCGCCGACCACCACGAAGCACAGCCGGGCCGCCCGCTCGTCCTCGTCCTGGCTCGCGTCGGCGAGGTCCAGCTGGGCGATGACGTGGTCGCGGATGTACGCGGCCTCGGCGAGCGTCTTCATGCCCCGGGCGTGGTCGGCGAGCCCCGGGATGTCGAAGCCGCGGGTCACGCTGCCGGGCGCCAGCACCAGGTGGTCGTACGGCTCCGTCCGCAGCTCGCCCGAGATCGTGCGCACCACGACCGCCTTGGCGGCCGGGTCCACGCCGATCGCGCCGCCCGGGATGATCCGGGTCCGGTGCCGCTCGCTGCGGCGCAGCGACAGGGCCACCGACTGCGGGGTGAGCACACCGGAGGCGACCTGCGGCAGCAGCGGCAGGTACAGCTGGTACGAGAAGGGGGACAGCAGCGAGATCGCCGCCTCCCGCGCGGTCAGCCGCCGTTCCAGCCGCCTTACGCAGCCGACTCCCGCGAAACCGGCGCCCACCACGAGGATCCTCGGTCGAGACACGATGTCAGCCCGCCCTTCCGCGTTCCTGGCCGTCGACGGCCCTTGAGACCTGCCTCACCGTAACCGGGGATAAGGTGATGAAAGTATCCGTATCGTCCGAATGAGTGGCGAACGGGTGCGACTCGCCCGGGGGTGTGGCTGAGTGGGAGCATGTGGCAGTTCTTCGCGGACAATCCCTGGTTCACGCTGTTCCTCGTCATCGCCGCCGGCTCCCTCTTCGGCATGGTCCGTTTCGGACCGGTCAGGCTCGGTGCCGCCGGGGTGCTCTTCATCGGGCTGCTGGTCGGCGCCCTCGACCCGGACATCGGCCCCGCCGTGCCCGCGGGGCTGGCCGTCTTCGGCCTCGCGCTGTACGTGTACACGGTCGGCCTGGAGGCGGGACCCGCCTTCTTCCGGGAGCTGCGCCCCCAGCTCGCCGTGATGACCGGCGCGATCCTCGCGCTCGTCGTCACGGCGGTCGCGGTGGGCCTGCTCGGCAACAAGGTCTTCGACATCCCGGGCAGCTACCTGGCCGGCGGCTACGCCGGCATCGGCACCACCACCCCCGGCCTGGCCGCCGCCCAGGCGTCCTCCGCCGAGCCCACCGAACCGGCCACCGGCTACGCCATCGGCTATCCGCTCGCCGTCGTGCTCACCATCCTGTTCGTCGCGGGCATCGCCGCCGTCCGATCCTGGCCCGGCCGCCGCGACCCCGGCACCGGGCTGCCCGAGCGGCTCGTCACCCGTACGGTCACGGTCGACCGGGCGGCGCGCTGGGACGAGGTCCCCGGCGTCGCCGACGGACAGCTGCTGGCCAGCGTCCACCAGCCCGCCGGCGGGCCCCCGGGGGTCGCCGAGGGGCTGACCGCGCTCGCCCCGGGCGACCGGGTCGTCCTGGTCGGCGGCCCCGAGGCCGTCGAGGCGGGCACCGCCGCGCTCGGCCGGGAGGCCCCCCACCACCTGCTGGAACGCCGCGACGTCGTCGACTACCGCCGCATCCTGCTGACCAACCCCGACCTGGCCGGGCGCACCGTCGGCGAACTCGGCCTCGCGGACCGCTTCGGGGCGATGGCGACCCGGGTCCGCCGAGGCGACCAGGACCTCCTCGCCCACGACGACCTGCTGCTCCAGCTCGACGACCGGGTCCGGGTGGTCATGCCGCGCGAGCGCACCCCCGAGGTCACCGGCTACCTCGGCGACACCGAGGCCAAGGTGAGCGAGGTCAGCGCCGTCAGCATGGGCATCGGCCTCGCCGCCGGCTTCCTCATCGGCATCCCCAAGCTCACCCTCGGCTCCACCACCCTGTCCCTCGGCACCGCCGCCGGGCCGCTGGTGATGGCGATGATCCTGGGGCGGCTGCGGCGCACCGGCCCCCTGGTGTGGGTGCTGCCCACCCGCGCCAACCTGACCCTGCGCCAGATCGGCCTGCTGGTCTTCCTCGCCTGCGTCGGCCTCACCTCCGGCTACGCCTTCCGGCGCGACGCCTTCTCGGTGTTCGGCCTGAAACTGCTGCTGGTCCTGCTGGTCAGCGCCGTCCTGAGCTACGCCCTGATGGTGCTGGTGGCCCGGCTGCTGGGCCAGAGCCGCCCCCGGACCATGGGCCTGCTGGCCGGCTACGTCGGAAACCCCGCCATCACGGCGTACGCGAACAGCAGGGTCTCCGACAGCAGGGTGAACACCGGCTACGCGACGCTCTTCGCCCTCGCGATCCTGGTGAAGATCGTCTGCATCCAGCTCATCGTCGGACTGTGACGGGCCAGGCGTCCGGCGCGCGGCTCATCCGCTGACGCTGGGCGCCCCCGTCTCGATGTGGCCGGTGTACCGCCGCGACCAGGTGCCGTCGGAGTCGGCCAGGATCGTGAAGTCGTACCAGCCGTCGCTGTACGCCACGGCGTTGAAGTAGTCCTCGCGGGAGGAGTTCGCCGGGACCGTGTACGTCCAGGGGCCGTCCGTGCGGTAGGCGTTGGGGCGGACGGTGAAGGTGACCGGTGAGCCGGACGCGTTGGTCATCCTGAACCAGATCGCGGTCTTGCCGGTGCCGGACTCGACGGCGAACCGGGCCGCCACCTCGATGTCCTTGCCCGCCTTCGAGGCGTCGCCGATGAAGCGGCGCAGGAAGCGGTTGGGGCCCATCATCGAGATGTCGTACTTCCCCGAGCCCGAGCCGAGCCCGATGTTGAAGTAGTCGCTCGCCGTGCCGCCGGGGTCCACGGTGTACTGCCAGGCGGCGGTGTCCCGGTACTGGTGCGGGTGGATCGAGAAGTGCGCGGGGCGGCGCGCCTCGGTGCCCTGGTTGGTCATCGAGAACCAGGCCAGGATCTTCCCGGCGGCGCCGAACTCGAAGCGGTCGAGATTGCCGTTGACCTGGTACGGGACCGCCCGCGCGGGACGCGTCCCCGGCTCCTGCGGCGGCAGTGCGTTGTCCTGGGGGACCGGGTTGGGCAGCGGGCCGCAGGTGGACTGGCCGATGACCTTGGCGGTGGAGGGGAGGTTCGCGGGGACGCCGTACACCGGGCGGGCGAAGTCGAAGACGCCGGTCAGGTCGCCGACCACCTTGCGGCGCCAGGCACTGATGTTGGGGCAGGCGGCCGGGGTGCCGAGGGCCGCCGTCCAGGTCTCCATGAAGCGGAGCACGGAGGTGTGGTCGAAGACCTCGGAGCTGACCCAGCCGCCTCGGGTCCACGGGGACATGACGATCATCGGGACCCGGAAGCCGAGACCGACCGGTATCCCGTCGATGTACTCGCCGGGGGTCCCGGGCGGGGCGACCGGCGGCGGCACGTGGTCGAAGAAGCCGTCGTTCTCGTCGTAGTTGAGGAAGAGCACCGTCGAGTCGAAGACCTCGGGGTTCGCGGCCAGCGCCCGGTACACCAGGTCCACGAAGTGGGCGCCGTCGCCGGGCGGGGCGTACGGGTGCTCCGAGAACGCCTCGTTGGCGACCACCCAGGAGACCTGCGGCAGGGTGCCGGCGACGACGTCCGCGCGGATGGCGGCCGCGATGTCGTCCGGGGTCGAGCCGGTGACCTTCGGGACCGAGCCCATGCCCCGGTCGTACAGCGGGTCGCCGGGCTTGGCGTCGGTGAACCTCTTGAAGTACGCGAGCCCGTTGTCGCCGTAGTTGTCCTGCGCGTTCTGGTAGACCTTCCAGCTCATCCCGGCGCGCTGGAGCGCCTCCGCGTACGTCTCCCAGGTCAGCCCCGACTCGTCGCCGCCGTCCTTGCTGGAGGCGTCGACCTTGCCGCTCCACAGGAAGGTGCGGTTGGGGCCGGTGGCGCTGAGCGTCGAGCAGAAGTAGGCGTCGCAGATGGTGTAGTTGTCGGCGAGCCCGTAATGGAACGGGATGTCGCCGCGGTCCAGGTGGCCCAGGGTGCGGGTGTTGCCGACGCCGGTGACCCAGTTGTCCATCCGGCCCTTGTTCCAGGCGGCGTGCTGCGAGGACCAGCTGTGCGGCAGGTCGCCGTTGCACTGCGCCAGCGTCTCGCCGTCCACGCCGCCGGCCGGGGGAGTCGCGCTCAGCTTCCAGGGGTACTGACGGCCGCCCCAGTTGGGCTGGTTGAACATGCCCCAGCCGCCCGGGATGTTCCCGGCGGCCCGGTCGCCGAAGCCCCGGACCCCGCGCAGCCGCCCGAAGTAGTGGTCGAAGCTGCGGTTCTCCTGCATGAGGATCACCACGTGCTTCACGTCGGTGATCGTCCCGGTGGCCGCCGCGGCGGCGGCCGACACGGCCTCCCCGGCGGAGGCCGAGGCCGGCCCGGCAGGCAACGCGGCCCCAGCGGCGAGCCCCGCACCGATCCCGACGAACCCTCTGCGGCTGATGGGAAGCATGCCCCGCCCCTCATGTCACGGCATGCCCTGGTGGCACGCCGAGGACAGGATGGAGGACCGAGCCCCAAAGGTATACGGCCGTGCAGTAATCGATTGGTTAACTTACGGAGGACGGTAGGGGGTAGGGATGGTGGCGCCTGTTGATTGGTCCACATTCGAACCAATGCGAGGGTAGTGGCGTCGTGAGGGTCTCGTGCGGCGGCGGCGTGGCGGCGACCGGCGCGGGCGCTCCGGACGGCTCGGCCGCGCGCTGTCGGCGCCGTGGGTCACAATCGACGGCATGAGCGAGACGACCGAGACCGGCACCGACCCCGCCGCCACCGACCCCCACCAGTGGCTGGAGGAGGTCGAGGGCGACCGCGCCCTCGCCTGGGTCCGCGAGCGGAACGCCGAGACCCACGCCGAGCTCGCCGGCGGCGAAGGCTTCGACGCCCTCGTCGCCGAGCTCCGCGAGGTCCTCGACGCGCCCGACCGCATCCCCTACACCCGCCGCCGCGGCCCCCACCTCTACAACTTCTGGCAGGGCGCCGGGCACACCCGGGGCGTCTGGCGCCGCACCACCCTGGAGGAGTACCGCACCGACGCGCCCGACTGGGACGTCCTGCTCGACCTCGACGCGCTCGCCGAGGCCGAGGGCGAGGACTGGACCTGGGCCGGCGCCCAGGTGCTGCGCCCCGGCCACCGGCGTGCCCTGCTGAGCCTCGCGCGCGGCGGCGGCGACGCCGTGGTCGTCCGCGAGTACGACCTGACGGACCGGGCCTTCGTCGCCGGCGGCTTCCGGCTGCCCGAGGCCAAGACGGACATCGGCTGGATCGACGAGGACCACGTCTTCGTCGGCACCGACCACGGCCCCGGCTCCCTCACCGCCTCCGGCTACCCGCGCACCGTCCGCCGCTGGCGCCGCGGCACCCCGCTCGACGCCGCCGAACCCGTCTACGAGGGCGTCGAGTCCGACCTCGGCGTCTCCGCCTGGCACGACCCGACCGAGGGGTACGCGCGCGACTTCGTCGTCCGCTACCGGGACTTCTGGCACCAGGAGACCCGGCTGCTCACCGAGGACGGCGAGCTCGTCCGCCTCGACGTCCCCGACGACGCCGACCGCTCCGTCCACCGCGACCGCCTCCTCGTCACCCCCAAGACCCCCTGGCTCGGCCGGCCCGCCGGCTCCCTGCTGGCCTTCGACTTCGGCGCCTTCCTCGCCGGGGACCGCGCGCACGAGGTGCTGTTCACGCCCGACGAGCGCACCGCTCTCGTCGGCCACTCCTGGACCCGCGACCACCTCATCGTCGAGACCCTCCAGGACGTCGCCAGCCGCCTCCACATCCTCACCCCGCCCACGGGCACCGGCTCCGGCACCGGCGCCTGGGAGCGCCGCGAGGCGACCGCGATCCCGCCGCTGGCCTCCGCCGCCGTCACCGACACCGACCCCGACTCCGGCGACGAGTACTTCCTCTCCGTCACCGGCCACCTCGTCCCGCCCTCCCTGCACCGCGGCGAGATCGGCCGCCCCGACGAGCTGATCAAGCAGGCCCCCGCCCGCTTCGACACCACCGGGCTCGACGCCCGCCAGTACTTCGCGACCTCCGCCGACGGCACCCGCGTCCCGTACACCGTCGTCGGACGCCACGGCGCCCTCCCCGGCCCCACCCTGCTCACCGGCTACGGCGGCTTCGAGATCTCCCTGACCCCGTCCTACGACTCGGTCCGGGGCCGGGCCTGGCTCGCCCGCGGCGGCACGTACGTGATCGCCGGCATCCGAGGAGGCGGCGAGTACGGCCCCCGCTGGCACCGCAGCGCCCTCAAGGCCGACCGGCCCCGCGCCTACGAGGACTTCGAGGCCGTCGCCCGCGACCTGGTCGCACGCGGCATCACCACCCCCGGGCGGCTCGGTATCACCGGCGGCAGCAACGGCGGGCTTCTCATGGGCGCCATGCTCGTCCGCAGCCCCGAGCTCTTCGGCGCGATCGTCGGCCACGTTCCGCTGCTCGACATGCTGCGCTTCCACCGGCTCCTCGCCGGCGCGAGCTGGATCGCGGAGTACGGCGACCCCGACGACCCGGCCGACCGGCCGCACCTCGCCGCGCTCTCCCCGTACCACCGGCTCGCCCCCGGCCGCCCCTACCCGCCCGTGCTGCTCACCACCTCGACCCGCGACGACCGCGTCCACCCCGGCCACGCCCGCAAGGCGACGGCCCGGCTGCGGGAGCTCGGCTACCGGGTGCTGCTGCACGAGACCCTGGCCGGCGGGCACGCCGGGGCCACGGACCACGAGCAGACCGCCTACAACAGCGCCCTGGAGCACACCTTCCTCTGGCGGACGCTGGGCTCCTGACGGGGCCGGACGGCTCCTGACGGGAGCGCCGGGACGTCGGGCGGGTGGGGCGGGGCGGGCGGGCGCGGCGGGGCGGACGCCGGGTGTCGGCGGCCCCCGCGTGGCCGGTCAGACCAGGGCGCCGTCCCGGGCCACGATCCGGCCCGCCCGGACCACCAGCTCCCGGCGCGGCACGTCCACCACGGCCTGCGGCACGCACGCGCCCTCGACCAGCATGAAGTCGGCGGGCGCGCCGGGCCGCAGGTCGGCCCGGTCCAGGCCGAGCAGCGCGGCGCCCCCGTGCGCGGCGAGCTCGAAACAGGCCGTCAGCTCCTCGTCCAGCCGCGCGTCCAGCGCCCAGCCCGCCAGCCACGCCCGGTGCAGCATGTCCGCGTTGCCGAACGGGCTCCAGGCGTCCCGCACGCCGTCCGAGCCGAGCCCCACCCGCACCCCGCGCTCGGCCAGCCGCCGGAACGGCAGGATCGTGGTCGCCGACAGCGCGACCGTCGTCAGCGCGATGTCCGCCCCGGCCAGCAGGTCCGCCGTCTCGTCGAGCTCCCGGCCCGACAGCTGCGCGACCGCGAACGCGTGCGAGACCGTCACCCGCCCCCGCAGCCCCAGCGCCCGGGTCCGGGCCGCGATGTCCCGCAGCGGCGCCAGGCCCTTCTCGCCCCGGTCGTGCAGATGGATGTCGAGCCCGAGGCCGTGGCGCTCCGCCAGGCCGAACACCGTCCCCAGCTGCTCCCCGTCCCCGGCGCCGCCCGCGGCGTCGAAGCCGGCCGGGTCGATCCCGCCCACGTGTGTGATCAGCCCGCCCTCCGCCGCCTCCGCCAGCAGCTCCGCGACCCCGGGGGCGCGGACCACGCCGTGCTGCGGGAACGCGACCAGCTCCACGTCGACGATCCCGCGCAGCCGCTCCCGCGCCTCGGCCAGCCCCTCAAGCCCCGTGAGCCCGAAGGCGGGCGCCACGTCGGCGTGGGCGCGCATCGCCCGGGTGCCCCGCGCCGCCGCGTGGGACATCAGCCGCAGCGCCCGCTCGCCGACCGGCGTGGGCAGCGCCCGGGCCAGCTCCACGTCCCCCTCGACGTACTCCGCGATCCCCGCCGCCGCCCGGCGGCTGTGCCACGGCTCGCCCCACGCGGTCTTGTCCGGGTGGATGTGCGCGTCCACCAGGGTCGGCAGCGCCATCCGGCCGCCGCCCTCGACCACCTCGACCGCCGCCCCCTCCGGCACCTCGGGCACCAGCACCCCGTCCACGGCCACCAGTTCGGCCACCGGCCCGCCGTACGGCCGCACGTTCCGGAACACGGTCGCGGAGACGGGGGAGGCGGAGGAGTTGGAGGATTGGGAGGAATGGGAGGAGTAGGAGGAATGGGAGGAGATGGGAGAGGTGAGGGAGATAGGGGAGGTGGGGGAGGCCGACGAATCGGGAGAGGCGGAGGTTACGGGCGGGACAGGCGTGGTCACGGCGGGGGCCTCCGGGGGGCGCTCGACGGCGAAAGGGGCGGACGCCGTTTGGTATACCACGCGCACCCGGGCGAGACCGGGGCCGGGAGCCTCAGTCCTCGCGCCGCGCCAGCAGGGAGCAGCGCCGCGTCTCGGCCTCGTGCGGGTACGGGCCGCGCTCCAGCTCCGCCTCGACCCGGAAGCCCGCTCCGCGTAGTGCTCCGGCCACGTCGGCCGGACGCAGGAAGTGGAAGTCGACGTCCACGTCGTGCCCCCACCACTCGGTGAGGGTGCGCACCTCGGCGCCCACGTGGAAGGAGACCAGCAGCAGGCCGCCAGGCCGCAGCGTCCGCCGGATCTCGGCCAGCGCGGGCGCCAGCTCCCCGGGCGCCAGATGGATCAGCGAGTAGAGGGCGACGGCCGCGTCGAACTCGCCGTCGGCGGCGGGCAGCCGCAGCAGGTCGCCCTCGCGGAACTCGGCCTCCGGGTGCCGCTCGCGGCCGAGGGCCACCATCGCGGGGGACAGGTCCACGCCCACCACGTGCCCCGCGCGGCCCTGGGCGGCGATCCAGGCGGCGACGTGGCCGGGGCCGCAGCCCAGGTCGGCGATGACCGCCTCCTCGCCCGCCTGCTCGACGAGCGCGCCGAGCAGCGCCCGGTCGAGCGGCTTGCCGTCGAGCTCGTCGCCGATCCGCGCCAGGTACTCGCCGGCCACGGCGTCGTAACTCCGCCGCACCCGCTCGTGGCCGGGCCGCCCGGCCCCCGCGCGCGCCTCCGCGGTGTCGGCCGTGCCCGTGGCCGTATCAGCCCTGTCAGCAGCGTCCGCCGCGTCCGCCGTATCCGTCATCGTCCGGCCCCCTCCGGTGTGTGCGGCCCTCCGGGGGCCGCGTGCGTACGGATCCGTCAGTGCGTCGGGTGCTGCATGGGCTGCTGCTGCCCGCCCTGCGGGAGCTGAGGACGCTGGGGCAGCTGGGGCGCCTGATGCATCGGCTGCGGCCCGCCCTGTGGCGCCGGCGCCATCCCGACGGGGGCCATCCCGGCCGGAGCCATGCCCGCCGGCGCCATGCCGGCCTGCGGTATACCAGCCTGCGGCATCCCCGCCGGAGGCATCTGGATCACGCGGCTCAGGTCGCGCAGCACCTCTTCGGCGGTCCGGCGCACGTCACCGGGGACGTCCCCCTGCTCGCGTATCAGCTCGGAGTAGATGGGGGCGGTGGTGTCCGCGTGATTCATCGGGCTCGCGTCCTCGGTGTTCTCGGGGTCTCGGGGGTTCTCGGGCGGTTCTCGGGCGTGCTCAGGCCGGGAGTCTACGGGGCCCCGGGCCTACCCAGGGGTACGGGTTCAGGCCTCCGCCGTGAACCCGGCCCTCTTGTACGTCCGCATGAGCAGGGCCGTTTCGGTCTCCGTGACCCCCTCCAGACGGCCCAGGACCCGGGCCGCGAAGTCGTGCACATCACGCACGTCGCGGTGGCTGGAGTAGCCCAGCAGGTTCGTCGTGCCCGAGGTGACCACGAGGTGCCGGACGGCGGGCTCGCGGGCCAGCAGCCGGATCGCCGGGTCCAGCCCCTGGTAGGGCAGGGCGAGCCGGAAGCGGGCCTCGACCGGGTAGCCGAGCACCGCCGGGTCGGCCCGCAGCCGCAGGTGCAGGACGTGCGAGTCCATCAGCCGGGCCAGCCGCCGCCGGGCGGTCGTCTCGCCCGTCCGCAGCTCGCGGGCGAGCCGGGTGGTGGACATCCGGGCGTCCCGGCGCAGCAGCTCCACGAGCCGCCGGTCCAGCTCGTCGACGGCCGGGGGCTCCGGCAGCGCCCGGCCCTCCATGGCGTGCCGCCGCACCTCGGTCGGCGCGTCGGCGTACGGCGCCCAGTCGCTCGCGGTGAGCAGCAGCCGCAGGACCAGCGCCGAGCGCAGGTCCACCACGCCGTCCAGCCGCCCCACCACGGTGTCGAGCAGGGTGAGCAGGGCGCCGTGGTCGGGCAGGTTGAGCTCGACGAAGACGTCGAGCGCACCGGTCGCCACCTCCACCGAACGGGCCTCGTCCAGCGCGGCGAGCGCCATCGCCACCTCGTGCACCCGGCCCGGGGCGCACCGCACGGCCAGTTCGGCGGTGACGCCCTCGTGCAGGTACTCCGGGACCAGGGTGGCGACGAAGGCCACCCGTCCGCTCGCCGTCATGCGCTCCAGGCGCCGGGCCACGGTCCGCTCGTGCACCCCGACGGCCGCCGCGACGTCGGCGAACGCGGCGCGCGGTGAGCGGTGCAGGACCCGCAGGACGGCGTGGTCCACCTCGTCGAGGAGCAGCGGGGCGCCCCGGGGCCCCGCCGCGGTCCTGTCGCCCATCCCGCTCCTCCTCGTACGCCGTCCCTGTACGGAGTGCCCGCACTCCGTCCCCGTACGGAGTGCCCGTACGCCGTTCCCGTACGCCGTTCCCGTACGGGGTGTCTGTACGCCATCCCGTACCTCGTCCTCGTACGGCCGCCCGAACCCGTACCGGGAAGGCCCGGTGTGCCGGAATCCGCCGCGCGGCCCCCGGCCGCTGCCGCAATCGGCCGTGTTGACCTTCAAGTCTTGCCCGGAGGGGGGCCCGCTCGCCACATTGTGGTGCGCGTTCCACCGCGTTCCACCGCGCTCAGCAGCGGCTTCCCGCGCCTCCCCGATCCTGCCGATCCCTGCGGCCCTCCCGGACAGGTTGTACGTATGACCCTCTCCTCAGGCAGCACCCGCGCCACGCCCGTCCACAGACCCACCGGGCCCCGCGCGACCCCCACCGGGGTAATCATCGCCTCGGTCGCCCTCGTCGAGCTCTCCAGCGGCGTCACCCAGGGCTTCCTCTCCCCGCTCCTCAAGGGACTGACCGAGACGCTGGGCGTCACGGCCGCCGACCTCAACTGGATCAGCATCGCCAACCTCCTGGCCAGCGTCGCCTTCACCCCCGTGCTCTCCCGCATGGGCGACCTCTACGGCCACCGCCGGATGCTGCGCTGGAACCTGCTCCTGGTGATCCTCGGCTCCGTCCTGGTCGGGCTCAGCCGCTCCTTCCCGGTGCTGCTCGCCGGGCAGATCCTCCAGGGCGCCATCGCCGGCTTCTTCCCGCTCCTCGTCGGCATCCTGCGCAACCGCGCAGGCGCCGGCGGCGACGCCGAGAGCCGCCGAGGCATCAGCTACATGGTCGCCGCGCTCGTCGGCGGACTCACCCTCGGCCTGCTCGCCAGCGGCTTCGTCGCCGCCTCCGTCGACAGCCCCACCGCCGCCCTCTGGGTCCCCGCGGTCGGCGCCACCCTCGCCCTGGCGGCCACCTGGCCCTTCCTGCCCGAGTCCGCCGACCGGCCCGGCGGCTCCGTCGACTGGGCCGGCGGAGTGCTGCTCTGCGCCGGACTCGTGGCCCTGATGCTCGCCCTCGGCCTCGGCGGCACCCCCGGCTGGGAGTGGGGCTCCGCCCGCACCCTGGGCACCCTCGTGGCGGGCGTCCTCGTGACCGCCCTGTGGGTGGGCGTGGAACTGCGCACGGCCGAGCCGATGATCGACGTGCGGATGTTCCGGCACCGCAACGTGGTCGTCGTCTCGCTCACCACCCTGACCTTCAGCTTCTGCATGCTCGGCCTGCAGATCGCCCACCCCGTCTTCCTCGGCACCGCCCGCTCCGAGACCGGCTACGGCTTCGGCCTCGGGCCGGTCGCCATCGGCCTGGCGATGCTCCCCAACCTGCTCGCGCTCGCCGTCGGCGCCCTCGCCGCCCCGGCCGTCGCCGCCCGGATCTCGGACCGCCGCACCCTGGTCGGGGGCTCGCTCCTGATGAGCGCCGGCTACGGCCTCGACCTCCTCGCGTACGACACGGCCGCGCTCTTCCTCCTCGGCACCGCGCTCGCGGGCTTCGGCACCGGACTGCTCCAGCACTCCACCCGCACCCTCGCCGTCGAGTCCGTGCCGCCCGACCGCACCTCCGTGGGCTCCGGCATCAACGAGCTCCTCATCAACGTCGGCGGCTCGCTCGGCGCCGCCGCCGTCCTCACCGTCTTCGCCGCCCGCACCCCCGCCGGGCACACCCTCCCCGAGATCGGCGCCTACACCACCTCCTGGACCGTGTGCCTGGGCGTCTCCCTCGCGGGTGCCGCCGCCGCGCTCCTGCTGCGCGCCCCCGCCGCCCGCCCCGCCGCCAAGGACCTCCGATGAGCACCCCCGCCACCCCCGCCCCCTCCGCCCTGACCGCCCGGCTCCGCGAGGAGGCCCGCCGCACCCTGGCCGGCCGCCGGGACGCCGTCATCGGCCTCAGCCACGCGCTGCACGCCGACCCCGAACTCGCCTACGAGGAGCACCGGGCGGCCCGCCGCATCGCCGACCTCGTCGAGGGCGCCGGCTTCGACGTGACCCGCGAGGCGTACGGGCTGCCCACCGCCTTCCGGGCCACCGCGGGCAGCGGCGACCTCGTCATCGGCATCTGCGCCGAGTACGACGCCCTGCCCGGCATCGGCCACGCCTGCGGCCACAACGTCAACGGCGCCGCCGCGGTCTCCGCAGCCCTCGCCCTCGCCCCGCTCGCCGACGACCTCGGCCTCACCGTCGCCCTCCTCGGCACCCCCGCCGAGGAGGCCGGCGGCGGCAAGGTCGACCTGCTGAACGCCGGGGCCTTCGACGACGTCGCCGCCGCGATGATGGTCCACGCCGCCCCGCAGGACGCCGTCGGCATGAGCTCGCTCGCCATCAGCAGCCTCGACGTCGCCTACACCGGCGTCCCCGCGCACGCCGCGGCCATGCCGCACCGAGGCGTGAACGCCGCCGACGCCCTGATGATCGCCCAGGTCGCCATCGCCGCCCACCGCCAGCAGATGATCCCCGGCGCCGTCGTCTCCGGCGTCGTCACCTCGGCGGGCGACGCCGCCAACGTCATCCCCGGCCGCGCCACCGCCTCGTACGACTGCCGGGCCGGCACCAGCGAGGAGCTCGCCGAACTCAAGGCCCGGATCCGCGCCTGCTTCGAGGCGGGCGCCCTGGCCACCGGCGCCGAACTCGCCCTGGAGACCGTCGGCAACGACTACGCCGACCTGCGCCAGGACCTCGCCATGGGCGAGGCCTACCGGACCGCCGCCCAGGACCTCGGCCGCACCGTCCCCGCCTCCGACCCGGGCCTGCGCGGCGGCTCCACCGACATGGGCAACGTCTCCCACCTCGTCCCGGCCATCCACCCGATGATCGGCTACGACTGCGGCGACGCGATCATGCACAACCCGGAGTTCACCCGCTACGGCACCACCCCCGCCGCCGACCGCGCCGTCCTCGACGGCGGCCTCGCCATGGCCTGGACGGCGATCGCGCTGGCCTCCGACGCCGCCCAGCGCCGCCGCCTGCTCGCCGGCGTGGCCGCCAGGCGCTCGTAAAACGGCTGGTCAGGACAGCGGACAGAAGGGAAGAATGGGCCTCCTCGACACACCGGGAGGGAACCCATGAGCCAGGCGTACCTGACTCTCGACGCCCTGCTGCCGGCACAGGAGCTGGCAGCGGCCGTCGAAGCCGGGCAGGTGACCCGCAAGTCACACCCCGAGCTGCCGCTGTCCATCTACACGTACACGCGGGTGTGTCAGTACGAAGGCGTCTGGAACGAGGTGACCGTCCGCTGCCGGGGCCTCGTCGCCGACGACGTCACCGGCCGGATCGTGGCCCTGCCGCTGCCGAAGTTCTTCAACGTCTCCGAGCACGAGAGCGGGCGCCCCTACGCGCCCGCGCTGCCCGACGAGCCCTTCGAGGTGTACGAGAAGGTCGACGGCAGCCTCGGACTCGTCTTCCACTACGAGGGCCGCTGGCGGGTCGCCTCCAAGGCGTCCTTCACCAGCACCCAGGCGACCTGGGCGCAGCGCCGCCTGGACGCCGCCGACACCTCGGCGCTCGTCCCCGGCGTCACGTACCTGGCCGAGATCCTCTACCCGGAGAACCGCATCGTCGTCGACTACGGCGAGCGCCGGGACCTGGTCCTGCTCGCCGCCTTCCGCCCCGACGGCACCGAGGTCGCGCTGGCCGAGGCGGCCGGGGCCTGGGCGGGCGTCGGCTCCGTCGTCACGGTGCACCCGCCCATGCCGCTCGACGAGCTCGTCAAGCTGACCGAGACCAGCACCCTGCCCGGCGGCGGGGCCGCCACCGGCCTCGACGCCGAGGGCTTCGTGCTGCGCTTCGCCTCCGGCGTCCGCGCCAAGGCGAAGATCGCCGAGTATGTGCGCCTGCACAGGCTCCTCACCGGCGTCACCGAGCGGGACATCTGGCGCGGCCACGGCATCCAGCGCTTCGCCGGCACCTCCGACAAGATCCTCGCCCAGGGACTCGGACTGTCCCCGGCCGACCTCGCCGACGCCCGGGCCAAGGGCGGCCGGCCGCTGGACGCGCTCCTGGAGCAGGTGCCGGACGAGTTCGACACCTGGGTCCGGGAGCTCATCGGACGCCTGGAGGACGCCTTCACCGCCCGCGAGCGGGCGATCGACACCGCCTACGACGCGCTCGCCCCGCTCGCCGGGGACCGGGGCGCCTTCGCCCGCGCGGCGAAGGCGCTGCCGGACCCGAGCCTGCGCGCCACCCTCTTCACGCGCCTCGACGGGCGCTCCACCGAGCTGCACACCTGGCGGTCCCTGCGTCCCGAGACCGCCGACCCCTTCACCACCGACGAGGAGAACTGACCGTGCCCGTGGTCCACGTCATGACCGGACTGCCCGCCTCCGGCAAGACGACCGCCGCCCGCGCCCTCCAGGAGCAGTCCGAGGGCCGGCTGCGCCGGGTCAACCTCGACGACCTGCGCACCATGCTCGACGTGCCGGGCGGCGACCGCCGCTCGCACGCCCACGAGCAGACCGTCCTCGGCATCCAGGACGCGGCCGTGCGCGCCGCCGTCGACGAGGGCTTCGACGTGGTCGTCGACAACACCCACCTCACCCCGCACATCCCCAAGCGCCTCAAGGCGGCCGTCGCGGGCCTGGAGGCCACCTTCGTCGTGCACGACTTCACCGACGTGCCCGTCGACGAGTGCGTCCGCCGCGACGCAGCCCGCGAGCGGCCCGTCGGCGAGGACATCATCCGCATCCTCGCCGACAAGCACGCCAAGGCCACCCGGGGCGGCTGGCGGCTCACCGCCGCCTGGCTGAACGACCGCCCGGGCGCCACCCCGTACGTCGCCGACCCGGCGCTGCCCCCGGCGGTCATGTGCGACATCGACGGCACCCTCGCGCTGCGCGGTGACCGAGGCCCGTACGACTTCACCCGCTGCGACGAGGACCTGCCGAACGCGCCGGTCCGCGAGGCCCTGCGCGCCTTCCGGGCCACCCAGGGGGACCGGATCGTGCTGCTGTCCGGCCGCAGCGAGGACCACCGGGCGCTGACCGAGGCCTGGCTGGCGCGGTACGAGGTGCCGTACGACGAGCTGTGGATGCGCGCGTCCGACGACGGGCGCTCCGACGACATCGTCAAGGCCGAGCTCTTCGACGCGCACGTCCGCCCGCGCTACCAGGTCCGCGTCTCGCTCGACGACCGCGACCGGGTCGTGGCCGTGTGGCGGCGCATGGGCCTGCCCACCTGGCAGGTCAACTACGGCAACTTCTGAGCCGGGGGTCCCGCTCCCGCCCTCCGCCCCCGGACGGAGGGCGGGAGCGGGACCAGGACCAGGACCGGGGTCGGATGCCGCGGTCCCGGCCGCCGTCCTAGGGTGGCGGGGGCACACCACGGCTCCTGACCGTCCGACCGAGGAGATGTATCCGCGCATGATCCGCCGTACCGACGAGGTCGAAGACCTCATGCAGCGCTTCCCGCACGTCCCCCGGGAGGCGGTGATCAAGGAGGACCTGCTGCGCGGGGGCATCGCCTTCGACGAGTCGGCCCTGACGGACAGCGCCAACGAGGCGTCGGGCGAGGTCAAGCCGAAGTCGTACTTCATCTTCTCCTTCGACCACCGCACCCTGCCCGAGCTCGGCGAGGCCGCCCTGCGCCGCCCGCCGGAGGAGATCGTCCTCACCGGCGGCCCCTACGAGCTGCGCCGCACGGTCGTGTCCGTGCGCGTCAACCCCTCCTCGCCGTACCGTGTCGCCGCCGGCGAGGACGGGCTGCTCGGGCTCTACCTGGACGGGCGCCGGATCGCGGACGTCGGCCTGCCGCCCATGCCCGAGTACTACCGGCACACCCTCTCCAGCGGGAAGTCCGTGATGGAGGTGGCCCCCACCATCCAGTGGGGCTACCTGATCTACCTGACCGTCTTCCGGGTCTGCCAGTACTTCGGCGCCAAGGAGGAGTGCCAGTACTGCGACATCAACCACAACTGGCGCCAGCACAAGGCGGCGGGGCGCCCGTACACCGGCGTCAAGGACGTGGAGGAGGTGCTGGAGGCGCTGGCGATCATCGACAAGTACGACACCACCGGCGCCTCGACCGCGTACACCCTCACCGGCGGCGCGGTCACCTCGCGGGTCGGCGGCAAGGACGAGGCCGACTTCTACGGCCAGTACGCGCAGGCCATCGAGGAGCGCTTCCCCGGCCGCTGGATCGGCAAGGTCGTCGCGCAGGCGCTGCCCAAGGCGGACGTCCAGCGCTTCAAGGACTACGGCATCCAGATCTACCACCCCAACTACGAGGTGTGGGACAAGCGCCTGTTCGAGCTCTACTGCCCGGGCAAGGAGCGTTACGTCGGCCGCGACGAGTGGCACCGGCGCATCCTGGACTCGGCCGAGATCTTCGGCCCGCGCAACGTGATCCCCAACTTCGTGGCGGGTGTCGAGATGGCCGAGCCCTTCGGCTTCACCACCGTCGACGAGGCCATCGCCTCCACCACGGAGGGCCTGGAGTACTTCATGTCGCGCGGCATCACGCCCCGCTTCACCACCTGGTGCCCCGAGCCCACCACGCCGCTCGGCAAGGCCAACCCGGAGGGCGCGCCGCTGGAGTACCACATCCGGCTCCTGGAGGCCTACCGCGCCACCATGGAGGCCAACGGGCTGAGCTCGCCCCCCGGTTACGGCCCCGCCGGCCCGGGCCGCGCGGTCTTCTCCGTCAGCTCCTTCATGGACAGCCTCCCGGCCGAGGGCTGACCGGTGGCCGGGCGGGCCCGCCCGGCCCTTGCGGAAAGTTCTTGCAGGATCTTGCAGGGCTTCGGCGGGCGCTGTTTGACTGCGCGCATGAGCAGAGACAGCGCCGCCGAGCCCTTCGACGCCGAGGACGATCACGCGGACGACCACGAAGGCGTCGGTGAGTACGGCGCCGAGGACGCCGAGGACGACGACATCGACGTCCTCGTCCTCGGCGGCGCCGGTGTCGACACCATCGTGTACGTCCCCGAGCTGCCGCTGCCCTACGCCGACAGCCACATGATCCGGCCCGGCATCGAGACCCGGGCCGGCCAGACCGGCGACTTCGTCGCGCTCGGGCTGCACCGGCTCGGCCTGCGCGTCCACCACCTCGACCAGCTCGGCGCCGACCCCGAGGGCGAGCTGGTGCGGCGTTTCCACCGCGATCAGGGCATCCCGCTCACCGAGGTGCCGCACCCCGCCGGGACCAAGCGCGCCGTCAACCTCGTGGGCCCCGACGGGCGCAGGCTCTCCCTGTACGACGCCACCCGCGCCCGCGACGAGGACCGGCTGCCGCCCGGGACCGTGAAGGCGCTCGCCGCCCGCAGCGGCCACGCCCACGTCTCGCTCACGCAGCCCTGCGCGCACGCCCTGCCCGAGCTGCGCGACGCCGGGGTGACCCTCTCGACCGACCTGCACGACTGGGACGGCGTCTCCGCCTACCACCAGCCCTTCGCCTACGAGGCGGACGTCGTCTTCCTCTCCACCGTCGCCCTCACCGACGTCGAGGGCACCCTGCGGGCCATCGCCGCCCGGGGCCGCGCCTCCGTCGTCGTGGGCACCGCCGGAGCCTCGGGCGCCCACCTCCTGGCCGGCGCCCACGCGGAGCTCGTCCACGTGCCGCCCGTCGTGCCGCCCGGCCCGGTCGTCGACAGCAACGGCGCGGGGGACGCCTTCGCCGCCGGATTCCTGGCCGCCTGGCTGGCCGGGGCGCCCGTGGCGGAGTGCGCCCTGCACGGCTCCGTCGCCGGGGCGTACGCCTGCACCGTGCCCGCGACCCGTACCGACGCCATCGGGCGCGAGGCGCTCCGCGCGGAGGTGGCCCGGCTGCGCGCCGAGGCCGGTGGTCACTGACCGGTCGGCGGACATGTCAGGATCGGAGGATGACAGACAAGATCATCGCGGCCTGCGACGGCGCCTCCAAGGGCAACCCCGGACCCGCCGCCTGGGCCTGGGTCATCGGCGGCGGAGACGGCGCGGTCGCCCACTGGGAGGCCGGCCCGCTCGGCACGGCCACCAACAACGTGGCCGAACTCACCGCGCTGCTCAGGCTCCTGGAGCACCTGGACCCTGCCGCGCCCGCCGAGGTCCGGATGGACTCCCAGTACGCGATGAAGGCCGTCACCACCTGGCTGCCCGGCTGGCGCCGCAAGGGCTGGAAGACCTCGGCCGGCACCCCGGTGGCCAACAAGGACCTCGTCGTGCGCATCGACGAGCTGCTCACCGACCGCTCCGTCGAATTCGTGTACACCCCCGCCCACCAGGTCGACGGCGACCCGCTGAACGACGCCGCCGACCGCGCCGCCAGCCACACCGCCCGCACCCAGGAGCCCGCCGGTTCCGCCGCCGGCTCGCCGCTCCCGCCGCCCGAGCCCGGCTCCGCGCGCCCGGCGGCGGCCAAGCGCGCCCCGAAGGCCGCCGGGGCGGCCCGTGGCGCCCGCCGGACGGGCTCGTCCGGGAGCCCCTCGCTCAAGGCGCGGTTCCCGGGCCGGTGCCGCTGCGGCAAGGCGTACGACAAGGGCGAGACGATCACCAAGAACGCCGCCGGCTGGGGCCATCCCACCTGCGCCGACACCGCCTCCTGAGGCCCTCCGGCAGGGGGTTTGCGCCATGTGAGGGAACGGGGTGAACCGGACATTCACCCAGCCGTGCACTCGGGTTCGTGTGGGGTTCTGTTCAGGAGGCGCTCGGGGCTGCATACTGTCCTCCTCGCACCGGTGACGAACCGTTTCATTGCCCGTTTTGCCCATCCGGCGAAGTGGTCGGCATCCGGCGCGAACCTCACCCCGTCATTCCCGCCGTGATCCGGCGCGGGATGTCCCCTGCCCGTGAAAGACCCGAGGTTCCGTGCCAGTACCTGTAGTCCTTGCCGGGCGCACCGTGCGCCTGGAGCCGCTGGCCATGCGCCACGCCGAGGGTCTCGCCTGGGCGGGCGCACTGGATCGTGCGGCCTATGCCTATACCGCCGTGCCCCACGGCCTTGACGCCTCCTGCGACTACATCGCCCGCGCGCTCGCCGAACAGGCGGCGGGCCGGGCGTTGCCCTTCGCGCTGGTCAATCCCCGCAACGGCCGCGTCCTGGGATCCACCCGGTTCCTGGAACTCGACTACTGGCGCGGGCCCCTCGTGTGGCCGCCGACCACCGGCACGCCGCACGGCGATCCCCTGACGGCGGTGCCCGACGCGGTGGAGGTCGGCAACACCTGGATCTCCACCGAGGCGCGCGGCACCGGCGTCAACACCGAGGCCAAGTACCTCATGCTGCGTCACGCGTTCGAGGTCTGGGGCGTGCGCAGGCTCTCGATGCGCGCCGACGCGCGCAACACCCGCTCCCGGGCCGCGATCGAACGTCTCGGCGCCACCTGCGAGGGCGTCCGCCGGGCGCACTCCCGGGGGATGGACGGGGTCGTCCGCGACACGGCCTTCTACTCCGTCCTCGACGAGGAGTGGCCGGCGGTGCGCGGCATCATCGAACTCCGCCTCCCCGGACTTCGCCCGCCGGGCGTCCTCGGGCGCGGCTTCCCGGGCGAGACCCGGGAGCACGGCGGCGCGGGCGAACTCCTGCCCGCGTGACGGGAGTACGGGACACCCCGGGCCACGGGTCCGGGCGGTCCAGGGTGTCTGGGATCGCCCGCACCGCCCGCACCGCTCAGGCCGCCTAGGGCCCGGGGTCCCCGGCGCGGACCGGCAGCCGTCCCGGGCGTCCCGGGTGCGGGGCCGCCGGGCCGGGGATCGCCGGCCGCGCGGCGGCCGGGGCCGGCCCGGGGCTCCCGGGCTCGGGGCACAGGGTCTCGTCGAGCGCCGCCAGGCGGATCAGCCGCAGGATCATCGGCTGCTCGCAGACGAGGCGCCAGTGCCCGCCCCGCTGCCGTACGCGCTGGGCGCACCGCACCAGGAGCCCGAGCCCCGACGCGTCGCAGAAGGTGAGGTGGCGCAGGTCTACCGTGAGCGCCCCGGCCTCGCGGACGAGTTCGTCCAGTTCGGGCCGGACGCGCTGCACCAGCACCAGGTCGAGCTCGCCGTACAGCTCGACGGTGGTCAGGCCCCCGCTCGACCGGACGGCGAGGTGGGGTTCGCGGCGTCGGATCAGATGCATGGACACGCTCCAGTGGATCGGCCCCCGTGGGTCGAGGGTGTCGGCCCCTACCGGAGCAGGCACGTTTCTCCACCCTCGCCCTCACTCGAAGAGGTGAACGCGGCGCGTTTTCGCCCGCTCGCGCTCCGGCGCCGCCGGGGGAGCGGTCAGGACGGCTCGGGCGGCGGCACGACGGCCACCGGGCAGGACGCGTGGTGGAGCACGGCGTGCGCGACGGAGCCCACGAGCAGGGTCTCCACCCGGTGCCTGCGGTGCCGTCCGACGACCAGCAGCCCCGCCTCCTGGGAGTCCGCCACCAGCCGTCCGGCCGCGTCGACCGGGGTCACCCCGGGTACGACCTCGACCCCGGGGTGGCGTTCGGTGAAGGGGCGCAGCCGCTCCTCCTGGCGGCGGGTGGTCGTCTCGACGAGCTCGGGGGTCTCGTCGGGCAGCGGCGGCGGCACCTGGAGCGCGGGCGCGGGCGCCCCGACGAGCAGGGCGGGAGAGGGCGGTACGGGGTAGGCCGTCACCACCTCCAGCGGTACCCCGCGCCGCTCGGCGGCCCGGAACGCGAACTCGACCACCTCGTCCCCGGTCTCGTCCGGGTGCAGCCCCAGCAGCACCCGTCCGGCCCCGGAGCCGCCCTCCAGCGAAGCGGCGCGGGCCTCGTGCGGGACGACCACGACAGGGCAGGGCGCGGAGGCGGCCAGGGTGTGGCTGGTGGAGCCGAGGAGCAGGCTCTTGAAGCCGCCCCGGCCGCGCGAGCCGACCACCAGGAGCCGGGCGCCGCGCGCCTCCGAGGTCAGGGCGTCGACGACGGAGCCGTCGAGGGACGCGTACCGCACGTCGAGGCCCTCGGTCCTGGTGCCGAGGTGGTTCGCGAGCGCGTTCAGGACGGTGTCGGGGAGCTCGGGTGCCGGGCCCAGGGAGGCGATCCGGGCGCTGCCGAGCTGCAGCGCCTCGGAGCGGACGTGGGCGATGGTCAGCGGCGCCGGCAGGGCGCGCGCCACCCCGAGGGCCCATTCGAGCGCCCGCAGGCTGTGCTCGGAACCGTCCACTGCCACCACAACGGCTGTCTTCTCACTCATGCTTCGCACTCATATCGGGATCATCCGCCGCCTTTCGGATGCCACGCCGGAAGCACCTTGCGCGTTCTTAATGAAAATGATTATCGTCTCGATTGTTCGCGCCTCGCGCGTCCTCCATTCGACACAGCCCAAGGGGGCTTCTTTTGCGTACCTCGGCACCTGCCTCGATCCGCACCTCGCCGCGCTCGCTCACCGTCGTCGGCGCCCTCGCCGCCGCCGTCTCGCTCGCCGGGCTCGGCACCGCCCACGCCGCCGGAACCACCCTGTCCCAGGGGCACATCGACGCCATCGACGTCGAATACGACGGCAGCGCGCTCCAGTTCCACGTCCACGACCACTCCGTCGCGCCGGCCGTCGAGTACGCGCCCGGCGACGTCGTCCTGCGCGTCCTGCCCGCCGCCGCGTACACCGTCCCCGCCGGAAGCTGCCACAGTCACCTCGGCACCGCCGGGACGGCCGTCTACCGCCTCCCGCAGACCGAGACCACCGGACTGCTCTGGCCCGGTATCTCCGGCGAACACCTCGCCCCCGGCGTCTTCCAGGGCGACAAGGTCCAGGTCTCGCTCGCCTCGGTGAGCGGCCCCGGCGAGATCACCGTCTACAAGAACGGGCTCTGCCCGAAGAACAACCGCTCCTACGACAGCGGCGACGCAGCCCTCGCCAACACCCGCGACGTCGCCGCGGGTGAGCACGACCACGCCAACTGGGCCTTCACCAAGGCCGGCACGTACACCGCCACCTTCAAGGTGAGCGGCACCCTCGCCAACGGCACCAAGGCCGGACCCGCCTCCGCCGCCTACACCTTCCAGGTCGGCTGACCCCCGCGCCGGGGGCGGTCCGCGCACCCCGCCGACCGCCCCCGGCGGCCCGTCCGCCCCGCCGTCCGCCCCGCCGAAGGAGCCGCCCCGCCATGCGGGTCCCACTCGTGCCACGCCCCGCCCTCACCGCCGCCGCCGTCGCGGCGGTCCTCCTCCCGCTCGCCGCCCCGCCGCCCGCGCACGCCGCCGCCCCGCCGCCGACCGAGGCGCCCGCCGGGCAGCGGGCCGTCCTGTCCGGCGGCCACCTCGACCTCGCCGCCCGGCTCCGCGACGGCCGGCTCGACTTCATGATCAAGGACGGCACGGTCCCCGGCCGGACCATCTGGCGCCAACCCTCGGACGTCGTCCTCCACTTCGACCCCCGGCACGCCCTCGTCGTCCCGCCCCGCGAGGAGGTCCCCCAGTTCGAGGGCCTCGGCGAACCGGGCCGACGCCTGTGGGCGGACAAGGACTTCGCCTCCGTGGACGGGCTGCTGTGGCCCGGCTGGAGCACCATGGAGATCCTGCCCGCCGCCGTCGCGGGAACGGTCGAGGTGAGCTTCCCGAGGATCGTCGGGCCCGGCCGCCTCGTCCTCGGCCAGTGGGCCGACGACCCCGAACTCGGCGTCCGCGTCGACGTCCTCGTCGACGGCGCGAAGCCCGGCCCCGGCCGCGTCGCGCTGCGCCCCTACAGCCACTCCCACCCGCTGTGGATCCTCGACACCGAGGGCGTCTACCGCGTCACCCTGGAGATGACCGCCACCCTGCCCTCCGGCGCGAAGGTCTCCGACCGCGAGACCCTCGCCGTGGCCGTCGGCGACCTCGACGCCTCGAAGGTGGTGCCGGGGGAGGGGGAGGACGACGGCCCGGGGGAGTCGCCCCGGCCCACGGAGCCGGGCGGCGGCCCGTCCCCGACCCCGTCCCCGACGCCTCCGTCGACGGGGAGCCCCGCTCCGACGCGGACTCCGACGACGAGCCCTGCGCCGACTCCTACCGGGGCGCCTAGGGGGACCTCGGCCCCGACCCCGGCCCCGACCGTGTCCGCCTCCGGCGGCCCCGGCCCCTCGGCCCGGCCGCGCCGTATGCCGACCGGCGCGCCCGAGCCCGCGCCGACCGGTGCCGGAGCCGGTGCCGGGCGTCTCGCCGCCAGCGGCGCGGGCCTCGCGCTGCCCGCCGGGATCGCCGGAGCCGTGCTGCTCGCGGGCGGAGCCGTCCTCGTCCTCGTACGCGGGAAGAAGGGCGCCCGATGAGCCGCCGCCCCCGCCCCCGCCCTGCCCGTACCGCCGCCGCCTCTTCCTCTGCCACCACCACCACCGTCGTCGCCGCCGGGCTCGCCGGGGCCCTGCTGCTCGGCGGCAGCGGCTGCGCCGCGCCCTCGGCCGGGCGCCCCGGCGCCCCCGGGCCGACCGTGTCCACGACCACCGCGATCATCGCGGACCTGGTCCGCAACGTCGGCGGCGACCGGGTCGATGTCGCCTCCGTCGTCCCGCCGCACGGCGACCCCCACTCGTACGAGCCGAGTCCTGGCGACGCCGCCCGGGTGGCCCGCTCGGACCTCGTCTTCAGCAACGGGCTGCTCCTGGAGGAGCCCGGCATCCTGAAGACGATCCACACCAACGCCCCCGCCGGCACCCCGAAGGTCGCCCTCGGCGAGAAGCTCGAACCGTACGGCGGCTCCGTCATCGCACTGAAGGAGGACCTCGGGCTCGACGTCCTGTGGCTCGGCTGGGCGGTGGAGGGCGAGGTCGCGGGCGAGGGCAGCCAGGTCCGCACCACCGTCACCGGCCTCGAAGGCCCCGGCGAGCTGCGCGTCTACCTCACCGACACGCTCGGCACCCCGACCGTGACCGTCGACTCGGCGGACGGCCTCGACGCCGCCGACTCCTTCGTGCTGCCGCCCGAGGCCCACACCCACGTCAACTGGGCGTTCAGCGCCCCCGGTACGTACCGGCTCACCGTCGAGGGCCGCACCGAGAAGCTCGACGGCACCGGCGCCCCGATCGGCGGCGGCACGGTCACCTTCGCCGTCGGCGCGGCGGCGGCGCGGGCCGTGACCGGCCGGACCCTGCTCGACGGCGGGCACGCCGACATCGCCCTCGACGCGCGCGGCCACACCGTCCGGGTGCGCTCCGACGACCCGGCGACCGGGCGGCGCGCCCACCACCCGCCCGACTCCGTCGTCCTGTCCGTCCCCGACCGGGCGCGCGAGACCGTGCCGCGCGAGGGCCCGTACCGCTTCCTCGGCGCGCCGGGGGCGCCGCTGTGGCGGCTCCCGCAGGCCGTCGTCGGCAAGCACGTCCACGGCGACCTGGACCCGCACACCTGGCAGGACGTCGCCAACGCCGAGGCGTACGTGCGCCGGATCGAGGCCGAACTCGTCCGCGCCGACCCGGCCGGCCGCGCCGCCTACGAGCGCAACGCCGCCGCCTACCTGGCCCGCCTCGGCCGGCTCGACGAGGAGGTGGCCCGCACCCTCGCGGGCATCCCCGCCGAGCGCCGGCGGCTGGTCACCACGCACGACGCCTTCGGCTACCTCGCCCACGCCTACGGCCTGGAGGTGGCCGGATTCGTCGTGCCCGTGCCGAGCCGGGAGCCGAGCGCCGCCGAGGTGGCGCGGCTCCGCGACACCATCCGGGAACGGCGCGTTCCCGCCGTCTTCCTCGAACCCAACCTCGCCGCCCGCGCCGACGTCCTGCGCCGGGTCGCCGAGGACGAGGGCGTCGGCATCTGCACCGTCTACGGCGACTCCTTCGACGACGAGGTCCACGACTACGTCGCGATGATGCGCCACAACGCGAACGAACTGGCCCGCTGCCTGGGCCCGAAGGGAGCAGCCCGATGAGGCTCGGCCACCGCACCAGGACCGCCCTCGCCTCGGCGGGCGCCCTCGCCCTCGCGGGCACGGGGGCGACGCTTCCGGCCCCCTCGGCACCGGAGACGACCGCGCCTCCCGTCCTGGCCCCCGTCACGCTGACCGCGACGGCGACCGGGTACGCGCTCGGCCTCGGCCCGGACCGCGACCTGGAGCTCGGCGCCGGGCACCGGGTCACCGGCGCCGACGGCGTCACGCGCTGGGAGACACCGGCCGCCTGGGACACCACCCGGGCCGGCACGGGCGGGGCGCCCGTCCACTGGGAGCTCACCGCCGCCGAAGGGCCGGGCAGGGTCCGGGTCCTGGAGCCCGGCACCGGGGGCGCGGACGCCCTCGTGCGCTTCGACAGCGCCGACGGGCTGCCCGACGCCGGCGAGCTGCCGGCCGGCCGGCGGGGCGAGGACCGCTGGGTCTTCGACGCCCCCGGCACGTACCGGCTGACGCTCACCGCGCGGATCCCGTCGGGCGCTTCGGCGGAGGTCCGCCACACCGTGCGCGTCGACGGCGGGGAGCGGGGAGAGGGGGAGGGGCCGGGCCCGGGGCCGGGATCCGGTCCCCACGCTGCTCCCGCGCCCGTTCCCGCGCCCGCCGCGACCACCGGCGCCCCGGCCCCCCGGCGGGCCGCCCGCGCGGTCGCCCCCGTCGAGCCGGTGGCCTCGGACCGGTCGGAGCCACCGGCCGAGACGGGCCGCCGGGTCCTCGGCGACGGGCACGTCGACATCGCCGCCCGGCTCGTGGACGGCGGGTTCGGCATCCAGATCAAGGACGGCACCGTCCCCGGGCGGACCGTATGGCGCGAGCCCTCCTCGGTGGTGCTCCGGGTCGGGGCGGCGGCCCGGCGGCAGATCCCCGCCGCCGCGCACTTCGCCTTCCTCGGGCGGGCGGGCGACCCGGTCTGGCTGCTCGACCAGGTCCAGCGGCCGGGACTGCTGTGGCCGGGCTGGTCCACGGACAACCTGCCCGCCGGGGCCACGCGCGGCGACGTGGAGTTCCGGCTGGTGAAGGCGGAGGGGCCGGGACGGTTCGCGCTGTTCGACTACGACGGCCTGTCGGGCGCGACGGTCCGCTTCAACAGCGCCGACGGCGTGCCGGACGCCTTCCGGGTGCCGCCGAACTCGCACGCGCACGGCGGCTGGGCCTTCGGCGCGGAGGGCACCTACCGGCTGACCGTGGCGATGTCCGCGACCGGCGCGGACGGCGCCCGGGTGAGCGACACCGAGACCCTGACCTTCGAGGTGGGGGACGGCGGGCCCGCACCCGGCGGTGGCCCCGGCACCTCCGCCGCCCCGGACGCCCCGCCCGCACCGGGGGACGACGCCCCGGACGCGCGCCCGGAGGGCCGTACGCCCGCGGGGGCGGCGCCCGGCGGCTCCCTGGCCACGACCGGCGCGGGCTCCGCCGCGCTCCTCGGCGGGGCGGCCCTGGTGATGGCGGCGGCGGGCGCGGTGGCCGTGCGGACGGCGCGGAGGCGGTCGGCATGACGAAGCACCCGATCCCGGCCCCCGCCGCCCCGGCGTCCGCTCCGCCGCCCCTCCTCCGCGTCTCCTCCGTCTCCGTCGTCCTCGGCGGCCGCCCGGCGGTGGAGGACGCCTCGCTGAGCGTCCGACCCGGCGAGTTCGTCGGACTGCTCGGGCCCAACGGGGCGGGCAAGACGACCCTGCTGCGGGCCGTGCTCGGCCTCACCGGCGTCAGCGGCGGCTCCGTGGCGGCGCTGGGGCCGGTCGGCTATGTGCCCCAACGGCACGAGTTCGCCTGGGACTTCCCCATCGACGTCGCCGGGGCCGTGCTCAGCGGACTTACCCGCGCCGTCGGCTGGCTCCGGCGGCCCGGCGCCCGCGACCGGGCCGCCGCCACGCGGGCGCTGGAGCGGGCCGGCCTCACGGAGCTCCGCCGCCGCCCGGTCGGCGAGCTCTCCGGCGGCCAGCGCCAGCGCGTGCTGGTGGCGCGGGCCCTCGCGGCCGAGCCCCGGCTGCTGCTGCTCGACGAGCCGTTCACCGGCGTGGACGTGCCGACCCGGGAACTGCTGGGCGAGCTCTTCGGGACGCTCGCCGCCGAGGGGCGCGGGCTGCTGATGACCACGCACGACCTCGCGGCGGCGGCCCGCAGTTGCTCGCGGATCGTCCTCCTGAACCGCACGGTCGTCGCCGAGGGCGGCCCCGGGCTGCTCGACGACTCCGAGCGGATGCTGCGCGCCTTCGGCCTGGAGCGACCGGGGACGGCCGCGTGAACGAGCTGCTGGCCCTGCTCGCCGAACCCTGGCACCTGCCGTTCATGCGGCGCGCGTTCGCGGTCGCCGCGATCGTCGGCCTGGTCTGCGGGGTGGTGGGCGTGTACGTCGTGCTGCGCGGCATGGCGTTCATCGGCGACGCCGTCGCGCACTCCGCGTTCCCCGGGGTGGCCCTGGCCTACGCCTTCGAGGGCAACCTGCTCCTCGGCGGGGCGGCGGCCGGGCTCGCCACGGCCGTCCTGATCGCCTTCGTCTCACAGAACCGGCGGCTCAAGGAGGACACCGTCATCGGGGTCTTCTTCGCCTTCGCCTTCGGTCTCGGCATCGTGCTGGTCTCCACCAGGGACAGCTGGACGACCGACCTGTCCTCGTTCCTCTTCGGGCAGGTGCTGGCCGTCGACGGAGGCGACATCCTGCGGGTCGCCGTCATCGGCGCGGTCCTCGTCGCCGTCCTGCTGGCCCTGCGCAAGGAGCTGACGGCGGTGACCCTGGACCGCGAGACGGCCCGCGCCACCGGGCTGCCGGTGCTGCCGCTCGACCTCACGCTGTACGTGGTGGTGACGGCCACGATCGTGATGTCGCTGGAGGCCGTCGGCAACATCCTGGTCCTCGCCCTGCTCATCACCCCGGCGGCCACCGCCCGGCTGCTGACCGAGCGGCTGTGGGCGATGACCCTGCTGGCCTCCGTCCTCGGCTGCCTGGGGAGTCTGGCCGGGCTGTACGTGAGTTACGCGTACGACCTGGCGGCCGGCGGCTCCGTGGTCGTGGTGCTCACGGCCCTGTTCGCCGCCGTCTGGCTGTGCGCGCCCCGGCACGGCCTCGCGGCCCGGTTCAGGACCCGGCGCGGGCGCGGAACGGGCGCGGTCACCGGCTCCGGCTGAGGCCGCCGCTCCGGCTCCTGGCACGGCTCCGGCCGGCTCCCGCCGCGCCCCGCGCGTGACGGGAGCAGGGCGCGGGCGTCAGCCGGTCGGGCGGCGCCTGCCGCGCGCCGCCGCGACCAGTTCGGGGACGGTGCCCAGCTTGACCCGGGGACGTCCGGTCGCGTCCCCGCGCGCGAGCTCGGCGCGTTCGATGGCGGCGAGCCCGCGCGCGTCGACGACCGTCCTCGTCCGGCGGCGCACCAGCCGGTCGAAGGCGCGGGCGCCGCCGGAGGGCGGCGGGAGCGTCCCGGCCACGGCGTCGGCGAGGAGCGTGCCCACGGTCTCCGCCGCGCAGGTCCGGTTGGCGCCGATGCCTCCCGAGGGCCCGCGCTTGATCCAGCCGACCACGTAGGTGCCGGGGCGGCCGGCCACCCTCCCGCGCTCGTGCGGCACGGTGCCGGTCGCCTCGTCGAAGGGCAGGCCCGCCAGGGGCATCCCCCGGTAGCCGACGGCCCGCAGCACCGTGCCCGCAGGGATCTCGGTGGGCACGGCCGGGTCGGTGCCCGTCACCCGTACCGCTCCGGGCAGGATCTCCTCGGGCGAGGAGTGGAAGCGGAAGACGATCCGCCGCTCCGGTCCCGGCGGGGGCGGGGCGGACCAGTCCACCCGCTCGCGCTCCGCCCCGCGCAGCAGCGCCGCCTTCTCGTGGGGCGCGGCGGCCTCGACGGCGGCCCAGGTCCGCTCGTCATGGGTGTCCACGACGAGCCGCACCCCGGGCAGCCCGCCGAGGGCGAGCAGTTCGGAGGAGGTGCAGGAGGCGTCCTCGGGGCCGCGCCGCGCGAGCAGCACCACCTCCCGGACGGCGGAGGCGCGCAGGGCGGCGAGCGCGTGGTCGGCGATGTCGGTGGCGGCGAGGGCCTCCGGGTCGGTCACGAGGACGCGGGCCACGTCGAGGGCGACGTTGCCGGTGCCGACCACCACGACCCGTTCGGTGCCCGACAGGTCCACGGTGTCGGGCGCGACCTCCGGGTGCGCGTTGTACCAGGCGACGAACCCGGTCGCAGAGAGGCTGCCCGGCAGGTCCTCGCCGGGGATGCCGAGCCGCCGGTCGGCCGCCGCCCCCACCGCGTAGACGACGGCGTCGTGGTGGGCGGCCAGCTCCTCCGCCGACACGTCCGTGCCGACGGTCACGCCGAGGTACATGCGGACCCGGGGGTGGCTGTGGAAGCGGGCGAAGGTGTCGCCGATCCGCTTGGTCGCGGGGTGGTCGGGGGCGACGCCGTACCGGACGAGGCCGCCCGCCACCGGCAGCCGGTCGACCAGCGTCACCTCGGCGTCGGTGTGCAGGAGCAGGTCTTCCGCCGCGTACATTCCGGCGGGCCCGGTGCCGACGACGGCGACCCGGACCGGCGCGAAGTCGGAGGGCAGGCTCCGCGCGAACGAGGGCTGCCCCCAGGAGCGGAAGGTCGGCCCGGCGGGGGCCTCGGGCTCCGGACCGCGCCGCTCGTAGTAGCCCGCGTTGACGGCCGCGTACGCCTCCTGCCCGGGGGCGAGGGCGTCGGCGGGGAAGATGGCGTCGACCGGGCAGGCGTCGGCGCAGGCGCCGCAGTCGATGCAGGACCGGGGGTCGATGTAGAGCATCTCGGTGCGCCCGAAGTCCGGCTCGTCCGGGGTCGGATGGATGCAGTTGACCGGGCAGACGGCGATGCAGGTGGCGTCGTTGCAGCAGGTCTGGGTGATGGCGTACGTCATGGCGTCGTCGGTCGTCCGCTCGTCGCTCGGTCTCGGGCAGGTCAGATGAGGTGGGCGCGCCGGTAGAAGGCGACCGCGGGGCGGGTGAGGAGGCGGCAGGAGGCCAGGAACTCCATCAGTCCCGCGCAGCTCGACCGCATCAGGGCCTTGTGGTGCTCGTTGGCCCGCGCCTCGGCCAGCGCCCGGTCCGTGTCGAGGCCGGCGTTCGCGTACACCGAGCGGTTCACCATGCTGGTGACGATGAAGTACGAGGCGAGGGCCACGACCAGCGCCTGCGTGTGGCGGCGCAGCGGCCCGGCCCGCCGCAGCCGGGCGCGGGTCTCCTCGCGGGCGAACTTCATGTGCCGCGACTCCTCGACGACGTGGATGTTGTTGATCGTGCGGACGAAGGGGGCGACCCGCTCGTCGCGCATCCAGTCGCGCTGCATGACGTCCAGCACCTCCTCGGCGACGAGGATCGAGGCGTACGCGGCCTCGCCGACGGCGAGCGTCTTGAAGACGCGGCCGAGTTCGAGGACGAAGCGGCCCGGACGGTAGGCCGGGGCGCCGAGCTTGGCCGCGCCGCGCCCGAACATGATCGAGTGCCGGCACTCGTCGGCGATCTCGGTCAGGGCCCACTGGAAGCGCGGGTCGGTCGGGTCCTTGGCGTACATGTCACGCAGGACGAGCTGCTGGAGGATCATCTCGAACCAGATGCCCGTGCTGGCCACCGACGCGGACTCCTGCCGGGTGAGCTCGCGGCGCTGGGCCTCGGTCAGCTCCTGCCAGTAGCGGGTGCCGTAGAGGGTGCTCCACTCGGGGCTCATGCCGTGGTGGTCCTCGTCGAGGGGGGTGTCCCAGTCCACCTCGACGGCCGGGTCGTAGGACAGCTTGGCGGAGGAGTCGAGCAGCCGCCGGGCCGCCTCGCGCTCGGCCGGGGGCTCGGAGGGCGCGGCCTGGTCCGCCGGCCGGACGGTGCTGCTCGCCATGATTGCGGCTCCTTGGTGACCTCGGGGAGCACGCCGCCTTATTAGACAGCGTGTCTAGCAAGCTGTGAGACGGAAGGTATAACAAGACCGCCCGCCCGCCTACCCATCGGTACGAAATTCCCTGGAACCCGGCCCCGTTCCGGGAGACGATGCGGCCATGCGCGAAGAGAACCAGACGCGGGACGAAGGATGGGACGAGGCCGGGGCCGAGGCGGTCGCCGCCGCGCTCGCCGGTGAACTGGCCCTGCTCGACCCCACCGTCCGCCGCTCCCGGGACGAGGCCCGCCGCCTCTTCGACCCGGAGTTCGTCGAGGTCGGCGCCTCCGGACGGCGCTGGACCTACGAGGAGATGCTGGCCGAACTCCCCGAGCTCGACGGCGGGCGGCGGGACGGCCCGCGGTTCGAGCCCTCGGAGCTCCGCGGGGTGCTGCTCGCGCCGGACCTCGTGCACGTGACGTACGAGACGCGCATCGACGGCCGCCGGGCGCGCCGCAGCTCGATCTGGCGGAAGGGGGAGGGCGACGCCGGCTGGCGCCTGTACTACCACCAGGGGACCCCCGTCGCCGCCGGGTGAACCGCCCTGCTGTCATGATGCGTCGTGCCGATCGGCCGTGATCATGAACGGCCGACGGGACGGCATCGAGCGGGGGACGCCCATGGAGCACACCGAGCGTACGCGGAAGAGCGGGGAGAGCGAGCTCCTCGCCCGGCGGTTCGAGGCGGACCGGGGGCACCTGCGGGCGGTGGCCTACCGGATGCTCGGCTCGCTCGCCGAAGCAGAGGACGCCCTCCAGGAGGCGTGGCTGCGCGCGGACGCCGCCGGGATCCAGGGCGTCGACAACCTCGGCGGCTGGCTCACGACCGTGGTCTCCCGCGTCTGCCTCAACCTGCTGAGGTCCCGGGACCGGCGCCGCGAGGACGCCCTGGACGACCTGCTCCGCGAGCCCGGGGGCGACCGGCCCGACGGCTCCGGCCGGGCGGGCGGCGACCCGGAGGAGGAGGCGCTGATGGCCGACTCCGTCGGCGTCGCCCTCCTCGTCGTGCTCGACACCCTCGCCCCGGCCGAACGCCTCGCCTTCGTCCTGCACGACATGTTCGCCGTGCCCTTCGAGGACATCGCCCCGCTCCTGGAGCGCAACACGGCCGCCGTCCGGCAGCTCGCCAGCCGCGCCCGGCGCAGGGTCAAGGGCGGGACGGCCCCCGCCCCGGCGGGCGCGGCCGACCTGGCCAGGCGGCGGACGGCCGTCGACGCGTTCCTCGCCGCGACCCGAGGCGGCGACCTCGCCGCGCTGGTCTCCCTGCTCCACCCGGACGTCGTGCTGCACGCCGACCGCCGCGTCGTCCCGACGCCCGAGCCGGTCGTCATCCGGGGCGGCCGCACCGTCGCGCAGGGCGCGATGGCGGCCATGGGCCGCGCCCGCTTCACCGGCGTCGCCCTCGTCGACGGCACGGCCGGCCTGGCGATGGCGCCCCTGGGCCGCCTGGCCCTGGTGCTCACCTTCGCGGTGACGGACGGCCTGATCACCGGGATCGAGGTCATCGCGGAACCCGAACGGCTCGCGGGGATGCGGCTCGACGTGCTCGACCTCCCCGACCTCCCCGGCTTCCTCGGCGCCGACGCCGAGGAAGCCGACGCCGAGGAAGCCGACGCCGAGGAAGCCGGGGAGGAGGAATCCGGGGAGGGGGGTGCGGGCCGCTGATCCGTAGGGGTCAGCCCGAGGTCACCCGGTACGCGCCGAGCTGCGTCTGGACGAGCGTGTTGCCCGCGGCGTCCGTGAGCTCGGCGCGCAGCGACACCGCCCGGCCCGGTCCGGGCGTCCGCACGCAGGCCTTGCCCCCCGTCATCGCCACCCGGTTCCAGGTGGTCCCGGCGTCGGTGGAGACCGACACGGCGAGGCTCCGCACACCCGCCGAGGCGGCCGCGCCCGCCACGGTCACCGGCACCAGCGAGGTGGTGTACGGCGCGGCCGTGCCGTCCGGCCGCAGTGCGGGCGCGAACCGGACGACGCTGAGCGGGAGTCCGGCGGGGGCAGCCGTCGCCGCCGAGGAGAAGGTCCAGGCGGCCGTGACCCGGCCGCCCGGACGGGCGGCGGTCGTCGAGAGCCGGTAGTCGGCGCGCGAGGACGGCACGGCGAACTCGGCCTTCCCCGGTGTGCCGCGCACGGTGCCGACCGGCACTCCGTCGCGGTGCAGGGTGGTGCTCGCCCCCTCGAAGAGCGGGTCCCGCGACAGGTGCCCCTCGCCGTCGGCGAGCAGGGACAGGTCGAGGGCGAGGGTGTTCCCGGTGCGCAGGCCCGCCGGCCGCGCCCCGGGCCTCGGGTCGAGGGCGGGGCCGAAGACCGGCGTGTCGAAGGTGACGAGCGTCGTGGCGCCGGCCCGGACCCGGACCGCGGGCGCCTCGTAGACGGTCGGCGCGGAGTCGTCCGTCACCCGGGGGGTGCTGTAGCCGACGCTCCAGGACCCGCGCTCGGGGGACGCCAGGAACGTGGTGCTCCCCGGGACCAGGAGCGGATCGGGCAGCGTGGCGACGGTCGGACCGGACGGTTCGAGCGAGAGGAAGCCGTACCCCGGCCCGGTCGCCGGCGCGGGCGCGCGGACCGTGAGCGTGCCCAGTTCGGACGCCATCGGGCGGCGCACCAGGCCGGTCAGGGCCCGGTCGGAGACGAAGGAGTAGCCGAGGGCGTACCACTGCTTCTCGCCCTTCCAGTACGCGTCCACCCACTGCCGCACCGAACCGGGTTCGGCCGCCGGGCCCTGGTGCGCCATCCGCAGGGCCGGCGTGTTGTTGATGAGGTGCGCGTACGCGGTGCCGCCCTCGTGCGCGACCTCGACGAGCACCCCGCCCAGCCGCATCTCGGCCCCGGTCTCCGGCGGCCGCACGTCCATCGGGAGCGCGGTGCGGGGGTCGAAGACGACGGTCGTGTCGCCGTCGACGTCCAGCCTCGGCCGCACGATCCAGTCCGTCTCGATCCGCGGGTCGAACACGCTGATCGCGGAGTCCAGCAGATAACGCCCCTTGGGGACGCGGAGGGTGACGGTCCCGGCCGTCTGCTCGCGCAGCCGCTCGCTGAACCCGGCGGCGGCACCGGAGACGCCCGCGACACTGGTCACGTAGTCGGTGGTCTGCTCGCCGGTCCGCCCGAGGTGGACGAGCGTCAGCGTGTACGTCTCGGCGGGGGCGCCGCCCGAGGCGGCGGCCGGTGCGGCGGCCCCGGCGGCGACGGCGGGGAGGCAGGTCCCGGCGGCGGCGAGGGTGAGCCCGCGCAGCAGGGTCCGGCGGGTGGGGCGCTTCGTGACGATGTTGTTCATGACCAGTACTGGGCGGACGGGCGGCCCCGTTCCCGTGACCTGCGCCACACGCGGCCGGTGGTGCGGGCGGGGCCCCTGAGGCAGATGCGGCGGATGTGGCGCAGGTCACCGGAACCGGCGCGAACCGGCGGCCAGTGCTTCATGTGGAATCACCTATGAGGAATCGTTTCCGGGCCGGGGACACCGCGGCGCTCGGCGACGCCTACGACGAACACGCGAAGGTCCTGTACCGGTACGCGCTGCGCGTCTGCGGCGACCAGGCGGCGGCGGAGGACGTCGTGTCCGCCACCTTCCTGGAAGCCTGGCGCTGCCGCGAGCGACTGCGGCCCGAGGGCGACGGGCTGCGCCCCTGGCTGCTCGGCATCGCGACCAACATCCTGCGCGGCACCGCCCGCGAGGCCCGCCGCCGTGACACCGCCCTGGCTCGGATCGCCGACCGGGGCGTGCTCCCCGACTTCGCCGACGAGGTGGTCACGCGCCTGTACGACACGGAGCAACTGGCCGCCGCCCGCGCGGCCCTGACGCGCCTGCGTCGCCGCGACCGCGAGGTCTTCGCCCTGGTGGTGTGGGCCGGGCTCGACTACGCGGCGGCGGGCGAGGCCCTGGGCATCCCGGTCGGCACCGTCCGCTCCCGCCTCTCCCGCGCCCGCGACCGCCTCCGGGCCCTGGCCGACGCGGAGCTCAAAGCGGTCCGGAAGGCCCGGCGCGGACCGTCGGCGACCGCCGCCACGCACCCGGGCGCGCCCTCCGCCCCAGCGGCCCCCGCCTCCCGCACCACGACACCATGCCCATCCGTCACGCCACCCGCGCCCGCGCCCGTGTCCGCACCCACCACTCCGACACCGGCCCGCACCAAGGCCCGCACTCGCACCCTCGTCCCCACCTCCGCTGCCGTCTCCACCCCCGTCCCCACCTCCGCTCCCGTCCCCACCCCCGTCCCCCTCCGCGCCGCCGTCGGCGTGCGCCGTCCCGCTCCGGAGAACTCGCTGTGAACACGCCCTCCGACGAAGCCCTCCGTGCCGAGCTCACCGCGCTGCTGCCGCCCCCCGAGGTGCCGGAGCTGACCCCGCCGCGCCGCCAGGCGGTCAAGCACCGCGTCCTGAACGCGGCCGAGGCCCCCGGTACCCTCCGCGCCCGCCGCCGGCTCCCGCGCTTCGCGTTCCCGGCGATGGCCTGCACCGCCGCCGTGACCGCCGTCGCCCTGGTCGTGGTCGCCGGGGAGTCGCCCGTGCCGCCCGCCCCCGCCCCGTACACGGGGGCCGCCGCCTCCGGTTCGGGCCAGGTCCTGGCGCGGGCCGCGCTCGCCGCGGCGGCCGCCCCGATGGCGCGGGCGCGCCCCGAGCAGTTCGTGTACGTCGAGAGCCTGGTCTCCTACGCGGCCCGCGGCGCCGACGGCGGGCCCGCCACGCTGCCCCCGGCCCACCGGCGGCAGGTCTGGCTCTCCGCCGACGGCAGCCGCGAGGGCCTGCTGCGCGAACAGGGCTCGCCCGACAGCGTGCTCGGCGCCCGGGGGCCCGTCTACACGCTCGACCACCGGGGCGCGACGCCCCGCGAGGCGCCCGGCGGCGGCCCCGCCGCCTCGGTCACCGACCCGACGCACACCTTCGTCGCCTCGCTGCCGACGGACCCGGCGGCCCTGCTGAGCCTGGTCTACGCGCAGACCCGCACCGACTCGGCCGGGGCCGACCCGGACCAGCGGGCCTTCGCCGCCATCGGCACCCTGCTCGCCGAGACGTGGGCGCCGCCGAAGGTGACGGCCGCGCTGTACGGGGCCGCCGCGCGGATCCCGGGCACCACCGTGCTGCCGACCGCGACGGACGCGGCGGGACGCGAGGGCGTCGCCGTGGCCCGTACCGCCCATGGCGAGCAGCTCCAGTGGATCTTCGACCGGAAGACCTCGGCCTTCCTCGGGCAGCGCACGGTGCTGACGGCTCCGGCGGCGGCGGGCCCGGCCGGCACCGTCCTCGGCGGCAGCGCCGTCCTGGCCAGGGCGGTCACGGACCGGCCGGGGGAGCGCCCCGCCGGGTGAGGAGGCGGCGCCGGGAATGGGCGGGACGGGACGCCTGTTACACCGGACGAAGCTGACATGCCCGACTCAATCGATCTCGGGGCCTGTCGGCCGGAAGGAGCACAGCATGGCCCGCACCACCCAGCGCCCGGTGGTCACCCTCCGGTCCACCGCCGGCACCGGCGTCACCTATGTGACCCGCAAGAACCGCCAGAACGACCCCGACCGTCTGGTCCTGCGCAAGTACGACCCGGTCGTGGCGGCACACGTCGACTTCCGTGAGGTCCGCTGACGATGAAGGTTCGCAACTCCCTCCACGCGCTCAAGTCGAAGCCCGGCGCGCAGGTGGTCCGCCGCCGGGGCCGGACGTTCGTGATCAACAAGAAGGACCCCCGCTCGAAGGCCCGCCAGGGCTGACGGCGGCCGGCCCCCGCCCGCGCTCCCCGCGGGCGGGGGCCGTCGTCACGCCGGGGCGCACATGTGCCGGTGCATGGCCCGGGGCCGGCCGGGCGGGGCGGCGGGCAGCTCCCCGGCGGCCCGGAAGCCGGCCGACAGGGCCGTACGGCACGAGGCCTCGTTGCCGACCGCGTGCAGCAGTTCCAGCGGACGCCCCGCGAACGGGCTGTCCGGCGCCCCCGCCGCCCACGCGGCGGCCAGCGCCAGCGCGCGGGAGGCCGTCCCGCGCCCCCGCGCGGAGGGCGCCGTCCAGTACCCGACGCGCACCACGTCCGCGTGGCGCGACAGGGCGACGTGCCCCACCGGCGCCCCCGCCGCCGCTCCCGTCTCGGCCTCCGGGACATCCTGGGCCGCCGGGGGTTCCACCACCGCGAACGCGACCCGCGTGCCGTCCGCTCGGCCCCGCCGCTGCTCCGCGACCCAGACGCGTGCCTGCTCCACCGAATCGAGGTGGGTGGCGAGCCAGCGGCGCATCTCGGGGTCGGCGTGGTGTCGTACGAGGACGTCCGCGTCACCCTCGTCCCACGGGCGCAGCGCCGTCCCGGGGACGGTCCCGGTCATCGCCGGCCCCTGGCGCCCGCGAGGACGCGGGCCGTGCGCAGCAGCGTGCCGGGCCGGGTGAGGGCGCGCGGGTGTTCCACCATGTTGATCACGTTCATGTACGTAGTGTTCACGACCGGGTCAAGCACCGACGCCTCGGTGATCCGGTCGCCCGCCCACCGCAGCAGCCGGTACCCGCGCGGATACGGCCCCTCGACGTGCGGCTGGGCGAGGTCCGCTGTGGTGGAGAGCTGCCAGGCGGCGTCGACGAAGGCCGCCGCGCGGCGGAAGTAGCCCCGCGCGGGTGCGTGCGGGGCGGCGCCCGACCGCAGGTGCGCGGCGAGCGAGTCGGCCTGGAGGGCGGCGAGCGTCAGCCCCTGCCCGTACACCGGGTTGACGCTGGCCAGCGCGTCGCCGACGACCACGAGGCCGCCGGGGAAGCGGGGCAGCCGCAGATAGTCCCGCCGCCGGCTCTCGGCGAAGTGGAAGGTCTCCACCGCGCCGGTCATCTCGCACGCGTCCGCGACCGTCCGCAGCGGCTCGACGCACCGGCGCATCCGGCTCCGGAACTCCTCCGGGTCGGTGCCCGGCCGCAGGTCCGCGTACCCGGCGAGCACCACCGACCAGCGGTCGCCCTCGACGGCGGTGAGCCCGCCCGGTTCGGTCACGGTGGGCAGGTAGCCGCTCGCGGGGCCGGGCGTCGAGTGGGCGATCACGGTGCCGCCCAGTTCCCCGCCGCGCCGGAAGGTCGCCGTGGCATAGCCGAGGTCGATCCGCATCCGGCCCAGCGGCGCCCGCTCCCAGCCCGTCCGCTCCAGCCACTCGCCGAGCCGGCTGGAGCGGCCCATGGCGTCCACGACGAACTCCGCGCCGAGGACCTCCCCGGACGCGGTGAGCACCCCGCCGACGCGGTTCCGCTCGACGACGAGGCCCCGGGCCGCCTCCCCGGCGACGAGGCGGACGCCGGGGAGGGCCGCGACCCGGCGGCGGATCCGGCTCTCCAGGAAGGGGCGGGTGACGCCGAGCATCCGGGTCCCCTCGGCCGGCGCCTTCAGCCGGCCGTCCACGTAGAACCGCACGTCGTCGCCCTCGCCGAGGCGCGCCCCGGCCGCGACGAGCTCCTGGGTCAGCCCCGGGAACCACCGCTCGAGGCGCGCGTGCCCCATGGCGAGCAGCGCGTGCAGCTGGCGCCGCTGGGGCGCGAGCCGGCCGAGCCCGTCCTCGCCGATGGTGTCGGCGTCGAGGACGACGACCTCCTCGGCGTACCCGCTCAGTACGCGGGCCGCGAACAGGCCCGCGTAGCTCCCGCCCAGGACGACCGCGCGCTTCATGTGACCCCCGTGCTCTTCCCGTGCCGCTCGCGCGTCCCGTGGCGCGTGCGGGGATGGCGCGACCCTACCGGGCCCGGCGGCCCGCACCCTCCGCACACGCGCGAGCCCGTCAACTCGGGCTTCGGCCAGACCTCTTGCGCCCCGGGATGCCACCCCCTACTCTCGCCTCACCCCGACGTTAGGAAGCTTTCCTAACAATCATCGATTCACCACGATGGAGTGACATGCCCCCCACCAGCCACGCGCTCCGGCGCCGCCGCTCCGCCGCGCTCGCCGTCGCCGCCACCGGCGTCCTGGTCCCCGCGGCCGCCGCGCTCCTCGCCGCCACCACCGCCGGAGCCGCCACCACCGCGGCCGCCGGCAACCTCGCCCAGGGCCGCCCGGTCGCCACCTCCTCCACGGAGGGCAGCGGCTACGCCGGGGCCAAGGCCGTCGACGGCTCCGCCACCACCCGCTGGGCCAGCGCCGAGGGCGTGGACAACCAGTGGATCCGGATCGACCTCGGCCCCTCGACCGAGGTGAAGCGCGTCGTCCTCAAGTGGGAGGCCGCGTACGCCAAGTCCTACCGCGTCGAACTCTCCGACGACGGCTCCACCTGGCGCCAGCTCTACGCCACCTCCTCCGGCGACGGCGCGACCGACGACCTCGCCGTCAACGGCACCGGCCGCTACCTGCGGGTCTTCGGCACCCAGCGCGCCACCACCTACGGCTACTCGCTGTGGGAGGTGGAGGCCTACGGCTCCGGCGGCACCACCACGCCGCCGTCCACCGGCACCAACCTCGACGACCCCCGCAAGAAGGAGGTCGCCATGAAGCTGGTCTCCTCCTTCGAGAACTCCTCGCTGGACTGGCGCGCCCAGTTCGCCTACATCGAGGACATCGGCGACGGGCGCGGCTACACCGCCGGCATCATCGGCTTCTGCTCCGGCACCGGCGACATGCTCGACCTGGTCGAGCGCTACACCGCCAAGAAGCCGTCCAACCCGCTCGCCTCCTACCTGCCCGCGCTGCGCGCCGTGAACGGCACCGACTCCCACCAGGGGCTCGACCCCGGCTTCCCGAACGCCTGGCGCCAGGCCGCCCAGGACGCCGTCTTCCAGCAGACCCAGGAGGAGGAGCGCGACCGCGTCTACTTCAACCCCGCGGTCTCCCAGGCCAAGCAGGACGGCCTGCGGGCGCTCGGCCAGTTCGCGTACTACGACGCCGCCGTCATGCACGGCGAGGACGGCTTCCGCGGCATCCGCTCGGTCGCCCTCTCGCGGGCGCTCCCGCCCGCCCGGGGCGGCGACGAGAAGGCGTACCTGAAGGCCTTCCTCGACGCCCGTGAGGAGGAGATGCGCAAGGAGGAGGCGCACAGCGACACCACCCGGGTCAGCACCGCCCAGCGCCGCTTCCTCAACGAGGGCAACCTCTCCCTCGATACCCCGCTGTACTGGAGCGTCTACGGGGAGTCCTTCTCGATCACCGGCTGACGCCCCCGGCCGGCGCCCTCGGCGGATCCGCCGCCGGGGGTGCCGGAGTCCGGGACGTCAGAGCCCCCGGCGGGCCCGCCACTCCGGCGCGAGCACCGCCCACACCTGCTTGTCGTGACGGACGCCCCCGTACGACCAGGTCTCGCGGTTCACGCCCTCCAGGGTCATCCCGAGCCGCTCCGCCACCGCCGCGCTGCGCGCGTTGTCCGCCCGGCAGTGCCACTCCGCGCGGTGCAGCCCGCGCTCGACCAGGGCCCAGTCCAGCAGCAGCTCGCAGGCCGGCGTGATCAGGCCCTTGCCCTCGGCGCCGGGCTCCAGCCAGCAGCCGACCTCGCACAGCTCCGTCGCCGTCGAGAAGTCCGTGAACATCACGCCGCCGACCAGCGTCCCGTCCAGCCATATGCCGAACAGGCGTCCGCCGTCCCCGGCCAGGCGGTCCGCGTACCGGCGCAGCGTGCCCCGCGCGCCCTCGACGTCCGAGGACAGGAAGCCCGCGCCGACCCACGGCCGGATGTGCTCGCGCGCCCGGCCCATGTGGGCGGCGAACTCCTCGGCGTGGTGGACCTCCAGCGGACGGAGCACGGCACCGTCCCGCAGCGGGAGGGAGAACATGGCGACCCCATTCACACAACAAGCGTTACGGTTATGTACCGTAGCAGGATGCCACGCACCAAGGGCGATCACGAAGCCCGCCGCCGGGACGTCTCCGAGGCCGTCTGGCGCGTCCTCGCCGCGCACGGCTTCCACGGCCTCACCCTGCGCGCCGTCGCGGCCGAGCTCGGCGCCACCACCGGCCTGCTGACCCACTACTTCCCGGCCAAGCGCGACCTCGTCGCACACGCCCTCGACCTGCTCGACACGCGCACCGCCGCCCGCCCCCGGCGCGCCGCGGGCCCCGGCCTCGCCGCCCTGCGCAGCGCCCTGCTCGACATCCTGCCGCTCACCGCCGAGGCCACCGCGAGCAACCGGATCTGGGTCTCCTCCTGGGACACCGCCCTCGCCGACCCGGCCCTCACCGAGGACTACGCCGGGAAGTACGGGCGCAGCCGCACCCGCCTCGCCGAGCGCGTCGCCCACGCCCAGGAGCTCGGCGAACTGCCCCCGGGCGACCCGGACGACCTCGCCGCCGGCGCCCAGTCCTTCGCGCTCGGCCTCGTCGTCCAGGCCCTCTTCGCCCCCGCCGAATTCGCCCCCGAGCGACAGGTCGCCCTGCTCGACGGCTACCTCGCGGGCCTCGCCGCGCCTACCGCCCCCGGCCGCCCGGACCCGGCCTGACCGCGCTCGCCAGCACCTTCGCCGCGACCGCCGGGTGGAACAGCACGGCCGGGGACGCCGTCATGTTCACCACCCGCACGAACCGCGCCCACACCTCCGGATCCCGCACCGCCACCCGGAACAGCCGGCTGTTGTACCAGTGCGCGAAGCGGGCGCCCGCCGGCTGCCCGGCCGGGTTCCACATCAGGTCCGAGTTGGTCGACAGCGTCCACGGCGTGAGCACCAGCCGCCCCACCCGCCGCTGGAAGTCGCGCGCGGCCCCGGCGAGCCCGCGCCCGGACGCCCGCCGCCGGGCGAGCAGCCCGCCCAGCAGCTCGGCCTCCATCGCGGCCACCGTCAGCCCCTGCCCGTACACCGGATTGAAGACGCAGACCGCGTCGCCCACCGCGATGAGCCCCTCGGGCCAGTCCTTCACCCGGTGGTACGGCCGCCAGCGGTTGTCCACGTTGGTGTAGCGGTACGTCGGCTCCTGGGTCTCGCGCCGCTTCAGCTGCTCCGCCAGGTGCGGGTTGCGCAGCGACTGGGCGAAGTCCAGGTATCCGGCGTCGTCGGTCGGCGGCTGCTGCTGGAAACCGAAGAGCGAGCACGTCCACCGGCCGCCCTCCACCGCCAGCAGCACCCCGGCGCGCGCGATCTTCGGCGCGAAGAGCATCTCGTAGGCGACGAAGTAGTCCGGATGCCCCTGCTCGGGCCGGTCGAAGTTCATCGAGGTGTACGTGACCTTCGCCTTCACCGTGCGCATCGGCGGCACGCTCACGCCCAGGTCGCCCAGCCACTTCTCCAGCGCGCTCGACCGGCCCGAGGCGTCGACCACGAGGTCGGCCGCCAGCTCGGCCGGCGGCTCCGTGCCCTCGCCGCCGGCCGGCCGGTACGCGAGGCCGGCCACCCGGCCGCGCCCGTCCCGCAGCAGCCCCGTGCACGAGGTCGCGGGCATCGAGGTCACCTGCGGCAGCGCCAGCACCCGGGCCCGCAGCCGCCGTTCCAGGCCGTCCCGGGTGAAGGTCTGGATCTCGACGCCCGTGCGGGCACGGGGCGCGGTGCCGGCGGGCTGGAGGAAGTCCATGCCCTCCCCGTAGTCGAAGACCGGCGCGCCCGCCTCGCTCAGCTCCCGGCGCAGCCCCGGGAACAGCTTCTCCAGGACCTCGCCGCCCTTGGCCAGCATGGCGTGCGCGTGATAGCCCTGCGGCGCCCCCGGATGGCTGCCGGTGTCCGCGTCCACCGGGTCCCGTTCGAGCACGACGACCTCGTCGAAGAAGTCGGCGAGCACCCGCGCGGTCACGAGCCCCGCGTAACTCCCGCCGACGACCGCCGCCCTGCCCCACCGCTGATGCTTCGTCATGCGGACCAGGATGGGCGGGGAGGGAGCGGCGCCTCAACGGAATGTCACCCCCGCCGACCGGCGTGAAGGATCACTGTGGGCGCACGCCCCGGGGCTACGTGCCGGAGTGCGAGCCCGCGCGCGCCCCACGCGGCCGAGGGGCGTCACGCGCACCGCCCGGGGGCGTCGGCGGGCCGCCCGGTCAGCCCACCGTGACCCGGGCCAGCGCCCAGGAGGTGTGGTCGAAGGACGTACGGCCGTTCGCGTCGGCCACGACCAGGCGCAGGACCCGCACCCCGCGCACGTCCACGTCGACCGGGACGGGCCCGGTCGCCGCGGTCAGCGTCGGGGTGGTCAGGAGCGGCCGGTCGTCCCCGTAGACCGTGGCGCGGGTGGCGCCCAGGGAGCTCTGCCGGGCCGAGAAGTCGTCGATGCCGACGAGGGCGGTGAACCGCCGCGCGGCGCCGCCCAGGTGGTAGGCGATCTCGCTGTACGCGTGGGTGCCGAGGCCCTTGGCGTACACGGTGCCGCCGAAGGCGATCGGGGTGCCGTCTCCGGCCGCGTTCTTCCCGTTCGAGGCGTCCCGCTCGACCGGGCCCCAGCCGTTGACGGCGGAGATCCAGGCCAGGTCGGAGAGGTAGGCGTCGGCGGCCGGCGCGGGCGGCGGCGTCGGCACGGTCCCGCCGGCCGCGTACCGCACCGGCCCGCCGGGCGCGAGCGCCGTGCCCTCGGCGGTGAGCGTCCACGCCCCGCCCGGGGCCGCCCCGGCGGGCGCGGTGACCTGCCAGGCGGCGGTGAGCCGGGCCCCCGAGGCGAGCCGGTCGGCGGTGGCCGCCGAGGCCGGGGTCACGGTCCAGCCGGCGGGCGCGCGCAGGGTGAGCGCGGCGGAGTCCCAGGGCCGGGAGGAGCCGTTGGCGAGCGTGGCCGTCACGGCGAAGGGCTGCCCGGGCACGGCGAGCGGGGGCAGCGCGAGCGCGGCGCCGAAGGGCGTGCGCGGATAGGCGTCCCGCCAGGAGGAGCGCATCAGGGCGACGAGCTCGTCCGCCGTGGACGGCCGCTCGGCGGCCAGGTCCCGGGTCTCGCCGGGGTCCGCGGCCAGGTCGTACAGCTCCACCTGCCACCGCGCGTCGGGCAGCGCGTGGTCGCGGACCGGGGCGAAGCGGACGGCCTTGTAGTTCTCCTTGCGCAGTGCCTCGGCGAGCCAGCCGGCGCGCTGCCTGTCCTGCGCGTTGGCGCGGGCGGTGACGCCGCTCTCGTCGCGGAACCAGTAGAGGTGGTCGTGGCGGGCGGGCGCGGCGGCGCCGGTGAGCAGCGGGGCGACGGACAGGCCGTCGACGTCGGAGGGCGCGGGCGCCCCGCCGAGCTCCGCGAGGGTGGGCAGCACATCGGTGAGGGAGGTGGGCCGGTCGCTGGTGCCCGGCCGCACCCGCCCGGGTCCCCAGGCGAGGAGCGGGACGCGGACACCGCCCTCGTACAGGTTCCGCTTGTAGCCGCGCAGCGGCCCGTTGGCGTCGAACAGATCGGGGTCGACCCCGCCCTCCTCGTGCGGCCCGTTGTCGCTGGTGACCAGCAGGACGGTGTCCCCGTCGAGGCCCAGCGCGCGCAGCCGGTCGACCACGTCGCCGACGAGCGTGTCGAAGAGCGTGACCTGCGCCGCGTGGCCCTTGTTCGCGGTGCTCCAGCCGGTCCCCGCGTACGCGCCGGTGCCGGGGACGTCGCTGGGGGCGTGCGGGACGGTCGGGGTGAGCAGCAGCAGGAACGGTTCGGCCGCGTGCCGGTCGAGGAAGTCCAGCGCCCGCTGCCGGATCAGGTCGGGCGCGTACACGGCCCGCGCGCCGCCCGCGTTGGCCGGGATCGGCTCCTTGGCGCCGTTGTGCCACAGGTACTCGGGGTAGTACTGGTGGGCGTGCCCGTGGTCGATGTAGCCGTAGAACTCCTCGAAGCCCCGGGCGTTCGGATGGCTGTCCTGGCCGCCGGCCTCCGGACCGAAGCCCCACTTCCCGATGACGCCCGTGCGGTAGCCGCGCGCCCGCAGCACCTGCGCGAACGTGGTGTCGGCGGCGGTGAGCGCGCCCTGCGCCCCGGACGGGTTGGCCCGCACGGTGGCGTGCCCGGTGTGCAGCCCGGTCAGCAGGGAGCAGCGGGACGGGGCGCAGACCGCGGCCGTCGAGTAGGAGTCGGTGAAGCGCAGCCCCTCGGCGGCCAGCCGGTCGAGGCGCGGGGTGCGGATCAGCCGCTGTCCGTACGCCCCGAGCTCGCCGTAGCCGAGGTCGTCGGCGAGCACGAGGACCAGGTTCGGCGGCCGGTCGGCCGTGCCGCCCGCCCCGGAGGGCTCCGCTTCGGAGGCCGGCCCGGCCGCCGAGGCGACGGAGGGGGAGAGCGCCCCAGGAAGCACGCCGAGACCGGCCGTGGCGGCGGCCGAACCGGCGAGGAAGCGGCGACGACTGGGCATGGGGCGGCTCCTTCGGGGAGGGCGGCGGCCCGGCGGGACCGTCCCGCGCGGTAGCGTCGATCATGGGGCGAGGCCGTCCGGCGATCCATGCACGGGGTATGACGATCGTGTGTCACCGGCGGCCCCCGCGTACCCCGCCCGAATCGGCCGACCGGACGACCTCGGCCAGGGATGTCGGGCCCCGGATGTGAACCTCCGCCCCCTTCGGGGTAAAACCATGACCAACACCCCTCTCATTCGAACGGACACGCGCGCGTTGACCATGCTTCCCGGATCACGTGTCCCGGGCCGGACCTGGACGGTCCGACTCACCGGCCACCCGGACCACTCCGCCACCGTCAGCTGCACGACGGAAGGCTGCCGTATGCCCGCGAGGTCCAGGGACATCGCGGCCCTGCGCGTCTTCGCGGGCGAACACGCCCGCGCCCACGCGCGCCTCGCCAGCCCGCGCCCGAGCGCCGCCTGCGCGTGCGGGGCGAGCGGCTGCCGCCACCACACCGCCCGCGCCAGCTGCACGGGCACGACCCTGCTCGTCCTCATCCACAACCCGGCCGTGGCCGAGATCTGGACGCTCGCCGAGATCTGCCAGGCCTGCGCGCCCCTCATCACGCACGCCACCGTCCTCGCGGGCGGCCGGACCGTCGCCCCCCAGTCCGGCCCCGGCGGCACCCGCGCCGCGGCCCCCGCCGCGCCCGCCGGCCCGCCGCCGGTCGCGGTCGGCTTCTCCTCGCCGGGAGCCGCCGGAGACGAGGCGCCGACCCCGCCCGCGGGCCGCCGCCGCACCGGACGCGGCCGGCCCCAGGGCAACCGCCCGGGCCGCAGGCCCTTCTGACGAGCACCCCGGGGGCGCCCGGGGAGCGAGCCTGTGGGTCGAGCCAAGGGGGCGGAGCCAAGGGGGCGGAGCCAAGGGGGCGAGCCCGGGAGGTGAGCCTGGGGGTTCGAGCTCGGGGGGCGAGCCTCGGTGGAGCCGCCCCCGGTGGCCCGTGCCGGGTGGCTCAAGCCCCGAGTGGGCTGAGCCCCGAGTGGGCTGAGCCCCGAGTGGGCCGAGCCCTCAGTGGGCCGAGCCCCGGGAACCGGCGCTCAGCGCCCCGCCGCGCCCTGCCGCGCCCGGAAGGCCGCGGCCTTGGCGCGGTTCTGGCAGGCCGTCGAGCAGAACTGCCGCGCGCCGTTGCGCGAGGCGTCCACGTAGACCCGGTCGCAGCGCTCGGCGTGGCAGACCCCGAGTCGGCCGGCCAGGCTGCCGCCCACCGCCAGCGCGAGCGCGGTGGCGCAGGCGGCGGTGGTGCCCGTCGCGAAGGTCTCGTCGGCGCCGTGGAAGTGCAGCCGCCAGGGCTCGCCCGCGCGCCGGTCCAGGTGCGGCCGGGCGCCGCTGTCCAGGAGCAGGGCGTTCACCTCGACGGCCGCCGCGTCCAGGTCCCCGTCCCGTACCGCCCGGAACACCGCGCGCATCCGCACCGCGGCGGCGGCCAGCTGGTCCGCCTCCGCCGCGTCCAGCGCGCGGGGGAGCGAGGACGCCGCGCGCGGCACCGCCTCGTCGATCGCCGCCGTGCGCTGCGCGCCCCGGGGGGCGGGATGGGCGCGCCCGCGCGCCTCGCCGTCCGTCAACGCGTTCACGAGCGCCACCGCCTGATCCAGCAGCACCGCCACGTGACTGTCGAACATCACTTGACCAGTCACCCCTTCGATGGTCTGATTCGTCACTGACGTTACTCGATTCGATGGTTACGTACAGGGGGCGGCGATGCCGAGGCTCGTGTGGGCGCTGGTGGTCGCGCGGGCGGTCAACAAGCTGGGCGCCTTCTCGCTGCCCTTCCTGACCGTCCTGATCAGCGGCGACTTCGGCGCGAGCATGACCACCGCCGGGCTGCTCTCGGCCGCGTTCGGCCTCGCGACCATCCCCTCGCGGCTGGCCGGGGGGCGCCTCGCGGTCCTCCTCGGGCGCCGCCGCACCATCGTCCTCGGCCTCACCGGCTGCGCGGTCGCGCAACTGGCCATCGCCGCGGCCGACTCGCTGCTCCAGGTCGCGGTCGTCGCCGTCGTCCTCGGCCTCGCCTTCGAGCTGTACGAGCCGCCGAGCCAGGCCATGATCGCCGACGCCGTCGGCCCGGCCGACCGGGTCCGCGCGTTCAGCCTGCTCAACGCCGCGCTCGCGGTCGCCGGCACCGGCGCCGGCCTGATCGCGGCGGCCGTGGGCCGATGGGACCTGCGCTGGCTCTTCGTCGTCGACGCGGTGACCTGCCTCGTCTGCGCCCTGGCCCTGCGCCTCGTGCTGCCCGCCGACCACCTCCGCCGCCCGGCCGAGGACCGCGCGGCGGGAGGCGCCCCGGTCCACCCCTGGCGGGACCGGGCGCTGTGGGCCGTGTTCGGCTGCGGCACGGTCTTCGCGCTGCTGGCCATGCAGGTCGTCATGGGACTGCCGCTGACCCTCGGTATCCGCGGCCTCCGACCCGCCGACGCGGGGCTGCTGTTCACCGCCTCGGCCGTGATCGTCGTCGCCGCCCAGCCGGCCCTCCGGCTGCGCCGGATCGCCGCCCTGTCCGACCCGGCGGCGCTCGCGCTCGGCTACGTCCTCATGGCGCTGGGACTGGCCGGATACGCTCTCGCGTCGTCCCTGCCCGGGTTCCTCGTCGGCACCGGACTCTGGAGCCTCGGGGAAGTGTTCGTGCTCGGCCGGGTGTTCGGCGTGGTGGCCGCGCTGGCCCCGCCCGGCGGCTCGGACCGCTACCTCGCCTCGTACGGCGTCAGCTGGGGCATCGCCACCACGGCCGCCCCGATCACCGCGACCCAACTCCTGGACCGCTTCGGCGCGACCGCCCTGTGGACCGCGACGGCACTCCTCGCCCTCGCCCTCGCCGCCGCCCAGCCGCTCCTCGTCGCCCCGCTGACCGCCCGGACCCGCCCGGCGGCCCCGGCAACCGGGCCCGGCGCGCCCCGCCTCAAGGAGGCGCGCGCCGAGTGAGGCCCACCGGCGTACACCCCTGCGCGAGCTGCGGCGAACCGCAGCGGACGGACTTCGCTGACGATGCCCGGAGCGACGAGTTCGCCGTACCAGCGACGAGTTCGCCGTACCAGAAGAGAAGAGCCAGGGCGACGGTCACGATGGCCGCGCCCCGGTGGGCTCCCCGTGAGCCGAGCGTCATCCCCCTGGTCCTGGGGCTGCGCGGCCCCGGTACGCGCTTCATACGCGTGGGCGCCCAAGACGCTCCGCGACTTCGCCCGCGAGGCGCGGCGGGCGGCCGGGTAGCGGTTTCCGGAAGAGGGAGGGGGCGGGCTGTGGTCCCGCCCTCTCAGGAGCCCGGCGTCATGTCGTACGTGACCCACATCGTGCGCGTCGCCACCTGGTCGTACTTCCCTCGGGCGCGGTGGTTGTCGTCTGCGGTGATCCAGCGCACGACGCTCCAGCCGCGCTCGGCGGCGAGCCCGCGCAGCGCCGCGAGCAGCGCGTCGGCGGCGCCCGAACCCCGGCTCTGCGGCGCGACGAACAGGTCGTCCAGGAAACAGCCGGTCGTCGCCGAGAGCGGGCGGGCGAAGGGCCGGTAGTGCGCGAGTCCGACGAGCCGCCCGGCCGCGTCCTCGGCGACCAGGGCACGCACCTCGTGCGCGGCGTCGTGGATCCACGCCCAGACCGTCCCGGCGGCCTCCTCGGTCTGCTGGACCCGGTAGAAGTCGGCGTAGCCGCGGTAGAGGGCGCGCCACTGCGCGAAGTCCTCGGGGGCTGCGGGACGGACCTTGATCTCGGTCGACATGGACGCACACCTTCTCGTTCTCGCTGGTGGGACGATCATGCGGGCCGGCCGCCGGGCGCACTCCTGACGCGGTGGCCAAAGCGCGGCCCGCCGTGCGCCGGGATGGACAGTCGACGGGGCTTCAGTGGCCGGATCCGGTCCCCGCGAGCTCGTCGAGAACGGCCGTCAGGAGCAGCGGGTAGCGAAGGTCGAGCGCGTCGCGGGCAGACCCAAGTGGCCGTCATCAGCGGCTTCCTGCTGGTCGCGGGCACCGAGGAGGCGCTGGCGCCGTTCCGCGCCGTCCAGGGCACGGTGCTCGTCGACGACCTCGACGGACTGCCCGCGCTCCCCGACGCCCACGGCGGCGAACTGCTCGCGGGTCCCAGGAGGTGCCGACCGGACGCAACGCGATGGTCCGGCACGCCGGGGGAGTCGTCCTTGAGTACGTCGAACACTCGGTCCGCGCCTCGGCCCAGGTGCATGGATCACGATCTCTCGACGCGTGCCGGAGGCGCCGAAAGACCCCTGCGCCCGTCCGGCCGCGCGGCGGGAAGCGGTGCGCGGCCGGACGGGGCGGGACGAGCGCTCCGCCGGTCCTACTCCTCCTCGACCGTGATCGCCCGGACCGGGCAGGCCCGTGCCGCCTCGCGGACCATCGGGCCGTCGGCGCCCGCCTCACGGCCCTCGACGACCGTGCCGAAGCCGTCGTCGTCCTGGGTGAAGAAGCCGGGCGAGGTCAGCGCGCACTGTCCGGCGCCGATGCAGATGTCCCCGTCGATCGAGATGCGCATCCGTGCGGGTCCTTTCACCATGTGACGGGGAGTTCGAGCATCCCCTGGATCGTGTCGCCCGGCTTGAACGGGATCTCCTCCGCCGGCGCGGCGAGCCGCAGCCCCGGCAGCCGCCGCAGCAGGGTCCCGAGGGCGATCTCCATCTCGGCGCGCGCCAGGTTCTGCCCCAGGCACTGGTGGATGCCGAAGCCGAAGGCCAGGTGGTGCCGGGACGGGCGGTCCCAGTCCAGCGCGTCCGCGTCCGGATAGGCGGTGCCGTCCCGGTTGATCACGGAGGTGGAGAACACCACCCCCTCGCCCGCGCGGATCACCGTGCCGCCGATCTCCACGTCCTCGCGCGCCACCCGCAGCAGCCCGTCCGCGATCGACAGGAAGCGCAGCAGCTCCTCCACGGCGGAAGGCACCAGCCCGGGGTCCGCCCGGAGTTCGGCCATCCGCTCCGGGTGGCGCAGCAGCGTGTACGTGCCGAGGGAGATCATGTTCGCGGTGGTCTCGTGCCCGGCGACCAGCAGGATCGTGGCGAGCTGTACCAGCTCGTCGCGGTCCGGCCCGCCGTCCTGGAGCTGCCGGGCCACCAGGTCGTCCAGCACCCCCTCGCCTGGCTTGGCCCGCTTGTGCTCGATCAGGTCGCCGAGGTAGCCCTCCAGCTGCGCCAGCGCCTCCTCGGTGTCCGCGCCGGTCGGGCCGCGCAGCAGCCGCCGCGACTGCGCCTCGAAGAAGTCGTGGTCCTCGTACGGCACGCCCAGCAGGTCGCAGATCACGATCGAGGGCACCGGCAGCGCGAACGCGCCGACCAGCTCGGCCGGCGGCCCCGCCGCCTCCATCGCGTCGAGCAGCCCGTCCACGGTCTCCTGGATGCGGGGCCGCAGCCGCTCGGCGCGCTTGAGCGTGAAGCTGGGGATCAGCATCCGGCGCTGGACGTTGTGCTCGGGATCGTCCCAGCCGAGCAGCGCGGCCCGGCGCGACCTGCGCAGGGCGGCGGCCCGCTCGGTCGGCAGCGGGAAGTCCGGGCGGGTGGAGTCGGTGGACAGCCGCGGATCGGACAGCAGCGCCCGGGCGGTCGCGTGGCCGGTCACAGCCCACACGGAGCGCCCGTCCCAGAGGGTGACCCGCGACAGCGGGCGGTCCTCGCGCAAGGGGTCGTAGGCGGTGGGCGGGTGGTAGGGGCAGGTCCGGTCCTGCGGGAACGCAACGGCTTCCGTCATGGGGGGCCTCGCAAGGGCGAATCGGTGGCTCTGACGTGGGTTGCCGTCTCCACTACATGCCTCAGGCACCTATCTGGTCTACGCACAGTTCGGCCAATCCACCGGAACGAGATCGTCCATTCGCCCGCGCGGGTGCCGGGCACCCTGATGCGCCGGTTTCGCCCGCACGCGGCCCGGGGCCGCTTCGCACCCTCCGGGCGCTCCGGGCATGAGAAGGGCCCGGCCTCGTACACGGGGGAGGTACGGGGCCGGGCCTGAGAACACAGTACCGCCGAAACTCCCTTTCGTGGTGCGATGGCGGCAAATCGCCCCCGCCGTTCCGGATTCCGCCGCCCGGCGCGGAAGTGCCGCCCGAGGCTGTGGCGTCAAGAGTTCACGACAGAACCGGCTGGAATTGAACTACGCGGCTGGTTCGGGGAGTTGCGCGTTCAGGAGGTGAACGCGCGAGGTCTTGACGGCGGGCCGTCGCGGCAGTTCACTCACGCCTCAGTTCCTCCTCGGACCACCGGCCCCACACGTACTCCGAGAAAGGCCCCCGTATGCCCCGTACACCCCGTACGCGCCGTGCACCTCGTGTACCTCGTACGCCACACATGCCCCACATGCCGCACATGCCGTCGTCCTCGTCTCCGTCCCGGCGGCCCGGTCTCGCCACCGCCCTCGCGCTCGGTGCCCTGCTGGCCTCCGCCCTCGTCGGGCTCACCCCCCGCCCGGCCGTCGCCCAGGCCGCCGCGCTGCCCACCGGCTGGGCGACCGTGACCAACGCCGGCAGCGGCAAGTGCCTGGACGCCCGCGCCGCCGCCACCGTCGACGGCACCGCCGTGCAGCAGTACGACTGCAACGGCACCGCCGCCCAGCAGTGGGCGCTCACCCCGACCTCCGACGGCTTTCTGCGGATCGGCAACCGCAACGACTCCGCGCAGGTCGTCGACGTCAAGGACGTCTCCACGGCCGACAACGCCCCCGTCCAGCTGTGGACCTACGGCGGCGGGCTCAACCAGCAGTGGCGGGCCGTCGACGACGGGGGAGGGGCCTACCGGTTCGTCAACCGCAACAGCGGCAAGTGCCTCGACGTCCCCGCCGCCGCCACGGCCGACGGCGTCCAGCTCGCGCAGTACACCTGCAACGGGACGGCCGCCCAGCGCTTCCAGGTGACCGCCGCCCAGCTCCCGCCCGGCGACGTCGACCTCGGCCCGAACGTCGCCGTCTTCGACCCGTCGATGCCGTCCGCGACGGTCCAGAGCCGCCTCGACGCCATCTTCCGAAGCCAGGAGACCAACCAGTTCGGCGCGCAGCGGTACGCGGTGCTGTTCAAGCCGGGCAGCTATGCCAACGATGTCAACGTCGGCTTCTACACCCAGGTCCTCGGCCTCGGCCAGTCCCCGGACGCGGTGACGATCAACGGCGCGGTGCACGCGGAGGCCGACTGGTTCCCGCCGCAGAACGCCACGCAGAACTTCTGGCGCGGCGCCGAGAACCTGTCCGTCACCCCCACCGGCGGCACCGACCGCTGGGCCGTCTCGCAGGCGTCCGCGTACCGCCGGATGCACGTCCGGGGCAACCTGGAGCTCAGCGACGGCGGCTGGTCCAGCGGCGGCTTCCTCGCCGACACCAAGGTCGACGGCCAGGTCCGCTCCGGCACCCAGCAGCAGTGGCTCACCCGCAACGCGCAGCTCGGCGGCTGGACCGGAGCCAACTGGAACATGGTCTTCGTCGGCAGCCAGGGCGTCCCCGCCACCAGCTTCCCCAGCCCGCCCTACACGACCGTCGACCGCACCCCGGTCGTGCGCGAGAAGCCGTTCCTGTACGTGGACGGCGCCGGCGCCTACAAGGTGTTCGTGCCCGCCACGCGGACCGACTCCACCGCCACGAGCTGGGCGTCCGGCACCCCCGCCGGGACCTCGCTCGGCATGGACGCCTTCTTCGTCGTGAAGCCGGGCGCGACCGCCGCCCAGCTCAACGCGGCGCTCGCCGCCGGCAGGAACCTGCTGGTCACACCGGGCGTCTACCACCTCGACCAGACCCTGCGGATCACCCGCCCCGACACCGTGGTCCTCGGCCTCGGCCTGGCCACCCTCGTCCCCGACAACGGCGTCACCGCCATGACCGTCGCCGACGTCGACGGCGTGAAGCTCGCCGGGCTCCTCTTCGACGCCGGACCGGTGAACTCGCCGACCCTGCTGGAGGTCGGCCCGCCCGGCTCCGCCGCCTCCCACGCGGCGAACCCGACCTCGCTGCACGACGTGTACGTGCGCGTCGGCGGCGCGGGCGTCGGCAAGGCCACCACGAGTCTCGTCGTCAACAGCGACCACGTGATCGGCGACCACCTGTGGATCTGGCGCGCCGACCACGGCAGCGGTGTCGGCTGGACCGTCAACACGGCCGACACCGGACTCGTCGTCAACGGCGACGACGTGACGATGTACGGCCTGTTCGTCGAGCACTACCAGAAGTACCAGACCGTCTGGAACGGGAACGGCGGCCGGACGTACTTCTACCAGAACGAGATGCCCTACGACCCGCCGAACCAGGCGGCGTGGATGAACGGCGCCACGCGCGGCTACGCCGCCTACAAGGTCGCGGACACCGTCACCACCCACCAGGCGTACGGCCTCGGCAGCTACTGCTACTTCAACGTCGACCCGCGCGTGACGGCGGAACGCGCCATCGAGACCCCGGCCGGCCCCGGCATCCGCTTCCGCGACATGGTGACCGTCTCCCTGGGCGGCACCGGCACCATCCGCCACGTCGTGAACGACCGGGGCGGCCCCTCCGACACCGGCACCAACGTCGCCAACCTGGTCGCCTACCCCTGACGGCCGAACGCCCGTCCACCCCTAGGGTGGACGGGCCAGCGACGCCGAACGTCCGGAGGTGCCATGTCCCCGCTCCTGAAGCTGAGCGCGATCACGCTCGACTGCGCCGAGCCGAGGGCCCTCGCCGCCTTCTATCAGGAGGTCACCGGACTCGAACCGCACCCCCGCTCCGACGACGGCTTCGCGAGCCTGCGGTCGGCGAACGGGATGATCATCGGCTTCCAGCGGGTCGACGGCCACCGCCCCCCGACCTGGCCGGAACCGGACGTCCCCCAGCAACTCCACCTCTGCTTCGACGTCGCCGATCTGGACGAGGCGGAGGCGCGCCTGCTGGAACTGGGCGCGGGAAAGCCGGAGCGGCAGCCGCACGAGGAGCGCTGGCGAGTGCTCACCGACCCTGCGGGGCACCCGTTCTGCATCGTCGTCGGCTGAGCGCCCGGGCTGAGCGCTCAACGCCGGGCGTCAGCGCCGGGCGTCGGGGGGAGGGCGTCAGCGCCGGGCGCCGCGCAGCAGGGTGGTGGCGCCGACGACCGGTGCGATCAGCGAGACGGCGAGGATCAGCAGCACCTCCGTCGGCCCCATGCGCCCGCCGGCCAGCAGCAGCCCGCCGACGACCAGGGCGAACGGGACGATCGCGCAGCTGACCGTGGCGATCGTCTTCTGGCGCCCGTTCCACACCGGCGAGCCCCACAGCAGTACGAGACCGATGATCAGGGCCGCCGCCCCCACGAAGGCGTTGAGCGCCGACAGCAGCCCCGACAGGGCCAGCAGTCCGACGGTGACCCGGACGCGCGTGCGGCTGACGGGCGGGGCCGCCGGGGCCAGCAGGACGTGCGGCTCCTCGGCCAGCGCGGAGGCGGCCACGGCGCGGGGGTCGCCGAGGCCCGCCAGCACCGCGCGGACCTCGTCGTCCGAGTCGGCACCGCTGACCTCGACGTGCTCGCGCAGGTCGGCCAGGAGCTCGGCCCGGCGCTCGGCGGGCAGGGCGGCGGTCTCGCGGGCGACGGCGTCGAGATAGGCGGTCACCAGCGGGTGGTCGGTGGCGTTCATGCGGAATCCCCCTGCGGGTCGTTGAGAAAGTGGTCGACGGCGTCCCGGAAGGACGGCCACGCCTGGGTGAACTCGGTGAGGGCCGCCCGTCCGAGGGCGGTCAGCGTGTAGTAGCGGCGCGGCGGCCCGCTGGGCGACTCGCGCAGCTCGGTCTCGACGAACCCCTCGCGGCGCAGCCGCGACAGCAGGGGGTAGATCGTGCCCTGACTGGTGGTCATGACGCTGACCGAGGAGAGCTCGGACAGCAGCTCGACCCCGTACCTCGGCCCGTCCCTGAGCAGTGCGAGGACGCAGTGCTCCAGCACCCCCTTGCGGAGCTGACTGGGAACCCGGCCCCCCGTCTCGTTCATTGCTTCACCAGGAACCATGCAATGCAAGATAGTCCGCGCGCGGTCCGCTCCGCAAGGCGCCTCCGCCCCGCGCGCGCCACCCGGTGTCCCCGCCCGCCCCCGCGCGGGGCGCGCCCCGTACCCTCCACGGACCGGGCGCGTCACGGGACGCGCCCGGCGGACGGGGGACGAGACATGACATACGGACGCGCGCTGATACCCACGCTGGCCGGAGCGCTGCTGCTCACCGCCTTGCTCTGGTGGGCGGGCGCGAGCAGCGCCGCCCTCCGGCTGCCCGGCAGCGGCGACACCCTCGGCGCCGGAACGGCCGCCGAACTCGACCACTGGCTCGCCCCCTGGGTATACGACCCGCCGGACGCCCTCCGCCCCGGCAGCCAGACGCCCGGGGGCACGACGGGCGGGGACGCGGCGCCCGGCGGCACGGCGGGCGGGGACGCGGCGGACGGGGGCATGGCGGACGGTGCCGGGGGAAGCGCCGGCTTCGCCGACGCCGACCGCTACCGCTCGCTGCACGCCACAGCCCTGCAGATCCGCTTCTGCGCGGTCTTCGCCTTCTTCCTCCCCGGCGCCCTGCTCCTGCTCCGCCGACTGCCCCCGGTCCACGGCCGGCTGCCCGCCACCCTGCTCGCGCTCTGGGGCTGGGGCGCGGTGGCCGGCACCCTCGCCGTCGGGCTCTCCGCGCCGTGGCTCATCGCCTCCGGCGGGCGCGGCAGTTACCGCTTCCTGCCCCAGCTCGCCGGCATGCTCGGCTCCGGGCGGCAGGTGCTCGTGTTGGCGGCCCTCGTGGCGGCGGCCGTGACCGTGCTCGTCGCCCGGGTCGCCGCCAAGGGGGCCGGCATCCCGCCCCGTACCCCCGTCCCGGCCGGCCCGGCCCGCCGCGCCGCCACCGCCGGGACGGCCGCCGTCGCGCTGTCGCTGCTCGTCCTGTCGTACGACGGGATCGCCACCGTCATCCAGTCGGCGCCGTCCCCGGGCGGCTTCCTCGACCAGCCGGGCGACCTGCTCCGCCAGTGGCTGCTGCTCGGCGGCTGGACCGCCCCCGTCACCGGACCGCTCGGGGAATGGGCGCTGTACCGGGCCGTCGACGTGCTGGTGCTCGTCCTCGTCTGGTGGGCGCTGCGGCTCCTGCCGGGGCTCCTCACCCGGGTCACCGTCCCCGCGATGGCCGCCGGGGCCGTCGGCGCGACCGTGTCGGCCCTGCTGGCGGGCCAGGCGCTGCGCGCCGCGCTCGCCGGTGCGGACCCGGGCTACGCGCCGCTGAGCGCCCTCGGCGACCTTGGCAACGGCGTACCGGCCGCCCTGACCTGGGGCGTCGTCGCCGGGACCGCGGCCACCGCGACCCTGCGCGCCGCCGGACGCGAGGCCCGGGGCGCGTCCTAGGGCATGCCAGGCGTCGCGGGGCGGGCGGGGGCGTGACCGGCAGGTCCTAGCGGCCGAGCCAGCCGCGCAGCAGCCTGCTCACCGCCGGCATCGTCACGTAGGTCATCAGGACGTTGAAGACGCAGGCGGTGAGCAGGGCGCTCAGCGGCAGCGGCAGCCCCGTCAGGCGGGGCGCCAGGAACAGGCCGCCGAGCAGCGAGACCGGATAGATCGCCACGGTCGCGCTGATCGCCATCTTCCACCTCGGTGGCGCCGGACGGGTCGAGCCTGGCTTCGCGAACCACGTCTCCATCCCGGTCAGCTCCCGCCGCGCGATCTCCGTGTGGTGGTGGCCCTCGCAGTTCGCGAACCACGCCGCCCGCTCCGGCGACTCCTGCCACACCCGACACGCCTCCGCGTCCCGGAACCGGTGCACGAGGAACCAGGGGGCGTCGCCGCCGGACGAGCGGAACAGACCGTAGCCGAGGTGGCCGGGGAAAGCGGCGGCGGTGTCGAGGATGCCCCTCGCCCACCGCTCGAACGCGGCTTCGTGGCCGGGCTCGACCCGCCGGGCTATCAGCAGGGTCACCTCACCCGCGTCGGCGGGGACGGTCGTGTGCTCAAGGCTCACCGCGGTCATGGATACTCCCGATCGTCACGCCGCGCCGCGGTCACTGTACGCGCCCCGGGATACTGCCTCCATGACGGCCGCCGCCCACCCCGCCCCCACGCCCCCCTTCGACCCCGAACTCGGCGCGGCCCTCGCCGCCTTGGGCGAGGGCGCGCGGGAGCCCTACACCCCCGAGAACCTCGCCGCCCGCCTGGCGCGCGACGCTGCGGCCCGCCCCCGGCCCACGCTCGACGAGCTCCGCGCGGATGGCCGCTTCGAGCTCGCGGAAACCCGCGTGCCCGGCCCGCCCGGAGCACCCGAACTCACCCTCGTCAGCGCCCGCCCCACCGGCACCGTCGGTCCCCTCCCGCTGCTCTACTACCTGCACGGCGGCGGCATGATCATGGGCAACGCCCGGTCGGTCGTCCCGGGGCTCCTCCGCGCCTGGGCACAGCCGCTGGGGCTGGCGGTCCTCTCGGCCGCCTACCGCCTGGCCCCGGAGGCCCGCCACCCCGCACCGCTGGAGGACTGCTACGCCGGGCTGGTCTGGGCGGCCGAGCACGCCGCCCAGCTCGGCATCGACCCCGGCCGCATCGTCATCGGCGGCAAGAGCGCGGGCGGCGGCCTCGCCGCGGCCCTGGCCCTGCTCACCCGCGACCGAGGCGGCCCCGCCCCGATCGGTCAGCTCCTGCTGTCGCCGATGCTCGACGACCGAGGCGACACCTTCTCCAGCCACCAGATGGCCGGCGTCGACACCTGGGACCGGACCTCCAACGCGACCGCCTGGCGCGCCCTCCTCGGCGACCGGCACGGCGCCCCCGACCTGCCGCCGTACGCGGCGCCCGCGCGGGCCGCCGAGCTGACCGGACTGCCCCCGGCGTACATCGAGGTCGGCTCGGCGGAGACCTTCCGCGACGAGTGCGTGGCCTACGCCGCCACCCTGTGGCGCTCGGGCGGCCAGGCCGAACTCCACGTCTGGCCGGGCGCCTTCCACGGCTTCGACAGCGTCGCCCCCCGCGCGGCCCTCACCCTGCACGCCCGCGAGACCCGCACCCGCTGGCCGAGCCGCCTCCTCGCGACGCCGGGGTACCTGGACGGTGGGGGCGCGGACGCCACGGCGGCCCTCGGTGTCACGGCGGCCCTCGGCTCCACGGCGGCCTCCGACGCCACGGCGGCCCTCGGCCCCACGGCGGCCTCCGGCGCCCCTGCGGCCGAAGGCGCGGTGCGCCGGTGACGTCCCGCCTGCGCCACCCGCGCCCCGGCTTCACCTGGGACTGGTGGGCGGTGGACACCGACGGGCTCCTGGTCCAGTTCAGCCACGGCCCCGCCCCCGTGGCGCTGCTCGCGCACCTGGACCGGATCGACGCGGCGGCGGCCTGGGCCGAGGCGCACCGCCCCGGCTGGTTCGCCGACGACCCCGTACCGCCGCTGCACGCCTTCACCTGCGACGGCGTACTCCCGACCTACACCCGGCGGGGCGTCCCCGCCGCCCCGCTGCGCCTGGCCGACGCGCCGGCTCCGGTCGCCGCCGTCGCGGAACTCGTCCGGCTCCGGCGGGCGGTCGGGGACACCTGGACGATCGACCTCGACGACGGCTGGACGGCCGATTCCTGAATCACCGATTCCGAATCGCCGCGCCTCGCGTCGCCGTCCCGCGCGGGGCGACCCGGTCAGTCCCCGGTCGCCCCGTCCGTCCGCTCGCGCAGGAGGTCGGCGTGGCCGTTGTGGCGCGCGTACTCCTGGATCATCAAGGTGTAGACGAAGCGGAGGCTGAGCGGGACTCCGGCGGCCGAGTCGAAGGTCTCGTCCAGGCCGCGCCCGGCGGCAGCCGCGTCGCACGCCTCCACCTCGGCCAGAAAACGCCCGAAATCGCGCTCCGCGTGGGCCGGGTCGATCCCGGCGAGCCCCTCGTCGCCGTCCCCGGGACCGGTGAACACCGGCCCGACCGCCTCCCGGGCGAACGAACGGCGGAACCAGAACCGCTCCACCTCCGCCATATGCCGCACCAGGCCCAGCAGCGTGAGCCCGGAGGGCTCCACCGCGGCCCTGGCGAGCTGGTCCGCGTCCAGTCCCGCGCACTTGGCGAGCAGGGTCTCCCGGTGCCGGCGCAGCCAGCCCTCCAGCATCCGGCGCTCGTCCACGGCACCGAGCGCCCTGAGTTCCTGCCGGCGCACGACCGGCGGCGCTGTCCATGTCATGCCCCCACGGTGCCCTGCCGTCCGCGCGGGATCAAGAGGAGCCCGCGCGCCGCCCCCTGAGCGCCGTCCCGCGCGTGCGGGCCTCCCCGGTCGCGCCTACGCTGATGATCGGTCAGGTCCCGAGGGAGGTGCCGTTGGTACGGCGGGTGCGCGGCGGCGTCGTTCCCTGGGTGGTGGGCGCCCTCGTCCTGGGCTCCTTGGCCGCGCCCACCCCGGAGCACGTCGGCGACGCCAAGCCGCCCCGGGCCACCGCCACCACCCTGCACGGGGTGTTCCTCGGCTCCGGCGCCGAGGGCGTCGCCCGGCTGCGGCGCTTCGAGAGCTGGCGCGGCCACGGGGCGCTCCAGGCCGGGCGGACCTACCTCCCGGGGGACGACTGGGTCAGCATCGAGGGCCCCGAGGCCTTCCTGCGCCCCTGGTCCGCCTGGCGCGCCGCGCGCCCCGGCCGGGTCCTCGTCCTGAACGTGCCCATGCTCGACCGCAGCGAGGCCGGGCTGTCCGACCGGCGCGTCGTCGCGCTGCTCAAGGCGGGCGCGAGCGGACGCAACGACGCGCACTTCCGGGTCCTCGCCCAGCGCCTCGTACGCCAGCGGCTCGGCGACAGCGTCCTGGTGCTCGGCTGGGAGATGAACGGCATCACCTACACCCACCGCTGCCACCCCGCCCCGGCGCAGTGGCAGGCCTACTGGCGCCGGATCGTCCGGGCCATGCGCGCCGTCCCCGGCCAGCGCTTCCGCTTCGACTTCGCGCCCAGCCGCGGCCGCGACGCCATCCCCTGGACCCGCTGCTATCCGGGCGACGCGTACGTGGACGTCATCGGCATGGACGCCTACGACCAGCCGCGCGGCACCTCTTTCCGCCGCCAGGTCGACGAGCCGTACGGACTGCGCGACCAGGTCGACTTCGCCAAGCGGCACCGCAAGCGCGTCTCCTACCCGGAGTGGGGGCTCTTCCGCAACGGCGACGACCCGGCGTACGTGAAGGGGATGCTCGACTGGTTCCGCGCCCAGCGCCCGCTCTACGAGTCGCTCGCCGACTACTGCCCGCACGGCGTGTGGACCTGCGCCCGGCACCCGAAGAGCGCGCGCGAGTACCGGCGCCGGTCGTAGGGGGTGGCCAGGGGGAGGGGAAGAGGGGGAGGGGAAGCAGGGGGGGCAGGCAGGGGATTCTCGGGTGCGCCCGGCGCCCGGACGTGCTGGGATCGCTTCCTGTGAACGAATACCTTCCCGAGGGCGCCGAGCAGATGGACCCACAAGACCCGCAGGACCCGCAGGACCCGCAGGACCCGCAGGACCCGATGGGCCCGCAGGAACCGATGGATCTTCCGAACGGCCCGGACCACCCCGACCTGCCGGACCTCGTGGACCGGATGGAGCGGAATCTGGCGGAGCACGCCTGTCACCTCCACCGTGGCATGACGGGCGCCACCGTCACCGACACCGGGGACCTGCTCGTCGCGGACAGCGGGTTCGACGACGACACCTTCAACATCGTCGCCGCCGCCCGCCTCACCCCCGCCGACGCCGACGCGCGCGTCGCCGGTACGGCCCGGACGCTGGCCGCCACCGGGCGGCCCTTCTCCTGGTGGGTCGGGCCCGCCTCCACCCCCGCCGACCTCGGCGCGCGGCTCGCGGCGGCCGGACTCCCCGCGTCCGAGCACGAGACGGCGATGTGGGCCGCCCTGGGCGACACCTCGCCGCCCGCCGTCCCGGGGCTCGACATCCGGCCCGTGACCACCCCCGCCGAACTCGCCGACTACGCCACGGTCCTCGCCGCGAACTGGGACCCGCCCGCCGACACCGTCCGCCGCTTCTTCGCCCGGGCGGCCCCCCGGGCCCTCGCCGCCCGATGCCCGGCCCGCTACCTGGTCGGCTACGTGGAGGACCGCGCGGTCTGCTCCGCCGAGGTGTTCCTGCACGCCGGGGTCGCGGGCCTCTACAACGTCTCCACCCTGGCTGCCCACCGCGGCCGAGGCTACGGCGGGGCGATCACCCTCGCGGCCCTGCGCACCGCCCGCGACCGTGGCCACCGCGTCGCCGTCCTCCAGGCGTCGGCCGACGGCGAGCCGGTCTACCGCCGCCTGGGCTTCCGGAGCTGCGGCCGGTTCACCGAGCACGCCGTCACGCCCTGAGACGACGAGGCAGTGAGGCGCGTGACACCGAGACGCCGTGACACCGAGGCGCCGCGACACCGGATGCCGTCCGGCCGCCCGGGGCCCCGCCATTACGATGGGGGACCGCGGCCCGACGGTGCGGCCGCCGGTGCCGAAGGGAGCGGGCGTGCGTCAGTTGGGCGAGCTGGAGGCGGAGATCATGGACCGCCTGTGGTCCTGGGGCCGCCCCGCCACCGCGCGTGAGGTCCTCAACGACCTCACCAAGCAGCGGCCCCTCGCGTACAGCACCGTCAAGACCGTCGCCGACATCCTCTACGGCAAGGGCATGCTGACCCGCGAGAAGGACGGCCGGGCCTGGCTCTACCAGCCCACCTGCTCCCGCCAGCAGTACACCGCCGCCCGGATGCAGGACGCCCTGGAGGGCAGCCCCGACACCGCCGGGGTGATGGCCAGCTTCGTCGAGCAGATCACCCCCGACGAGGTGGAGGCCCTGCGCGCCGCGCTCCGTGCCGCCCGGCGCCGGGCCGAGTCGTGATCACCTCCGCCGTCCTGGCGGGCTACGCCCTGCTCGTCGGCGCCGCTTCCCCCCGCTACCTGGCCCGCGCCCGCTGGGCCCACCGCGCGCCCGCCCTCGCCGTCGGCGTCTGGCTGCTCCTGATGCTGACCTTCGTCGTCTCCACCGCGCTCGCCGCCCACCACCTCGTGATGGCGGACCGGCACGTGCACGACGGCCTGATCGGCCTGCTCAGCGCCTGTGGACTGGGCCCGCACGGCACACTCGCCGACAGCGCCGCCGGCCCGGACGGCTGGGACGCCGCCGGGCTCGCCGCCGTGGGCGCCGTCGTCGCGCTGCCCCTCTTCTGGCTGCTGCGCACCGCGCGGACCGCGCGGGCCGAGCGCCGCCGGCAGCTCGACACGCTGCGCCTGATCGGCCGCCCGGCACCCGCGTACGGCGCGACCGTCGTCGAACACCCCGTCGCCGCCGTCTACTGCCTCCCGGCCCGGCCGGCCCGCGTCGTCGTCACCCGGGGCGCCCTCGACGCCCTCGACGACGAGCAGCTCCGCGCCGCCCTCGCGCACGAACGCGCGCACATCGACGGACGCCACCACCTGGTCCAGATGCTCCTGAGCGCCTTCGCCCGCGCCTTCCCCCGGCTCCCGCTCGCCCGGCACGCCCGCGAGCAGGTGCTGCTCCTGCTGGAGATGGTCGCCGACGACCGCGCCCTGCGCCTGCACTCGCGCGAGGCCCTCGCGACCGCCCTGTGCGAGGTGGCCGCGGGGCGCGTGCCGAGGCCCGCCCTCGGGATGGGCGGCCCGAGCGCCCTCATCAGGCTCCGCCGGGTGCTCACCCCGCAGCCCAGGCCGCACGGCGCGGCCCGCCTCGGCGTCGCCCTGGCGGCGGCCGGCGCCCCGCTGTTCCCGCTGCTCCTCGGCTGCGGGCCCTTCTGACCGTGCCGCGCGGCACGGTCAGAGCCGGACGCCCCACATGAACGGCATCCCGCTGCGCGCGATCGACTCGTAGCGGACCTGCGCGCCCGGCTTGGGGGAGTGCAGGATCTGCCCGTTCCCCGCGTAGAAGCCCACGTGGCTCAGGTCGGTCCGCATGATGATGAGGTCGCCGGGGCGCAGGGCGCTCAGCGAGTCGATCCGGGTGCCCACGTTCGCCTGCGCCTGCGAGGTACGGGGGATGTTCACGTTCGCCTGCCGGAAGGCCCATGAGGTGAGCCCCGAGCAGTCGAACGACCCCGGACCGCTCGCTCCCCACACGTACGGCATCCCCACCCGGCTCTGCGCCGCGGCGAACGCGGCGGCACCCCGCGAGGAGGCGCTCGCCTCGTTGCCGAGGTCGACCCGGGAGCCTGCCCGGTTGGCCCGGTCCTCCTTCTCGGCGATCCGTGCCCGCTCCTCGGCGGAGAGGGTGTTCAGCAGCTTCTGCGCCTTCGCCAGCTTGCCCTGCACCTCCGCCTTCTCGCGGCGCTGCTCGCCACGGGTCTCCTCCAGCTCGGCGAGCTTCCGCGCCGCCTCGGTCCGCTGCTGCTGGAGCTCCCGGCGCTGCGCCTCGAAGAGCTGGAGGGTGTTCACGTCGCGCTCGCTGAGCCGCTGCTGCAGGCTCGCCCGCTCCAGGAACGAGTCGGGGTCGGCGGAGAGCATCAGCTGCATCGACGGTTCGAGCCCGCCGCCCCGGTACTGCGCGGCGGCCAGCGAACCGACCCGGTCGCGCAGGCTGTTGAGCTCGCCCTGCTTGCGGGCGGTGGCGTCCTGGAGGGCGTCCACCTGCTTCTGGAGCGTGTCGGCCTTCTCCTTGGCGCCGTTGAACTTCTCCGTCGCCTGCGTGGCAGCCTCGTAGAGCCGGTCGATCTCGGCCTGGACGCCCTTCTTCGTCGGGTCGGGCGCCGGGTCGGCCCACGCGGTCTGCGCGGACAGGGCGACGGCCGCCGCCGCTGTCGTCGTGAGCACGCCCGCGTAGCGGGGGCGGGAGGTCTTGGGACGGCGGTGGGACGCCACGATCGGCCAGCTCCTTCTTCCTCGGGAAGGCTCCCCCGGCCGGGGCCGGGGCACGGGGCCCGGCAGGCGGCCGGAGGAGCGTTCGAATACTAAGCCGCTTAGCTGAATGGTGACAACCGACCCTCGATCCACGGTTATCCACAGGCTGATCGGGGTGGGTGCGATGCGCGCTACTCTGTGCCGTGACATGGGAATGTGAATCCGCTTAGCAGATTAGCCGATGGCCGATGGCCGGTTGCGGATCGAGTCAGGGAGGGGGAGGCGGCATGGTACGGATCGGTTCGCGGTGCGTGCCGGCGGTGCTGGTGTCGCTCCTGGTCGCCTTCGTCGTGCTCGTCCACCACGAGGCCGCGCCGCCCGCCGCGACGGCGTCCGCCGCCCGAGCCATGAGCCACGCCGTGCCGGTGGGTGCGGCCACGGAGACGGACGCGCACGCGGAGGCGAAGGCCGCCACGGGGGCCTGTCCGAGCCCCGGTTCGGGTCACTGCTCGGCCCCGGTCGGCGACCCGCCCACCTTCACCGCGCAGGCTCCCGGAGGGCCCGACCGCACGTACCGGTCCGCTCCGTCCGGCGGACGGCCGGTGTCCGGCCCCGCGTCAGGGCTCTCCCCGCCCGGCCCCTCCGCCTCGTCTCCCCTGCGCATATAGGCCCCGCCTCCAGACGGCGACGTGTTGTCGCCGCCACGCCCGTACCGCTCCGCCTGCCGGTAAACCGAGACGAGGCATCACATCATGACGCGTACCTTCCCCCTCGACCGCCGTTCCCTCCTGCTCGCCGGACTCGGCGCGGCCGGTGCCGGCGCCCTCGCCGCCTGCTCCGGAAGCGGTACGGGCAACGGCACGAGCGCGAGCACGAGTACGGGCGGCGGTGCGGCGCTCGTCGGCGTCGGCGGCCCCGAGGCCGCCGCCGCCGAGAAGGCGCGCGGGGGCACCGGGACCGAGCGGCGGCACACCCTCACCGCCGCCGCGGCCAAGGTCGGGCTGGGCGCCGGGATCACCGCCAGGACCTGGGCCTTCGGCGGCCGGGCCCCCGGCAGGGAGATCAGGATCGGCGCGGGCGACACGCTCGTCGCCGAGCTCTCCAACCAGCTCCCGGACCGCACCTCCACCTCCCTCCACTGGCACGGGCTCGCCCTGCGCTCCGACATGGACGGCGTGCCGCCCGTGACGCAGGCGGCGGTCCGGGCGGGGGCCTCGTTCACGTACCGGTTCGTCGCCCCCGACCCCGGCACGTACTTCTTCCACCCGCACGTCGGGGTGCAGCTCGACCGGGGGCTGCACGCGCCGCTGATCGTGGAGGACCCGAGGGAGCCGCTGGCCTACGACACGGAGTGGGTGGTCGTCCTCGACGACTGGCTCGACGGCGTCACCGGCACCCCGGACCAGGCCTTCGCGGAGCTCACCCAGGGCATGGACATGGGCATGGGCGGTCATGACACGGGGGCCCACGGCACGGGCGGCGGCCCGGACGCGCCGCCCGCGCCCATGGGGCTCGTGCTGATGGGCGCCCGCAGCGAACTGCTGGGCGGTGACGCCGGGGACGTGGCCTACCCGCACCACCTCGTCAACGGCAGGGTCGCCGCCGACCCGGACGTCCACCGGGGCAAGCCGGGGCAGCGGGTGCGCCTGCGGATCGTCAACGCGGGCGCGGACACCGCGTACCGCGTGGCGCTCGGCGGCCACCGGATGACGATCACCCACACCGACGGCTTCCCCGTGCGGCACGAGGAGGTGGACGCGCTGCTCGTCGGCATGGGGGAGCGGTACGACGTGCTGCTCACCCTCGCGGACGGCGTCTTCCCGCTCGTCGCCCTCGCCGAGGGCAAGGACGCCACCGGCATGGCCCTCGTGCGCACGGGCGCGGGCGCCGCCCCGGCCCCGACCGTCCGGCCGAAGGAGCTGGCCGGCCGGATCGTGACGGCGGACCGGCTGCGCGCCGCCGACGACGTACGGCTGGACACGGCGAAGCCGGACCTGGTGCACCGGATCGAGCTCGGCGGCGGCATGGCGAAGTACGACTGGTCCCTGAACGGCGGGCGGTTCGACATGAACGCCCCCGAAGCCGCCCCGCTGCTGGTGGAGAAGGGGCGGCGCGTGCGCCTGGAGTTCGTCAACAGGTCCGGGATGTGGCACCCGATGCACCTGCACGGCCACACCTACCAGCTGGGTGCCGACGGCCCCCGCAAGGACACCGCCATCGTCCTGCCCGGCAGGACCCTGTCCGTCGACTTCGACGCGGACAACCCCGGCCTGTGGATGGTCCACTGCCACAACGCGTACCACGGGGAGGCGGGGATGATGGCGCTCGTCGCCTACCGCTCATGAGCGGCGGACGGGGGCCGCGCGTCCGTCACCGGGAGCCAGGTCGCTCATCCACCGGGCCGCCAGCAGCCCCGAGGCGGCGGTGAGGACGGCGGCGGCGAGGACGGTCGGCGCCAGGCCGAGCGTGTCGGCGAGGACCCCGGCGAGAAGGGCGCCTGCCGCGTAGCCGAGGTCGCGCCAGAAGCGGTACGTGCCCAGGGCGTCGGCACGCCAGGCCGGGTGCGCGCGGTCGGAGACGGCGGCGATCAGGGCCGGGTAGACGAGCGCCGTCCCGAGACCGAGACCGACGGCGGAGAGGAGTCCGGCGAGGAGAGGGTGGTCGAGGAGCGTGAGGGCGACGAGGAGTCCGGCGGCCTGGACCGACATGCCGGTGACCACCAGGGGTTTGCGTCCGATCCGGTCGGCCAGATGGCCGGCCGGGATCTGGCCGAGGCCCCACAGGAGCGGGTAGAGCCCCTTGATCAGGCCGATCGCGGCGATGCCGAGGCCGCGGTCGGCGAAGAGGAGGGGGAAGACGCCCCAGGTGAGGCCGTCGTTGAGATTGTTCACCAGGCCCGCCTGGCTCGCGCCGCGCAGCGAGCGGTCCCGCCAGGAGGTGCGGGCGAAGACGGTCCGGAAGGACACCGGCCCCGCTCCCGGCGCCGCTCGCGGCGGGGGCGCCGGGTGGCGGGAGAGTTCGAGGGCCAGATGGGCGGCGGTGTCCTTGGCCAGGAGGGAGAGCGCGAGACCCGCGGCGACGAAGACGACGCCGATGAGCTCGGGGGCGGGCCGCAGCCCGTAGCGGGTGGCGAGGAAGCCGGTCAGCAGCGCGGAGGCGCCGACGGCGACGTATCCGGCGGCCTCGTTCAGACCGGTGGCGAGGCCGCGGCGGGCCGGGCCCACCAGGTCGATCTTCATGTTCACGGTCATCGACCAGGTAAGCCCCTGGTTCAGGCCGAGCAGCACGTTCGCGGCCACGATCCACCACCAGGACGGCGCCCACGCCAGCGCGAACGGCACCGGCGCACCGGCCAGCCAGCCCGCGAGCAGGAGCTGCCTGCGGCGGAAGCGGGCCGTGAGGGCGCCGGCCGCCAGGTTGGTCAGCGCCTTGGTCAGACCGAAGGCCACGATGAACGAGAACACCGCCAGATTGCCGGTGAGCCCGAACACCTCGGTCCCGATCAGCGGCACCGTCGTCCGCTCCAGGCCGACGAGCGCGCCGACCGCCGCGGTGACGAGGACGAGCAGGGCGAACTGCGCCCGGTTCTCCCGCAGGCCCAGCCGGACCGCGGCGGGGCCGGGTGCGGGGCCGGGGCCGGGTGTGGGGTCGGGCTCGTGCTCGGGAGCGACCTTGGCCTTGACCGTCTGCCGGTTCATCTAGTTCCTTCGCCTTCGCCTTCGCCTTCGGTTTCGCTTGCGCTTCGCCGTCGGTTTCGCTCTCGCGTCCGTGTTTCGGCTGGCCACCATACCCCCACCCGTATTTCTGGAGGTGTGACCCAGGATACCTAGGGGGGTATTTGACTCGCGAGGGTCGACCTGTTTACGGTCGGATGCATCGATACCCAGGGGGGTATCGGAATCCGATGCGTCCGCCCCGCCCGCCCCGCTCATGCGGCCGGACGCGCGTCCCCGACGGAGGAAACGTCGTGTTCTTCGCGCAGTACTACCTCGACTGCCTCTCCCAGGCGTCGTACATGATCGCCGACGAGACCACCGGTCAGGCGGTCGTCGTCGACCCCCGCCGTGACGTCTCCGAGTACCTCGCCGACGCCGCCGCGCACGGATTCACCGTCGTCGGCGTCATCAACACCCACTTCCACGCCGACTTCGTCGCGGGACACCTGGAGATGGCCGACAGCACCGGCGCCTGGATCGGCTACGGCCGCCGCGCCGAGACCGAGTACCCCATCCGCCCGCTCGCCGAGGGCGAGCGCGTCTCGCTCGGCGACGTCACGCTCCAGATCCTGGAGACCCCCGGCCACACCCCCGAGTCGATCAGCGTCCTCGTGTACGAGCACGCCGCCGACACCGTCCCGTACGGCGTGCTCACCGGCGACGCCCTCTTCATCGGCGACGTAGGCCGCCCCGACCTGCTCGCCTCCGTCGGCGTCACCGCCGAAGAGCTCGGCGCCATGCTCCACGACAGCGTCCAGCACAAGCTCATGGCCCTCCCCGACGAGGTGCGGGTCTTCCCCGCCCACGGGGCCGGCTCCGCCTGCGGCAAGAACCTCTCCACCGAGAAGCAGTCGACCATCGGCGCACAGCGCGCCACCAACTACGCCTGCGCCCCGATGAGCCGCGAGGAGTTCGTCGCCCTCGTCACCGCCGGACAGTCCGCCGCGCCCGGCTACTTCGCGTACGACGCCGAACTGAACCGCAAGGAGCGTCTGCTGTACGACGCGGCGGCGCCCCGGCCGCTCTCCCTCGCCGAGTTCACCGCACTGCGCCGCTCGGGCGCCGTCGTGGTCGACGCCCGCTCGCCGCAGGACTTCGCCAACGGGCACCTGCGCGGCGCGGTCAACGTGCCCGCCGAGGGCCGGTTCGCCGAACAGGCCGGCACCGTCCTCGACCCGGCCGACGAACTGATCGTCATGGCCCCGGAGAACCGTGAGGAAGAGGTCGTCACCCGCCTCGCCCGCATCGGCTTCGACCGGGCCGTCGGCTACCTCCGCAACCCGGAGGACGCCCTCGCCGCGCTCGCGGACGAGGTCGCCCCCGCAAGCCGCCTGACCGCCGCGCACCTGCGCGCCGCCCTGGCGGGACCCACGCCGCCGCTCGTCGTCGACGTGCGCACCTGCGGGGAGCGCGGGGCCGACGGCTCCATCGACGGGGCCGTGCACATCCCGCTGAGCGAACTCCCGGTCCGGGCCGCCGAGCTGCCCGTCGACCGCCCGCTCGTCCTGCACTGCGCGGGCGGCCACCGCTCGTCCATCGCCGCGAGCCTCCTGCGCCACCGCGGCTTCGACGACATCTCCGACATCCTCGGCGGCTACGCGGCCTGGGCCCTGTCCAGCGAGCCGGCCGAGCGGACGCAGGCGGCCGAGCCCGCCGACGCCTGACCCGTATCCGTATCCGTATCCGTATCCGTACGCGGACCCGTATTCGTACGCGGACCCGTATCCGTACGCGGACCTGTATTCGTGCGCGGGGCCCCGCGTCCCCGCCGCCTCCGCGCCGATTCTCCCCGCCGCCTTTCCCCTCGCCCACCCGTACCGACGCACCGGAGCCACCCATGACCGAGAACCCCACCCACCCCACCCACCCCACCCCCATCCCCACCTCCTCTTCCTCCTCCTCGATCACCCCCGCCGTCCTCCATGCGCTGTTCCGCGAAGGCCGGGCGCCGCGGCTGCTCGACGTGCGGACGCCGGGGGAGTTCCGGACCGCGCACATACCGGGTTCGTACAACGTGCCCCTGGCCACCCTCCGCGAGCACCGCGCCGAGCTGCTCTCGCACCTGGACGAGGAGGTCGTGCTCGTCTGCCGCTCCGGTGCCCGGGCCACCCAGGCCGAGAAGGCCCTCGCGGAGGCGGGCCTGCCGAACCTGCGGGTGCTCGAAGGCGGCATGAACGCCTGGGAGGCGGCCGGCGCCCCCGCGAACCGGGGCCCCGAGCGCTGGGACATGGAGCGTCAGGTCCGCCTCGTCGCCGGCTCGATCGTGCTGGTGACCGGCCTCGTCGGCGTGTTCGTGCCGGGCGCGCACCTGGTCGGCACCGCGGTCGGCGCGGGCCTGACCTACGCGGCCCTCAGCAACACCTGCGCCATGGGCGTCCTGCTCTCCAAGCTCCCCTACAACCGGGGCCCGCGCACCGACATCGGCACCGTCCTCGCGGAGCTGCGGAGCACCCCGTGACCGTCCTCGTCCTCGCGGCGGCCCTGCTCGTGGGCGTCACCCTCGGGGTCCTCGGCGGCGGCGGCTCGATCCTGACCGTGCCCATCCTGGTCTACCTGGCCGGGCAGGGCACGAAGGAGGCGATCGCGACCTCGCTGTTCGTCGTGGGCGTCACCAGCCTGGCCGCGCTCGTGCCGCACGCGCGCGCCCGGCGGGTGCGCTGGCGGACCGGCCTGCTGTTCGGCGCCTTCAGCATGGCGGGCGCCTACGGTGGCGGCCGGCTCGCGGAGTACGTCCCCGGTACGGCGCTGCTCATCGCCTTCGCGCTGATGATGCTCGCCACGGCGGCCGCGATGCTCCGCGGGCCGCGGCGCGGCGCCGGGACGGAGCCGGAACCGCGGGAGCGCGAGCTGCCGGTGCGCCGGGTCGCGGTCGAGGGCCTCGTCGTCGGCGCGGTCACCGGCCTGGTCGGCTCCGGGGGCGGCTTCCTCGTCGTCCCGGCGCTCGCCCTGCTCGCCGGCCTGTCCATGAGCGTCGCCGTCGGCACCTCCTTGCTGGTCATCGCCATGAACTCGTTCGCAGGCCTGGCAGGGCACCTCGCCGGGGTGCGGATCGACTGGGGCCTCGCCCTGACGGTCACGGCCGTGGCGGTCGCGGGCAGTCTCCTGGGCGCGCGCTTCGCGGGCCGGATCCCGCAGGAGGTGCTGCGCAGGGCCTTCGGCTGGTTCGTCGTGGTGATGGGCGTCTTCGTCCTCACCCGGCAGCTCGGCCCGGGCCTGTGGACGCACCCGGCGACCTGGGGCGTGCTGGGTGCGGTGCTGCTGGCCGGGGGAGGCGCCGTGGTGGCCGTCCGGTTGCGCATGAGAAGCAGTGGCTAGGGCGATTTAATACCCCTAGGGGTATCATAGTGGGCGGGGTGAGAGTGAGGAGGTCTCCGTGCAGGTCGAAGAAGGGGCTGTGCGTCCCGTGCTGAACAGGCTGCGCCGTGCCCAGGGGCAGCTCGCCGCCGTCATCGCGATGATCGAGGCCGGCCGTGACTGCAAGGACGTGGTGACCCAGCTCGCCGCCGTCTCCCGGGCCCTGGACCGGGCCGGGTTCAAGATCGTGGCGAGCGGGATGCGGCAGTGCCTCGCCGAGAGCGACACCGACGCCCCGCCCATGTCGGAGGAGGAGCTGGAGAAGCTCTTCCTCGCCCTGGCCTGAGCGGACCCGCCGTTCACCTGTTCGGCGGATTCCATGTGGTTGCCGCCCGGCTGCCCGAGGACGCTCGAACCAACCAGCGCGTCCAGCGGCACCGGGGCCGGCGGCACCGGGTCCAGTGGTACCGGGTCCAGCGGCACCAGAAGGGAACACGGGCATGAGCCAGCAGACAACGCGGCCTCCAAGAGCACCCCGGCACGGCCGGGATGCCGACGGCTGGGTCTCCGGCGGGGTGGTGTTCGCGGCGGTGCTGATGCTGAGCGGCGGCATCCTCGCGATCCTCCAGGGCATCTCCGCCGTGGCCGAGAACGACGTGTACACCCGCATCGGCTCGTACGTGTACGAGCTCAGCCTCACGAGCTGGGGCTGGATCCACATCGTCCTCGGCGTGCTCGTCGCCCTCACCGGCGCCGGACTGCTCAAGGGCGCCACATGGGCCCGCTTCACCGGCCTGCTCCTCGTCACCCTGAGCCTGCTCGCGCAGTTCCTCTTCCTGCCGTACGCGCCCTTCTGGTCGATCCTCATGATGGCGATCGACGTGTTCGTCATCTGGGCCCTTGCCAACAGCCTTGACACCCCCGCGAACGGCGGCCGGACGGGCGGCGTCTAGCGGAAGCGACCGGCTTTCCCGACCGCGGCTCCTGACCGCGGCTCCTCACCGCGGCTCCCGACCGGGGCGCGCGGCGGGGTTGTTAGCCTGCGGGCGTGAACGGGGAGAGCAGTGGGACGCGCGTATCCAGATCCGACCGGCCGGCGTCGAGCCGCCCCCAACGGGCGCTCATCGCCGCCAGTTTCGTCAACCGGGTCGGCAACGGCCTCTTCAACACCGCCGCCATCCTCTACTTCACGCTCGTCGTGCACCTGCCCGCCGCGCAGGTCGGCATCGGACTCACCGTCGCCGGCCTCGTGGGACTGCTCGCCGGGATCCCCGCCGGGAACCTCGCCGACCGCCACGGGCCCCGCACCGTCTGGCTCGTCTCCTTCGCCGTGCAGGCCGTCACCATGGCCGCGTTCGTCCTCATCGACGACTGGCTCACCTTCACCCTCATCGCCACCCTCGACCGCCTCGCGGCCACCGCGAGCGGCGCGGCGGGAGGCGCCCTCATCGCCCGCGCCGGCGGCGACCACCCGGCCGCGTTCCGGGCCAGGCTCCGCACCTACGTGAACCTCGGCGTCGTCCTCGGCACCCTCGGCGCCGCCTTCGCCGTCTCCGTCGACACCCGCGCCGCCTACACCGTCCTCATCCTCGCCAACGCCGCCAGCTTCGTCTGCGCGGGCGCTGTCGCCCTCTTCGGCGTGCCGGACTACCGGCCGCTGCCCGCGCCCGAGGACCACCGCCGCTGGGCCGTCCTCGCCGACCGGCCGTACGTCACCTTCGTCGCCCTCTACGGCGTCATGGGCCTGCACTACCAGGCGGTCTCGCTGCTCCTGCCGATCTGGCTCTCCGCCCACACCGACGCGCCCCGCTGGACCGTCGCGGTGGTCTACGCCGTCAACAGCGGCGTGTGCGTGCTCCTCCAGAGCCGCATCGGCTCGCGCGTGGAGACCCCCCGGCAAGGCGGCCGCGCGCTCCGCGTCGCCGGACTCCTCTTCCTGGTCAGCTGCCCCCTGATGGCGCTCACCGCCGACGTACCCGCATGGGTCGCGCCGCTGCTCGCCATCCTCGCCGTCGTCGTGCACAGCCTCGGCGAGGTGTGGGAGTCCTCCGGCGGCTTCGCCCTCGGCTTCGGCCTCGCTCCCGATCACGCCCAGGGGCAGTACCAGGGTTTCTTCGGCATCGGCTTCGCCGCCGGACAGGCCCTCGCGCCCGCCGTCCTCACCACGGCGGTCCTCGGCCTGGGACACGCGGGCTGGCTGCTGCTCGGCGTCTTCTTCGCCGCGCTCGGCGCGGCCGGCCCGCCGCTGGCCGCCTGGGCGGAGCGCACCCGCCGCCCGCAGGAAGCCCCGGATCCGACCGCGGACCCGGCCCCGACGCGGTGACCGAGAGCCCGCGGGCGTCAGCCCGCCACGCCGAGGAAGCGGAGTACGGCCAGCACGCGGCGGTGGTCGGCGTCCGCGCGGGGCAGGTCCAGTTTGGCCAGGATGCTGTTGATGTGCTTCGCGACGGCGCTCTCGCTGACCACCAGCCGTGCCGCGATCCCCGCGTTGGAACGCCCCTCCGCCATCAGCGCCAGCACATCGCGCTCGCGGGCCGTCAGCCGCTCCAGCGGATCGCTCGGCCTGCGCACCAGCAACTGCGCCACGACCTGGGGGTCGAGCGCGGTGCCGCCGTCGGCGACCCGCCGCAGCGCCTCCACGAACTCCTCCACGTCCGCGACCCGTTGCTTCAGCAGGTAGCCGACCCCGCTGGTGTTGGTCGCCAGCAGCTCGGCCGCGTAGCGCTCCTCCACGTACTGGGAGAGCAGCAGCACCGCCGTCTCCGGCCGCTCCCGCCGGATCGACAGGGCCGCCCGCACCCCCTCGTCCGTGAAACCGGGAGGCATCCGCACGTCCACCACGGCGAGGCTCGGCCGGTGCTCCGCGACGGCGGCCAGCAGCCCCTCCGCGTCGCCCGCCTCGGCCGACACCTCGAAACCGGCCATCTCCACCACCTTGACCAGACCGATCCGCAGCAGCACGGAATCCTCGGCGATCACGGCACGCCTCACCTCGGGCACGGCAACTCCACGTTCATCATGGTCGGTCCCCCCACGGGACTGCTCATCCGGAAGGTCCCGTCCACGGACCCCACGCGCTGCGCGAGCCCCCGCAGTCCGCTTCCCCGGGACGGATCGGCCCCGCCCACCCCGTCGTCGGCGACCACCACCCGCAGTATCCCGCCCAGGCGGGTGACGGTCACCTCCGCCCGGGTCGCGTCGGGGGCGTGCTTGGCGACGTTCGTCAGCGCCTCCGAGACCACGTAGTACGCGACGGCCTCGACGGCCGACGCCGTCCGTGCCCCCGGTCCCGCCGGCCCGGGCGGCAGGTCCACCCGCAGCCGCACCGGCAGCGGCGCCCGGGCCGCCAGGCCGGACAGGGCCGCGTCCAGGCCCCGTTCGTCCAGCACCGCCGGGTGCAGACCCCGGACCAGGTCGCCGAGCTCCTCGATCGCCGCCTTCGCCTCCTCGTGCGCCGCCTCGATCACGGCCCGCGCCTCCGGCGGCAGGTCCTTGAGCGTCGCCCGCGCGATCCCGAGGTTGAGCGCCAGCGACACCAGCCGCTGCTGGGCGCCGTCGTGCAGGTCCCGCTCGATCCGGCGCCGTTCCGCGTCCGCCGCGTCGACGGCCCCGGCGCGGCTCTCGGTCAGGTCCGCGACCCGGCGCGCCAGGTCCTCGCGCGCGTCCGGCCCCAGCAGCCGCGGCCCGAGCACGGTCTCCAGACGTACCAGGGCACCCGCCAGCGGCGGCACCGAGGCGAGCGCGCCGAACCCGGCCACCGTCACGTACAGCGCCTGGACCGCGTACCCGGGGTGCGCGGCCCGCCACTCCCAGGGCACCGCCCAGATCCACCCGTACACCGTGGCCCCGGCCACCCCGGCCAGCAGCAGCGTGAGCAGCAGGGTTTCGAGCGCGCCCAGGAGCGGGCCGGTCAGGCAGTGGTAGCCGGCCTGCCGCAGCGGGCGCCGCCACCCCGGGCGGACGATCCCGATGCCGAGCAGGCGCCGGAACCGCAGGATCTGGCCCGCCGTCAGGGCGGGCACGGCCAGGATCCCGAGGACGGCCACGACCCCCAGGACGATCGGCGCGGTCGTGTCACCGCCGTCGACGACCTCCCAGAGGAGACCGGCGCAGACGAACAGCAGGAAGCCCATGAGGAGATGGAGCGGAGCCCCCAGGGCGAGGAAGGACGTGTCTCGGGCCGCGCGGGTCAGCGCGCGCCGCGTCCTGGGCGGGACCTTCATGATCCAACCGTACGGTCCGGAGCCCGCCGCCCGGAATGCGGCAGGCATCCGCCGCGGGGGAGTGTGGATCACCGGCCGGGATGCCACCGGCCGGCCCACCTTCCTTCCGCGACACCGGACCCCGAGAGGCGCCTTTCATGGCTCTGCCCGCCACCCCGACCGGCACCGCACCCGCCGCCCCGACCGCCGGGCCGTCCGGCCCCGCGACCGGTACCCCGGTCGTCGACGCCACCGCCGTGATCCCGTGCCGCCGGACCGGCCGCGCGGACCGGTTCCGTGGCCGGATCCTGCTCGGCGCCGGACTGGTCCTGCTGCCGTGGCTCGGCTACCTCGCGGGCACCCTGCCGCCCGCCGAGGCGGTGGCCTGGGTCGCCCTCGACGCCCTGGAGGCCCTCGCGCTCCTCACCGCCGGGAGCCGCCTCCTCGCCGGCGACCCCCGGTACCGCGCCCCGGCGTCGGCGGCGGCCGTCCTCCTCGTCGCCGACGCCTGCGCCGACCTCGCCACCGCCGCCCCCGGCGCGGAGCAGGCCGTGGCCCTCGCGATGGCCCTGCTCGCGGAACTGCCGCTGGCGGCCCTGTGCCTCCGGAGAACCGCTGGTCACGGCGCCTGCCGGTGGGTGAGAATGGCCGCATGCCGGTAGCGAGCCCCCTCCCCAGCCGTTCGCGCCGGCCCAGCCCCCTGGGCGGGGCGGCAGGGAAGGACTCGAACGACCGGCCCACCGGGCAGGGTAAGGACGAAGGCGCAGTCGAAGTCGAAGTCGACGGTGACGCCCTCGGGAACGACAAGGTACGAAGACCGCTGTGAACGAAGAGAACGGCGCGGCGACCATCCGCGTCTTCATCGCCCTGGCCCCGCCCGACGACGCCAAGGACGAGCTGGAACGGGAACTTCTCCCCGCCTACGCGGCCCACCCCCGGATGCGCTGGAACCGCATCGAGGACTGGCACATCACCCTCGCCTTCCTCGGCGAACTCCCCGTCGCCGCCGTACCGCCGCTCCGCGCGCCCCTCGCCGGACTCGCCGCGTCCCGCGCGCCCCTCGCGCTGGCGCTGCGTGGCGGCGGCCACTTCGACGAGCGCGTCCTGTGGAGCGGCGTCGACGGAGACCTCGAAGGACTCCACGGCCTCGCCGACGACGTCCGCGCCCTCGTGCGCGCGTGCGGCATCCCCTACGAGGGGCGGCCCCTGCGCCCCCACCTCACCCTCGCCCGCGCCCGCCGCGACGACCCGGCCGGCGCCGTCGACACCGCCGCCGCGCTCGCGGGCTTCCGGGGCCGCACCTGGCACACCGACCGGCTGCACCTCGTCGGCAGCAACACAGGGCGCGGACCCGGCCCGATCCACTACCGCGACATCGAGGCGTGGAAGCTGGGCCAGGACGGCCGAGGAAACTGATGTGCGATTGTCGGTCGCCCGTGATAGGCACTACTGCACCGGGCGCGATGATCGACAACCGCCCGTTCGGACATGGCAAGGGGTGGGGAGATGGCGTTGCTCCGTGATCTGGGGCTCACGCTGGGGAAATGGGCCGGCCGACCCGGTCTGACACTGCAGAAGGACTCCGGCGACCCCGATGTGCCGCGCGTCCGCGCGGCCGCCGAGGCCGCGGACTGGCCGACGGTACGGGCGATCCTGGAAGCCCGGTCCGAGCGCGAGGACCGGACCGAACTGCTCTGGGCCGTCGCGGACGCCGACGGGCTGGAGCGCTGGATCGAGCCCGTGATCGAAGCCGAGCCGGACGCCCCGCTGCCTCGGCTCGTCGCCGGCATCCGGCACATCACCTGGGGCTGGGAGGCGCGGACCGACGCCCGCGCCAAGGACGTCTCGCGCGAGCAGTTCGACGTGTTCCACGCACGGCTGCGCACCGCCGAGAGCCGGCTGTACGAGGCCGCCGAGCGCGAGCCCGGCTGGACCTCGCCCTGGTACGGCCTCCAGGTCACCGGCCGCGGCCTCCAGGTCGGCAAGGACACCGCGCGCCGCCGCTTCGAGGCCACCCTGCGGCGCGACCCGCTCCACCTGGGCGCCCATCAGCAGCAGCTCCAGCACCTCTGCGCCAAGTGGAGCGGCTCGCACGAGGAGATGCACGCCTTCGCCCGCGCCGCGACCTTCGGCGCGCCCGGCGGCAACCTGCTCGGACAGCTCGTCGCGTACGCGCACATCGAGCACTGGCTGGACCTCGACCGGGGCGAGGACGCCGCGTACATGGCCGGCCCCCAGGTCGCCGCCTCCCTCAACGAGGCCGCCGACCACACCTACCGGCACCCGGACTTCCAGCGGAACCGAGGCTGGCTCCCGCTGGTCAACACCTTTGCCATGGCCTTCTCGCTGGCCGGTGACCGGGCCGGCGCCCGCGAGTGCTTCCGAGCCGCCGAGGGCCGGGTCACCGAGGCGCCCTGGTACTACCTGAACGGCTCCGAGCCGACCGAGGCGTACCGCAAGATGCGCTCGCTGGCCGGTCGCTGACGCCAGGAGAGGCGGGGTCCGAAGCCGGAGGAACCGGACCGGACCGGGGCCGCACTCCGGTCAAGTCCCGTACCGGGGCCGCACTCCGGTCAAGTCCCGTACCGGGGCCGTACCAGGCCCCGTCCGTACCGGGTCCGTACCCGGCCCCGTCCGTACCGCGTCCGACCCGGCCCGGTCCGTACCGGTCCCTCGCCGGGCGCCCCGCCCCGTCCCGTCTCTTCGCGCCCCCACACCTCCCTCCCGTACGCCCCGCCCGCCCGCTCGCCCCGAGCGACGGGCCCAGTGAAGGACTTCGCCCGTTGTCCCCTTCCGACGCCGAGACCGCGCACACCTTCCAGGTCGACCTGCGCGGCCTGGTCGACCTGCTGTCCCACCACCTCTACTCCAGCCCGCGCGTCTACCTGCGCGAACTGCTGCAGAACGCCGTCGACGCCATCACCGCCCGCCAGGCACTGGACCCGTCGGCGCACGGCAGCATCACCGTGCGCACCGGTGACACCCTCACCGTCACGGACACCGGCGTCGGGCTGACCGAGGCCGACGTCCACCGCTTCCTCGCCACCATCGGGCGCAGCTCCAAGCGCACCCCCGACGGCGCCCTCGACGGCGCCGGGCTCGACGCGGCGCGCGGGGAGTTCATCGGACAGTTCGGCATCGGCCTGCTCGCCTGCTTCGTGGTCGCCGACGAGATCACCGTGCTCACCCGGTCCGCCGCCGACCCCGGCGCACCCGCCGTCGAATGGCGCGGCCACTCCGACGGCCGCTACACCATCCGCACCCTGCCCGCCTCGGCCGTACCCGAGCCCGGCACCACCGTGCGGCTCGTCCCGCGCGTCGACAACGCCGAGTGGACGAGCCCCGAGCGGGTCGTCGAGCTGGCCCGCCACTACGGCGGACTGCTGCGGCACGAGGTCACCGTCGTCGGCCCGCGCGGCGAGAGCCACCGGGTCAACGAGACGCCGCCCTGGGACCGTACCCACCGCTCCCCGCTGGCCCGGCGTGAGGCACTGGCCGAATACGGCCGCGCCCTCTTCGACTTCACCCCGCTCGACACCATCGAGCTGGACCTCCCGGCGGCCGGCCTGCGCGGCGTCGCGTACGTGCTGCCCACCGCCGTGAGCCCGGCCCAGCGCGCCGGCCACCGCGTCCACCTCAAGGGGATGCTGCTGACCGACCAGGCCCCCGAACTGCTGCCGGACTGGGCCTTCTTCGTCCGCTGCGTCGTCGACACCACCAGCCTGCGGCCCACCGCCTCCCGGGAGTCGCTGTACGAGGACGGCACCCTGTCCGCCGTACGCGACGCCCTCGGCGAGCGGATCCGCGACTGGCTCACCGGACTCGCCGCCAGCGACCCGGCCCTGCTGCACCGGTTCATCGACACCCACCACCTCGCGGTGAAGGCGCTCGCCCGCTACGACGACGAGCTGCTCCGGATCGTGCTGCCCTGGCTGCCTTTCGAGACCACCGACGGCAACGTCACCCTGGAGGAGTTCGCGCGGACCCACCCGACGCTCCTGGTCACCCGGAGCGTCGAGGAGTTCCGCCAGGTCGCGCCCATCGCCTCCGCCGCCGGGCTCGGCGTCGTCAACGGCGGCTACACCTACGACCGCGACCTGGTGCACCGGCTCCCCGAGATCCGGCCCGGCACGAGCGTCACCGACCTCGACCCGGCCACCGTCACCGCCCACCTGGACGCCGTCGACCCGACCGCCGAACTCCGTGCCGCCGGGTTCCTCGCCGTCGCGCGCGAGACCGTCGCCATCCACGACTGCGACGTCGTCCTGCGCGACTTCCAGCCCGTCACCGCCCCCGCGCTGCTCCTCGACAACCGCGAGGCCCGCCACGAGCGGACCCGGTCCCACCTCGCCGCCGACAGCGACGGCCTGTGGGCCGACATCCTGGGCTCCCTGCGGCACGAGACGCCCCGCGCGCAGCTCGTCCTCAACCACCTCAACCCGCTGGTCCGCCAGGCGATCACGATCGCCGAGCGCGGACTGGCCGTCACGACCGCCGAAGCGCTGTACGGGCAGGCCCTGCTGCTCAGCCGCCGCCCGCTCAAGGCGAGCGAGAGCGCCCTGCTCAACCGCGCGTTCATCGGGCTGCTGACCCACGCCATGCACCACCCGGGCGGCGAAGCACCCGGCACCGAGCCCCGGAAGGAACTGTAGATGCTGGACACCCCCGAGGCCGTGCTGGAAGCGCTGCGGGAGAACCACGACCGCCCGCACGGTCTGCACCGCACCGTCACCGCCGAGGAGCTCGTCGAGGCGGCCGAGCCCTTCGACAAGCCCGACATGCTCATCACCGCGCTGCTCGAACTGATGACGGCGTACGAGTACACCGGCGAGCACCGCAAGTCGCCCGTCGTCTTCGCCCGGCTGCTCAAACTGTGGGACACCGCGCCCGAGTCCTTCAGCGACTGGGAGGCCCACCAGGTCTTCTGGCGCTTCAAGTGGGTCACCACCTCGCTCCTCCAGGTCCCCGAGGTGCCGCTGGCCACCGTGCACGCCTGGATCGACCGGATGCGCTCCCGCTACGAGGCGGCCGGGCACGGCATGCAGCCGGTGGCCGCCATGCGCTACCACGTCGCCGCCCACACCGGCATCGACGTCCCCGACGCGTACGACCTGTGGGCGACCCGCGGCCGCACCCGGCTCAGCGACTGCGAGGCCTGCGAGACCCGCCACCTCGCCTGGCACCAGGTGCTGGCCGGCGACGACGCCTCGGCCGTCGACAGCTGGGGCCCCGTCCTCGCGGGCGCCCAGTCCTGCAGCGAGGAGCCGCAGGCCAGCCAGGCCCGCGTGCTGCTGTCGCTGCTCCGCGAGGGCCGCACCGACGAGGTCCGCTCCCACCACCTCACCGGCTACCGGCAGGTCCGCGGCGGCACCGGCACCCAGGAGGAGGTCGGTCTCCACCTGGAGTTCTGCGCCCTGTCCCGCAACGAGGGCCGCGGCCTGGAGATTCTCGCGGAGAACCGGCCGCTGTTCGAGGCCACCGGCGCCCCGCTCGCCCACCTCGAATTCCTCACCGGCGTCGAGGTGCTGGTCGCCCGCCTGGTCGAGGACGGGCACGCGGACACCGTCGTCGCAGGCCCGCCCGGCCGCTCCTGGACGGCCGCCGGACTCCTCGCCCACGTCCGTGCCGAAGAGGACCGGCTGGCCGCTGCCTTCGACGCGCGCAACGGCACGACCGCCGTCGGCGACCGGCGCGCCGAACGGCTCGCCCGCAAGCCGCTGGTCGACGCCCCGCTGCCGCTGGGCCTGCGCTCGCCCGCCGCGGCCGGCACCGCGCCGAAGCCCGCGCCGCCGAAGAGCGCCGCGGTCGCGGTCCCCGACGACTACGCGGCCCTCGTCCGCGAGGCCCGCCGCCTGTCGGCCGAGGGGCACCCCACGGCCGACCGGCTGTGGACGGCCGTGGAGGAGCGGGTCGCCGCCGGCACGGCCGGGCACACCGACGACCTCGGCCCGGAGGCGCTCCTCCAGGCGGAGTGTGCCGAACACCGCGCCGCCGAGCTGGGCAACGCGGACCGCGACGACGAGGCCGTCGTCGAGATGGAGCGGGCCGCCGAGCTGTTCGGCGGGCTCGGGATGCGCTGGCACGAGCTCTCCGTACGCACGCGGGCGGTCGCCTGGGGCACCAAGCTGGACGAGCCGGGGCAGGGCCCGGGGGCGGAGCGGGAGCCGGGCTCGGAGCGGGAGCCGGGCTCGGAGGCGGAGCAGGGGCAGGAGGCGGCCACGGCGTCGGCGACGGTGCCTGCTACGGCTGCGGCTTCGGCCACGGCTACGGCGTCGGACGAGTCCGCCATGTGGGCCCGCCTCGACGGCTTCCTGGCCGAGGCGGAGCTCCTCAAGACGCGGGCTCCGTTCTCGGGCGAGCACCCGGGGGAGGGGGAGACCGGCTCCGCCGACGAGGTCGGCCGGGAGCGGGCCCTCAAGTACCTCTCGGTGCTGAGCGGCCACGCGTTCGCCGCCTACAAGGGCGTGCTGCGCGGGCTCCCCGAGGTGCCCGAGGCCGTGCGGAGCCGGTTCGACGAGAGCGTCGGCGTCCTCAGCGCGGAGGCGGAGCGCCTGGCCGTTCCGCACCAGCTCGCCAACGCACGGCAGTACATCGCGGACCTGAGCGCCCGGAACGGCGACTTCGAGAGCGCCGAATCGGAGCTCCGCGAGGCCCTGAAGCTGGTGGAGGCCGCCGGGCGGCCCTGGCGCGGCTCGCGCCCGCGCGCCCTGCTCGCCCAGGTCCTGATGGGCCGGGGGCAGCGCGAGGAGGCGGTGGAGCTGCTGCACCAGGCGATCGCCGACGCCGTGCGGTACGACGAGACCGACTTCCCGCTGGCCCCCACGTACGCCATCCTCGGGCACGCGCTCTCGCACCTCGGCGACACCACGGGCGCCGTCCGGCACCTGTCGGAGGCGGCCGCGCGCTTCGACCAGGCGGACGACCAGGAGGAGGCGTCCGAGACGCGGCTGCGGCTCGCCGACGTCCTCTCGGGCGACGGGCGGCACGCCGACGCGGTCGCCGTGCTCGAATCGGTCCTCGCGGACGAGCAGACGACCGGCCTCGACGACCGCGTCCTCGCCCAGGCCCGCCTGAACCTGGCGCGCGGGCTGCGGGAGCTGGAGGAGTACCTGGCCTCGGCCACCGAGTTCCTGCGGCTCGCGGACAGCGTGGCGGCGTGGGAGGAGGACCGGTACGTCCACACCCTGGTCGCCGCCGAGGCCGCGACCACGCTGGCCATGGCCGACCGCTGGGAGCAGGCCGACGCGGCGTACGAGCGGGCCGTCGAGGCACACGCCGAAGAGCCGAACCCGCCGGTCATCGCCGAGATGATGCGGGAGTTCGCCCGCCTGACGATGGCGGCCCGGGACGCCGAGGGGGTCGAGACGGCGCTGGAGCACCTGGCCCGCGCGGACGCACTCGTGGCCGCCGCGGCGGCGGAGGGGAAGGCGGAGTTCCCCGTCTGGTACGAGACGGGCTCCGTCCTCTACCGGCGCGCCCGGGTCCTCGCCGAAGCCGGCCGCTTCGACGAGGCGCTCGTCGCGGCGGAGGCCGCGATCGGCGCCCACGAGGAGGGCGGGGAGCAGGGCGAGATCCCGCGTGCCGAGGCCGTACGGATCGCCGCCCTGATCGAGGGCAACGGCCTGGAGAGGTTCAACGACGCCATCACCCGCCTCACCGCCGCCGCGGCCCGCTGCCGCCACGCGGGCCTGGACGAGGCGGCGCACATCCTGGACGCGCTGCGGCAGGAGTACCTGTCGCGCTAGGCCGCTGAGCCGAGGGGGGAACGGCCCGTTCCCCCCTCGGCTCACCTCAGGACGGGAACAGACCGTTCCCCCTCGGCTCGCATCAGTACGGAGACACCGGCGGACGGCCCGCCGACGCCCCGGCGGCGGGCAGCACGGCGAGGTCCTCCTCCGTGGCGCCCTGTGTGCGGAGGTAGCCGGCCACGGAACCGTGGTGGCTGCGGATCCACAGGAGCGCGCGGCTCAGGTGCCCGGCCGAGACCGGCAGGGCGTGGTGCCCCCGAGGGCCCGACGACTCCGCGACGGACAGGCCCAGCTCGGTGTTGGAGCGCACGAAGCCGGCGGTCACCTCCGCCTCGGGCACCCCGAAGAGCGTCTGCACGAGCGCCACCACCACACCGGTCCGGTCCTTCCCCGACGCGCAGTGGACCAGTACTGCACCGTCGCCCCCGGCACGCAGCCGCCGCAGCACGGTCAGTACGGCGCGGCCGGAACGCTCGGCCATCGCCGGGTAGAGCTCCATCTGCTCCTGCGGCCAGCGCCGCTCGGTGAACACCGGAACATGCAGATGCCGGATCGCCGCCCCGTGCAGGGCGTCCGGACGGACGGCGACCTCGGGCCGGCTGCGCAGGTCGACGACCGCGCGCACCCCCAGGCCCACCAGCTCGTCGGCGCCCGCCGCGGACATCGCGTGCAACGCGCCGGACCGGTAGAGGACGCCGGAAGGCAGTCCTCCGAGTCCGCCGGCGTCCCGGAGGTTCCGCACGCCGTCGACGCCGACCGGCGCCGCTGTTCCCACCCCATCGGTCCTCATCGGCTCACTGTACGTTGCGCGTTCACCGGGGCCGGCCGGGCCCGGCCCCCGCGTCACGGCGCGCCGGGCACCCCGTCGAGGGCGGCGACGGCCAGGCGTACGGCACGGGCGGTCACCGTCGCGTAGTCGGCGCCGCCCTCCAGCGCGGTCGTCGCGGCGTTCACGAAGCCCTGGAGGAGGCGCGCGGTGAGCAGCGGCGCGTCGTCGCCGAGCTCCGCCAGGGCCGCGACGAGCGGTTCGAGCAGCGCCCGGTGCGCCTCGTCCGCGCCCGCGCGCAGGGCGGCGGCGTCCTGCGCGTCGGCGGAGGCGCGGGCGACCCGGTGCTCGCCGTCGCGGACCATCTCCAGCTGGGCGTTGACATAGGCGGCGACCCGGTCGCTCGGGGCGTCCCCGGCGGCGGCCAGCGCGGCGCGGATGCGTTCGGTCCAGCGCGGCGCGGCCTCCCGCACCACCTCGGTCAGCAGGTGCTGCCGGTCCGGGAAGTACTTGTAGACGCTGTTGCGGGCCAGCCCCGTGCGGCGTGCCACCTCGGCGAACGTGACCCGGGAGGCGTCGCCCTCGGCGAGCAGCTCCCGCGCGGCGTCGAGCAGGGCGGCACGCTGCTGGGTGCGGTGGTCGGCGACCGTGGCAGCGTGGATCTTGGGCACGGACCCAGTCTAGGCCGGGCCTGCGGCGCAGGGACGGGAGGGCGGGCGGTGTGGGGACGGCGGGCGGCGCGGGGCGGGCGGCGTTTAATGCGTTGACGGCCCCGCCCGGTGCCTTGTTAGCCTGCGGGGGTCGCAACGATCCGTTCTCGCTCCAGGGCCTCCACGCCCGAAGAAGAGGGTGTCTTGATGTCCCGGACCGCGCCGAGTGCGCCTCGCCACGCCGCGTAACCGTCCGCTGTTCCCTGCCGCCCGTCTTCGCCGGCGGCTGCCGGACGTGTTCTCCGGTGTTCCGTCCTGCCCGCCCGCCGCCGTCTCGCGGCCCCGGGCCGACTCCTGACGAGGCCGCTCGGCCTGCTCTTGCTGTCATGACGACCTCTCAGCAAGGAGCACCGGGTGTCCAGCCACACCTCCAGCAACTCCCGCACCACCGACTCCAGCACCACCCACACGCTCACCCACACCCTCAGCCTCGGTACCTTCGCCTGCGCCTGGTGCGGACTGGCCGTGTCCGCGTACGCCCCCGACGGCGCCCCGCGCAACCACTGCCCGTCCTGTCTGCGCTCCCGGCACGTCCTCGACCACGTCGAGGGCGGTCCTTCCGACTGCGCGGGCCGGATGTCGCCGATCGCCATCGCCGTGCTCCGCACCGGCGACTGGAGGGTCATCCACCGCTGCGTACGCTGCGACGAGCTGACCTCGAACCCGGTCCACACCGACGACAACCAGCTCATCCTCATGCGCATCGCGGTCCGCCCGCTGGCCCAACCGCCCTTCCCGCTCGAAGCGTTCGGAACCCTCTGACCGCCCGGAGAGAAGGAGCACCCGCCATGTCGCGCAACAACACCGGTCGCGGACGGCGCCGTCCCCAGCGGCGCAAGGACGTCCTGCACACCCAGGGCCGGCACCGGGCCCACGACTTCCGCTGCGTGTCCTGCCGACTCGACGTGTCCCTGGACGCGCCCGGCACCGCGCACCGCAACCACTGCCCCAACTGCCTCGCCAGCCTGCACGTGGACCGCAGGGTCCCGGGCGACCGCGCCGCGGAGTGCCACGGCCGGATGGTGGCGCTGGGCCTGTCCGCCCGCCCGGACGGCGAGTGGATGATCATCCACCAGTGCGCCTCCTGCGACGAGCTCAGCGCCAACCGCGTCGCGGGGGACGACAACCCGCTCGCCCTGCTGCGCCTGGCGCTGAGACCCCTGGCCGCCCCGAAACCGACGGGCCAGACCCTTCTCGCCCTGTGACCGGCCCCGGCCCCTCGGTCCCGCTCAGAACCAGGGGAGGCAGTACGGGGGCCGCTCGGTGCGGAAGGAGGGGTGCCCAGGTCCCGCGAAGGCGGCCTCGTGGCGCTGGACCGTCAGCCGGCGCGTATGGGGGGCGGGTCCGCAGCCGAAGCGGCCGTAGACCGGCGCCTGGGAAGCCGGCGGCACCGCCAGGAACTCCCCGCGCTCCCGCAGGTCGGCGAGCCGGTGCCGCATCAGCGCGCTGAGCACGCCCCGGCGCCGGGGCGAGGGGGGCAGCACACCGACCGCCGTGATCCCGGCGGCCGGTGCGAGGGTGCCGCCGGGGAGGGTGAGCTCGAACCCGTACGCCCCGGCGGTACCGACCGGCCGCGCGTCCTCCGGGGCGAGGGCGAACAGGCAGCGGTCCATCGCCAGCGCCGCCCGCCACACCCCGCCGCCGTCCTCGTCGGGGGCCGCCTCGGGGAAGCGCCCGAACGCCGTGTGGAGGGTGTCGACGAAGACGTCGTGGTCATCGCTGGTCGTGGCGCGGATGTGCGTGAGTGCTGCGGCCTCCCCTGATCGCGGAAGCCCCGTGGTGGTGCCCCGCCCGCCCCGAGTGCGTCCGGCCCCCGCCAGAGGGTCAACCGATATTCGTGATCGGCACCCCCCTTAGGGACGCACCGTCGCCATCGTCTATCGTGAGCTCGCCGAGTTAGGGACGCACCGTCCCTAACGTCCCGGCGCCCCCATTCCCCTTATCGCATCCCACCTCACCCACCTCATCCAGCCCAGCTATCCCATCTCGGACCTTGGAGGGAACACCGTGTTCCTCGCCCTGCTGGAACTGAGAGCGGCCCGGGGCCGCTTCCTCCTGATGGGCAGTGTCGTCGTCCTCGTCGCCGCCCTCGTCGGCATCGTCTCCGGCTTCACCACCGGCCTCGGCGACGACACCGTCTCGGCCCTGCGCAGGCTTCCCGCCACCCACATCGCCTTCGCGGCGGGCCCGGACTCCGACCAGTTCGCCCGTGGTCTGATCGACCCGCCGCGCACCGGGACCGACCGGACCGGCCGCGTCGGCGGGGCCGCCGAGGCCGCCCCGCTCGGTGTCACCCTCACCCGCGGCACCACCGGCCGGGGCGCCGAAGTCGACCTCGCCGCCTTCGGTGTCGAGCCCGGCTCCTTCATCGACCCCGGCGCCGACGCCGGCGACCGCCTGGACCCGGCCCGCCCTCTGGGCATCGTCGTCTCCCGTCAGCTCGTCAACGAGGGCATACGGATCGGCGACACCCTCGCCGTCGACCGCCTCGGCATCCGGCTCACCGTGCTCGGCACCACCGGCCGCTCCTCCTACGGCCATGTCCCCGTCGCGTACGTCACCACCGACACCTGGCGCCGGATCCGCTTCACCGTGCCCGGTGCGACGACCGCGCCCGCCGAACTCCCGCGCCAGTACAGCGCCCTGGCCCTCCGGCTCCCCGAGGACGCCGACCCCGGGACTCTCGCGGCGGCCGACCGGCGCGACGGGACGAGGACCGTCCCCCTGGAGGAGGCCTTCACGGCGGCCCCCGGATTCGAGGGCGAACGCCTGACCATGACCTCCATCCAGAGCTTCCTCTTCCTCATCGCCCCGCTCGTCGTCGGCGCGTTCTTCGCCGTCTGGACCGTCCAGCGCACCCCCGAACTCGCCCTGCTGCGCGCGATGGGCGCCTCCCGGCGCCGCCTGCTCGGCCACACCCTCGCCCAGGCCGCCGTCGTGGTCGCCGCCGGCACCGCGGCGGGCGCCGCCCTGGCCGCCAGTGTCGGACTCCTCGTCGGCGAACAGGTCCCGTTCAGCCTCCCCGCGAGCACCCTCGCGACCACCATGGCCGCCGTGGCGCTCGTCGGCCTCGCGGGCTCAGCCCTCACCCTGCGCCGCGTCGCCACCGTCGACCCGATGACCATGCTGGGAGCCGCCCGATGAGCCTCGACCTCCACGACATCACCGTGACCCTCGGCAGCGGCGACTCCCGCACCACTGCCCTGCGCGCCGTCACCGCCCGCTTCGAACCGGGCGCCCTCACCGCCCTCGTCGGCCCCTCCGGCTCCGGCAAGTCCACCCTCCTGGCCGTGGCCGGGGCCCTGCTCCGCCCGGACGACGGACAGGTCCTCCTCAACGGCACCGACCTCGCCGCCCTCACCGACCGCGAGCGCGCGCGGGCCCGCCGCGAACGCATCGGCTACATGTTCCAGAGCGGCAACCTCCTCACCGGGCTCACCGCCGAACAGCAGCTCCTGGCCGCCGCCTCCCTCACGGGCCGACCGCCCCGCTCCCTGCGCGCCCGCGCCCGCGAACTCCTCGCCGAAGTCGGCCTGGAGCACCGCCTGCGCCACCGCCCCGACCAGCTCTCCGGCGGCGAACGCCAACGCGTCGCCCTCGCCCGCGCCCTGCTCCTCCAGCCGGAACTCCTGCTCGTCGACGAGCCCACCGCCGCCGTCGACCGCGCCCGTGCGGAGGCCCTCACCACCCTGATCGCCGACACCACCCGCCGCCACGGCTGCGTCACCGTGGTCGCCACCCACGACCCGGTGGTGACGAACACGGCGGACTCCGTCACGGACATGCGGCACCACGCGGCGGCACATCTGTCCGCCGTCCCCTAGCCCGGGAAGGGATTTCGGCCGCCGTTGGCGGCCGGGGCGTGCGCGCCGTGTGCGCGGCGCGTGAGAATGCCGCCATGACCGACATCCCCGCGCCGCCCGCACCGGCGTGCACCCCTCCCGGCCCCGGCCTCGGCCCCGGCCCTGCGGTCCGCGTCGAGCGGGACGGGCCGGTGACCACCGTGATCCTCTCCCGGCCCGCCGCCCGCAACGCCGTCGACGGACCGACGGCCCGTCAGCTCGCCGACGCCTTCCGGGCGTTCGACGCCGATGACGACGCCTCGGTGGCCGTGCTGTGGGGAGAGGGCGGGACGTTCTGCGCGGGCGCCGACCTCAAGGCCGTCGGCACCGAGCGGGGCAACCGCGTGGCGCCCGACGGCGACGGGCCCATGGGGCCGACCCGGCTGGAGCTCTCCAAGCCCGTCATCGCCGCCGTCTCCGGCCACGCCGTCGCGGGCGGCCTCGAACTAGCCCTCTGGTGCGACCTGCGGGTCGTCGAGGAGGACGCCGTCCTCGGTGTCTTCTGCCGCCGCTGGGGCGTCCCGCTCATCGACGGCGGTACGGTCCGGCTGCCGCGCCTGATCGGCGAGAGCCGCGCCATGGACCTGATCCTCACCGGTCGCCCGGTCGACGCCGCCGAGGCGTACGAGATCGGGCTCGCCAACCGCCTCGTGCCGCCGGGCCGCGCCCGCGCCGCAGCGGAGGAACTCGCCCGCCGGATAGCCGCGTTCCCCCAGCTCTGCCTGCGCCACGACCGCCTCTCCGTGCGCGGCCAGCACGGCCTGCCCGAGACCGAGGCCCTCGCGGCCGAACTACGGCACGGCATGGTGCCCCTGTCGGCGGGCGAGACCCTCTCCGGCGCCGCGCGCTTCGCGTCCGGGGCCGGACGGCACGGCGCCTTCGACGACACCGGCGGGGGCACGCCCGCTTGCCCGTCCCCGGACACCGAGGAAGCCAGAGAAGGCGAGGAAGGCGAGGGCGCCGGCAGGCCCGATGCGGGCCGCTGACCGGCCTACGCGTCCGGGCGGGGCCGCCACTCCTCGGCGAGCAGCCCGAGCAGCACCTCGTCCAGGATCTCGCCCAGCACCCACGCCGACGAGCGCAGTACCCCCTCGCGCACGAAGCCGTTGCGCTCGGCGGCGCGGAGCATCGCCTCGTTGTCCGCGAGCGTCTCGACCTGCAGCCGGCGCAGCCCGCGCACGACGAAGCCGTAGTGGCACAGGACCGCCACCACATCGGTCCCGTACCCCTTGCCGCGCCACGCGGGCAGCATGTCGACACCGAGGTGCGCGAGACGGTTGTGGGTGTCGATGCCCCAGAGCGAGGCGCTGCCGACGAGCGTCCCGCCCTCCAGGTCGACGACGGAGAACGGCACGTACCGCTCCTTCAGTTCGTCGACCGCGAGCCGCGGGTCCTGCGAGTCCGGCGACACCGGGCGCCATGGACCGGACTCCGAGCGCGAGGAGTTGACCACGTCGTCGTAGAGCTCGGTCCGCAGGACCGGGATGTCTTCCGCGTGCCGGGCCCGCAATGCGATTCTCTTGCCTCGGATCATGGAGGATTCCTATCCGACCGTTTCAGCCCCCGGCAATCGATTAAGTCGCCGGACGCCGCGTGCGCGTCTCCTTGCGGGTGGTCTTCACCGAATCGCCCGGCCCGGGGCTTTCCGCCGGTCTACCGTGCGGGCACATGCCGCGCAGCGTTCCGCGGTCACGGAGGAGGATCCTGTGTCATCGCCCTGCGACCCGAAGTACGCCCCCGCCGGTGACGTGGGCGGCGCGCTCATGGTGATCGACTCCCGGCTCAAGTCCGTCTACGACGACCGGCCCCTGCCCGACCCCGAACAGCAGCGCCTGATCCGGCAGTACACGGCCTCCCTGGGCCCGGTCGAGGTGCAGGACCTGCTGGACGGCACCTGCACGGTCATCTTCATGTTCATGAAATGGCTGCGGCACGCCCACGAGGAGCACGACAAGGACGTCATCGAGTACGTGGTCCCGGGCGTCGTGGCCGCGATGCGCTCGATGCCCAAGAGCGTCCGCCCCGAGGCGATCCCCACGATGGCCGGCCTCGTCGTCGCGGCGGGCACGGGTCTGAGCCCCAGCCTGTGGCGCAAGCAGTACGGCGACTGGACGAGCGAGGAGATGAACCCCCTGGAGGCCACGGCCTTCCTCCTCGCCGAGCACATCAACCGCATCGCCGACGACCGGGAGTTCGCCACCCGCCTCATCGCCGACGCGCTGTCCCGCGTGGACGAGGCCTGACGAGCGGGCGGGTGGACGGGCGGTCAGGCGAGCGAGCGGGCGCGGTCCGGCCCGGCCCGGCGTTCACCGGCGCATGGGCGACGGCCGCTTCCCATCAGGAGAGGAGCGTGCGCCAGCGGTCGGCCGAAGCCAGCATCTCCCGGACGACCTGCTGGAGGTACGTGCCCGCCCGTGCCATGCGCAGGGCGGCGGGGTGGTCGGGTCCGAGCCGGTCCGCCGCCGCTATCGACGCCTCGGCGACCTCCAGCGTCTGGCGGGCGCTGATGACGATCGAGTGGTACCAGGCGTCGTCGTCGACGACGTACACGTCGCGCCGCCGCTGCGGATCGCGCTCGCGCCGGACGTAGCCGTTCTCGACGAGGAACCTGACGGCGACGGAGACCGACGCCGGACTCACCCGCAGGCGGCGCGTGAGCTCGGCCGCGGTGCGCCGGCCGTCCTCGGACATCAGCAGGTCCACGTGCACGCGCGCGGTCATCCGAGGCATCCCCGACCGGACGGCCAGTTCGACGATCTCCGCCTCGGTCTCGGCCTCGGGCGTGCCGATGCCCGCACCCGTGCTCGTCCCGGTGGCCGTGCCCGGTGCCGACGGGCCGCCCGCGTATGGAGGCAAGGGCGCGGGGGTGCTGCGCCGGGCTCGCTGGGCCGTCACCTGCTGCGCCTGCTGGGGCCGGTACGCGCCGGGGCCGCCGTTCCGCGTCACCTCGCGGCTGATCGTGGACGTCGGGCGGCCGAGCCGCCGCGCGATCTCGGCGTAGGAGAGCCTGCCGGCCAGACCGGCCGCGATCCGGTGGCGCTCCTGCTGGGTCAACCGTCCTCCTGGCATCGGGCCAGTATTGCCTTCGCTCGATGTCATTGCAACGTCTTATTGCGTTCGGCCGCAGCGTCATTGCATCAATTTAGCTGCGCTGAGCTGGAATTACTTACTTCATTGATTGCTCGGGATGTGAATGCAACGTAGCTTTTGAAGAGAGCCGAACACGTCATGTCGCGAGATGAGGAATGGCCATGAGCGAGTCCGTCCACACCGTCCCGCCGCTGCCGGCGGAGCGCCCGGCCGGCTGCCCCTTCGACCCGCCCGCCGTGCTCACCGAGGCCCGCGCGCACGGACCGATCAGCCGGTACGTCCACCCCGGCGGCAAGCCCGGCTGGATGGTCACCGGACACGAGCTGACCCGCTCGGTCCTCGCCGACCCGAGGTTCAGCTCCCGCAAGGAGCTCATCAACGTCGTCGACTTCGAGATACCGCCGGCCCCGCCCGGAGAGTTCCTCCTCACCGACGACCCGCTCCACAGCCGCTACCGCAAGCCGCTTGTCGGGCGGTTCACGGCCCGCCGGATGCGGATGCTGACCGAGCGCATCGAGCAGATCACCGAGGAATGCCTGGACGCGATGGAGCGGACGGGCCCGCCCGCGGACCTGGTGACCGCCTTCGCCAAGCCGATCCCGACGCAGATCATCTGCGAACTGCTGGGCGTGCCGTACGAGGAACGCGACTCGTTCCAGGAGCAGGTCGACCTGTTCATGGGCGGCGCGACGAGCGACGAGGAGCTGATCGCCGCCTACACCGCCACCCAGGAGTACCTGGCCCGACTCGTCGTCACCAAGCGCGCGCATCCCACCGACGACGTGCTCAGCGAGCTCACCGAGGGCGACTTCAGCGACGAGGAGCTGAGGGGCATGAGCCTGGTCCTGCTCGCCGCCGGGTTCGACACGACCGCCAACATGCTGTCGCTCGGCACCTTCGCCCTCTTCCAGAACCCGGACCAGCTCGCCGCGCTGCGCGCCGACCCCGCGCTCGCCGACCGGGCCGTCGAAGAGCTGCTCCGCTACCTGACCGTCGCCAAGTCCTTCATGCGGACCGCCCTGGTGGACGTCGAGCTCGCGGGCCGGACCATCGAGGCCGGCACGACGGTCGTCCTCTCCTACCACGCGGCCAACCGCGACCCCGAGCGCTACCCGGACCCGCACCGGCTCGACCTGGGCCGGGACGCGGGCGGCCACGTGGCCTTCGGTCACGGCGCGCACCTGTGCCTGGGCGCGCAGCTGGCCCGCATCGAGATGCGCGTCGCGTTCTCCGCGCTGCTCCGCCGCTTCCCGACCCTGCGCCTGGCGGTACCGGCGGACGAGGTCGTGCTGCGCCCGGAGGCGGCGGACATCCACGGAGTGAAGAGCCTGCCGGTCACCTGGGACGCGTGACGGCGGGCGGACGTCTGGGATCATTCGTCGCTGATCCGCCATCAGCCGGGAGCACGCATGAACGACACCGACCGCACCGATCGCATCGACCGCGCTGGCCGCACCGACCGCGCTGGCCGCCTCGCCGGTGGCCCGACCCGCTTCGACGTCGAAGCCCTGGCGGCCGGACGGTGGCGGAACGGCGGCGGGGCGACGCGCGAGATCGCGGCACGCCCGGCGGACGGCGAGGAGTTCGGGTGGCGGGCGAGCGTGGCGGACATCGACGCGGACGGGCCGTTCTCGGCCTTCCCCGGAGTCGACCGCACGCTCACGTTGCTGGCGGGAGACGGCGTACGCCTCAGCGCACCGGGGGAGTTCGACCGGCTGGTAGCGGTCACGGGCGATCCGTTCGCGTTCTCCGGCGACCTCGCGCTCGACGCCCGCCTGCCCGGCGGCCCCTGCCGGGTGCTGAACGTCATGGCCCGGCGGGGCCGGTGGACGGCGCGCGTGGCGCGGATCACGGCCCGGGCCGAGCCGTTCGCCCCGGGCCGAGCGGGCCTGCTGTACGTGCTGAGCGGCACGTGGCGGACGGACCCGGGGGCGGGTGCGGCGGCAGGACCCGGAGGCGAGCCGCTGAGGCAGGGGCAGGGCCTGTGGTGGGACGAGACGGAGCTGGATTCAGAGGCGAGCGCGGCGACGAATGCGGCGACGAATTCGGGGACGGGAACGGGAACGGGGACGGGGACGACGGCAAGGATGGGGATGGGGACGGAGCCGGGCGGCCGCACCGCGTTCATCCCGCTCTCTCCCGACGCGGCGGCCCTGTGGGCGGACATCGCGCCGGCCGGCTGAGCCGTCAGGAGAGCACCCACTCCGGCGGATGCCCGGGGTCGGCCGGGCAGACGAAGACGTGCAGGTCATGGTCGCGGCCGAAGCGCAGCCCGGTGGGCTGGAGGACGCCACGGCGGGTGTCCTCCCGCGCCGCGTGCTCGCGGTCCTCGACCGGGAGCCACGTGTGCGCGGGGGAGCCGGTCTCGCGGCCGTCGGCGGTCAGCAGGAGCCGCATCGGGGCCGCGCACGCCTCGCACCCGAGGTGCAGCGGCCCCGTGGACGCCCAGCTCGGGTGGCCGCCGACCCGCCAGCCGGGCGGGATGGAGAGGTCGTACTGGTAGCTGACGGCGTCCCGGCCGTGGGCGGCCGTCTGGGCGTCGTCCCAGGCGTCGATGCGGGCGATGAGCGGGGCGGGCAGCGTGTCGCCCTCGGCCCACGGATAGGAGTCGACCTCCTCCGGGTGCAGGACGCACGGCACGGGCAGCTCGTCCGGCCACGACAGCAAGGGGACCTCGGGCGGTGCCGTGGCCGCGCGGAAGCCGCCCGCCCGCTCGGTCTCGTCCACGCGTCGCCACCGCAGCAGCCAGGGCTGCGCCTCCTGCGGGTCGTGCTCCAGCGGGCAATGGAAGAGCTGCACCAGATCAGCGTCGCCGGGCCCGGCCGCCAGCCCGGGCACGTCCCGGCGGAAGAGCTGGGCCAGCCCCATGAACGGCACGGCCTCAGGCGCACCGTCCCCGGCGGCGCGCGTCCGCTTCCCGGGGCGCTCGCCGGACGCGCGGGCCCGGCGGATCTCCTCGGGCGCGTACCCCTCCGTCACGGGCGCGTGCGGACCGTCGCAGACGGGCCACGGCTCCCCGTCCGGCCACAGCATCGGCCCGCCGACGTGACTGTCCCGCATCCCGGGCCGCCCCGGCCGGGGATGCAGCCGGGTCGCCCGGGCCCGGTAGGGGGCGAGTTCGGGGAACAGAGTCTCCACGGGGAAGGGCCGGCCGGGGGTGGTCTTCGTCATCCGCCGACTGTAACGACGCGCACGGACACTCCGCGCGGACAGGGGTTCGCTCCTTGGACGGAGCCTCGGGCGGAGCAGGGACATCAGGGGAGGGCGCCGGGATGAGGACGCGCCAGAAGGGCCGAGGGGCTCCTGAGCCCGACCACTCCGGCCACAACCGCTCCGGTCTCGTCGTCGCCCAGGCGCTCGTCGAGCTCGGCTGGACGCCGGCGGCGGTCGCACCACCCGGGTGGCCCCGGCCCCGGCCCCGGCGCCTCGCCGACAGCGGCGCGCCCTGGGCCGCGCCGCTGACCGTGGCCGCCGTGCTCCCGCCAGGTGCCCGAGCCCTGGCGTCACCCGCACGCGTCACCCAGGGGACAGTTCCCGCTCGCCGGGCCGGTAGGCGTCGGCCATGGGGGAGGAGCCGGTGGTGAGGAAGTCGTGGATCGCGGCCAGGTAGTCGGCCCGGTCCACGGCTCCGTCGCCGTCGGCGTCCAGGACGGCGAACGCGGCGGCGGCACCGTCCGCGCTGTTCCCGGTCGCCGCGCGGAGCCGGGTGAACTCCTCGGCGTCCAGCCGCCCGTCGCCGTCCAGGTCGGCGAGGTCGAAGAGGGAGCCGAGCGCGGGGCGGCAGGACCCCTCGAAGGCCTCGTGCCCGGCCCAGTCGCGGTACTCGACGAAGGTCACCCCGCCGTCCCCGTCGCCGTCCATCTGCCGGAACACCTCCTCGTGCGCCGCGCGCGCCACCCCGACCAGCGGGTCCCGCGCCCCACGCCCGCAGGCGGCGGCCGCGCGGTCGACGCGGGCAAGGTACTCGTCGCGGGTGATCACCCCGTCGCCGTCCGCGTCGAGCATCGCGAAGATACGGCGCTTCGCCTCGTCCGACATGTCGTCACCTTTCCTCGGACCGGTGCTGTTCCGGTGTCGATCAAGCCTTTCGGACCTCCTAACGTGCGGGCGGGGTTGGAGTACCGGGAGCCGGGAGCCGAGTGTCAGACCCGGACGGTAGCGTCGCCGTACGTGACGATCGCGTACGAGTAGAAGACGAGCAGAGACGAGCGGAGCGGAGAGGCGTATGACGGACGGGGTGGGCGGGGCGGACCGGGCGGCGAAGGGCGCGGTGTTCCGGGGGCTGCACGAGTGGGGTGTGTTCGTGGTCGCCAACGCCTGGGACGCCGAGTCGGCGGTGATGCTGACCGGCCTCGGGTTCCCGGCGCTGGCGACGACCAGCGGCGGGCTGGCCCTGGGGCTGGGCCGGCCGGACGCGGGCAACCTGATCACCCGCGCCGAGGCCCTCGCCAACGCGGCGGCCATCGCCGCGGCGACCACGCTCCCGGTCACGGCGGACCTGGAGAGCGGCTACGGCGCCACACCGGACGAGGTGGCCGAGACGATCCGGCTCGCGGCGGCGGCCGGTCTGGCGGGCGGTTCGATCGAGGACGCGACCGGGGACCCGGCGGCGCCGGTCCGCCCGTTCGGCGAGGCGGTCGAGCGGGTCGAGGCCGCGGTGGCGGCGGCGCGGGCGCTGCCGTTCCCGTTCGTGATCACCGCCCGCGCGGAGAACCACCTGTACGGGAGGGACGACCTCGCGGACACCATCGCCCGGCTCCAGGCCTTCGAGGCGGCCGGTGCCGACGTCCTCTACGCGCCGGGTCTCCCGGGCGCGGCGGAGATCCGCTCCGTGTGCGCGTCCGTCGGCAGGCCGGTGAACGTGCTCGCGAGCCGCGCGGTCGGCAGCGTCGCGGAACTGGCCGCGCTCGGCGCCCGCCGCGTGAGCCTCGGCTCCTCCCTGGCGCGGGCCGAGGCCCGGGCGCCCGGCGCGGGCCGCGCGGCGGCCGAGGAGGTGGCGAGCGGCGGGACCTTCGGCTTCCTGGCGACCCCGCCGGCTTCCCCGTAGCTCACTTTCGTCCCGTACCATCCCTTTCGTACCTGCCGCGCACCGGGAAACAGGAGAAGTGATCGTGAAGCTGGGACAGGCGTGCGTCTCCCTCGTCGTGGGGGCGATCCTGCTCGCCCTGTACCTGGCCGACAGCCTGCCGTCGCCCTATTCGATCTTCGCCGTCCTCGCCGGGACCGGCCTCGTCGTCGACGGCGTGCGCAAGGCCATCGAGCTCCGCCGCCTCCAGCGGTCCGAGCGCCTCCAGCGGTCCGAGCGGCCCCAGCGGTCCGAGCCCTAGCCCGCTCACCGTTCCGCGACCGTCACCACCTCGTGGCAGACCCCGTACGGGCGGTCCGCCTCGACCCGTAGCACCCAGGTCCCGGCGGGAGCCGTCAGTTCGGCGGTCAGGCCGCCCGTGCCGTCCGGCAGCAGCGGCACCGCTTCCGGGGCTGCGGCAGCCGGGCCGGCGGGCGGGACGAGGTGGGCGCGCAGGGTGCGCTCGGTGACCGCCGGGCCCGTCGCCCGGATCGTGAACGGGGCGCCCGCAGCCGCGAGTTCCGGCACCTGGAGGCCGAACGCGGTGTCCCCGTCGAGCATCAGCCGGGCGGGCCTGCCGCGCCGGACGGCGCCGAGCTGATGCCGCAGGGACTCGGCGCCGGCCATGCCGGAGTGCCGCTCGCCGTTCCACAGCGCCTCGTCCTCCCGCTCCAGCGTCCACGCGGCCAAGGCCGACCCGGCGGGCACGGTGCCGTCGCCGCTCCAGTCCCCGTCGTTGTCCAGCCGGGTCGTGAACTCCAGCGTTCCGTCGGCGCGGACCACGACCCCGTGCTCGGTGGGGTGCGCCCGGCCGGCGAAACAGTGCACCCGGTACGGCGGCGCGGCGCGTCCCGCCTGGTGGCGCTCCCAGGCCTCGTCGATGTCCCGGTGGAACGCGAACGCCTCCTCCACCAGCCCGGTCGGCAGGTCCGGCACGGGCACCCGGGTCAGCAGCCGCCGCCGGTCGTCGTCCTCGCGGAGCACCGCCTCGTAGCGGGGCAGGAGCTGGGCGACCGACGGGAACGAGCGCGCGAGCCCGGCCAGCCGCTCGTTGACCGACAGCGCCCGCTCGAAGGCCCGGGTGACGGTGTTCCCCGGCTCCAGCGCGTGACCGGTGAGAACCCGGACCGCCTTGGCGGCACCCCGGAACGGCGTCCCCAGGGTCACCAGCGCGCGGGTGTGGTCGCGCCCGCCCAGGCACTCCAGGTAGTAGCGGGCGACGAGCCCGCCCATGGAGTGGCACATGAGGATCAGCTTCGGCGGATCGTCATGTGCCTCCGGGTAGACGCCGGGGGCGAGCTCCCGCCACTCGGCCAGCGCCGACTCGGCCCGGTCGCGCAGCCGCCGCGCCGTGAGCCGGTTCGACAGCCGCCAGTCGTACGGGAACGCCAGGTACTGCCGGGGATGCGGCTCGCGGCCCGGGCCACCGCCGGGGCCACCGCCGGGTCCGGTCAGGCCGAGGGCGGCCCGGACATCGGGGTAGCCCATGCTGGCGACGAATCCGGGCAGCGCCTCGGGGCTCTTCAGCAGCCGGTCGGCGCCCAGCACCCAGGGTCCCTCCGGCGCCTCGTCGCCGATGCCCGGCGGCAGCGTCAGGCCCGCCAGCGCCCGTCCCGGCCCGCGCAGGCCGAGCAGCGCCTGGAGCGACTGGTTCCAGACGTCCTTGCCGTCGCGGGTCAGCCGCGTGCCGAGGATGCCCGGTACGAAGACGACCAGGTCGTGGTCCATGTGAGGGTTCTCCGCTCTCTTCCGTCCCCGGCGGGCCCCGCCCGCCTCCCGTCGCCCCGGCCCGGGGTCACCCGCGCCCCAGCGCGGCGGCCAGCCGGTCCTGGGGAATCCTCAACTGGTCGCAGCGGTCCCGGCCCTGCACGAACAGCGTCAGCCCGTGGCGCGACCCGTACGCGGCGCCCGCCGCCCGCACCTCCACGCCCCGGTGGGGGACCGCCAGTTCGTCGAGCGTGACGTTCCCCGCCACGTCCCGCACGGTGACGGTCCCGGTCCCGCCGAACGCCAGCAGCAGGGGCCGGCGGGCCGCCCCCGCGAAGGCGAGCGCGGCGGGCGGGCCGTGCGGGGCGGCGCAGCGGCGGACCGTCCACCCGTCGTCGTACTCGGCCAGCCGCAGCGCCCCCGCCTCAGACCAGGCCAGCAGCGGCACCCGTACCCCGCCGTCGTCGCGGCTGGTCAGGGCGAGCCCCACGCGCTGGTCGGGCGCGGCGGCCAGCACCGCGACCCGGTCGAAGCCGCTCGCCGTGCCCTTCCACAGGCTCAGCGAGTCGCCCCGGTCCGCCACGATCCAGGTCAGCCCGTCCGCCGTGTGCGCGGCCAGATGGCACACCTTCACGTCGGCGGCCGCGATCGCGGGCCGCGCGGTCCACGTCCCGCCCTCCCGGCCGTACGGGAGCACCCGGCCGCCATCCGGGACGAACAGCAGGCACCCACCCCCGGGAGCCGGTACGAGAGCGAGCCCGGGGACCACGTCGTTGACGTCCCCCGCCAGCTCGACCGGCTCGTCCTCAGCCCACTCCGCGAGGTCCTCGGACAGCCGCCACACCCGCACGCGGCGCCCCGCGGCGGCGGCCACCAGCCACGCGCCGTCCTGCCACAGCGCGGACACCGCCGTGACCAGCGGTCCCCGAGGCCCTCGCGGTCCCCGGGGGTCCCGCGACAAGGAGAGCCCCGGGCCCGTCCGGCCGCGCAACGGGGTGTGCACGCCGATCAGCACCCGATCGCCGGTCGCCCGCGCCAGGAGCAGCGACCCGCCGGGCGAGGCCGCCACGCCCGACCGGGGCCAGGTCTCGCCGCCCACCGGCCGCGGGTCCGGATCCGGGCCGTCAGGCGCCCCGGTGTCGACCACCCGGACCTCGTCGCCGTCCCCGACCGCCAGCCGCCCGGTGCCGGCGGGATCGAACGCGAGCCCGCTGCCCGGCGCCGAAAGGCGCAGGACGGTCTCCGGGCGGTCCGCCAGGCGTGCCGGGTCGGCCCCGCCCGCCGCCGTGCGTGCCGCCCGCCCGGGGAGCCCGAGGACCCGGACCCGCCCGCCCTCGTTCAGGGCGAGCAGCGGCAGCGTGCCCCGTCTGCCGAGGGCGATCTGCCGCGCGGACGACTCGACGCGGGCCACCCGGACGATCGCCGGGTCCCCGTGCCCCGGCGCGGAGACCCGCCAGACGGTGACCGCGTCCCGGTCCTCGCCCGCCTCGGCCACCGCCACCAGACCGTGCCCGGCGTCCTCGGCGAGCGCCACGGCGGCGAGGTGGCGCACCCCGGGCTCGCCGGGGAGCTCGTGCCGGGCGCGCACCAGGGGCCGGTCGCCGTAGCGCTTGACGTGCAGTTCGTGCAGGGTCAGCGTGCCGGACGCGGTCAGCAGGAAGCAGCGGTCGCGCAGGGCCAGCAGCGCCACCCGGTCGGCGCGTACGGGCAGCACGTCATGGCGTACGTCCCCGGCACCGGGCGCGCCGCCCGCCGCGACCGCCCAGCGCCACGCCCACACCCGGTGCCCGTCCGCCGCCACGATCTGCACCCCGTCGCCGCACGGGGCCGCGTCCAGCGAGCCGACCGTCCCGTCCCAGCCGTACGTGCGGCGCGGCAGCCGCTCGTCGCCCCACCACAGGTGCAGCGACCGGCCGTCGTGCGAGACGGTCATCCGCCGCCCGCGCAGCGACGTCTCGCGGACGGCGGCGAACAGCGCGTCCCGCTCCGGGTCCCGGGGCGCCCGCCGGGTGTGGACGTAGGCGCCGGTGTCGGCACGCCGGCCGACTATCTCCCCGCGCCCGGCGAGGGAGAGCAGCCCCGACCGGCTCCAGTCCAGGGCCAGCGCGCCACCGAGCGGGGCGGGCAGCGTCAGCTCGGCGGGCCGTGGCACCGCGTCCGTCCACACCTCCCGCCACGCCCGTTCCGCGAACCCCGGCAGCCGGTCGAGCGCCTCGTGGAGGTCCCGGTGGCCGGCGAACGCCTCGGCGGCGAGGACCGCGCGGCGCGGCCCGTGCTCCTGACGGGCCCGGAACGCGGCGCCGAGCCGCTGGTAGAGCTGGGCGCCCTCGCCGTCGGCGGCCACGTGCCGGGTCAGCGGCAGCATCACGTCCGGGTCCGTCCGGATCAGGAACTCGGGGTCCAGGAAGAGCTGTGCCAGCGGGTGCGGCTCGTCCGGCGGCTCGTCCGCGCCCGTCGGGACCTGGGCGGCGTGCGCTCCGAGACAGGCGAGCGTGTACGGGTGCGCCCGGTCCCAGTCGCCCGCCGGGCGGTGCAGGGCGTCGAAGACGCGACGGTGCGCCGCCCCCTCCGCCAGCCGGGCCCGCTCCAGGAGGGCCGGGCCGTAACTGGCGTGGTCGAGGCGGTGCAGCGGGGGCAGGCCGAGCCGGTGTTCCACGGTGATCAGGACGCCCTTGAGCCGGTGCAGCACACTGTCGAGCAGGCCGCGCGAGATCTCCGGGGTGCGTCTGCGGCGCAGCGCGTTGGCCAGGGCGAGCCACAGGTCCGGGTCGTCCAGGCCGGGGCCCTGGACCACGGCGAGCGGCAGCAGCAGCTCGGCGCACCGGTCGCGGTCCCCGGGGTCGAGCACGTCCAGCTCCTCGGCCATCCGCGCGCGCAGCTCGGCGCCGCCGCGCTGGACGAACCGGTCGAGCGCGGCGGCCGGCAGCGGGGCGGACTGCCGGGCCAGCGCGCGGGCCGCCAGGCGGGCGACGAGGAAGCGGCGCCCGCAGCGCCGCGCCACCAGCGCCGCCGCCTCCAGCCGCGCCGCCTCCTGATCCGGTCCGGCGTACGGGGAGCCGGGCGTGTCGGAGAGAAGGGCGGCCACCAGGGCGGCGATGTCCCGCTCGGTGTCCCGGTCGCGGTCCAGGTCGAGGAGGGGGGAGGAGCTGTCCAGGGCGTCGACGAGGGACTCGGAGGCCGCGCCGTCGACGGTCCTGCGGGGGTGGGCACGGGTGCCGACGACGACCTTGACGCCGGGGCGGCGGGAGAGCGGGTTCAGCAGCCTGCGGGCTATCTCGTGGGCCTGCCCCGGCATCGCCTCGTCGAGGCCGTCCACGAGCAGGGTGACACCGCCGGCGCGCGGGACGAGCGCGCCGATCCGCTCGACGGCGTCCCGCGCGGTGACGCCCGCGTCGTGCGGCGGCCCGGCACCCGGCGGAGGGAGAGCACCCGGCGGAGGGAGACCATCCGGCGGGGCGGGCGCACCTGGTGGGGCGAGAACACCCGGCGGAGCGAGAGCATCCACCGGGGCGAGCGCGCCCAGTGGCGCGAGGGCGCGCAGCAGTGTCTGGGACAGGGAGTTCAGGGACTGGCCGTGGCAGGAGACCGCCGCGTGGACCGAGCCGGGCCGGGGCACGGTCTGCGGCGGCGGCGCCGGTTCGAGGGCCCGGACGTGCCGGGGCACCGACAGCAGGGCCAGGCGCGCGAGGAGCGCCGTCTTGCCGGTCCCCGCCGGGCCGGTGACCACCACCATGCCCCGGCTCTGGGAGGCGGCCCACGTCACCAGCCTGCTGAGCGGGCGCACCCGGCCGGAGAACTGGCCCGGCGGCAGCCCGTCGTTCACCGGCCCGAACTGCGCCGGTGTCAGCCAGGGTTCGTGGTCGGGCGGCAGCGCGGCGGTGCGGTAGACGGCGTCGGCGGAGTCGTAGTGCGGGTTGTGCAGGAAGCGACGGCCGAGGGAGCGGACCTCCACGTACGCGGGCCGCAGCGCCGCGTCCTCGTACCCGGCGGCGACGGCCCGCCGGTCGATCGCCTCCAGCAGGTCCGGCACCAGGAGGAAGGGCGCGGTCGGCTCGAACGGGCGGACCGTGCCGTCGAGTTCGAGGCCCCGGTCGGCGAGGGTGTCCTGGAGCCAGTCCACCCACAGGCTCTCCTCCACCGGCCGGTCGGCGCCCGCGGTGGCGAGGAACACGAGCCCGTCACGGGCGAAGGCGCCCGGCCGGGCGCCGCCCTCGCGCGCGGCTGCGGCGCCGTCCCGGCCGGCCCGTCGGTGCGAGCCTTCGGACACCTCCAGCCCCGGCTCCCGACCGGTCCGCCGGTGACGCCGCAGCGCCGCGGACAGCCAGTCGGCCTCGTCGAGGGTCTGCTGCGACTCGCACGCGTCGATGACGACCAGCAGCTCCGAGCCGCGCACATGGGACAGGCGGTCCAGGAGCCGGGCGAACGGCATGGCTCGGGTGGCGACGGGGTGCGGCCGACCGGGCTCGTAGCTGCCCCGGCAGGCCAGGACGTACCCGTCCTCCTCCGTGGCGTGGCCGTGGCCGGTCCAGTAGAGGATCTTCCGCTGCGCGTCGGCGGCGACGAACCGCCGCAGCCCCTCGTCCACCCGCTCCAGCGTGCCGTCGCCCTCCAGCGCCTCGGCCCGGGCGAAACCGAGCCGGTCGCACAGGGCCGCGAAACGGGCGCGGGCGCGCAGGACGTGCCTGCGGTCGCGCAGCCCGCCGCGCTCGCCGTACTCCGCGATGGCGACCGTGCCGACAAGCCCGGTCGACCGGAGCGCGTCCCGTCTGATCTCGACATCGGCAGCCAAGCCCGTAGTCCCTCCCGCGCCTATACTGATCCACCGGCGTGACGCGTGTCACGGGTTTCCGAACGGCGCCTCGTGAAGGGCGGGTTGAGGACCTCCATGGACATGGACAGATTCACCGTGGTCGGGCGGCAGACCGACTGCCATGTCTTCGAAGGGGACGGCACCAGTCCGATCGCCGAGGAGAACATGCGCGTGAAGTACGTGCCGACGCGGGTGGAGCTGCCCGACGAGGTCGCCGAGTGGCGGCGCGAGATCGAGGCGGAGGAGGCCCGCAAGGAGGCCGCCGGCGAACCGTACCGCTGGAACAACCCCCGGTTCGCGGTGCGCCGCCTCGTCGTCTCCCGTACCCACACGGCGGAGATCCCCGTCGCCACGCTCACCCTGTGCGACGCCGACTACTACGACTTCCTCGCCACCTCGCTCAACCTCGGCCGGGAGCAGCGCAACGGTCTGACCCTCCGTCAGCAGTATCTGGAAGGGAAGGACCTGCTGGAGGTCCAGCCGTTCATGTTCTGCAGCTTCGGGGTCAACATCGCGGTCGAGACCGGCAAGGACCGCAAGATGCTGTTCTCACGGCGCAGTTCGCGGGTGGCCGGGCCGAACACCTCCAAGTGGAACTCCTCCGCCAACGAGGGGCTCGCCCGCAACCACGACCTCTCCGCCGACGGGCGCGTCAGCCTGCACACCGCCGCGCGCCGGGCCCTGCGCGAGGAGCTGGCCGTCCTCGCCTCCGACGCGGTGGACCTCGAACTCCTCGGCTTCGGCTTCGACGTGCGCAACAACCAGTGGGCGGGCTTCTTCCGGGCCGTCCTCACCGACCTGTCCGAGGAGGACCTGCGGCTGCGCTGGAGCCGAGGCGTGGCCGACAAGTGGGAGCACGAGGCCCACGCCTTCGTCGACGCGAGCCCCGAGGGCGTCCTGCGCTTCATCCGCGACGAGCCCGAGGAGTCCTGGACCCCCTGCGCCCCCGCCCTCTTCTACCTCGCCCTGGTCCGGGCGGCGGTCCGCGCCGCCGACGACCCCGACGCGCGGTACGAGGTGGAGGCGGTCGAGCGCCGCGTCCTGGCGGAGCTCGACGGCGACGGCGACGGCAACGGCTACGGGGACCCCTTCTAGGCTTCGGCGGTGCGCGGCTCGGTGCGCGGCTCGGCACGTCGCCCGGAACGTCGCTCGGCCCGGGGAGGGGCCGGTGGTTCTCCGGTGGCCCCTCCCCGGGCCGTCACCCCATTGACTCAGCTGTTCGTGGTGGCCTCCCGGTGGCTCTCGGGCGCCCGGACCACGAGCGACTTCACGACCTTGACCGGACCGTCGCCCACCGCGCGCAGGCGGTACGCGCCCGTCGCGGCGGGGACGGTCAGGGTCTCGAAGCGGGCCAGCGGGTGCGTGCCGTGCGCGGACTCGATCAGGACGCCGTCGCCCTCCACCACGTTGAGGATGTGGAACGTCCCCGCGGTGTCGTCGACGGCGGTCGCGGCGGCGTCGAGCTCGACGCGCCGAACCTCGTAGAACATCTCCGCAAGCGCGCCCACGACCACCTCGCGCCAGCCCTCCCCGGTGCGCAGCACGGACGGCCGCCGCACCAGGTCGCGGGCGACCGCGTCGCCCCTGCGGCCGGTGTCGAGGTTGGCGAAGGCGTGCTCGTACGCCAGGGGCCGGGGGTTGCCCTCCGCGTCCATGCGCTGCCAGTCGTAGAAGCGCAGGGAGTAGAGGTACGGGGTCGCGCTGACCTCCAGGACCACGTTCCCGGCGCCGCTGGCGTGCGGGGTCCCGGCCGGGATCATGAACAGCTGGCCCCGCTCGGCGTCGAAGGCGTTGACGTGCGTGGCCACGTCCATCTCGGCGCCCCGCGTGGACGCCTCGACGTCCGCGCGGAAGGCGGCCGGGTCGAACTCCTCGCGCAGCCCCAGGTACACCTGCGAGCCCTCGCCGACCGCCGTCATGTAGTACGTCTCGTGCTGGGTGTACGGGTAGCCGAAGCGCGCCCGCATGTAGGCGTCCTTCGGGTGCAGGTGGAGGGAGAGGTTCCCGCCGTCCGCGGTGTCCAGGTAGTCGAAGCGGATGGGGAACGAGGTCCCGAACCAGCCGTGCACGTCCGCTCCGAGGAACCGCTCCGGGTGCAGTACGGGCAGCAGCTGGAACGGCACCTCGACCTGCGCGCCCGCGTCCTCGCCGAGCAGCACGCCGCTCTCGGGCGCCATCAGCTCGTACCCGAGCGCCGTGTTGCCGGCCTGCGGCGTGAAGCCGAGTTCGTCCCGGCCCCAGGTGCCTCCCCAGGGCGTCGAGTTGAAGTACGGGCGCGTGCGCACCGGCGCCTCGGCCAGCTCGGCCAGCGTGGCGCGCAGCGTGCTCCCGTCCAGCCACGCGGGACCCTCGGGCGACTGGGTGTCGATCCACCGCTCCACGCGCGGGGCGAGGGCGTCGCGGTGGCGGTCGATCATCGGCCAGTCGACGTAGAACAGGCGCCTGAAGTCGCGGCCCACCGTGTCCGCGCGGCCCAGCAGCGCGCCCCGGCGCTCGGTGTGGGCGCGCTCGGCGTAGCGCTTGGGCAGGTCGGCGTACCAGAGGACGTCGTGCGGCGCCTCCGCGGCGCCCGGCCCGACGACGAGGGTGACGCAGTCGCTGCCGCCCTCGACGGCCAGTGCGCTGTCGAACAGGTCGGACAGCGGGTTGTCCGCGAGCGGCAGGTAGAACGGGTCGTCGGCGAGCGGGCCGGACGCCGTGCGCTCGACGATCTTCTCCCAGGGCGCGTACAGGCGCCGTACGTCGACGACGCGGACGGACGCCCCGCGCGCGGCCAGCGCCCGCTGGACCTCCTTGGCGAGCAGGTCCCAGTCCAGGACGGCGGGCCCGTCGACGGCGACGGTCACGCCGCGCGTCGGCAGCGAGGCGACGAGGCCGTCCCAGCCGGTGCCGACGGCGCCGCCGGCCGGGCGGTAGCGGGGCTCGCGGTCGTAGGTGAGCTCGGGGGTGTGGCTGCCGGTCATGGGTGCGCTCCGGGGAAGGGTGGGGGTGAGGGAGGGAGTACGGGCGGGGGCAGGGGGGTCGGCGTCGGTGGGGCGGGGGGAGTGGGTCATGCCACGTCCTCCAGGACGGTCAGGGTCCGGTCCCGCGTCGTCGCGGCGCCGAGCCGGGCGCGGAAGTCGGGATCGGCCAGCTTGCGGGCGAGGGCGGCGAGCAGCCGCAGGTGCTCGTCCCCGGCCATCCGCTCCGGTACGGCGATCATGAAGAGGTCGCGTACGGGGACGCCGTCGGGTGCGTCCCAGTCGATGCCGTGCTCGCTGCGGGCGTAGCCCACGACCGGCCGGACGACGGCGTCGGTCTTGGCGTGCGGGATCGCGATGCCGTCGCCGAGCGCCGTGGTGCTCAACTCCTCGCGCCGTTCGGCGGCCTCGACCAGGGCGGCCGGGTCGGTGACGCGGCCGGAGCGGCCGAGGAGGCCGGCGAGTTCGCGGAGGGCGGCGGGCTTGTCCCGCGCGGCGAGCGCGGTCGTGACGGTGTCGCAGGTCATCGCGCCGCCGAGCACGGAACGGGGCTCCGGAGAGGAGACGGGGGAGGAAGCGGGCGCGGGCTTGTCCAGGGACGGGGCCCCGTCCCTGATCCCGGTCCTGGTCCCGGCGGGAGCCCCGGCCAGTGCCATCTCCGCGGGCGCGGGCGCAGACGAGGGCGCGGGCGCGCCGGGTCCGGTCGGGCCGGAGAGGATCGCCTCGGCCTCCGCGCGTGCGGCGGCGCGCCGGTCGCTGAGCTCCAGGAGCGTGACGGCGGTGACGGCGGTGACGACGGTGCCGAGCGCGGCGGCGAGGAAGAAGAGCGGGACGCCTCCGATGGCGCCCATGAGGGCGACGATCGGGCCGCCGTGCGGCACCGAGCCGGTGACGGCGAAGGCGCCGCCGAGTCCGCAGGCGACCGCGCTGCCGAGCATGTTGGCCGGGATCACCTGCGCGGGACGGGCCGCGGCGAACGGGATGGCTCCCTCGGCGATGCCGAAGAAGCCCATGAACATCGCGGCGAGCCCGGCTTCGCGCTGCTGCTCGTCGAAGAGCCGCCGGCGCATCAGCGTGGCGAGGCCCATGCCGCAGGCGGGGACGCAGGCGCCGGCCGCGAACATGCCCATCACGTACAGGTTGTTCTCGGCGATCATGCCGGTGGCGAAGAGGAAGGCCGTCTTGTTGACGGGGCCGCCCATGTCGAAGGCGAGCATCAGGCCGATCACCACGCCGAGCAGCGCGGCGCTGCCGCCGGTGAGGCCGGAGAGGAAGGAGGTGAGGGCGCCGAAGACCCCGGCGATGGGCTTGCCGAGCACGTAGATGAAGAACATGCCGAGCGTCGTGGTCGCCACGATGGGGATCACGATGATGGGCATGATCGGCTGGGCGAACTTCGGGACCTTGACCTTCTTGATGGCGAGGACGAGGTAGCCCGCGAGGAAGCCGGTGACGATGGCGCCGATGAAGCCGGCGCCGGACTCCGAGTCGTACAGCGCACCGGTGTTGGCGATCCAGCCGCCGATCATGCCCGGGACGAGCGCGGGCCGGTCGGCGATGGCGTACGCGATGTAGCCGGACAGGATGGGCACCATCAGCTGGAAGCCGATGAAGCCGATGTCGAAGACGTGCTTCCACGGCGAGCCGTCGGGGATGACGAGGCCGCCGTCGGCCTGCGGGTGGCCGCCCGCGGCGAGCGAGACGGCGATCAGCAGCCCGCCCACGACGACGAACGGAATCATGTAACTGACGCCGTTCATCAGGGCCTTGTAGACGGTGCTCCGCTCGCGACCGCCGCCGCCGGGCGGTCCGGCGGTGGACTCCGCCACGTGGTGGACGGGGGCCTTCCTGGTCCGCTCCATGAGCTCCAGGGGGCGGTGGATGCCGTCGGCGACGGAGGCGCCGACCACGCGCTTGCCGCCGAAGCGGGCGAGGTCGATGTCCTTGTCGGCGGCGATGATCACACCGTCGGCGGCGGCGATGTCCGCGGCGGTTAGGACGTTCTCGGCGCCGATCGAGCCCTGCGTCTCGACCTTGATGGTGTGTCCGGCCGCTTCGGCGGCCTGCTGGAGCTTCTCGGCCGCCATGTAGGTGTGCGCGATGCCGGTGGGACAGGCGGTGATCGCGACGAGCCGGAGCCCGGGGGCGGGAGCCGTGCTGTCGGTCGGGGAGACCTGGGGAGAAGGCATTCGGATCTCGATTCCTCATCCTCGCCTCATTGCGAGTTATCGATAACATAGGGCGGCGGGAGCACCCCGGAGCCGAGGCGAAAGTCCTTACCCGCACGGCCGCTCGGCCCCTTTCCGGGGGCAGAAGGAACCCCGGAGGCCCGGTGCGCGGGTGGAACACCCCGTGGTCACGCGAATGCGCCGATACTGGTCACGGCAGGAGAGCGGGACACGGGACACGGGACGGGAAGCGGGACGGCGCGATGACACCGCGGAGCAAGAGCGGGAAGCCCACGATGCGCGATGTCGCGGCACGGGCGGGGGTGTCGAGCATGACCGTCTCCCGGGTGCTCCGGGACGACCCGCGCATCAGCGCGAGCGCGCGGAGCGAGGTGCTGGCCGCCGTCGCCGCGCTCGGCTACCGCATCAACGAGAACGCCCGCGCGCTGCGTCTCGGCCAGGGCACGCGGTTGGTGGCGCTCATGGTCACCAACCTCGCCAACCCCTTCTACTCCCGCCTCGCCCTCGGCGTCGAGTCGGAGCTGGAGCGGCAGGGCCTGTTCACCGTCGTCGCCAACACCGCCGACAGTGAGACCAAGGAGCGGGCGCTCACCACCGACTTCGTCGGCCGGCGCGTGGAGGGGCTGATCGTCGTCCCCGCCGGCGACGACCACACGCACCTGCGCGCCGAGCACACCGCGGGCACCCCCGCCGTCCTCGTCGCCCGGCCGCCCGTCGGCCACGGGGCCGACTGCGTCCTCGTCGACGACTTCGGCGGCGGCCGGGCCCTCGCGGGCCGCCTGCTCGGCGAGCGGCACCGCCGGATCGCCTTCCTCGGCAACGCCGAGGCCGCCTACACCAGCGCCGAGCGCCTACGGGGCTTCCTCGCCGCCCACGACGAGGCGGGCCTGCTCCACGATCCGGCCCTCGTACGGCACTGCGGAACGGACCCCGCCGAGGCGCTCGCGGCCGCCGCCGACCTGCTCGCGGCCGGGCCGACGGCCGTCGTCACCGCCAACAACCGCAACACGCTGGCCGTCCTGCGCGCCGCCAAGGCCACCGGCGCGCGGGTCGCCGTGGCCGGCTTCGACGACGTCGACACGGCGGACCTGCTGGACGCCCCGCTCACCGTGGCCGCCTACGACGCCCAGGAGGTCGGCCGCCGCGCGGCGCGGATGCTCCTGGAACGCCTCGACACCCCGGCGTCCCCGCCCGCGCCGCGCACGTCGGTGGTCCCGGTGGAGATCCGTACGTACGAGGGCGCGGCGCGCGGGTGAGCGCCCGGAGGCGCGGCCTGCGCCGGTGACGTGGCCCGCGCCGGGTGACGGTCCTTGCCGGGTGACGGTCCCTGCCGGGTGCCGACCTCCGCCGGGGACCGCCCCCGTCGGGTGTCGGCCTCCGGCCTCCGGCCTCCGGCCTTCGTGCCGGTACTCCTTTCGGCGGTCCCGCTTCACGCCTCTCGGTGAGCGGTCGCCCTGAGCGGCCCAACCCCGGGCCGTGCGAATGGTGGAGCCGTACCGGGGGCCGAAGACTCCGGCCCATGAGACACCACACCTCGCGGCGCCGCCGGCGCCCACCGGGCCCCCGGAAGCGGGCCCTCTCGGCTGGGCTCTCCTGCGCCGTCAGCCTCGCGGCCGTCCCCGCCCTGCTCCTGGGCCCGGGCGGCTCGGCCGCGGTCGCGGCACCGCTGCCGGGCGGGCTCGGGCCCTGCGTGCCGGGGAGCTGCCCCGACCCGTACCCGCAGATCGGGAACGGGCCGCTCGCGGGCCGCGACGCGGGCATCAACATCTTCGTCGGCGACGACTTCCTCGTCCGAGGCCGGGCGGCCGAGGCCGAGGGCCGGGTCGTGGTCCTGGACGACTTCGACCAGAACAAGGAATCCACCGTCGGCGGCCTCTACAACCTCGGCATCGTCGGCGTCGGCTCCCGGGTCGTCCCGCCGAAGGACGCGGACTTCCTCACCACCGGCGGCGACGTCACGATCGCCTCCGGCCAGCGCCTGGAGACCACCGGGGGCTTCCTCACCGAGACGGGCACCGTGCGCCACGCGGGAACGGCCACCGGCGACGTCACCGGCACCCTCGTCCAGGACGCGAACGCGGTCACCCCGTACGCGGGCCTCCGCGACCGGCTCACCACCGCGAGCCGCTGCTACGCACGCGTCGACGGGAAGCCCCGGACGCCCACCGGCACCGCGGTCAACCAGAACTTCCAGACCCTCTTCACGGGCGACAACACCTCCGCCCTTCAGGTCTTCAACGTCGACTTCGACATCGCCTCCACGAGCGGCGGCCAGCAGGGCGTCGTGTTCAGCGGGATCCCCGCCGGAGCGACGATCCTGGTCAACCTCCTCGGCGCGAACCGCGTCATCAACACCTACAGCGGCGCCCTCACCGACTCCCTCGACCCGCTGAACGCCTATCGCGACCGCCTGCTCTGGAACTTCCCCGACGCCACCACGGTCGGCCTCAACGGCACCGGCCAGTTCCAGGGCAGCTTCCTGATGGGCGAGCAGTCCTCCATGACGACCGTGACCCTGCCCGGCATCAACGGACGCTTCTTCACCACGGGCTCCGTCACCCACACCAGCTCCGCCACCGGAGGCGGCGGCCAGGAGTTCCACGCGTACCCCTTCAACGGCGACCTGCCCGACTGCGGTACGACGCCGCCGCCGGTCACGGGTGCGGTGAAGGTGGTGAAGACGGACGCGGAGTCGGGTGCGGTGCTGCCGGGTGCGACGTTCCGCCTGTGGGAGGAGACGAACGGTGTGCCGGGCCTCCAGACGGGCGGCGCGCAGCCGGACACGCAGGTCGGCACGGTGTGCGTGACCGGAGCGGACGGCATCTGTTCGCGGACGGTGGAGACCGGTACGTACTACTGGGAGGAGACGGCCGCGCCGAGCGGCTACGAGTTTCCCTCCCCGGCCGTCTTCGGCCCGCTGGTCCTGACGGACCAGAACGCGAGCGCCGGAGTCTCCGTCACCGCGCCCAACCGGAAGTCCCCGGTCCCGCAGGACAAGGGCAAGGTCACCCTCGTCAAGACCGACGCCGACACGAAGGATCCCCTGCCCGGCGCGAGCTTCGAGCTGTGGGAGGAGACCAACGGGCGCGCGGGTCTGCAGGCGACCGGTGCCGACCCGGACACCCGCGTCGGCACCGCGTGCACCACGAGCGCGGCCGGCCTGTGCTCCTTCGACAACCTGGAGAACGGCACGTACTACCTTCGTGAGACCGCCGTGCCCGACGGCTACGTGCTGCCCGCCGACCCCGTCACGGGCCCGTACGTCGTGAGCGCCGAGCACGCGGTCGTCGTCGCGCGACTGGACAACAGCCGCGAGCAGAACCCCTGCGAGCCGACCGGTTACGGGGACGAGGGCCACGGCGACGGTGGCCATGGCGACGGCGGGTACGGGGACGGAGGCTACGGCGACCCCGGCTACGGCGGCTGCGCCGCGCACGCGACCCGCTCCGGCCAAGCCAGGAAGGCGTGACCTGAACGACCGCTGACGCCCGTGCCCGCCACCCCTCCCCGGTGGCGGGCACGGGCGTCGTGCGGGGCCGCGGGCCCCCGGGCCGCGCCTCCCGGTCCGAGGCCGGCGTCAGCCGAGCGAATCGGTCACGAGGTCGTCGGCTACGAGGCCAAGTTACGAAGCAACGGTTACGCCCTGCTCGGTCTCGCGCTGCTCGGTCACGAGGTCCTCGGCCCCGAGCTGCTCGGCGACGAGATCGGCGAACTCCTCCGGGGTGAGCACCTCGACGCCGAGCTCCCGCGCGGCCGTCGCCTTGGAACTCGGCTTGCCCGACGCCGAGGGGGCGGCGACCAGATACGTGGTCCTGGCGTTGACGCCGCTGCCGGCCCGGCCGCCCGCCCGCTCGATCAGCTCCTTCATCTGAGAGCGCCCGAAGCCGTCCAGACGCCCGGTCATCCTGCCGGTGACCACGACCGTCTTCCCGGCGAGCGCGCCCGTGCCCTGCCCTGCCGCGGTGGCCTCCTCGGCCCCGGCCCGCCGAGGCTCGGTCATGTTGACGCCGGCGGCGACGAGTTTGTCGACGACGGGGGCGAGCGCGGCGAGCTCCGCGACGACGACCGGTGCCTTCTCCGGGCCGATGCCCTCGACGGCCCGCAGATCCTCCACGGTCGCCGCGCGGATGGCGTCCATCGTGCCGAAGTGGCCGGCTATCCGGCGCGACATGCTGCGCCCCGTGCCCGGGATGCCGAGCGCGCAGAACACCCGGCTGAGCGGCCGCGTCCGGGCCAGACCGAGCTGCTCGGCGAGCTTCGCGCCGCGCTTCTCGCTGCCGGAGGCGACCGTGAGCTGCTCCTCGGTCAGGGTGAACAGATCGGCGACGTCGGTGACGAGACCGGAGTCGATGAGCGCCTTGACGTACGTCCGGCCCAGGCCGTCGATGTCGAGGATGTCGCGCCCGGCGGCGTACTCGATGGACGGGGCGAGCGCGCACGCGGTGCCCTTGGCGCACCGCCAGCGCTCCTGGCTCGTGTCGATGGCGCCGCCGCAGTTCGGACACGCCTCCGGGAGCGGGACCGGCGGCGCGCCCGCGGGCCGCAGCCCGACGACCGGGGCCTGGACGCGGGGGATGATGTCGCCCGCCTTGTAGACGGTGACGGTGTCGCCGAGGTGGAGGCCGCGGCGGGCTATGTCGGCGGGGTTGTGGAGGGTGGCCCGGGAGACCGTGGAGCCGTCGATCTCGACCGGCGTCAGGATCGCCGTCGGCGCCAGCACCCCCGTCCGGCCGACCTCCCACACGACGTCCTCCAGCACCGTCTGCCGCTCCACGGCGGGCAGCTTGTAGGCGATGGCCCAGTACGGGAAGCGGCTGCCGAGGCCTGCCGCCTCCTGCTCGGCGGCGCTGTCGGTCTTGATGACGACGCCGTCGATGCCGAACGGCAGCCCCGCGCGCATCGCGGCGATGGCGTCCACCTGCCGCTGGGCCTGGGCGAGCGTGTCGACGACGTGCAGCCCGGCGGGTGTGTCGGCGGTGGTCCGCACCCCGGCGTCCGCGACGGCGGCGAGCGCCCGGGCGTGGCCCGCGCCCGGGGGCAGGAACGAGGCGCCGTCCAGGTCGACGACGCCGTACGCCCAGAACGTGAGCTCCAGTCGGTACGGCCGGTCCTTGGCGCGCAGCGTGCCGGCCGCCCCGTTGCGCGGGTTGGCGAACGGGGCTCCGCCGTGCGCGGTGCGCACCTCGTTCGCCGTCTCGAACTGCTCCTGGGTGAAGAGCACTTCGCCGCGGACCTCGAACGTGAGCGGCTCGGCCAGTCGCTCGGGCAGTCCGACGACGGAGCCGATGACATGGCTGACGTCCTCGCCGTGGCTGCCGTCGCCTCGGGTGACGATCTGGACGAGCCGTCCCGCGCGGTAGCGGGCGGCGACCGCCGCGCCGTCCAGCTTCGGCTCGACCGTGAACCCGCCCTCGGGCTCGCGCCCGAGGCGCCGCCGCAGCGAGGCCTCCCAGCCGACGAGGTCCTCGGGGCTGAAGACGTTGTCGAGGCTGAGCAGCCGCGAGGTGTGCGGGACGTCGCCCTCGGGCGCCGCGCCGTCCGCGACCATCCCGGTCGGCGAGCCGGCGGCGTCGTCCGGGTGCGCGGCCTCCCACTCCAGCACGGCGCGGCGCAGCCGGTCGAACGAGGCGTCGTCCATGGGGCTGTTCTCGCCGCCGTAGTAGGCGCGCGAAGCCTCACGGAGGCGCTCCAGAGCGGCCTCGTAGTCGGCACGAACGGACAGGGCAGGGCACGCCTCAACGGCGGGAGTCGCGGTCATGCGGGCATCATCGCGTGGGGGTCTGACAATGCCGCCCGGGGCCGGTTCCGGTCAGCCGGAACCCTCCTCTCCTCCCTCGGCCAGGCCCGCCCGCAGCTCCAGCCGCTCGCCCTCGAAGCGGTCCCGGAAGGCGGGGTCGTGGGAGACGGCGACGACGGCTCCGGGGTACGCGGCGAGCGCGGCCTGGAGGTCTTCGACCAGGTCGAGGGCGATGTGGTTGGTCGGTTCGTCGAGGACGACGAGGTCGGCGGGGAGGGTCACGAGGCGGGCGATCTGGAGGCGGCGCTGCTGGCCCGCGGAGAGCGCGCCGACGGGGACGTCCAGGTCCTCCTTGCGGAAGAGGCCCAGCCCCAGGAGCTGTTCCGCGTACTCGTCCGGGGGCCCCGGCCGTCCCGAGGCGAACGCGGCGAGCAGGGAGCGGTGCGTGGCCCGCGCGGGCAGTTCCTGCGGCAGATAGCCCACCCGCGCGGGGAGGCGCACCGTGCCCGTGTCCGGTGCCAGGTCTCCGGCGAGCAGGCGCAGCAGCGTCGTCTTGCCCGCGCCGTTCTCGCCCGTGACCAGCAGCCGTCCCCCGGCCCGGATCGTGAGGGCCCCGTCCAGGCGCAGTCGCCGCCCGACCCGTACGCCGTCGAGTACGGCGAGCGGCTCCGGCCCCGGTGCGGGCTCGCCGGCCGGCGGGCGGGCGTCCGGGGGAGTGCCGGGGGCGGTGGCGGCCGCCGTGAGCGCGGTGGTGAAGCGCAGTGGCGGCGCGGGCGCGGGCACGGGGTGGCGGCGCAGCCGGGCCAGCCGCTCCCGCGCGGCCCGCACCTGCCCGCCGAGTTTCCCCTCGCTGGAGCGGCGGAACTTGCCGAAACCCTGCTTGGGGTCACCGCCGGTGCCGCCCAGCCGCCGCCCCGCGGCCTCGACCAGCTCCTCCGCGCGGGCGAGCTCCTCGGTCCACTCCGCGTAGCGCTGCTCGGCGCCCCGCCGCGCGGCGGCCTTCGCCGCGCGGTACCCGGCCCAGCCGTCGCCGTGGCGGTGCACCGCGCGCGCGTCCCGGTCGACCTCGAGGATCGTGGTGGCGACGCGCTCCAGGAACCCTCGGTCGTGCGTGACGGCGACGACGGTGCCGCGGTGCGCCCGCAGGTGGTCCACGAGCCAGCGCACGGCCGCGGCGTCGAGGTGGTTGGTCGGTTCGTCGAGCAGCAGCAGCTCGGGGGCGGCGGCCAGCACGCAGGCGAGCGCGAGGCGGGACCGCTCGCCTCCGGAGAGGGTGCCGAGCACCCGCTCGCGGGTGACGCCCGCGAGCCCGAGGCCGTGCAGGGCGGCGTCCACGCGCACGTCCGCCTCGTAGCCGCCGCGCTCCTCGTAGGCGATCAGCAGCTCGCCGTACGCGGCGAGTTCGGCCTCGCTCGCCTCGCCGAGCCGTTCCTCCGCCGCCCGCAGCCGGCACTCCATGGCGCGGAGCTCGGCGAGGGCGAGGTCGATCGCGTCGCGCACGGTGCGGGACGGGGGAAGCGCGAGCGTCTGGGCGAGATGCCCGACGCCGCCGGGGAAGCGGACGGTGACCGTCCCGGCGTCCGGTTGTTCGGCGGCGGCGAGCAGCCGCAGCAGCGTGGACTTGCCGGAACCGTTCTCGCCGATGACGGCGGCGCGCTCGCCGGGGCGGACGGTGAAGGAGACCTGATCGAGGACGGTCCGGGTGCCGTAGGACTTGGTGACCTCCCTGACGGCCAGCTGCGTGGTGGCGGTGGCGGTGGCGGGAGCGGGCGCGGACGCGTGAGGCATCGAGGGGCCGGAGGGCAGGGTGGGATGGGCGCGGTCGCGCATGGGTGACTTTCCTTGCGTACGAGGAATCGACGGGCGGCGTGAACGGCGGCGAGGGCCGTGCCCGGACTCAGACGAAGAAGTAGAAAGCCATGCCCCCACCATAACAAGACGAGCCGTCTCGGGGCACGCGGTTTTCGTGAGGGTCGAACCGGGTGTTCAACTGCGCCCCGAAGAGCGGGATTTAAGCCGGTCGGCCTGGTCTCGCGTAGTCCGCGAGTGACGTGCGTCACTTATTAAGGGTTGTTTAAGAATCAAGGTCGCGAGCGCCCCTTTCTGTACCCCTATGCATGCAGTTGACGCTTACTTTGAACGCCGGTCAGAGTCTCCTCGGCACCCCGCGTTTCTCCGCGTTCCCGCCACAACGCCCACAGCTTCGCCATCTCTGGAGCACACGTATGCGCAACAGGACTGCCCTGACCGAAGCAGTCGCCTCCAGCGCCCCCGAGCCGCCCGCGCGCCCCGGGCGCGACCACCCCGTCTTCGGTGTGGTCGCAGGTCCCGAAACCATCGGTCCCGGCGCCCGCGAGCAGGACGTCGAGCTCTTCGACACCGCGCCGCCGCTCCCGCGCGCCCCCGGCGAGGGCCGCCCCCGCGCGCGGCACGGCGCGGGCAGGTCCCGCCATGCGAGGAGGGCGCCCAGGTCCTGGAGGGCGGAGACGGAGTCGGCGGTGGAGGCGGAGTCGGCGGCGGGCGGGGGCCGGGGGAGCAGCCGGGGGAAGGCCGGAAGGAGCGGGACGGCCCGGGGCCGGAGGGCCGCGCGAAGCCAGGAGCCGGGACCGAGGCAGGGGTCGAGGCCGGGTCCGGGTTCGGGTTCGGGTCTGGGTCCGGGTCCGGGTTCGGGCTCAGGGTGTGAGCCGGAGTCGGGCTGGCATCCGGACGCGAAACCGACCGGGAGACCGGAGCGGCGCGAGTACGGTGCCGGCCTCTCGCTCCCGCTCCTCATCGCGGGCGCCATCGCCGCCGGCATCGGGCTGACGGTCGGCCTCACCTCAGGGATGGACCAGGAGGCGCCCAGCGACCTGTCCCTGACCGTGCCCGACCTGCCGCTCCCCAGTTCCTCGTGGGGCACCACGACGCCGCCGGCCACCTCGGCCACCACCCCGCCGAAGCCCCACGCCACCTCCCCTGTCACTCGAACCACGACGACGCCCCCTGCCACCGCCGCCGCCACACCCCGCACCACGCACGCGCCGACGCGCACGACCGCATCCGCGCGCACGATCCCTCCGCCCGCGCAGCCGCCCACCCGTACCTCGGGGCCCCCCGAGCGGACGGGCTCGGACGTCCTGCGGCTCGGCAGCTCGGGCCCCCGGGTGAAGGACCTCCAGCGCCGGCTCCAGCGGCTCCACCTGTACCTGGGCTCGGCGGACGGGATGTTCGGCGAGTACCTCCAGGCCGCCCTCACCCGCTTCCAGGCCTCCCGCGCCCTCGTCGACGAGCTGGGCGTGTACGGCCCGATGACCCGCGCCGCGCTGCAGGCCGAGTCGGACCGCGAGGCGGGATCCGACGGTAACGACTGGGACGGCTGGGGCTACTGACTAGTCCCGCCCCCACTTCTCCCACATCACCCTTCACCCCCCTCTTCCTTCCTTTCTTCCTTCCTTCTCGCCCCTCAAAGAGAACGGCACAACCATGTCGCACACAGTCACTGCCGCCATGCGCTCAGGAATGCGCGGCGCCGTGGCGCTCGCCTTCGTCCTCGGCCTCTCGGCCCCGTGCGCCGCGCTCGCCCAGCCGCTGGCGCCGGCGGCCGGCGGGCAGGCTCCCGGCTGCCCGGCTCCCGGGCAGGAGCCCGGCATCGGGCACAACCCCCGCTTCACCGACGCCAACGTCGCCCTCTACGCGGGCGGCGACTACACCGCCGACGGGGGTACGGCCGAGGCCGAGGGCCTGCTGGTCATCGCCGGTGACGCCACCTTCGCCAAGAGCTCCGGAGGCGTCTTCAACGTCGGCCGCGTCGGCGCCGGTTCGGGCATCCTGCCCCCGTCGGGTGCCGTGATGCTCGCGGTGGGCGGCGATCTGAAGATCGCCAAGGGGACGACGGTGGACGTGGGCCACGGCCTGACGGCGGGCCCACGGTACGGGGGCTCCGTCGCGGTCGGTGGCGCGATCGACGAGAAGGGCTCACTGGAGACGAACGGCGGCTCCCGCACCGCCGGAGTGGGGGCGCGTACGGCCCTGAGCCCGTACGACGCGTTCGGGGACACGATCCGCCGCGAGTCCGCGTCGCTCGCCGCGCTCAAGAGCACCGGCACGACGACCAGTTCGGGCGGAACGGTCACCTTCAAGGGCGCCGGCGGCAAGGCGGCGAGCCCGCAGGTCTTCGAGATCGCGGCCAAGGAGCTGGACGGGGCCTCGACGTTCCTGTTCACGGGGATCCCCGAAGGGGCGGCCGTCGTAGTCAACGTGACGGGCGGCCAGGCCGTGGCCGTCTCCCCGCTCTCCGTCGGGTTCAACGGCGACCGCGCCGACACGTACGACTCCCCGCGCTTCGGAGAGGCGGCGTCGCGGATCCTGTACAACTTCGAGGGCTCCACGTCGCTCAGCCTCGGTGGCGGGGGCAACTTCATGGGCTCGATCCTCGCCCCCAAGGCCACGGCCGACCTCACCGCCAGCACCAACGGGCGCGTCTACGTCGGCGGCGACATCCGCACCCACGGCACGGGCAACGAGAGCCACAACTACCCGTGGACCGGATCGTCCACGTTCACCTGCCGGCCGACGCCCAAGGCGCCCGAAACTCCGGGCGAGGTCCCCACCACCCCGCCGGGCGGCGCCAAGCCGTCCGCGACCCCCACCCCGACCTCGACTTCCACCACCTCGCCCGCTCCGACGCCCACGACGGCGCGGCCGGGCGAGGAGACCACGGAGCCGGCGACGCCCGGCACGTCCGTGGCGCCTCCCACGGGCGGCGGCTCGGGTGACGGCTCCCTCGCCACGACCGGCGGCCAGGTCGGTCCCTACCTGGCCGCGGCCGCCGCGCTGGGGGCGGTGGGCGGGGCGGTCCTGCTGGTCACGCGCCGCCGCCGCGCCCAGGGCTGACACCCACCGCTCCGCTTCCCGTACGGCCGCCAAGGCCTCCCGGACCTGACAGTGCCCGTCCTCGCCCCGCGACCAGACGCAGACGCGCAGGCGCGGGGCGTCGCCGTCGCCGAGCCCATGGCACGCGAATCGGAGACGGCGACGGCATCCGACAGCAGCCACCCCTGGGCGTCCCAGGAGGCCTCCGGCGCCGGAGCGAGCCGGTCGAGCGGCCCCAGGTCCGGCTCCGGCCCAGACCGCACGAGCATCGGCCAGGGCCGTCAGCCGGCGACGGAGTCGGTCAGGGTGTGGGACTCGACGAGCCGGGTGAGCGACGGGGCGGTGGGGACGAACGGACCGCCCCCGTCCACGTCGCCGCCGACGCTTCCGTTCGTGTGGATCAGGTCCCGGCAGGGCTTCGAGACCCGCTGGCCGTACGCCCCACCCGGTCGCGCACACGCCACATCTCGATCGGAATCTCGAACCGGCCGGGGTCTGCCCTTCGCCCCGCGCGGTGGAGGCATTCCCGGGCGCGCTCCGACAGTTCGGAGGGATTGTCCAGGACGTGCATCCCGTACTTCGTTCCAAGGAGAGGAATCGCACGCCTCTGGAAGGACTATGCGCGCCGCCCCGAAGGCGAGCTCCGGCACGACGACGAATTCGGCAACCTCTACTGGTACTGCTGCGGTAACCCACTCGAAGGCCGTGCCCTGCTCGATGACGTGATGCGGGCGACGACTCGACGTGGAGCCCGCGAACTGCGCGCCTGCTCGCCCCATGCGACGCCCGCATGGGGGGATGTCCTGCCATGGGGCGCCGGCCCGGTCCGGAACCACAGACCACGATCAATCACCGCCCGAGACCCACCTTCGGTCCACGACCTGACCGGCTTCGGGCATCGGCACAGGCACCACCTTCGGGCCGTCTCCGGCGCCGGGCCGGTCGGTGAGCTCCCTGGTGGCAACGTCCAGCAGATGCGGGGGCGGTGCCCCCTCCAGCAGTGCGCCCACGTACTCGATCGTTTCTGCAGGAGAGAACGAGGGAAGCCTTCGGCGCAGCGCCCGCACGGCGTGGAGCCGCCCGCGTGCCGCAGCTTCCAGGAGATCGGTGTGCAGCAGCTCCAGGGCGGTGGGCGGTGCCGGGAAACCCCGTACCTGAACCAGGTAGTCGTCCTCCCAGCCCCCTGCCGCCGCGGTGACGACGCCGATCTGGTGCAATCCGCCGTCCACACGGTCGACCAGATAGGGTCCGTTGCCGGCCAGCGCGTAGCGTGAGTCCCGGGTGCGGAAGTGCTCCTCGGAGGTCCAGGAGACGATCCACGCCAGTTCGTGCTCGGTGACCCTGGCCACCGCCATCCTCAGCGCCTTCGGGCTCTCGGCCCGCCACCGCTGGTAGTCGCGCTCCAGGTGCTCCTCGACGGTCCTGACGGCGACCTCTTTCTCGATCATGCGTGCAGCATTCTGTGATGGCTTGACAATGCCAAGTTCGAAACGGTCGTCAGTGCTCTTGCGGAAGAGGTTCCGGGAGTACGAGTCTGGCGACCGCGCCGCCGGTCTCGCCGTCCGCTCCCGCTCGCCCTGCCGCGTTCGACAAGGTGAGCCGGGCGCCGAGGACGCGGGCCTGGCCCTGGGCGATGGTGAGGCCGAGGCCGTGGCCCCGGCCGCGTGCCGCCGTGCCGGTGCGGAAGCGCTGCGGCCCGTGGGCCAGGAGTTCGGGCGGGTAGCCCGGACCGTGGTCGCGGACGACGACCGAGGTCCCGTCGACCACGACCTCGACCGGCGCACCGCCGTGCCGGTGCGCGTTGACGACCAGGTTGGTGACGATCCGGTCCAGCCGCCGGGGATCGGTCACGGCGACCGGACGGCCGACGACCGAGATCCGCGTCTCCGAGTCCAGCCCCGCACGCCGCACCGACTCCGTCACCAGCTCGTCCAGCGGCACCGGCCGCAGGTCGGCCTCCTCGGTGCCCGCGTCCAGGCGGGAGACCTCCAGCAGGTCGTCCACCAGCCCGTGGAGCACATGGACCCGGTCCCGGACCAGATCGGTGGCCTCGCCCTCCGGCAGCAGCGACGCCGAGGTGACGAGGCCCGTGAGTGGCGTCCGCAGCTCGTGCGCCACGTCCGCGGTGAATCGCTGCTCCGCGCGCAGCCGCTCCCGCAAGGCGTCCGCCATCAGGTCCACCGCCGACGAGATCTCGCCGATCTCGTCGTGACGGCGGCTCAGCGTCCTCGCGTCCAGATCACCGCGCTTGATCCGCCGCGCGGTCCCCGCCACCCGCCGCAGCCGGCGCAGGACGAGCTCGGCGGCGAGCAGCGTGAACGGGACGACGACGGCGAGCGTGGCCATCGTCGCGTACCGGATGTGCCGGTCGAGCGCCTCGATGCTGCGCTCCTCAGCCCCCATGTGCATGTTGGTGGCGATCACCTCGCCGTCGACACGCCGTGCCGCCCACATCCACGGCCCCTGCCGGGACTGCGTGTCGTACCAGGTCACGGGCGTGCCCGCAGGCACTTCCGCCACCATGGCGCGCAGGTGGTCCGGCAGCTCGTCGCCGCTGAGGTAGCCGGGGTCGGCCGCCGGACCCGGCGGGGCGGGCCGGAGCCCCCGGTACTCCTCCACGGCCGTGTCCAGCTCGCGCAGCACATAGCCGGCACTGATGTGCCGGGAACGGTCCACGGTGGTGCGGTGTACGAGGACGCCGATGCCCACCGCCATCGCGCACGCGGCGACCGCGACCACCGCCACGATCCGCCACCGCAGGGAACGCGGATCGGCGAGGCGCCGCAGGGCCCCGCGCGGCCCGCCCGCTTCCTCTGCGCCGTCCGTGCCGTCCATGCTGTTCACGCCCTCCACGCCCTCCATCCCCTTCGCGTCGTCCCCGCCCGGGCCCCCGCTCCCGCCCCCGCCGCCCGCGCGGGCGCCCGGAATCGCCTGGTCGTCCGTCCCCGCCACGTCAGCGCCTGAACCGGTAGCCGAAACCGCGCACGGTCTCGATGTGGTCGGCCCCGATCTTCTTCCGGAGCCGCTGCACCGCCAGGTCGACGACCCGGATGTCCCCGTCCCAGCCGTAGTCCCACACCTCGCGCAGCAGGGTCTGCCGCTGCAGCGCGATGCCGGGAGAGGCCACGAACTCCAGGAGCAGCCGCAGCTCGGTGGGCGTGAGGGCGATCAGGGTCCCGTCGACCCGGACCTCCAGACCCAGGGTGTCGACGGTCAGGTCCCGGAAGGAGAGCGTCTTGCCGTCGCCACCGCCTCCCCCCGCTCCGCCGCCGCTCCCTCTGTCGGCGTCGGCGTCGTCGCCCGTCGAGCCGGGCCCCGGGCCGGCCGAGGCCGGGGCGGTGAAGGCGGCCCGCCGCAGCAGGGTACGGATCCGGGCCACCAGCACGCCGGTGTCCACGGGCTTGACGACGTAGTCGTCGGCACCCGCCTCCAGGCCGGCCACCACGTTCAGGGCGTCGCCCAGGGCCGACATCATCAGCACCGGCGCCTGGCTGGTCTCCCGGATCCGACGGCACAGGCCGATGCCGTCCAGGTGCGGGAGCATCACGTCGAGCAGCAGCAGATCGTGGTCGCCCTCCCGGAACATCTCCAGGCCCGTCAGGCCGTCGGGCGCCCCCGACACCCGGTATCCGTACCGTTCGAGCGCCATGCCGATGGACTTCCGGATCGTCTCGTCGTCCTCGACGAGCAGCACGTGCACCGGGGGCGTCCCAGTGGCTTCACCGCCGCCCTGCCGCCCGGCCGGCCCGGGCTGCTGGGCCTGCCCGGCCGCTGTGTTGTCGTGCTGTCGCATCTCGTCACCTGGATAGAAGTGGAACGTGGGATTCTGTGCAGCGAGCGTACGTGCGGGGGAGTGGCCGCCGGAGCACGGGGACCCCGTGTCCACAGGGGCGCCTGCCCCGCTCACCAGCGAAACGACGCGGCGACCGGCAAGTGGTCGCTCCCGGTACGGGGCAGGGTCCAGGCGGCGACCGGCGTGCCGCCCCGTACCAGTACGTGGTCGATCCGGGCGACGGGGAAGGCGGCGGGCCAGCTGAAGCCGAAGCCGTCGCCCGCCTCCGCCTGGGCCGAGCGGAACCCCTCGGTCACCGGCCGCAGCGCGCGGTCCTCGAGGGTGCCGTTGAAGTCGCCGACCATTATCACGCGCGGGAGCGACTCCGCCCGTACGATCTCGGCCAGCTTGCCGGCCGCCTCGTTGCGGTGAAAGGTCGTGAATCCGGCCGTCGGGTGCACCCGTACCGAAGCCAGATGGGCCACGTACACGGCGACCGGACCCTTGGGGGTGTCGGCGACGACCCGCAGGGCGCGGGTCCACGGCATGATCGGCAGCGCCTCGGCCTCCCGCAGCGGGTACGCGCTCCACAGCCCGACCGTCCCGATCGCCATGTGGTGCGGATACGAGCCGCCCAGCGCGCGCTCGTACGCCGGCGTGATCGCGGGCGACAGCTCCTCCAGGGCGAGCAGCCCCGCTCCCGAGGCCGCCAGGGCGCGGGCGGTCCCGGCGGGGTCGGGGTTCTCGGCCCCGACGTTCTGGGACACCACCGTGAGGTCGCCGCCGCCCGGGGCCCGCTTGTCCAGGAGAGCGCCGCCGAACGAGGCGCACCACACCCCGGCCGCCAGCAGGACGGCCACGCCCGCGCTCGCGCTGCGCCGGAGGGCGGCCAGTGCGGCGCAGACGGGGACGCCGAGCCCGAGCCAGGGGAGGAAGGTCTCCAGGAGACTCCCGGGATTGCCGAAGACGTTCGGGACGGCGCCATGCCCGACCACGAGCAGCGTGGGGACGGCCGCCCCGGCGGCGATGAGCCGCCCCCGCCGCCACCGGCCGTTCCGGTCAGGTGTACGGGCCGCCTCCGGGCGCGGAGCCGCGGCGGAGGGTTCGTCGGCTACGTCGCTCGTGCCGTTCACGGCGTCAATGCCGTTCGTGTCGTTCGTGTCGTTCGTGCTGTTCATGCCGCTCGCACTGATCGCGCCGCTCACCTGGCTCACCTGGCTCACGGGCGGGTCCCCGCGATCCCGGACAGCGCGGACGGAAGGCCCTGCCGCACCGCGCCGACGAGGCGGCTGCTGCGGTCCAGCGCCGCCCGCAGCCCCTCGGCGGGCGTCGTGTGGGCGCGCTGGCCCAGTACCACCCCGAGGACCAGATGCCGGGTGGCGCCGGACTTCACCTCGGCCGCCCACATGAGGTTGCCGCCGGCGGGCGTGCTCGAACCGGTCTTCAGGCCGATCACGCCGGGCTCGTCGAGGAGCCGGTTGGTGTTGGCGATGGGGCCGGGATGTCCGGGCACCGTCGTCTCGCGCATGGCGACCACCTCCCTGAGCACCGGCTCCTCCATGGCCTTGCGGGCGAGCGCGAGCTGGTCGTCGGCGGTGCTGCGGGTCGTGTCCTCAAGGCCGCTGGCCCCGGTGTACCGGGTCCTGGCCATGCCGAGGGAGCCCGCGGTCCTGTTCATCTTCGCCACGAACGCCTGCTCGCTGCCCGCGTCCCAACGGGCCAGCAGACGGGCGATGTTGTTGCCGGAGGGGAGCAGCAGGAGCTCCAGGAGCTTGCGCTGGCTGAGCCGCTGGCCCTCACGTACCGGCGCGGCGGACTCGCTGAGCGAGAAGGCCTCCTGCGCCGCCGTCGCGTCGACCGTGATCTCCGGCCCCTCCTCACCGGCGCGGAGCGGATGGTCGCGCAGGATCTGGTACGCGGTCATGACCTTGGCCACGCTCGCTATCGGCACCGGCTCGCGGTCGCCGCTGCCGCCGAGGCTGCCGATGCCCTCGACGGAGACACCGGCCTGGCCCTCCTCGGGCCACGGCAGGTTCAGCCGCGCCCGTAGCGCGGCCTCGGGCGAGCCCAGAGCGGCGGCGCCGGAGCCGTGGACCGCGTCCGTACCGCCGGTGAGAGCCGCGAACCCGGCCCAGCCGCCCACGCCGCCCATGGCGCCCACGCCGACGGCGAGCGCCGCGGCGGCCGAGACCAGGAGGAGCCGCCGCCGGAGAAACCGCGGCTCCCCGACAGGCCTCAGACCAGGAAGCCCTTCGCCAGGAAGCCTCTCGCCCGCAACCCCGTCGCTCGCGGGCCCCTCGCCCGCAAGCCCCTCGGAACGTGTCCCGCACGTGTCCATGACCGCTGCCTCCCATGCTCCCCGGTACGCGATCACCGCGTACGTACCGAAGCCTGGAAGGCGACCGCGTCCACGAAGTCAGGGCCGTGCGTCCACGAGCGCGCGGATTTGTGTCGGCCGTGTATCGACGCGCGACGGGCCGCGGGCGGCGGTCAGAGGTGCCCCTCCAGCAGCCCCCGCAACTCCCCGCCGCTCAGGATCCCGGTGCCCCGGGCGACCGCCTCCCCGTCCCGCAGCAGGACGTACGAGGGGGCTCCCGTGACGCCGTAGCGCTGGGTCGCGGCCGGACAGCGGGCGATGTCGGCGCGGACGGCCAGCAGGCGGCCCGCGTACTCGTCGGCGACGGCGCCCACGACGAGGTCCATGGTCTTGCAGGGCTCGACCGCCTTGGGCCAGGTCCCGATGAAGTACGCGAGGACCGGGACCCCGCTCATCTTGAGGGCGAAATCGAACTCGGCGTCCTCGCGGGGCTGGTGCATCCGCTTCACGTGCAGGCTCCTGACCTGGTGATCCATCGTTCCGCTCCCATCATCCCCTCCGGCCACGCGCACCTGCCCGCACGCGTCCGCGCCAGGCTGGCGAACGCGCGTGCGTCAATGTCGCGCCCGGGGATTCACCGTGTCGGTTGGCGCACGCTCGTCAGGCGACGGTGGCATTCGGTCAGCGCGAGTGGGGCGGGAGGGAGAGGCGTGAGGCAGGGGAGGGATGGGGCGATCCGGGGGGGTGAGGGGAGGAGCGGCAGGGCCGTGACGCCGGATGCCGGAGCGCGCAAACCTCCAGCTCCGGGGTGGCCGGGACGCGTTCGCCGCGACTGTACGTGACCTGCCATGGCCTGTGAGCTACGGAGCGTCAGGAGCTCCGAGCGCGTGCCGTCACGCCGCGCCGCGCCGCGGCTTCCGGCGCTTCCACCGCCGAGAGACTGGACTGGAGACGCGAGATGACCACACCTTCGCCGGCCCCGCTGCGGGTCGCGCTCGTCAACGGCAGTTTCGAGCAGCCCTCCGTCACCGACATGGCCTTTCTGCCGGACGCCTCCCAGACGCAGGCGCCGCGGAACGTACCCGGCTGGCTGACCACCGCCACCGACCACATGATCGAGGTGTGGCACTCCGGCTTCAACGGCGTGCCCTCCGCCGACGGCGAGCAGTTCGCCGAGCTCAACGCCAACCAGGTCTCCACGCTCTACCAGGACCTGCCGACGACCCCGGGCACCAAGCTGTACTGGCGCCTCTACCACCGGGGCCGCCAGGGACAGGACACGATGGCCCTGGACATCGGTGCCCCGGGCGGCGTGGTCGAGCAGCGCACCTTCACCGACGGCAACACGGCGTGGGGCTACTACACCGGGACCTACACCGTCCCGGACGGGCAGACCACCACGCGCTTCGCCTTCCGCTCCGTCTCGGCCGCCGGCGGCAACCGGGGCATCGGCAACTTCCTCGACGGGATCTTCTTCGGTACCGCCCCGCACGTGGTGCTCACGAAGACCGCGATCCCGGTGGGCCCGCTGGACGTCGGCGAGGTCGTCACGTACCGGATCAACGCGAGGAACGAGGGCGGCGGCGCGGCGGAGCGCCTCACCCTCACCGACGTGCTGCCCCCGGGCACGACGTACGTGCCCGGCTCGCTGCGCGTGATCGACGGCCCGAACAGCGGCGCGAAGACCGACCGGAGCGGGGACGACCAGGCGTTCTACGACGCCGCCGCCGACGCGGTCGTCTTCCGGCTGGGCACCGACGCCTCCGCCACCCAGGGCGGGAGCCTGGCCAACACCGCGTCCCTGCCGGGCGGGACGACCGTCGAGTACCGGGTCGTCCTGGGCCTGGAGACGGCGGGCACCCGGGTCGCCAACACGGCGACCGCCGCGTACGAGAACCGCCTCGGCGCCACGCCCGAACCGCTCACGGCCACCTCGGACGAGGCCGTCACCATGGTCCGCCCGGCGGCGGACCTGGACGTGACGAAGGCGGCCGACGAGACCACCGTGACCGTCGGACAGACCGTGGCCTACCGGGTGACCGTCCACAACGCCGGCCCCAGCCCGGCGACCGGCGTCACCGTCACGGACCGGCTCCCGGCCGGCCTCGCCTTCCTCTCCGCCGACGCGTCCCGAGGCGCCTACGATCCGGCGACCGGCCGGTGGACGGTCGGGGACCTGGCGGTCGGCGCCCGCGTGACACTCGTCCTCCGGGCGAAGGCGACCAGGACCGGCCTCATCACGAACACGGCCTCGGTCACCGGCGCGGAGAAGGACCCGGACCTGTCCGACAACGCCGACTCGGTATCGGTCTGCGTCGAACCGGCACCGACCTGCTGCGACCCGTGCGTGCCGCGCGCTTCGCAGTGAGCCCAGGCCCAGGCCCAGGCCCGGATTCAGGCCTCGGCCCAGGCCCAAGAAGCCCAAGCCGAAGCCCAAGCCCAAGCCCAAGCCGAAGCCGAAGCCGAAGCCGAAGCCGAAGCCGAAGGCGAAGCCGAAGCCGAAGCCGAAGCCGAAGCCGAAGCCCAAGCCCAAGCCCGGATCCAGGTCCCCATCCCGCGCCCGGACGGTCGGCCCCGCGCTGACACCCCCACGTCCGGACACGCCCGCGAGGGACCGCCGGCCCCGGTGTGACCGCCGGGGCTCAGCCCTCGGCTCGCCGCCGCCCGCTCAGGACGCGGTCGGCGACGGCCGAGGCCACGCCGGGATTCTCGGCGAACCAGTGGCCCACCCGGCGCGCTACGGCCGCGGCGACCGGCGCGCGGACCTCCGGGTTGTCCAGACGCTCCCACGTGCTCCCACCGAAACCGGGGTGGTCGATCCCCACCGAGACGACCACCGTGAGGCCATGGCGCAGCGCGTCGGCGACGGAATCCGCGTCGAGACCCGGGGCGGCGGAGTGCGCCCGGACCCCCTCCCGGGCCCTCTGCGAGCGCTGCCGAGGCCACGGATCCGGGGGATTCGCGAGACTCCGCCCGAAGGGCCGAAAGGCGGGGGCAGGGCGTGGTGAAAACGGCTGGACGCGCCGACGGGGAGGTCGCACAATCGCGAGGAAACGAGTGAAGGGACGCCTGTCCGTACGTGGATGTCTTCGAGTGCGCCGATTGCGGAACAGAGCTGACGGCCCCGATGTCGCAGGTCGCTCTTCCCGTCCACACCCACTACGGGGCGTGGGAGGAGCTCCACCCTCCACTGATGGCTCCGGCGACCTATGCCGTCGAGCCCCGCCCGACCGGTCCGCCGTATCGCCTCTGGGAGGAGACGGGAGAGGACGCGGCAGCCTGCCAGGGCGTGTACGCGCCCCTGTACAGCGTCTCGTTCGGGGCCCGCGACAGGGTCGTGATCGCCCCGGGCGACTCCCGGAACATGACCCTCGTCCTGGACAGGTGTGAGGGCTACTGCAGGGGCGTGGACGGCAGGGCCGGCCCCAACCTGGCGTGCGAGGGCTGCGGGCGGGCGGTGGCGACCCGCATGGACGACTGCGGGCTGTGGCAGGCGGTGTGGCTCGAACCGGACGCCGTCGTACGCCGTGCCTCAGGGCTCCCGGCCGTACCGCCGCCCGACTGGGGCGACCTGGCGGAGTCCGGGCACCGGGTGCCGCCCGTCGAGCCGACCGGATGGTGGAGCCCCCGCTGGGAAGCCGCGCTCGGGGTGGCCCTCGCCCACCTCGTCGCGGTCACCGAGGACCGCCCGGTGACCCTCCCGGCCGGTCCCGTACGGGAGTTGCTGGGGTACGCCGTGGCCAAGTGCCTCGCCCCGGACCCGGAGACCCGGTCGCTGGCTCTCGCGGGCCCGGGGATACCCGCCCCGGAACCGCGCCCGGACATCCTCCTCGTCCCCCGTCACCCCCTCACCGGAGAGCCCTGGCGTCCGCCCGGCGACGAGGAGGCCGTGGTGGTACCGCTGGACAGCGGCGTCTGGGCGTACCTCGCCCGCCCCGACGAGCTCTCCCCGCTCCCCGCGACGGGCACCCTGCCGCCCGGAGTCCTCCGCGACGACTACCCGCTGCCCCCGCACCCCGCGTGCCCGCTCAGGCCGAACGGCGACGCCTTCACCCACACCCTGATGCGCCTCCCCGCGATACGGAACCCGAGACTCCGAAACCGGCGGCAAACCGACCGGCCGTCTTAAGAGGCGACCGCTGTCGCTCCCCCCCACCGGACGCGGACCCCCTCGGACCTTGTCCGCTGCCAGGTGCAGCTCGTACGGCCGGGGCGGCGCGCGGACAAAGCCAGTTGACGCCGTCCGCACAATGATCGGCATGGGTACGGACATCAGCGGATGCGTCGAGTATCGAACATCGCACGACGGCAAGGAGGCGGCCTGGTACGTCGCTCACGATCTCGGCTCTCTCAACGGCTCCCGCGACTATGACGCGTTCGGCTGCCTCTTCGGCATCCGCAACTTCGCCAACTTCCGTCCCTTGGCGGCCCATCGAGGTCTTCCCGGCGACGTCTCCGCGGCGCTCGGCGCGAGGCTGGCCCAACTCGCCGAGTGGTACGGCGAGGACGGGTTCCACGGGCACACGTGGATCACGTGGGGGGAGGTCAAGGCCGTCGACTGGGAGGAGCGCGCGGAGAAGCCGGACAAGCGGCTGCACCAGTACCGCGAGACTCCGCAGGGGCTCCGGATGACGGGCAAGTCCGGCTGGAGCGGGGCGTTCGCCGAGGCCGTCGGGCTGGAGAAGGGCGAGGAGCGGGAGTGGCCCGAGGGGAGCGAGTGGTTCATCCGGGGGACCCTCTACCGGTCCGTCGTCATCCGCCGCAAGGACGCCGTCAGCCCGAACGGGGAGTGGCGGCCCGTCTGGCGGGCCATGGCGGAACTCGCGGAGCGGCACGGCGACGACAACGTACGCCTCGTCGTCTGGTTCGACGACTGAGCGGCAGGTGCGCTCTCGGGCCTCGCGCCGCGCTCAGACGCCGCTCGTGCCGCCCGCGCGGGCCGACGCGATGGCCGCGCGTACCGCTTCGAGAAGCACCTCCAGGCCCTGCGCCCGCTGCCACTCCTCGGCCGAGTAGTGCCAGGTGCTCTCCGTCGATCGTGCCTCGGGAGTCCCGGTGGTGACCACGACCGTCCGCCTGCCCTTGCGGTCGGGTCCGGAGAGCTCCAGCTCCATGTTCCGGACATGGAACCGCTTCGGGTAGCTGCTGAAGATCTCGAAGATGCGGCCGTCGAAGGTGTAGAAGTCCCGGCCCGCCCGCGCGGTGATCTCGTCGGTCATGCGGCGACGCTACATGCGGCCTCCCGCTCCTGTCAGGCCCTCGTCAGACGTCCGCCAGGCCCGTGCCGGTCTCCCGGGCAGGCGCGCGTGACCGAGCCGTCCGTCCGGTGGCACGAGGGACCCGGTGTGGTCCCGGGAGGGGTCCGGTAGAGGTTTAGGCTGTCGGTGGGGCGGCCGGACTCGCCGGTCGTGCCGGTCGAACCGTGTTGCCAGGTGCCCTGCACCCGCCGTATGGATGTTCGGTTAGGCTGGCCTTGCCTGACGCTCGGACCCGGGCGAGGCGGTTCGGGTTCCGGTCGTGCGGGCGTGGACCCGGCGGACGGATGTGCGGAGGCAGGGCGCAGGTGAAAGACGGTGACCAGGCTGACGCGCGTCGTCGCTCCGGCGGGCCGGCGATGCCGGTGACGGGCGACGGGCCTTCCGACATGGGGTCCGACACGCGGTCGGGCGCGGGGTCCTACACAGCGTCCGGGACGAGGCTCCGTGGATAAGATCGCGCTCACCGCCGCCACCCTGTACGTCATCGTCCTGCTCCGCGCCGGCGGCACCTTCGCCGTCGGGTGGCTCGCCGGGGCCGGGGCCCGCCGCAGCAGGTTCGGCGCGCGGATCTCCTCGGCGAAGTTCCTCCGGGCCGAGCACGCCATCCAGCGGTGGGGCGCACCTGTGGTCGCCGTATCGTTCCTCACCGTCGGCTTCCAGACCGCCGTGAACTTCCTCGCGGGCAGCATGCGGATGCCGCTGCCCCGCTACCTCCCCGCCCTGTTCCTGGGCGGCGCCGCCTGGGCGCTGATCTACGCGACCGCGGGGCTCGGCGTGCTCGCCGTACTGGGACGGCTCTTCGCCGAGCAGACGGCGCTCGGCGTGTCCGCCGTGGCCGCGCTTCTCCTCGCGGTGTGCGGCGCGGTCCTCTACCGCCGCCGGAAGCGGTCCGGCCGCCCCGCCGACGAGACGGCGGCGCCCGAGGAGGCGTAACCCGCCATCGCGTGTGAAGGGGCCTCAGCGGCCCCGACGACGGGTGAAAGTCACTGGTGTCGCGCGCGGCGGCTTGGGCAAGCTGCGGGGCATGGACTGGACGCCCCTGCTCTCCACGCTGGCCGGTGCCGTCATCGGCATCGCGGCCACCACGATCGCCGACCGCGGCCGCTGGCGCCGCGAGCAGAGCCGGCACGCCCTGGAAGTACGGCGGGAGGCGTACACGGAGTACGTCTCCGCGCTCAAGGCCGCGGGCGAGGAGATACGGGCCGTCGCCCTCGGCGACCACAGGTCGGAGTCGGCACGCGACGCGGCCGTACGGGAGGCCATGCGCGGCACGGGCGTCTACACCGCCGGCGAGCGCCTGTGGCTCGTCGGCCCGGCCCAGGTCGTGGAGGCGGGCAACGATGCTTTCCACTGCCTGCGCGCGCTGCGCGACGCCTATGCGCGCGGGACGACGGTCGGCTCGCCCGAGGCCGACCCTCTGGTCGAGCGGCGACGCACGGCCATGGCACGGATGCGCCGCCTCATGCGCGAGGACCTGGGCGTGGGACCGCTCGGCTTCGAGTGAGGGCCAGAGGCCGGCACCACCCCGCCCCGCCGCGCACGGGGCGGAGGCACCCTCCGTAGGGTGACCGTATGTCGCTGAGTCACATAGTCCTGTCCTCCGGCCGTGCGATCGAACTGGTCGATCTGCACATGTCGTCGACGTACGCGGGGATGCTGGAGGGCTACCCGTGCAAGCCCGTCAACGACATGAGGATCAGCTCGCTCCGGCACCGAGCCGAACGGGCCTTTCCCGCCGGTCCGGTGCACGTCGTCCCGCCCGTCCGCGCGTACCCGGACCAGCCCGCCCGCGCCTTCGGCCCCGTGGAGGAACTACCCGCCGTGGCCTGCGTCGGCGCCTTCCGGTCGGCGGTGATCGCCGCCGGACTCGACCCCGTCTCGTACCGCTCCGCCCTCACCGTGGTGTGGTTCCAGCCCACCGCGAGCGTACCCACGGGCACACCGGCCGACCCCGCGCTCGGCGAGCTGCCGTGGGAGGAACTCGCCGAGGACTACGAGCTCTGACCGATCGTCGCCGTCGCCCGCTGGCGGCTGCTCGCCGGTAAGGACGGAGTCCGCCGGAGTTCCATGCCCCCCGGGCCCGGCTCCCCGCGTCGGCTAGGTTCCCCGTGCCCGCGTCAGCGCACCGAGGGCCAGGGACGTCGCCTCTGCGATCAGCTTGTTGTCGTAGGGGGCGTTCTTCGTGCCCCGGTTCGACATGATCGCGATGACGATGGGTGCGGCGTCCGGCGGCCAGACCACGGCGACGTCGTTGCGGACGCCGTAGACGCCGCCCCCGCCGGACTTGTCGCCGACCACCCAGCCCTCCGGGACTCCCGCCCGGATCAGCTCGTCGCCCGTCGTGTTGGTGCGCAGCCAGGTCGTGAGCTGGGCGCGCTCGGCGGGGCCGAGGAGGTCCCCGAGAGCGAAGGCGCGCAGGGTGCCGGCGAGCGCGCGGGGCGTCGTGGTGTCCCGGGTGTCCCCCGGGGACCAGCGGTTCAGTTCGGGTTCGCGGCGCTCCACCAGGGTCGTCGTGTCGCCCGCCCGGCGCAGCTCGGCGGCGAGGCCCTCGGGACCGCCGAGCGCGTCGAAGAGGAGGTTTGCCGCCGTGTTGTCGCTGAAGCGGACGGCGGCGTCGCACAGCTCGCGCAGCGTCATCCGCGCCACCCCGGCACCCGCTCCGGACGCCAGGCGCTTCTCCGTCACGGGTGAGTGGTCGACCAGGTCCTTCCGCGTGTAGTCGATCACCTTGTCGATGCCGCGCACGGTATGGGTGCGCAGCACAGCGGCGGCGGCCAGCGCCTTGAACGTCGAGGCGTAGGCGAAGCGTTCGGTGGCGTGGTGGGCCACTTCCCGCCCGCTGCCCGTGTCGATCGCGTACACCCCGAGCCGTGCCCCGTACGCGCGCTCCAGCTTCGCGAAGTCCGCCGTCACGGCCATCGCGGCAGGCGGCGCCGTCGCGGACGGGCGCGCGGTCGTGTCCCGCACCTCGCCCGTCGGCTCGACCCGGCCGCCGCAGGCCGCGAGGGGGAGCAGAGCGAACACCAAGGCGGCAGCGAGCACCGGACGTCCCGCGCGGGGGTGGGGAAGGGGGAAGGGGGAAGGGTGAGGCATCTTCACGGCGGCTACTCGTTCGGGCTCCGGAAACGGGCGAAGGTTCTCGACAGAGCCTTCAGAGGGGACGAGTCCTGCTTGGGCTCAGGCGGTGCCGTCGCCGGTCTCGTCGGTGGCGACCCGGGCGGCCCGGACGCTCCCGGTGTTCCCGAGGCGCCGGGCACGCCGGACGCTCCGGGGCCGGGCAGCAGTCCCGGCTTGCCCGGTCTTCCGGATGCACCGGTGGCGGCGGCGCCTCCGTTCACGTCCGCCAGAGCCGCCAGAGCGGACTCCGCCGCCTCCCGGTACAGGTCGCAGGACGCTGTCATCGACGCGAGAGCCGTGGCGTAATGCGTCACCATGGCGCGCGCGTGGACCAACTCCTCCTCCTGCGTGTAGAGGTGCCAGCCCTCACGCAGCCGGGCCAGGGCCCGCCCCGCCTCGGCGGACAGCGGGCGCGGCAGCGCGGCGCAGGCGACGATCGCGCCGATGAGTTCGGAGGGTTCCGTACCGTCCAGGAAGACGTTCCGGACCGTGAACCGCTCGGCCTCGTAGCCGTCAGCCCCCGGATCTCCGGGCAGGACGACGGCTCCGCCGCGCGGTATCCCCACGCCCAGCTCGCGCTTGATCGCGAAGTCGGCGATCAGCGCCTGCTCCGGGGTCGCCCGGTGCTCGACCACGCGATGCCGCAGGCTCGGCGGCAGGAACGCCGTCAGCGGCCGGCGCCCCACCGCGTCCGGCGTCATCGCCTCGTGCACCACGACGTGGACGAACCAGCTCTGCCTGGCGCACTCCCGCAGCAGGCGGCGCAGTTCGTCGTCGTCCTGCGGCAGATGGTTCGGCGTGCGCAGGCGCAGTTCCGCCACCGTGTCGTGGTCCCAGGCGACCTGCTCGGTGTCCGGCCAGAAGACGGTGGCGGGCGACGGCCAGTCGGCCGCCCACGACCGCTCCGCCTCGGCCGCCAGCACCCAGAGGACGCCTTCGCCCTCCGCGCGCCGTGACACCGGGTCGTACGTGGTCAGCTGCGCGCGCACCGTGACCTCGTCCGCCACCCGCCACCGCGCCTCGAACAGGCGGCGCGCCTGCGGACCGGGGTCGGCGGATTCGCCCCGCGGATAGAGGTCGGTGGAACGGGCCGCCTCGACCGGATCGAGGTCCAGGAAGTCGTCGATGACTCCGGCGGCCTTGAGGGCGATCAGATTGCGCCGTACGTCCCGCTCGGGCTCGGGCCCGAGGTGACGGCCGCGCCCGAGCCAGGCGGTGCCGGGGACGCTGCTCGATGGGGTGCTGTCGCTGTTGTTGACCATGGAACCGTTCAGTGGGTGATCGGGGCCCGACCAGTATGGTCCGCGACCCGGGTGAGGGAAGCGCTACCCCGTCCCTGGTGTCGCGAACCGGCCAGGCCCGGCACCGCCCGTATCACCGCCCTGTATGTCTTGATTGCGGGGCCCGTATCCCCTATCTATTGATTCCCTCTTCGAGTTCGCCTCTTCGCCTCCAAGGTCCAGCGTCTCCAGGTCCCACGCCCCACGCCCGCTCATGCCCGCGACCTGCCGTTCGGCGCGCGTTCACGTGGCGAGCGGTCCGATGCCGACCGCCGTTCGACAGTGGCCGCGAACCTCTTCCTGCTCAGCCCCGCCGCTCCACCCCGCACCACCCGCTCGACCCCACCCACCCCCAACCAGGACGGACACCGTGCCCGAAGTGCGTGCTCCCCGTGGACCTCTTCGCCTCGCCCCCTCCCCGCGCGGCCGGCTCCGGCTCGCCGTCGCCGGCTCCCTCATGGCCGCCGCCCTGGCGATGCCCGCCCCCGCGGCCCAGGCGGCCCCGGCCGACGACATCCGCATCAACGAGGTGGTGACGACCGGCAGCGTCAACGACTCCGTCGAACTGTTCAACAAGGGCACGGCCGCCGTGGACATCTCCGGGTGGATCATCAAGGACGACAACAACAGCTCCAAGTTCACCGTCCCGAGCGGCACGACGCTCGCCGCCGGCGCCGCCCGCGCGTTCGACGTCTCCGCGGCCTTCGGCCTCGGCTCCAGCGACAAGGCCCGCCTCTACCTCCCCGGCGGCAGCACTCTGGTCGACAGCTACACCTGGACCAGCCACTCCGCGCCCTCCTGGTCGCGTTGCCCCGACGGCACCGGCGCCTTCGGGCAGGCGGCTCTCACGCTCGGCGCGCCGAACAACTGCGGCTCCGGCGGGGGTACGAGCCCCCAGGCATGGCCCGGCGGCAGCACCGTCGCCACCGCCGACGGCTCCAACGTCTTCGGCTCCGACCTCAGCGGCCTGTACGAGGAGGGCTCCGTGCTGTGGGGCGCCCAGAACTCCGGCAAGCTGTGGCGGCTGGTCCGCGACGGCTCCGGCGGCTGGCGCCCCGACACGGCGAACGGCTGGACCTCCGGCAAGACCCTGCGCTTCCCCGGCGGCTCCGGCGCACCCGACAGCGAGGCCGTCACCCTGACGGGGGCGGGCGCCGCGGGCGGCGCGTACGTCGCCAGCGAGCGCAACGGCGACGCCTCCGGCACCAGCCGCCTGTCCGTCCTCCGGTACGACGTGGCCACCGGAAGCGGCACGAGCCTCACCGCCACCAAGGAGTGGAACCTGACCGCCGGTCTGCCGTCCGTGGGCTCCAACGCCGGTTTCGAGGCCATCACCTGGATCCCCGACGCCACTCTCACCGCCGCCGGATTCAAGGACCAGTCGACCGGCGCCGCCTACGACCCCGCCCGCTTCGGCGCGCACACCGGCGGCGTCTTCTTCGTGGGCGTGGAGGGCACCGGATCGGTCTACGGGTACGTGCTGGAGGACGGCGGCGCCGCCACCCGCGTCGCCACGCTCGGCAGCGGCATGGCCGGAGTGATGGAGCTCCAGTGGGAGCCGCAGGCGGCACGCCTGTGGGCCGTCTGCGACGACACCTGCTCCGGCCAGCACCGCACCTTCAAGGTCGGTGCCGACGGCGGCTTCGCCTTGGCCGGCGTCTACAACCGCCCGGCCGGCATGGCCAACCTGAACAACGAGGGCTTCGCGCTCGCCGCTGCCGACGAGTGCGTGGGCGGGACCAAGCCCGTCTACTGGTCCGACGACAGCAACACCGGCGGGCACGCGATCCGCAGGGGCACTGTGACCTGCTGACCCGAGCACGGGATCGGAAGGGGGCGTCGGGCCCGGCGAGAGCCGGTGCCCGGCGCCCCCACCGGCATTGTCAGTGGTGCCCCGTAACGTCGGAAGCGCTGGAGTAAAGAGCTTCTGACAGGGGGGATTCGTGATGACCGAAGGCTGTGCGCAGACGCCGCTCCGGGTCGTTCTGACGGATGTCAACGAGAGCGTGGTGAAGGCGTGGCGGGCCGCGTTCGCCGACACGCCGGGCATCGAGATCCGCCGTGGTTCGATCCTCGACGAGGACGTGGACGCCTGGGTCACGCCGACGAACTCGGCCGGCCGGATGGACGGCGGCGTCGACGCGGTGATCAAGCGGCACCTCGGGGCGGGCATCCAGCTCAAGGTGCGCCGGGCGATCCGGGACCGGTTCGCCGGGGGGATGCCCGTGGGCAGTGCCGTCTGCGTGCCGTCCGGGGCGGCCGTACCGCGCTTCGTGATCTCGACGCCGACGATGGTGGACTCCTCGCAGAACGTGAGCGAGACCCTGAACGTGGCGCTGGCCTGCGCGGCGGCCTTCCAGGCCGTGCACCGCCAGAACCGGCTGGTCCCGGGCAGCATCCGCTCGGTGGCCCTGGTCGGAATGGGCGCCAGGACGGGCAAGGTGCCGCCCCGCGTCTGCGCGAACCTCATGTGGACCGGCTACACCCTCTTCCACGACCACTGGTTCGAGAACGACGACGAGCTGCGTACCACGATCACCCACCAGCTCGCGGGCATCGAGCAGGCGCCGGAGACGACGCGGGTGCGGATCACGCCGCCGACCTGTCAGCTTCCGCCGCCCTCCCAGACGGTCACACCCGCCCACACGACCACTCCCGCTCATACGACCGCTCCCGCCCACACGACCACCCCCGCGTCCCCGGACACCCCCTCACCCGCGGAGACGCCCGCCGCCGACGACCCGCTCGGTCTCACCGGACTCTTCGCGGGCGGGGGAGAGTCCTGGCTTCCGGTCCTCAAGCCGGTCATCGAGGCACGTCCCGACGCCGCCGCGTTCATCGGCCCCGCCCGCAGCCCGCAGGTCGTGCCCGTACGGGAGCTCACCTTCCAGGCGCTGAAGCCGCACCCGCCGCACAAGTGGAAGGTGGTCGCCTTCGGGCAGAACCCGTATCCGCGGCCGGAGAGCGCCACCGGCATCGCGATGTTCGACAACACCTTCAACGACTGGAAGGACAGCCAGTTCGGCAGGGTCGTCAGCATCCGCTGCCTGATCAAGGCGGCGGCGATGTGGAAGTACGGCATCGCCAAGAAGACGCCCGTCGGAGAGGTCCGCGCCCTGCTGAAGGAGCGCGACACCGTCCAGCCGCCCGAGTGGTTCCAGGCGATGCTCACGCAGGGCGTGCTGCTGCTCAACGCCTCGCTGACGGCCAGCGCCGACGGGGCGATGGCCACCGACCAGCACACCGGCTTCTGGCGTCCGGTGGCCGAGGGGATCGTCGAGGAGATCCTCCGCGCCAAGCAGGAGGCCGTGGACGAGCGGGACCGCGGAGTCGTCTTCACCTGGTGGGGCGCCCACGCCCGCAGCCTGAAGCGGACGGTCCTGCGGCTGCAGAAGAAGTACCCGGGCGTGGAGGTGCGGCACATCGACCACGCGAATCCGGCCGCCCAGGGCGACCTGTTCTGCGAGGGCGACCACTTCGCCACGGTGAACGACGCCCTGCTCTCGCTCGGCGCCGAGGCGGTCGACTGGCTGCCGAGCAAGGGCTGGGACGCGCCGCCCGCCGGCGCGGGCGCCACGGCGGGCGCCGGAGGGGCAGGCGCGGACGCCGGGGTCGCCGCGCGGATGGGAGCCTTCATCGCCTCCACCATGGAGCTCCACCAGCTCTATCTGGAGCGGCTCACCAGCGTCCAGGACGAGGGCCACGTCCTGCCCCCGGTCACCGGCGTCTTCGACACACCCCTGATGCCGTTCGAGGACGCCGTCGCGCCGGTCACCGGGGTGCTGGCCGGCCTCGCCCGGCACATCGACCGCTCGCGCGAGTTCGGCAAGCGGCGGGCGGACGAACAGGCCGGGACGGGACTCTCGGCCGACGCCATCGCCGCGCTGTTCCTCTACACCTGCGAGTCCGGCTTCTACCGGAACATCAACGCCGTCCTGCGCTCCCCGGACCGCAGCCGCGTCGTCCCCTACCTGCCGTACCTGCGCCTGCTGTTCGCCGCGGTCGGGGACCTGCCCGCCCACAAGCAGCCGCTGTGGCGGGGCGTCGGCCTGGACCTGCGGCGGCAGTACCCGGTCGGCGGCACGGTCACCTGGTGGGGCGTCTCGTCCTGCACCTCGCAGCTGAGTGTGGCCCGGTCCTTCCTCGGCAGCCGGGGCAAGCGGACGCTGTTCGAGGTGACGCCCGCCCACGCGGTCGGCATCCGCAGCTTCTCGGCCTTCACCGGAGAAGAGGAGTACATCCTCGCTCCGGGCACCCGGCTGGAGGTGACCGACGTGACGACCGAGCGAGGCGGGCTGTGCACCGTCAAGCTGACCGAGGTGGACGGCACGCTCGTGTCCTGACCCGTGCGTGCGAGGGGGCGGGACCGTGGCCCCGCCCCCTTCTCCTCACCCGCCGGTTTCCATCGAGGGGGTTGTCCACCCCGGCAGGGACGAGCCGTCGGGGAGGCGTCCGGTGAGGCGGACCGGAGCGGGCCCGTCCGCGCGCACCGCCAGCACCGGTCCGGGGGCGCGGGCACTGACCGGGCCCCGCGTGGCGACGCCGACGACCCGGCGGCTGCCCGCCGCGAGGAGGTAGCGCGGCCCCCGGGGCTTCGCCGACCAGTAGGCGCCCGCGAGGACGTCCTGTCCGAAGCGCCCGCAGGCCGCGGTGTCGCGCACGGTCGTGACGGGCAGCGAGCGGCCGGGGACCTCCAGCGTGACCTGTGCCTGCCCCGGCCCCTCCCAGGTGTCGGCGCGGGCACAGATCCAGAGCCCGCGTCCCGCGTTCTCGGGGAGGGACTGCGCGGCGAACTCCCAGCGGTTGACCGAACGGATGCCGCCGTCCCGGAGCCGGGAGAGCGAGCAGGCCGAGTGCGCCCAGGCGGCGAGCCCGAGGGGGCCCGCCGCCTCCCGTGGCCGCCGTGCCGCCTCGCCGGGGACGGGGAGCGGGGTCCAGGTCAGATGGGCGGGGACGAGGTCGCCCAGATCGGCGACGAGGAAGGCGTGATCCTCCACGATCCTTCTGGAGGAACGGAGTTGCAGCACCGGGACCGGGTCACAGGAGCCGGCTGCCAAGGGGGAGGGCACGGATTCCGTGGTCCCGTCCGCCGATACGCGGAGGGGGCGGGCCGCCGAGGCGGGGGCGCGCAGGTCGCGCGTCCCCACCTCGGCGATCCAGGGCGCGAGCAGATAGCGGGTGCGGTCTCCCGTCCGGGTGAGCACGACGGCCGCCGCGGTCGTCACATCGCTGTTGTCGGCCCGCGTACGTACCAGGGAGCCCCTGTCGCCCCCGGGGCCGGAGCGGAGCGCGGCCTGGCCCGGGTCGGTGTAGCGGATGAGGGTGCGGCCGGTGTGCAGGAGAACGACGGTCGAGCCGTCCACCGTGCCCGCGTACAGCAGGGACGGCTGCTCGGAGCCCGCCGCTGGGCCGGGGCCGCCGCCCGTCCACGCCGTCATGGCCCGCCGGATCAGGGCCTGGTCGCCGGTCCGGTCGCCACGCGCCGGCCAGGCCGTGAAGTCGACCCGTGCGGTGTCGGCCCACTGCTCGGACGGTACGCGCGACGGCGTCCAGGTCTCCGGGAGCGAAGCCCCGGCCGTGCGCGGGGGAGCGGGGGCCGAGGGCCCGTCGCCGAGGACGCCGACGGCGGTTCCGGTGACGAGGGCGACAGCGGCGACGAGGGCGGCCGCGCGGACACGCCGGCTCCGGCGCAGCAGATCGGTCGGGCGCAGGTGGACCGTGCAGGGGTCGAACTCCGGGCGGCGCAGCAGCTCGGCCACGTCGGGGCCACCGAGCGTCCGCAGCCGCTCGGCCTCCCGCACCGCCCGCTCCGGCTCGGCGACGCCCGCGCCGCGCAGCAGCGCGAGCGCGGCGGCGGGGGCGAGGCCCTCCAGGGCCGTCAGCGCCAGGGCCGCGCGGGTCGCGGGCTCGGCGGCGGCGAGGGCCCGGTCCAGCGCGAGCTCGTCCGTCCCGCCCGCCCGGGGGAACATCCGCAGGCCGAGCGCCTTGGGCAGGGCCGCGCCGGTCGCCACGCGGAGCGGCGGGCGCAGGGCGTCCCGTACGACCCGGGCGCGGAGCCAGTCCCGCGCCGACCGCGCGGGTGCCTCTTCGGTGCGGGGCCGTGGCAGCGGCGGGAGGTCAGGGGCCCCGGGCGAGGGCTGCCGTCCGACGGCGGCCACGTCGCCGGACCCGGCCACGCCCGTTCCTGCGGGGCCCGTTCCGGTCGTGCCCGTTCCTGCCGGGACCGTTCCGGTCGTGCCCGTTCCTGCGGGGCCCACGTCGTACGCGCCTGTCTCGTGCGCGCTCGCCTCGTGCGCGCCCGCTCCGTCCTCGGTTGTGCCGGTGGCCGCGTCCCGTCCCGCCTCCTCCGTCCGCTCCGGCCGCGCGCGGTCCCCGGCCCCGGCTCCGGCCCCGGCCTCGTACCTGTCCGCGTCCCGTTCTCCCGTGGACGGACCCCGGTGCGTGAGGCCGCTGGTGCGGCTGAGAGTGCGTTGGACCAGGGCGTGGGAGGCGAGGACCTTGCGGTGCCGGCCGAGGCGGGGCGGCAGGATCAGATAGGCGAGTCGCACGAGGGCGGGATAGTGCTCGATCAGCGCCGCCTCCGCCTGGTCGCGAGAGGGCGGCCGGGGGGCGGGTATCGAGGCCGGACGAGTGGGAGAGCTGTTCGTCTGAGGGGACTGCATACACGGGCCAACGAGCCCGCCGGAGCGACGTCACCCCCGGATGTGTGACCGGTCCCGGCCGGGAAGCCGACGCGCCCCCTCACCGGCCTGCTGGGGGAGGGGGCGTCGCAGATGAGCGATGGCGGGGCACGGGGGACGGGGGCGTCCGGTCCGGTCAGTTCATGAGGAGGAGCCGGGTCTGGGCCACGAGCTTGCGGTTCACACTCGTGCTCTGCACGAAGATCGTGAAGTCGTCGTTGTGGTCGGGCTTCACGCGGACCTCCGCGTCCGGCAGACCGAGCAGGGCGCGGGCCTCGGGGCCGCTGTAGATCCGGTCCGTCTTCTTCTCCAGGACGGCGATCTGCTTGCGTGCCTGGACCTTCTCCGACTTGCTCAACTGATAGAAGGCACAGCCCGTCCGGTAGCTGTGTCCGCTTTCGGTGACCCATTCCCGGATCGCTATGTCACGGGCTACAGGAATCAGCTGATAAGTGGACGTGTCCAGCGGGGTCAGACCGGCCGCCTTGATGGTTTCCGTGTTGACCGCCTCGGCTCCGGTGGAGAAGACCGCGCGGGAGCCTCGGATTCCCTTCGTGCGACCCACCATGAATTTCTCGGTGGCCTCCCGGATGACGATTCCGGCCTCTTCCAGGCCCTGCGTGCTCGTGGCGTCCCAGACGGCGATGTTGTCCTTGGGGAAACCGCACTGCATGGCCTCGCGCTTGCCCATCTGGTCCGGCACGAGGACGGCCAGCGTCCAGTTGTCCTCCTGCTTCTCGACGAGCTCCGCGACGGCCCGCATCAGGCCGCGCGGGTCCGTGCTCGGGGCGTCGGCGCAGCGGTGGCTCGCGTTCTCCTGGCCGTCCGTCAGCACGAAGGTCAGGAAGCTGTGGTCGCCGTACAGCTGTGCCGTCTGGGCCAGCTCCCGCTGCGACTTGAGCGTGGCGGCGAGCAGGGCGGTCATGCCGCCGACCCGGTAGAGCGACTTCAGGGACGGCATCCGAAGCACGTCCTTGTCGTAGATCACGCATTCCACCTTGTCGGCGAACACATAGACCGTGACCCGCGTTTCCTGGTCGAGTTCCTGAGAACGCCGGGCCAGATAGGAGATCTGCTGATCGGCGACCTCGACGACCTTTCGGCTCAGGCGCGACATCGACGAACTCGCGTCCAGCACAAGGGCGACATGATTGATGTAGTTCTGGTTTCCGGCCATGAAGGCTCCCCCTCCTCGAACTCGATATACCTACCTTCTCATCCACCACTGACAACGGCCCTGGGCGCCGTCGCCGGGGAGGGCCGGAAGCCCGGGTCCTTGGGTGGCTGATCCGGGGCTCCGGCGGGTCTTTCGGTCCGTCGGGCGCGGGGCCGTTCGGCCCCTTCTCGGCGGAGCGGGCGAGTGGGGGCGTGGAGGGCTTGACCAGCGGTGCCGCCACTGAGGAGGGTGAGGGCAATTGGTCTACACCAGTTGCTCTCATTCCACTTGGATCGTCCGGCACGTACCGCCGGTGATGGGAAGGAACCACCGTGGCAGGCATCGTCTTCGACAACGTGTCGCTGACCTACCCGGGGGCCGACGGGCCCACCGTCAAGAACCTCGACCTCGACATCCGTGACGGCGAGTTCCTCGTCCTCGTCGGCCCGTCCGGCTGCGGCAAGTCCACCACCCTGCGCATGCTGGCGGGCCTGGAGGACGTCTCGGACGGCTCGATCAGCATCGGTGACCGCGACGTCACCTACCTCCCGCCCAAGGACCGGGACATCTCCATGGTGTTCCAGAACTACGCCCTCTACCCGCACATGACGGTCGCCCAGAACATGGGCTTCGCCCTGAAGATCGCCAAGGTGGACAAGGCGGAGATCCAGCGGCGCGTCGAGGAGGCGGCCCGCATCCTCGACCTGACCGAGTACCTCCAGCGCAAGCCCAAGGCGCTCTCCGGCGGCCAGCGTCAGCGCGTCGCCATGGGCCGGGCCATCGTGCGCGAGCCCCAGGTCTTCCTCATGGACGAGCCGCTGTCCAACCTCGACGCCAAGCTCCGCGTCCAGACCCGTGCCGAGATCGCGTCCCTCCAGCGCCGCCTCGGCACGACCACCGTGTACGTCACCCACGACCAGGTCGAAGCCATGACCATGGGCGACCGGGTCGCCGTACTCAAGGACGGCGTGCTCCAGCAGTGCGACCCGCCGCGCAAGATGTACGACGAGCCGGCCAACGTCTTCGTCGCCGGGTTCATCGGCTCGCCCGCCATGAACATCTTCACCCTCCCGCTCACCGACGAGGGCATCCACTTCGGCGGCAGCCTCATCAAGATCAGCGACGCGGCCCGCAAGGCCACGGACAGCGACAAGATCACCCTGGGCATCCGGCCCGAACACCTCGACTTCCATGCCCGGCACAGCGACAAGGGCCTGCCGGTCACCTTCTTCACCGTGGAAGAGCTCGGCTCGGAGGGCTTCGCCTACGGCCGCCTCGACCTCGGCAACGGGGAGGACGCCCCCATGACCGTACGCACCTTCGGGCGCGAGGAGGGCCTGCGGGGCCAGACCGTGAGGGTGCTGCCCCGGGAGGACGAGATCCACCTGTTCTCCGCCGTCACCGGGGACCGCCTTCCCTCGTAGACCTCGCCCTGGGAAGGCCCGGGAAGCGGCGCGCGCCGCTTCCCGGGCCTTCGTGCGTTCCGCCGCCCGTGCGAAGGCCGCCCGCGCGAGGGGCAGGAGGCACGAAGGGGCCCAAGGCGCGAAGGGGCCGGGGCGCGCTCCTCGCGCGCCCCGGCCCCTTCGGTCCGAGGTGTCAGAAGCCGAACGCCACCGCCGCCGCGCCGACCAGGCCCGCGTCGGTGCCCGCCTTCGCCGGGAGGACCCGCAGGTCACGGGTGAAGCTCAGGGTCGCGTACCGCTTCAACTCGGCGCGCACGCCGTCGAAGAGCAGATCCCCCGAGGCCGCGACCCCGCCGCCGATCACCACGACCTCCAGCTCCACCAGAGCCGCCGTCGCCGCCACCGAGGCGGCCACCGCGCGGGCCGCGCGGGCGAACGCGGCGAGCGGCACCGCCTCGCCGCGCCGCGCGGCCTCGGCGACCGTACGGGCCGTGGCCTCCTCGCCGGCCGGCGGGGTCCAGCCCTCCGCCAGCGCGTAGCGCACGATGCTGGGGCCGCTGGCGAGCCGCTCCACGCAGCCACGGCCGCCGCAGGGGCACTCCTCCCCGTCGAGGTCGACGCTGATGTGCCCGATGTGGCCCGCGTTGCCGCTGAGGCCCATGTACGGCTTGCCGTCGAGGATCAGCCCGCCGCCGACCCCGGTGGAGACCACCATGCAGAGGGCGTTGACCGTTCCCCGGGCGGCGCCGTTCCAGAACTCGGCGGCGGCCATCGCCGGCCCGTCCGCGATCATCCGCACCGGCAGCTCCGCACCGTCGGCGCAGTCCGCGACGGCGGCGCGGAGCCGGTCCACCAGCGGGAACTCGCGCCAGCCGGGGATGTTGACGGGGCTGACGGTCCCCGCGACCGTGTCGACCGGCCCTGCGCAGCCCACGCCCAGCGCCCGCACGCGCGACCAGTCCGCGTGGGCCCGCAGTTCGGCGAGCACGAGCTCGACCTGGTGCATGAGCGTGTCGGCGCCCTGGGTGGCGGGCGTCGGGAGCTGGACGCGCGTCAGCAGCGCGCCGTCGCCATCGACCAGCGCACCGGCGATCTTGGTTCCGCCGATGTCGATGGCGGCGACCACCGAGTCCGCGGGCCGGGAGGACGTCTGGGGGGTTCGGGGCTGGGAGGTCTCGGACATGGGGCTGGCACTCGCTCGCTGTCGTGGGCTGGAAGAGGACGGAAGGAAAGAGGACGGAAGAGAGAGGGGACGGAAGGAGAGGGGACGGAAGGTGCGGTGGGAGGGGGGAAGGGAGCGGCAGGAGTCGCGAGGCACCTGACGCCGTCGGCGGCGGCCCCTCACTCGCTCTGGTGGTCGGCCTCCGGGGCCCGGCCGTCGAGCGGTGCGGGGCCGCAGCTCTCGCGGACCTCCAGGCTCGGCAGCGGGTCCTGGAGGCGGCGGGCCTCCGCGCCGGCGAGGAGGTGGAGGACCTCGGCCGCGGCCCGGCGGCCGAAGGAGCCCGGTTCGCGGGTGAGGGCGCTGAGCGGGGGGTGGAAGCTGCGGCAGATCGCCGAGTCCTCCCACGACACGATCGACACGTCCTCCGGGATCCGCAGCCCGCGCTCCGCGGCGACGCCCGCCGCCGTCACCGCCATCACCTCGTTGTGGCAGATGAGGGCCGTGGGGCGCAGCGGGGCGCCGAGGAGGCGCCGGGCCGCCTTGACGCCCTGCCGGTCGGAGAAGTCGGTGGTGACCGAGACGATGTGGTCGAGGCCCAGCCGGCGGGCGGCGGAGCGCAGGGCGGCGATCCGGCGGGCGGTGTGCGCGAGCCCGGGCGGCCCCGCCATGTGGGCGATGCGCCGGTGCCCGAGCTCGTGGAGGTGGTGCACGATCAGGTCCATGGCGCCCGCGTCGTCCGCCCAGAGGGTGGAGAGGGCGGCGCGGCGCCGCTGCGGACCGGAGTCCGGGCCGTCGGGGCCGGCGCTGTTCAGGGCGCCGATGACGACGGCGGGCAGGCCGAGCACGGCGAGGGTCTCCGGGCGCGGGTCGCTGACCCGGGGGTCGACCACGATGACGCCGTCGACGCGGCGCTCGGTCCACCAGCGCCGGTACAGCTCGCACTCGGCGTCGATGTCGTCGACCATCTGGAAGACCAGGGCGTGGTCGTGCGGGGCGAGCGCCGCCTGGATGCCCGAGACCACCTGGAGGAAGAAGGCCTCGACGCCGAGGCTGCCGGCCGGGCGGGCGAGGACGAGACCGATGGCGCGGGAGCGGTCCCCGGCCGGCGCCGTTCCGGCGGCGGGGACGCGCCGGCCCATCTGGGAGGCGAGGGAGAGGATCCGGCGGCGGGTCTCGTCCGAGACACCGGCCCGGTTGTTCAGGGCGAAGGAGACCGCCGTCGGCGACACCCCGGCCTCGTCGGCGATCTCCTTGAGCGTGGGGGCGCGGGGGCCGGGCGGCGCCGGGGGGGCCTCCCAGGACGGGCGGCGCGCGGGGGCGGGGTACCGGCGGGCCACGGGGCCACGGGGCGGCGTCAGCGGCCTTCCGGGGCGGTACGGGCCTTCGTTCCCGTTCTTCTGCGCACACATGTCCGCGGGAATACCTCCTGGTCGTGGCTGCTGTGCTCAGTAAAACTCCCCGTGCGGAGCGGGTGTAGCGACCAATGACCACAGGTTTAGAAACTTTAGTCCTCTTTAGTGACGCTGACCTGGGAGTTTGCCTCCAGAGGCCGTCCAACGGGCTTTGACCTAAAGCTTATTCGGATCCAAGGTGAGGGCAGCTCGACCCACCCGCATTGATCTGCAGCAAGGAGTCAGCCCAGATGTCCATTTCTCGCAGCGTCGCGATCAGGACAACCGTAGGAATCGGTACGGTCCTCTGTCTCGCCACCATTACCGCTTGTGGCGGTGGCGGCGGATCCGCGAAGGCCGGATCGTCCACCGACGGAAAGGTCGAAGGGACCATCAAGTTCCAGACCTGGAACCTGCGGGCGAACTTCAAGGACTATTTCGAAGGCGCCATCGCGGACTTCGAGAAGGAGCACCCCGGGGCGAAGGTCAAGTGGGTGGACCAGCCCGCCGACGGCTACCCGGACAAGCTGAGCGCCGACGCCTCCGCCGGCTCGCTCCCCGACGTGGTCAACGTCTCGCCCGACCTCGCGTACCCGCTGGCCAAGGCGGGTCTGCTGCTCAACCTGGACAAGGACGAGGTCGCCAAGAAGTTCAAGCCCGAGTACCTCGAAGGCGCCTGGAAGGGCTACGAGATGCCGGGCATGGACGGCACGTACTCCTTCCCCTGGTACCTCAACAGCGGGCCGCTCTTCTACAACAAGACCATGTTCGAGAAGGCGGGCGTCGACGCCAACAAGCCGCCCAAGACCTTCGACGAGCTGTTCGCCGTGGCCGCGCAACTCGCGAAGAAGGGCGAGGCGACCCTCGGACAGCCCCCGACCGTCGAGGACTTCGGCCGCTACGGCGTCGAGGCGATCGACAAGGCGGGGAAGAAGATCACGCTCAACAGCGACAAGGGCGTGGAACTCCTCACCAAGTTCAAGGAACTGTACGACAACGGCGGACTGCATAAGCAGACGCTGACCCTCAAGGACGATTCCACGGGGCAGAAGTTCCTGCAGCAGGAAATCGCCATGAATCCCGGCAGCGCGCACGACCTCGACAACTTCAAGAAGAACGCGCCGTCGCTGTACGAGAACATCGGCATCACCGAAGTGCCGACGAACACCGGCAAGCAGAACATGTACCTCCAGGGCCTGTCGGTGAACGCCCAGAGCAAGAACACCGCCACCGCCGTGGCCTTCGCGCACTTCCTCACCAACGCGAAGAACCAGGAGGACTTCGCTCACAAGGTCGCCGTCTTCCCGTCCACGAAGGGCTCGCTGGACAAGGAGTACTGGACGAAGCCGGACGGCACCGAGGAGGGCAAGATCCGGGTCGCCTCGGCCAAGATGCTGCCGACCGCGGTGAACTACACGCCCGTCCTCTTCAGCGACGAGATGAAGACGATCCTGCGCAACGAGATCGCCAAGTGCTTCACGGGCAAGCTCAGCCCGAAGGCGGCCCTGGACAGCGCCGCCGAGCAGATGAACAAGCTCCTCGAGCAGAACTGACCGAACGGTGAGTCCCGTGAGCACCACCTCCGCACCGGCCAGGACCCCCGGTCCCGCGCCGACCGCCACGGGCTCCGCCGCCCGCCGCCGCGCCACCGGGCGCGGCGGCGGGCGGGGGCGCCGCACCCACAAGCCCCTCAGCCCCTGGCTGTTCCTGGCGCCCGGGCTGCTGATCACCCTGGCGTTCAACCTCTACCCCTTCTTCGCGACGGTGTGGAAGTCCCTCACCGACGCCCGCACCCTCACCGAGGGCGAGTTCGTCGGCTTCGACAACTTCACCGCCCTCTTCAGCGACGAGCAGTTCTGGATCGCGCTCCGCAACAGCGCCCTGTACGTCGTCGTCGTGGTCCCGCTGCTGGTGCTGCTGCCGCTGCTGCTGGCGCTCCTGGTGCAGAAGCAGGTCCCCGGCATCGCGTTCTTCCGCTCCGCCTACTACACGCCCGTCGTGGCCTCCGTGGTGGTCGTCGCCCTCATGTGGGTGTGGATGCTGGACGACCGGGGCCTCATCAACGGGGTCCTCCAGATGCTCGGCATCGACCCCGTGCCGTTCCTCTCCAACCAGTGGCTCCTGCTGCTCTGCTCGATGCTGCTGACGGTCTGGAAGGGCCTCGGCTACTACATGATCATCTACCTGGCGGCGCTGGCCAACGTGCCCCGGGAACTCCACGAGGCCGCCGAGGTCGACGGCGCCGGCGCGATCCGCCGCTTCTGGTCGATCACCGTGCCCGCCGTCCGCTCGACCATGGTCCTCGTGGGCGCCCTCTCCGCCGTCTCGGCCTTCAAGGTCTTCTCCGAGGTCTTCATGATCGCCGGACCGACCGGCGGCCCCGGCGGCCAGGACACCACGCTCGTCATGCTGATCCAGCGCGTCGGCACCGGACTCCAGGGCCGCACCGGCTACGCGTCGGCGATCTCGATCACCCTGTTCGTCCTGACGCTGATCCTCATGCTCGTCGTGCTGCGGGCCGACCGGAAGGACAAGGACTGATGACCACCACCAGCGACATCCCGGCACCGGCCCCGTCCCCGGCCGCCGCCCCCGGGCCCGCCCGGGCCGCCGGCTCCGCCCCGGCGGGCAAGCCCCGGCGCCGCCGCAACGGGCGCCGCGCCCCCCGCTGGCTCCTCGTGGTCCGGTACGCCGTGCTCCTCCTCGTACTGGTGATCATGATCGGCCCGTTCCTGTGGCAGCTCTCCACCTCGCTCAAGGGCGCCACCGAGGACATCTTCACCTCGCCGCCCCGGCTGCTGCCCGAGCACCCGACCTGGGACAACTACAAGGGCGTCGCCGACATCATCCCGGTGTGGGACTACATCTTCAACTCCCTCAAGGTCGCCGTCACCAACGTCCTCACCAACGTGATCGGCGCCGCCATGGCCGGCTACGCGCTCGCCCGGCTCCGCTTCAAGGGCCGCGCCGCCGCCGGGCTCGTCTTCGTCCTCGCGCTGCTGGTCCCGATGGAAGCGATCATGATCGCCCAGTTCGCGACCATGCGCAGCCTCGACATCAACGACACCCTCGTCGCCGTGGTGCTGCCCGGCTGCATCGGCGCCATGAACGTGCTCCTGATGCGCAACGCCTTCAGCAACATCCCCTTCGAGGTCGAGGAAGCCGCGATCGTCGACGGCGCCAACGTCTGGCAGCGCTTCGTCAAGGTCGCCCTCCCCGCCGTCAAGGGCACCCTCGCCGTCGTCGCGATCTTCGCCTTCATGGGCGCCTGGGACGACTTCCTCTGGCCGCTGATCGTGCTCTCCGACTCCGACAACTTCACGCTCACCGTCGGACTCAACTTCCTCCACGGCACCTTCGCCAACAACCAGAGGGTGATCGCCGCCGGCACCATCATCGCCGTGGCCCCGCTGATCGTGATGTTCGCCTGCCTCCAGCGCTTCTTCTTCAAGGGCGTCGGCGAAGGCGCCGTCAAGGGCTGACCCGCCACCGCGCCCGCAGGCCTCCGCATCCCCCCACCTGGAGACCCTCCCATGACCACCCCCCGCTTCGGCGTCAACTACACCCCCAGCCAGGGCTGGTTCCACCACTGGCTCGACTACGACCCCGGCGCCGTCCGCGCCGACCTCGAGTCCATCGCCGCCCTCGGCCTCGACCACATCCGGGTCTTCCCCCTCTGGCCGTACTTCCAGCCGAACCGCTCCCTGATCCGCCCCCGCGCCGTCGACCAGCTCCTCGACCTGGTCGACACGGCCGGCGCACTCGGCCTCGACGTCAACGTGGACGGCCTCCAGGGCCACCTGTCCAGCTTCGACTTCCTCCCCGCCTGGACCCGGACCTGGCACCGCCGCAACCTCTTCACCGACCCGGACGTCGTCGACGGCCAGGCCGCCTACCTGCGCACCCTCGCCAGGGAGCTGGCCGGCCGGCCGAACTTCCTCGGGATGACCGTCGGCAACGAGATCAACCAGTTCTCCGCCGACCCCCACCCCGACCCGGACCGCGCCACCCCCGAGCAGATCGACGGCTGGCTCACCCGGATGCTCGCCGCCTGCGAGGAGGGCGCCCCCGGCCGCACCCACCTGCACGCCGAGTACGACGCCACCTGGTACCAGGACGACATGCCGTTCACCCCCGAGCACGCCGCCCGGCACGGGGCCATGACCGCCGTCCACTCCTGGGTCTTCAACGGCACCGCCCAGCTCCACGGCCGTGTCTCGGCCCCCACCGAGCACCACGCCGCCTACCTGGTCGAACTCTCCAAGGCATGGGCCCGCGACCCGCGCCGCCCGGTCTGGCTCCAGGAGGTGGGCGCCCCCGCCCCCCTCGTGCCCGCCGAGCACGCCGCCGCCTTCACCGAGGCCACCCTGCGCAACGCCCTCGACTGCCCCGACCTGTGGGGCGTCACCTGGTGGTGCTCCCACGACGTCTCCCGCGAGCTCGCCGACTTCCCCGAGCTGGAGTACGGGCTGGGGCTGCTCACCAACGACCGGGAGCCCAAGGACACCGCGCGCGTCCTGGAACGCTGGGCACGCCGGTACGCGGCGGGCGAGGGCCTGCCCGCCCCCGCGCCGCGCACCACCGCCCTCGTCGTGGACGCGGGGGAGGGGCCCAGCATGCCGGCCCGTTCCGTGTGCGCCCCCGGCGGCGCCTTCTACGAGGCGTACTTCCGGCTCGTCGCCGACGGAGTCCGCCCCACGGCCGTCCTCGCCCCGCTCGCGGACGACGCCGCCCACCTGGCCGCCCGGGGCATCACGGAGGTGGTCGGCGTCGAGCAGGTCCAATGACGGGCGGGCCCCCGGGCACCGCCCGGCGGCCCACCGGCCCCGCACCCGTACCTCCCTCGCACCCACCGCCCCTCCCGCACCACCCGTTTTGAAGGAGACCCTCATGCACGACGACCGCGGACTCGTCGAGGCCCGCCTCAAGCGCGTCCTGGACGAGCGCATCCGGCCCGCCGTCCACCCCGTATCGGTGCCCATGGAGATAGGCGTCTGGGAGGCCCCCGGCGAGCCCGTCCCCGTCGCCGAGGGCCTGGCCGCCGAGCCTCGGCCCATCGCGGCGGGCGACCCGTGGGGCAAGCCGTGGGGGACCAGCTGGTTCACCGTCACCGGCACCGTCCCGGCCGAGTGGGCCGGCCGGACCGTCGAGGCGATCATGGACATCGGCTTCGACGAGAACATGACCGGCTTCCAGTGCGAGGGCCTCGTCTACAACCCCGACGGCACCCCCGTGAAGGGCCTCAACCCCCGCAACCAGTGGGTCCGCGTCGCCGCCCCCGCCGCCGGCGGCGAGCGCGTCGAGTACCGCGTCGAGGCCGCCTCCAACCCCGTCCTGCTCGACTACCACCCCTTCCTGCCCACGCAGCTCGGCGACATCGAGACCTCCCACACCGATCCCCTGTACCGGATCGCCCGCATGGACCTCGCCGTCTTCGACGAGACCGTCTGGCAGCTCGTCATGGACCTGGAGGTGCTCGGCGAGCTCATGGCCGAGCTCCCCGTGGACTCCACCCGCCGCTACGAGATCGTCCGGGCGGTCGACCGGGCCCTGGACGCCGTCGACCTCCAGGACGTCGGCGGCACGGCGGGCGCGGCCCGCGAGCGCCTCGAAGAGGTGCTGGCCTCCCCGGCGGAGCCGTCCGCCCACCGCGTCTCGGCCGTCGGCCACGCGCACATCGACTCGGCGTGGCTGTGGCCGTTGCGCGAGACCGTCCGCAAGGTCGCCCGCACCACCTCCAACATGACGGCGCTCCTGGAGGAGCAGCCGGACTTCGTCTTCGCCATGTCGCAGGCGCAGCAGTGGGCGTGGATCAAGGAGCACCGGCCCGAGGTCTGGGCCAAGGTCGTCGCCGCGGTCGAGGAGGGCCGCTTCGTGCCCACCGGCGGCATGTGGGTCGAGGCCGACACCAACATGCCCGGCTCCGAGGCGATGGCCCGGCAGTTCGTCCACGGCAAGCGCTTCTTCATGGACGAGTTCGGCGTGGAGAACGACGAGGCCTGGCTGCCGGACACCTTCGGCTTCGCCGCCGGCCTCCCGCAGATCATCAAGGCCGCCGGCGCCAAGTGGCTGCTGACGCAGAAGATCTCGTGGTCGCAGGTGAACAAGTTCCCGCACCACACCTTCCAGTGGGAGGGCATCGACGGCACCCGGATCTTCACCCACTTCCCGCCCGTCGACACGTACAACTGCGCGATGAAGGGCAGCGAGATCGCGCACGCGGCCAAGAACTTCAAGGACAAGGGCGTCGCCCGGCACTCCCTCGCCCCGACCGGCTGGGGCGACGGCGGTGGCGGCACCACCCGCGAGATGGTCGCCAAGGCCGCCCGCCTGCGCGACCTGGAGGGCTCGCCCCGGGTCGCCTGGGAGACCCCCACCGAGTTCTTCGAGAAGGCCGAGGCCGAGTACCCGGACCCGCCGGTGTGGGTCGGCGAGCTCTACCTGGAGCTGCACCGCGCGACCCTCACCAGCCAGGCCGGCACCAAGCAGGGCAACCGGCGCAGCGAGCACCTGCTGCGGGAGGCCGAGCTGTGGGCCGCCACGGCCTCGGTCCGGGCCGGGGCCCCGTACCCGTACGAGGAGCTGGACCGGATCTGGAAGACGGTGCTGCTGCACCAGTTCCACGACATCCTGCCCGGCTCCTCCATCGCCTGGGTGCACCGCGAGGCCGAGGCCACCTACCGGCGGATCGCCGGCGAGCTCACCGCCCTCATCGAGACGGCCCAGCGAGCCCTCGCCGGGGAAGGCGGCACACCGCTGCTCTTCAACGCGAACCCGCACGCCTGGGACGGCGTCCCCGCCGGCGGCGCGGCGGTCCCCGCCGCCCCCGCCGACGAAGCCCGCCTCACCGAGTCCGGCGACGGCACGTACGTCCTCGACAACGGGCTGCTGCGGATCACCGTCGACGCCCGGGGCCTCGTCGTCTCGGCGTACGACCTCACGGCCGGCCGGGAGACCGTGCCGTCCGGCGCCGCCGCCAACCTCCTCCAGATCCACCCCGACTTCCCCAACATGTGGGACGCCTGGGACGTCGACGCCTTCTACCGCAACACCGTCACCGACCTGACCGACGCCGACGAGGTCGGCCCGGACGCCGAGGCCGGCAAGGACGGCACGGCCGCGCTGCGGATCTCCCGCTCCTTCGGCGACTCGACCGTCGTGCAGGTGCTCTCGCTGCGCCCCGGCGCCCAGCGGCTCGACATCTTCACCGAGGTGGACTGGCACGAGACGGAGAAGTTCCTCAAGCTGGCCTTCCCGCTGGACGTGCACGCCGAGCGGTACGCCTCGGAGACCCAGTTCGGGCACTTCTACCGCGCCACCCACACCAACACCTCGTGGGAGGCCGCCAAGTTCGAGGCCTGCAACCACCGCTTCGTGCACATGGAGGAGCCCGGCTGGGGCGTCGCCCTCGTCACCGACTCCACGTACGGCCACGACGTGACCCGCCAGGTCCGCGCGGCGGCGGACGGCGGCGACGGCGGCACGACGACCACCCTGCGCGCCTCGCTGCTGCGGGCGCCCCGCTTCCCCGACCCGGAGACCGACCAGGGCGTCCACCGCTTCCGGCACGCGCTGGTGCCGGGCGCGACGATCGAGGACGCGGTGCGCGAGGGCTACCGCATCAACCTCCCGGCGCGCGGCCTCACCGGCGCCGGCGAGGTGGCCCCGCTGGTGACCGTGGCCGACGACGCGGTCGTCGTGACGGCGGTCAAGCTGGCCGACGACGGCAGCGGCGACGTCGTGGTGCGCTTCCACGAGGCCCGCGGCGGCCGGGCGGCCACGACGCTGACGGCCGGCTTCGAGGCGGCGGACGTCGTCGAGACCGACCTCCTCGAACGCCCGCTGGAGGGCGCGGTCCCGCGCCCGGCGGCCGGCGAACTGCCCGTGACGCTGCGCCCCTTCGAGCTGCGCACGCTGCGGTTCCGGCGCCCCTGACGGGGGAGCGGGACAGGAACGAGGGGCCGCCCCGACGCCGTACGCGTCGGGGCGGCCCCCTTTCGGCGGCGCCGGCACACGCCGCATGTGCCACACGCGCCGCAGGTGCCGGATGCGCCGTCGGACGTCGGCCCTCTGACGTCAGCCGTCAGCCGTGTCCGCCCCTCCTGCCGAGGAAGCGGATGTACGGGCGGCCCTCCGGGCTCGGGCGGGTGACGGCGGCGCGGACGCCGTAGACCTCCGCGATCAGGCCCTCGGTCAGGACCTCCGCCGCCGGTCCCGCGACCACCACCCGCCCCTCGCGCAGCACCACCAGGTGGTCGCAGTACATCGCCGCGAGGTTCAGGTCGTGCAGGGCCATCACACAGGTGAGCCGCAGGTCCGCGACGAGCGCCAGGAGGTCGAGCTGGTGCTGGATGTCGAGGTGGTTCGTCGGCTCGTCCAGCAGCAGTTCGCGCGGCTCCTGCGCCAGCGCGCGGGCGATCTGGACGCGCTGCCGCTCACCGCCGGACAGCGTCCGCCAGGTCCGGTGGGCGCGGTCGGCCAGCCCGGTGCGGGCGAGCGCGGAGCGGACGGCCGCCTCGTCCTCGGCCGTCGACGGGGCCCAGGCCCGGCGGTGCGGGAGGCGCCCCAGGCGCACGGCGTCGGCCACCGTCAGGTCCACCTGCGTGGCGGCGTGCTGCTCGACCACGGCGACCCGGCGGGCCAGCGCCCGGCGCGGCACCGCGCCCAGCGGCTCGCCATCCAGGGTCACCACCCCGGCCTCCGGACCCAGCACCCCGGCCAGGACCCGCAGCAGGGTCGACTTCCCCGAGCCGTTCGGCCCGATCAGCCCCGTGAGGACGCCCGGACGCGGCGCGAGCGTCACGCCGTCGAGCACCAGGGCGCCGCCCGCCGTGCGCGACACCCCCTCGGCCCGCAGGCCCGTGCCCCGGGCGGGGACGCCGTTCATCGCGCGCTCCTGGAGCGGTAGAGGACGAGGACGAACGCGGGGACGCCGATGAGCGAGGTGACCACCCCGACCGGCACCTCCTGCGGGTCGAGGACCGTGCGCGCCAGGGTGTCGGCCCACACCAGGAACACCGCCCCGGCCAGCGCGCTCAGCGGCAGCAGCCGCGCGTGCCCGGGGCCGGCGAGGGCCCGCACGGCGTGCGGCAGGACCAGGCCGACGAAGCCGATCGCGCCCGCCGACGAGACCAGGACGGCCGTCAGCAGCGCCGTGGCCGACAGCAGCACCAGCCGCGTCCGCGCCACAGAGACGCCGAGCGTCGCCGCCGCCTCCTCGCCGAACGCGAAGGCGTCCAGCGTCCGGGCGTACCCGCCGCACACCGTGAGCACCACGGCCAGGACCGCCGCGCACACCCCCACGTCCGCCCAGCCGGCGCCGGAGAGCGAGCCCAGCAGCCAGAACAGCACGCCCCGGGTCGTCTCCGCGTCGGCGGCGGTCATCACGACGAACGAGGTCAGCGCCGAGAACAGCTGCATCGCCGCGACCCCCGACAGGACCACCCGGTCCGTCGAGCCGCCCAGCGTGTGGCTCAGCACCAGGACCAGAGCGAACGAGCAGAGCGCGCCCAGGAACGCGCCCCCGGCCACGGACAGCAGCCCGCTGCCCACCCCGAGGACGACGACCGCGACCGCGCCCGCCGACGCGCCGGAGGAGACGCCGAGCACGAACGGGTCGGCCAGCGGATTGCGCAGCAGCGACTGCAGCACCGCGCCGCAGACCGCGAGCCCCGCCCCGCACACGGCGGCCAGGAGCGTACGGGGCAGCCGCAGGTCCCAGACGATGCCGTCCCGGATCGCGCTCACGCCGCCGGCGCCGCCCCCGAGGTGCGAGACGAGCACGGACCAGGTGTCCGAGACCCGTATGTCGGCCGGACCGATCGTCACGGCGAGCGCGAGGGACACGAGCAGCAGCACGCCGCCGGCGGCCGTGACCGCGGGCACCGTGAGGGCCGGCCGGCCGGGCCGGTTCACTGGGCGAGCCCGTACGCGCGCAAGGCGGCGGCGAGCTTCTCGATGCCCTCGACGGTGCGGATCGTCGGGTTCATCGCCTGCCCGCTGAGGACCACGTACCGCTTCTTCCGCACCGCCGTCATGTTCCGCGTGACCGGATGGGACTCCAGGAACTCGATCTTCTTCGCGGCGCTCTCGGCCGACTGCGCCCGGCGGGTCAGATCGGCGATCACCAGGACGTCGGGGTCGCGTTCGGCGACGGTCTCCCAGTTGATCTGCGGCCACTCCTCCTTGGTGTCGTCGAAGACGTTCCGGACGCCGAGGGTCCCGCTGACGATGCCCGGCGCGCCGCAGCACCCGGCCATGTACGGCCCCTGCGCGTCGGAGAACCAGTAGAGCACCGAGGCGTCGCCGAAGCCCGGCCCCGCGGTGGCCTTCGCGACCCGGGCGCGGAGCTCGCCCACCAGCTTCTCGCCGCGCTCCGGGACCCCGAACACCCGGGCCAGGTCGCGGATCTCGCCGTAGACCGTGTCCATGGTCAGCGGCCGGGTCCGTATCCCGTCGCCGTCGCCGCTGTTGTCCTTGTCCACGCAGTCGGTGGGGGAGAGGTACGTCGGCACGCCGAGCGCGGCGAAGCGCTCCCGGGGCGCCACCCCGCCCTTGCCGAGGGTGTAGAGGAAGGAGGCGCTGACGAAGTCGGGCTCGGCGGCCAGGACCTTCTCGAACGACGGGTAGCGGTCCGCCAGTCGGGGCACCTTCGCGTTCTCCCGCTCCAGGCCCTTCAGGACCGGGTCCGTCCAGGTGGCGGTGCCTACCATGCGGTCGGCGAGACCGAGCGAGAGCAGGATCTCTGCCGAGCCCTGGTCGAGGGCGACGGCACGGCGGGGCGGGCGCTCGACCTCGACGCGCAGGCCGCAGTTGTCGGGCACGACGGCACGCCCGGCGTCGGCGGCCTTCGCCCCGGACGCGGCGCCGGGACCGCCGGGACCACTCGCACCGCCGGGACCGCAGCCGGTGAGGAGCGCGGCGCCGGTGAGGGCGCCGGCGGCGAGCAGCGCGACGGATCGGGAAGCGCGGAGAATGCGGGGGAGGGGCACGTGGGGGTCCTCTGGCGTCACGGCTCGAACGCGGAGCCTGTCGTACGGAGCTCCCCGGACACGGCCGTACGCCGCCGGGGCCGCCAGCAGGTCTTCGGACTCGGGGTCACCCGGACGGAACGCCTTCCCGGGCCCCTCGGGACCCAGTGGCCGATGCTCCGCCCGCCACCCTCACCGCTGCGCGTCAGTTCCGGACTCCCACCGGATTCCCTGACCCCGTACGGATCGGCTGGCTGCTGGATGCGTACAGAGGTGCGACTGGCTCGGGCAAATTACCACAGGGCGATCTTGAGGAAGAGGGCCGGACAATTCGCCTGGAAGGGGCGGAATAACGCTATGTCACGACCATCGGTACGATCACTGGCATGATCGCCCGCATGAACGAAAGCACAGTCGAGATCGTCCCGCTGGAGCTCGTCCACCTGCACGCCGTGCTCGACCTCGGCCACCGGGCCTTCGACGTCAAGTCGATGCCGTACACCTCCTGGTCGCTGTCCTCCGTGGCCGCGCACTGGGACGCCCAGCCCGACGCCTGCTGGGTCGCCCTGGACGAGGAGGGCCTGGTCGGCTTCGTCCTCGGCTCCCTCTCGTACGACGAACGCGAGGACTGGGGCTACCTCGAATGGATCGCCCTGGAGGAGCGGGCCCGGGGCCGCGGCGTCGCCGGCGCGCTCGTCGACCACTGCTGCGACGCGCTCTTCGCGGCGGGTGCCTCGCGGATCATCACCGACGTGGAAAGCGGCAACCAGGCCTCCGCCGCGATGATGCGCCGCAAGGGCTTCACCGAGGGCGTCTCCGTCACCCTCTTCGTCCGCCGCGCCCCGCAGGACCAGCCGGCCCCGCCGCACCGCCCCGCCCAGGACCCGGCGCGCGCCCTGCTGCGCCGCGCCGCCCGGACGAGCTGAGGCGCGGCTCAGGCCCCCGCTCAGGCCCCGCTCTGGCCTCCGTTCAGGCCCCCAGCTCAGGCCAGACCTGCGGCGATGGCCCGCCGTACGGCATCGGCCCGGTCCCGGATCCGGGCCTTGGCGAAGAGGTTGTTGATGTGCGTCTTGACCGTGGCCTCGCTGATGAACAGCCGTTCGGCGATCGCCCGGTTCGGAAGCCCCTGCCCGATCAGCCCCAGCACCTCGCGCTCCCGAGGCGTCAGGTCCTCGGGCAGCTCCTCACCGGGGGCGGAGCCCGCCGCCGGCCGTGCCTCCGCGCGGGGCGCCCCCATCACGGCGGCCAGCAGCCGGTCCCGTACCTCCTGGTCCATGACGGACTGCCCGGCCGCGGCGGCGCGGATCGCGCGGGCGATGTCCTCGCGGCCCGCGTTCTTCGTCAGATAGCCGCGGGCGCCCGCCGACAGCGCCGCCATGATCGAGTCGTCGTCGGCGAAGGTCGTCAGCACCACCACGGCCACCTCTGGATGGGCCTCGCTCAGCAGGCGGGTCGCCTCCGTGCCGTCCATCACGGGCATCCGCAGGTCCATCAGCACCACGTCGACGGGCTCGGCGGCGACGACGTCCAGGACCTCGCGACCGTTGGCGGCGGTCGCGACCACGCCGATGTCCCCGGCGAGCGCGAGCACCATCGCGAGCGGCTCGCGCACGGCGGCCTGGTCGTCGGCGATGACGACCCTGATGTGACCGGAAGGGGAGGCCGGGGAGGCAGGGGCGGACGGGCCGGATGGCGAGGGCGGGGAGGCCGGGGCGTCGTTCGTGGGCTCGCTCATGCCGGAATCACCACGTCGACCTTCCAGCCGCCACGCCCGTCCGTCACGGGACCGGCGGTGACCGTCCCGTTCAGCAGGGCCACGCGCTCGCGGATCCCGATCAGCCCCATCCCGCTCCCCGTCCCCGGGGAGACGGGCAGGGTCCCCGGCCCGTTCACGATGCTCAAGACGGCCGCCTTCTCCTCGTACCCCATGGTCACCCGCACCGCGCCCCCGGGCGCGTGACGCGTGGCGTTGGTCAACGCCTCCTGCGCGATCCGCAGGAGGTCCTGCGCGGTCCGCGTCGGCAGCTCGCGCACGGTACCGGTCACCGTGAGGGCGTCGTGGTGACCGGACGATTCGAGCATGGCGGCGAGGCTCTCCAGAAGCGGAAGAGCCTCCTCGCGCAGCGCGCGAACCGTCCACTGGGCCTGCTTCAGACTCTCCCGGACCAGGCTCTGCGCCCGACCGGTCGCCTCCCGGGCCTTCTCCGCCTCGCCGACCTCCAGCAGCGCGTCCGCGAGCTCCAGCTGCATGTTGATCCCGGCCAGCGAGTGCGCCAGGACGTCGTGGACGTCCCGGGCGACCTTGGCGCGCTCGGTCAGCACCAGGGTCCTGGCCTCCGCGCGGGCCGCCCGCTCGGCCGAGGCGGACGCCTCGATCGCGGCCTCCACGGCCCGCGCCCGGCTCCGCGCCGACATCCCGGCCAGGACCAGCGCGCCGGTCGACAGCCCCGTCATCATCAGCAGCACCCGGTCGCCGGGGTCGGCCCGGAACGCCAGCGCCGCGCCGCACAGCAGACTCAGCAGCACGGCGAGGACCGTGGCGGGCCGGGTGCTCAGCCGGTGGCCCAGATAGGCGGCGAGGAAGTACGCGAAGATCACCGAAGTCCCGGTGTCCGCGACGGCCGCCAGCGCCGCCGCCGCGAGGACCGCCGCCGTCATCGCGGGCAGCAGCACGCGCTCGGGGAGCGGCCGGCCGGGTACGAGCCGCAGGGCGAAGAAGCCGAAGTTGACGCCGAAGAGCAGCGTGACCGCCAGCCCGCGCCCGCTGAGGCCCATCGGCCGCAGGGTGAGGGCCTGGGCGGCGAACAGCACCGCCGCCCAGCCCCACGCGGAGAACCGGCCCCGGTCCAGGAGCCCGGTTCCGGGCTCCGGGCCGAGGCCGGGAGAGCTCGCGTCGCTCGGTGGCATGCGGCGACGATACGTCATGATCAGCGCAGCCGGCCGGTGAGGGACGGGCTCGCCGCCACGGGCCGCGTCGCCCGGGTCACCGTACGGCTCCGCAGGTAGATCGTGCCGAGCCGCGAGACGACCTCGGCGACGGCCATCAGCAGCAGCGCGGTCACCCACACCTGGGCGCCGGTGATCTGGTGCTCGACGCTGAACCGGCCGACATCCGCCGCGCCGCCGTGGTCGACCCACAGCTGGAACGCCAGCCGCGCGCCCATGCCGAGCACCCACAGCACCGCCGAGACGGCCCCGGCCTTGATCAGCAGCTCGCCGTCGAGCACCCGGATCCGCGTGTACACGCCACCGGCGACACCGAGGGTGGTGCCGATGGCGACGGTGGTGCCGATGAGCACCAGGTCGTTCCCGCTGGTGGGGATGCCGTCCAGGTACTGGAGGGCGAAGAACGACACGATCCCGAGCGGGATCAGATAGGACTTGGGCCCCAGCCGTCCTTCCCGCAGCTGCCGGAAGACGACGAGGATGAGTGCGATGTCCACGAGCCAGTCGGTGAGAGTCATGGCTTCAGCATCGGGAAAACGCCCTCAGGACACCTGCACCCACGGGTGGAGGTCCGGGTGGAGAAGGGGGCGCGGGGGGTCCTCCACCCCCTCCGCGGCCCGGACCCGTCACCCTCGGCCGGGGAACCGTACGCGGACCGTCAGGCCGCCGCCTCGGGGGTTCGCCGTCGCCGTCGTCCTCGCCCCGTGGGCGCGGGCGATCGCGTCGACGATCGACAGGCCCAGGCCGGCGCCCTCGCCCGGGGCGTGGGTGCGGGCCGTCGAGCGGCGGAAGGGCTCGAACAGGAGGGGGACGGTCTCGGGAGGTACGACGGGGCCCGTGTTCGTGACCGTGACACCGTCCGGACCGGTACGGACCTCCACCCGGCCGTCCTCGGGGACGTTGTGCCGGACGCCGTTCGCGACCAGGTTGTGCACCAGGCGCTCCAGCAGCACCGGATCGCCCTCCACGGCCAGCGGACCGGGCCGTACGACGAGCTCCACGCCCCGCTCGGCCGCCTCGCCCGCGAGGGCCGCGGCCGTCTCCCGCGCGACCTCGTCCACCGCGACCCGCCGCCGCTCGCGCAGCCCCTCCTCCGAGGCGGCGAGCAGCAGCAGCCCCTCGATGATCCGCTCGCTGTCGTCGGCGACCTCGACGAGCTTGCCGCGGATCCGCGCCACCCGCTCCGGCGAGGGATCCCCGGCCAGACCGATCTCCGCCGCCGCACGCTGCACGGCGAGCGGGGTGCGCAGCTCGTGGGCCGCGTTCGCGGCGAACCGCTGCTGCGCCGACACGAGCTGCTCCATCCGCCCCAGCATCCCGTCGAAGGTGTCGGCCAGCCGCTTCAGCTCCCCGGGCGGCGCGTCGAGCGCGATCCGCTCGTGGAGGTTGGCGCCCGACAGGCGGCGGGCCGTGTCGGTGATGACGGCGATCGGCCGCAGCACCCGTCCGGCCGCCCACCAGGCCACCGCGACCGACAGGACCGCGTAGCAGGCGAGGACCGACACCGAGACCGTGAGCAGCCGGTCCAGGGCCGCGGACTCGGCCGCGTCGCTCACCGTCCGGGTGATCGCCAGGCTCTGCCCCGGGACCGGGCCCGAGCTCGGCAGCGGGCTCGCCAGGGCCGCGCTCGGCAGCGGGGTGACGGGCAGCGCGCTCTGCCAGGAGTCCGGCAGGTGCTCCAGCCGCTGGGCCGGTACGGCGGTGGTGACGGCCATGCTGATCGAGGAGTACAGGCCCTCCTGCACGAGCACGTACACGACTCCGGTCAGCACCGCGCCCGCGAGGACGAGCAGCCCCGCGTACAGGGCGGTGAGCCGGGTTCGTTCCCCTCCGAGCGGAATACGCCTCGACAGCGGGCGCCTCATGAGGCGATCCGGTAGCCGGCGCCGGGCACCGTCTCCACCACCGGCGGCTCGCCGAGCTTGGCCCGCAGCTTGCTCAGGGTCACCCGTACGGCGTTGGTCCGGTAGCTGGTGTGCTCCTCCCAGACCTGCTCGATCAGGTCCTCGCCGCTCACCACCGCGCCCTCCGCCCGCAGCAGCGACTCCAGGACGCCGAACTCCTTGCGCGACAGGTGCAGGTGCCGGCCGTCCCGGCTGGCCTGCCGGCGGGCGGTGTCGAGGACGATCCCGCTCCGTTCGAGGACCGGCGGCAGCGCGGGCCGGGCGCGCCGGCCCAGGGCCAGCACCCGGGCCAGCAGCTCGTCGTACGCGAACGGCTTGGTCAGGTAGTCGTCGGCGCCGAGCCCCAGGCCCTCGACCCGGTCCCGTACCGTGCCGGACGCGGTGAGCATCAGCACCCGGGTCATCAGGCGCTGCTCGACCACGCGGCGGCACACGTCGTCCCCGTGCAGCCCCGGCAGGTCCCGGTCCAGGACCAGGACGTCGTACTCCCCGAGCTGGAGCTTCCGCAGCGCTTCGAGGCCGTCGGCCGCGACGTCCACGGCGAGCGCGTCGCGGCGCAGCCCCTCGGCGATCATCTCGGCGAGGAAGGCCTCGTCCTCCACCAGCAGTACACGCATGTCCCCTGTGTATCCGAAGGCGACCTTTCGCCGGTGTAAACGAAACCGCTGAGAGAAGCGAAACACCCCCACGCGGCAGTCTCACCGGCATGACGACGATGACGAAGATCACGACGCGTTCGGCGAGCACGAAGCGTGCGACGAGCACGACGCGACGGATGACCCGAGTGGCCGCGGCCGGTTCCCTGGCCGCCGCCTTCGCCCTGCTCACGGCGGCTTGCTCGGGTTCCGCTCCGAGCGGAAAGAACGACACCGGCGGCGGCGCGGTCAGCGACGAGGGCAAGAAGGCGGACCAGGCCTTCGAGCACCGCAAGTGCCTCCGTGAACAGGGCCTCGACGTGCCCGAGCCCAAGCCTGGCGAGAACGGGGTCGGCCTCACCATCGGCGGCGACGGCATGTCGAAGGAGAAGATGGAGAAGGCATTCAAGGCCTGCAAGGACAAGGCGGGCGGCGCCGGATTCGGCAAGGAGCCGACCCAGGCCGACAAGGACAAGGCCCTCGCCTACGCGCGCTGTATGCGGGAGAACGGCTTCAACATGCCGGACCCGAAGTTCGACGGCGGCGCCCAGGCGGCCATGCCGGTGCCGCAGGGCGCGGAGAAGCAGAAGTTCGAGAAGGCCGCCAAGGCCTGCGAGGGCGCGGCCCGATGAGCGAGCACGGCGAGCGCACTGGGCAAGGCGGGCACGGCGATCCCGGCGAGCAGGGCGGGGACCGGACCCCGAGCCGCGAGGGCGAGCGCCCGCTCGGCCGGCGCCGGCTGCTCGTCGCCCTCGCGACGATCGTGGCCGTCGCCGGAGCGGGAGCCGCCGCCACCGCGCTGACCGCGGACCGCGGCGACGCCGATCCACGGGCCGGCGCCGCCGACTCCAGGGGCCTGCCGCCCGGCACCGCCCCCGTCACCCGGGGCGACCTCAGCGACAGCTCCCAGAAGGACGGCACCCTCGGCCACCTCGGCGAGCGGCGGATCAACGCGGGCGGTGCGGGTGGCGCGGGCGGCGCGGGCGGCACCCTCACCTGGCTCGCGCCGACCGGTTCCGTCGTCGAGCGCGACGGGCGCCTCTACGAGGTGGACGGCGAGGCGGTCCGCCTGATGTACGGGGCCGAGCCCATGTACCGGACCCTCAAGACCGGCGACAAGGGCAAGGACGTACGGCAGCTGGAGGAGAACCTGGCCGCGCTCGGCTACACCGGCTTCGACGTCGACGAGGAGTTCACCGCCAAGACCGCCGCCGCCGTCAAACGCTGGCAGAAGTCCCACGGCCTGAAGGAGACCGGCACCGTCGGACCGGACCGGATCGCCTTCGCGGGCAGCGCGGTACGGGTCAAGGGCGCGGGCGGCGGCTCGGGCGGTTCCGGTGGCAGCGGCGGAGGCGGCGGCTCCGGGGACGGCGGGCTCGCTCCCGGGGACCGGATCACCCCTGGCGCCCCGGTGCTCACGGTCACCGGCTCGGAGCGGGTCGTCCGCTTCGAGATCCCCGTCGCCGAGGCCGACTCGGCCAAGACCGGCACCCGCGTCACGGTGCGCCTCCCGGACGGCACCGAACAGCCGGGCAAGGTCTCGGCGGTGGGCAGGACCGCGTCCCCCGGGCAGGACCCGCAGGACAAGACCCCGAAGATCGAGATCACCGTCTCCTTCGACGAACCGGCCGCGGTCAAGGGCGTCGACCAGTCGCCCGTCACGGTCGAGCTCACCGGCCGCACCCGCCAGAACGTCCTCTCCGTCCCCGTCAACGCGCTGCTCGCCCTGCCCGACGGCGGCTTCGGCGTCCAGGTCGTGGAAGGCGACCGCAGCCGCGACGTCCGGGTCGAGCTCGGCATGTTCGGCCAGGGCCGGGTGGAGGTCACGGGCGAGGGGCTGCGGGAAGGGATGAAGGTCGGGGTGCCCAAGGGATGAGCGAGGAAGGCATGAGCCCGCAAGGCATGAGCCCAGAGGGCATGAGTCCGCAAGGCATGAGCCCGCAAGGCATGAGCCCGCAAGGCATAGATCCGGATGGCATGGACCCGGAAGGCATGAGTGGTCCCCGCCCCCGTCGCGTCGTCGAGCTCAAGGACGTGGTGAAGGAGTACGCGGGCGGGGTGCGGGCCCTCGACGGGATCGACCTCGGGGTGGACGAGGGGGAACTCCTCGGCATCGTCGGCCCCTCGGGCTCCGGCAAGTCGACGCTCCTGCACATCGTCGGGACCCTCGACCGGCCGACCGCCGGGACCGTGGCGATCGCCGGGCACGAGGTCGCCGCGCTGACCGACCGGAGGCTGTCGGCGCTCCGGGCCCGGCACATAGGCTTCGTCTTCCAGGCGTTCCACCTGGTACCCGGCGTCGCCGCGCTGGAGAACGTGGCCGAAGGGCTGCTCTACTCCGGGCTGCCCCGCGCCCGCCGCCGCCGGATGGCCGCGGACGCGTTGGCCCGCGTGGGCCTCGCCGACCGGCTCAGGCACCGCCCGCACGAGCTGTCCGGCGGGCAGAAGCAGCGCGTGGCCATCGCCCGCGCCGTCGTAGGCGAACCGGCCCTGCTGCTGGCCGACGAGCCGACCGGGGCGCTCGACTCCGCCTCCGGCGAAGCGGTGATGGACCTGCTGCACACCCTGAACGCGGAGGGCGCCACCATCGCCGTCATCACGCACGACACAGAGATCGCGGCCCGGCTGCCGCGTCAGGTACGGATCCGCGACGGCCGTGTCGTCGCGGACACCGCGCGCGGAAAGGTCATGGCCCGATGAGCCGCACGCCGCCCCCGCCCCCGGCCGGCCCCCGTTCGGCCCGCCGCACCGCTCTGAAGGCGGCCCGGCTCGGCCCGCGCGACGTCCTGCACGTCGGCTCGGCCGGGCTGCGCAGCCGCCCCGTACGCGTGGTGCTGTCCGCGCTCGGCATCGCCATCGGCATCGCGACCATGATCGCCGTCGTGGGCATCTCGGCCTCCAGCCAGGCGCAGCTCCTGCGTCAGCTCGACGCGCTGGGCACGAACATGCTGGTCGCCAAGGCGGGCGAGGGGATGTTCAGCGGACAGGAGGTCAAACTGCCCAAGGACGCGGTCGGCACCGTGTCCCGCATCGAGGGCGTGGAGAAGGCGGGCGCGACCGGCGACCTCACGCGCTCGGTGCGCCGCTCCGAGAAGATCCCGGCGGCGGAGACCGGCGGCATCGCGGTCAAGGCCGCCACCGAAGGCCTGCTCGACGTGCTGCGGGGCACGACGGGCTCCGGGACCTGGCTCAACGCCGCGAACGGGCGCTACCCGGCCGTCGTCCTCGGCCATGTCGCCGCCGAGCGCCTCGGCATCGACCGGCCCGGCCGGCAGGTCTGGATCGACGACCGGTACTTCACCGTCGTCGGCATCCTCGACCCGCTGCCGCTCGCCCCGGAGATCGAGCGCTCGGCCCTGGTCGGCTGGGACGCCGCCCAGCGGCTGCTCGGCTTCGACGGGCATCCGACGACGGTGTACGAGCGGTCCACGGACGCCTCGGTGCGGGAGGTCCAGCGGCTGCTCGCGCCGACGATCGACCCGGGCAACCCGCAGAACGTGTCGGTGAGCGATCCGTCCTCGGCGCTCAAGGCGAAGGCCGCCACGGAGGGCGCCTTCTCCACGCTGCTGCTCGGTCTGGGCGGCATCGCGCTGCTCGTGGGCGGCGTCGGCGTCGCCAACACCATGATCATCTCGGTGCTCGAACGCCGCCACGAGATCGGGCTGCGACGCTCCTTGGGCGCGACCCGGGGCCAGATCCGGATCCAGTTCGTCACCGAGTCCCTGATGCTCTCGGGCCTCGGCGGACTGGCCGGGGTCGCCCTCGGCGCCGCCGCCGTCGCCGCGTACGCCACCGCGGGCGGACTGCCCTGGGTCGTCCCGCCCTGGTCCGCCGCGGGCGGTTTCGCGGCGACGCTCGCGATCGGCACGGTCGCGGGCCTCTACCCGGCGGTCCGGGCGTCCCGCCTGTCCCCGACGCTGGCGCTGGCGGCGGGGTAGGGGGCGGGCGGGGGTAGGCGAGAGCGGCCGGGTGGGCAGAAGGGTGGGCAGCCGGGTGGGCAGAAGAGTGGGCAGACGGGTGAGTGGCCGAGCAATTCCGTTTCATTGAAAGCTCTTTGGTCTCTTTTGATCACTCCCTTCCCCCCACGTGAACTGATCCTGACAAGAGTGGCGCCGTACCCGCCGCGCGCTCCGCCCGCGGCCCGCGAACGCCTCACCACAGGGGACGACATGGGAAGCAGCCGTACGGTACGGCGCACATCGATGGGCATCGCCGCGGTCCTGCCGCTGCTCGCCGGGGCGCTCGCCCTCGGGATACCGGCCGCGGACGCCGCGGCTCCGGTACCCGGCGGCCGGGTCGCCCTGGCGGGCGCCAAGCCCGCCTGGGCCACGCCCTCCGCCGACAAGGGCGGCACCGCCCAGACCGCCCGGGTCGACGCCCGCGTCTACCTGGCCGGCCGCGATCCGCAGGGCCTCACCGCGTACGCCGCCGCGGTCTCCGACCCGAAGTCGCCTCGCTACGGGGCTTATCTGACGCCCGCTCAGGTGCGCGAGCGCTTCGGTGCCACCCCGGCGCAGGTCCGGGCCGTCACCCGCTGGCTCACGGACGCCGGGCTCACCGTCACCCACGCCGACGACCACTACCTCGCGGTCTCGGGCGATGTGGCCGCCGCCCAGCGGGCGTTCGCGACCCAGCTGCACGACTACCGCAAGGGCGCCGCGACGTACCGTGCCCCCGCCACCGCCCCCTCCGCGCCGGGCGCCCTCGCGGACGCGGTGCTGACCGTGACCGGCCTGGACACCGCCCCGCACCGGGCCACCCACCAGGACACCCTGCCCGGCCCGGGCGCCGGCTTCCGCAACGCGGGCCCCTTCTCCACGTACTACGGCTCGAACACCGCGAGCGCCCTCCCGGACGCGTACGGCGGGAAGGTCCCGTACGCGATCAAGGGTTACACCGGCCGCCAGCTGCGTGCCGCGTACGGCGCCGGCGGCTACACCGGCCGCGGTGTCACCGTCGCCATCACCGACGCGTACGCGAGCCCCACCATCGCCGCCGACGCCCGGACGTACGCCGGCCGCAACGGCGACAAGGGCTACCGCCCTGGCCAGCTCCGGCAGGTCACCCCGGCCGAGTACACCCACACCGAGGACTGCGACGCCTCCGGCTGGTACGGGGAGGAGACCCTCGACGTCGAGGCGGTGCACGCGGTCGCCCCGGACGCGAACGTCGTCTACGTCGCGGGCGCCTCCTGCAACGACCCCGATCTCCTCGACGCCCTCAACAAGATCGTCGACAAGCGGCTGGCCGACATCGTCTCCAACTCCTGGGGCGACATCGAGGCCAACGAGACCCCGGAGATCGCCGCCGCGTACGACCACACGTTCAAGCTCGGTGCGGTCGAGGGCATCGGCTTCTACTTCTCCTCCGGCGACAACGGCGACGAGGTCGCCAACACCGGCACGAAGCAGGTCGACACCCCCGCCAACTCGGCCTGGGTGACCGCCGTCGGCGGCACCTCGCTCGCCGTCGGCAAGGGCGACCGCTACGGCTTCGAGACCGGCTGGGGCACCCTCAAGGCGCCGCTCGCGGCGGACGGCACCGGCTGGACGGGCTTCCCCGGCGCGTACACCAGCGGAGCGGGCGGCGGCACCAGCGCCACCGTCCGGCAGCCCGCGTACCAGCGTGGCGTCGTGCCCGACGCGCTCGCCAAGGCGACCGGCCCGGCCCCCATGCGCACGGTCCCGGACATCGCGGCCGTCGGCGACCCGAACACCGGCTTCCTCGTCGGGCAGACGCAGACCTGGCCGGACGGGTCGGTCGGGTACGACGAGTACCGCATCGGCGGCACCTCGCTGGCCGCCCCGGTCGTCGCGGGCCTCCAGGCCCTGGCCCAGCAGGCCCGCCACCTCCCGATCGGCTTCGCGAACCCGAGCATCTACGCCCGTTACGGCTCCCCGCTGCTGCACGACGTGACGGACCACCCGCTGGGCGCGGGCCGCGACCTGGCCGTCGCCCGCAACGACTTCGCGAACGGCACGGACGCGTCCGAGGGCCTGGTCACCTCGGTCCGCAGCCTCGGCAAGGACAGCTCCCTGGCCGCGGTGCCCGGCTACGACCCCGTCACGGGCGTCGGCACCCCGGCCCCCGGCTACGTGGACTCGTACCGACTGCCGTTCCGGCGCTGACGGGAGGCCGGGGAGACAGAGGGGACGGGGGACGGGGGAGGACGGGGGACGGAGGGGGAAGACGGGCGGCGGGCGCCGGTGAAGCGCGTCCGCCGCCCGATCGTCGCACTGTCCTTGGGTCCTTTGGGGTCCTTTGGGGCCCTTTCGTGGGCCCTTCGTCGGCGGCTTCTTGGCGGTGGTACGAGGGTCAGCCCGTCGGCCGGACCGCCTCCGCGATCCGCGCGGCGGTCTGGGGAGGGGTGAGGCGGGTCGTGTCGACGACCTCCGCCTCCGCGTGCAGCCAGGTGCGGGCCGCCTCGGCGTACGGCTCCAGGTGCCGGAGGCGGAAGGGCGAGTCGGGGCCGGTGGCGGTGTCGCCCGCGATGCGGGCGCGGAGTGTCGCCTGGTCGGCGTGGAGGACGAAGTGCCGTACAGGGATGCCGTGTTCGGCGAGACCGGAGCTGATCTCCCGCCAGTACTCCTCGACCAGGACGGTCATGGGCATCACGAGCGTGCCGCCGGTGTAGTCGAGGACGCGACGGGCGGTCTCGACGACGAGGGGCCGCCAGGGCGCCCAGTGCTGGAAGTTGTTCGTCGTCGGCAGCCCCGGCCTGATGTCCATGAGCGTCTCGCCGACCTTCTCGGCGTCGAGCACCCGGGAGTCGGGGATGAGCCGCTGCACGAGTGCGCTCGTCGTGGTCTTGCCGGCGCCGTGGGTGCCGTTCAGCCATACGATCATGGGCTCACGCTAGTCGCCCGGCCCGGGCTCCGGTGGGGTGAGCTCAGTCCAGGATGTGCCGGAGATAGGCCCGGGGGTCGGCCAGGTAGCGGCGCCAGTGGTCGACCAGTTCGAGCTCCGCCCAGGTGGTCCGGCGGAGCCCGTGCTCGCCGACCTCGATGATGTCCGCGCCGGGGAGCGCGGTCAGCAGGGGGGAGTGGGTGGCGCAGATGACCTGGCCGCCGTTCTTCACGAGCTGGTCGATGTGCCCGAGCAGCTCCAGGCAGGAGGTGAACGACAGGGCCGCTTCCGGCTCGTCCATCACGTACAGCCCGGCCTGGAGGAACTTGCCGCGGAAGGCCGCGAGGAATCCTTCGCCGTGGCTGACCGCGTCCGGTGTGAAGCCCTCCCTGTCCAGCGCGTCCAGGGCCGTCTCGGCCCGCAGGAAGAACCCCTTCCGGGCGGCCCAGCTGCCCAGCATGGCCCGGCCGCGCGGCGCGGCGTCGAAGCGGACCCGCTCGCCGAGCACCGACTTGGAGCGGTGGCTCGCGTACCGCCAGTCGTGCGAGCCGCCCCAGGAATCCAGGCCGAAGCCCTCGGCCAGGGCCTCGACCAGGGTCGACTTGCCCGAACCGTTCTCCCCGACGAGGAAGGTCACGGGGGCCGTGAAGCGCACCCCGTGGGCCATGAGGTCCCGGACGCCGGGGACGGACCACGGCCACTCGTCAGGGTCGTGCGTACCTACGTGTGCGTACGCACGTTCGATAATCATGTCGACAAGTCTCTCATAGGGGGATCTGGCGCCCCTGCGCCGCGCCACCCCACTCCCCCCACTCCCGCCGCGCCACCCCACTCCCCCCGCCCCACGCCGCCAACCCCCTCCTCGACCTGTGACCCCTTTCGGGGCGGGCGTCAGTGCCCGGTCGCGTCGGTCTTGGCGAGGATCGCGTCGACGAGCCGCTTCAGGCCCTCCGGACGGTCGCCGAGGAAGAGGTTCGGCTCGATCAGCTCCAGCTCCATGACCGTGGGCCGCCTCGACTCGTCCATGACGAGGTCCACGCGGGCGAACAGCGGGGCCTCCGCCGCCGGTATGGCCGCCAGCGCGGCCAGCGCCGCCGCCAGCTCCTCCTCGGACGGCTGGTAGGGGGCGACGCCGGGGTGCGGCACCCGGGCGTTGTCGATCACGCCCGACTCCGTCAGGACGGGCCCCTTCCGGATCGCGTGACTGTACGCGCCCGCCACGAACACCAGAGCCCGCTCACCCTCCTCCACCAGCCGCAGGTACGGCTGGATCATCACCACGCGGCCCCGGTCCAGCAGCGAGCGGACGTGGCGGGCGGCGTCGGCGTGCTGCGCGGGCTCGTAACGGGCCGTGTCGAACGCACCGGCGGAGACGGCGGGCTTGACCACGACGGCGCCGGTGCCGAGGAGGGCGGCCATCCCCTCCTCGTCGTACGCCGCACCCGGCTCGACGAACCGGGTCGGCACGACGGGCACTCCGCGCCCGGCGAGATCCCGCAGATACCGCTTGTCGCTGCTCCACCGCACCACCGGGGCCGGATTCCACAGGCGGGTGAGCCCGCCCACCCGCTCCGCCCAGGCCACGAACTCGCCGACGCGGTCGGCGTAGTCCCAGGTCGAGCGGATGACCGCCAGGTCGAAGCCGCCCCAGTCCACGTCCCGCGCGTCCCAGGCCACAGCGGTAGCCGTCACGCCTTCCGCGCGCAGGGACTCCAGGATCAAGGGGAGATCGGTGTCCCACTCCAAGCCGGCCCCGCTGGTCACGATCGCGATCCTGGCAGCGCTCACGTCGCTTCTCCCTGTCTTCTCATCGGTTCATCCGTTCATCGGCAGATCGGTAGGCGGTCAACCTCCGCAGCGTAGACATGATCGTCCTGGACGGGCGCAGCGACCCTGTCGCCGCCAGAACTCCATTGCGGCGGCGCGGTGACGCGATGAGGATGGCTCCTATGCGGAACACCGTGATCATCGACGCCCCCTCGAACCTCGGCCTTCGCCCGCCGGCCCCCGGCACCGTCCCCGGCTGCTCCAAGCTGGCCGGAGCGCTGCGCGAGAACGGCATCATGCGACGGCTCGGCGCCCTCGAAGGCGGGGTCGTCGTGCCGCCCCGGTACGACCGGGGAGACTGGCAGGAGGGCGACGGGGTCTTCAACGCGGCCGCCCTCGCCACGTACACCGTCCGCCTCGCCGACCGGATCGAACGCCACGTGTCCGGGGGAGACTTCGCGCTCGTCCTCGGCGGCGACTGCTCCATCCAGCTGGGCGCCGCGCTCGCCCTGCGCCGGCTCGGCCGCTACGGGCTCGCCGCCGTCGACGCCTCGCCCGACTTCCGCAACACCGGCAACTCGGACCGGATCGGCGCGGCGGGCGGCGAGGAACTGGCGCTCGCGACCGGGCGCGGCCAGCGCGACCTGACCGACCTGGAGGGGTTGCGGCCGTACCTCCGCGACGAGGACGTACGCGCCCTCGGCACCAGGGACGCGTACGCGGACGACCCCGAGATCGTCCAGCTCCGCGACCTGAAGATCCCCGTCGTGACCGTCTCCGAGCTCCGCGCCTGGGGCCCGGCCGAGCTCGGCGCCGCGACCGCCGTCAGTCTGGAGAACGACGCCCTGGACGGCTTCTGGGTCCACTTGGACGCCGACGTGCTCGACCCCACCGTGATGCCGGCCGTCGACAGCCCGGACCCGGACGGCCTCCTCCCGGCCGAACTCACCGCCCTCCTCCGCCCCCTCGTCCGCTCACCGCGCTGCGTCGGACTGAACGTCACGATCTACGACCCCGACCTGGACCCGGACGGCACGGCGGGCGCGCTGCTGACGGACCTGGTGGTGGGGGCGTTCGCGCGCTGACGGACGGAAGGGCGGACGGGCGGGGCCGGATCGGGGCCGCTCGAAAGGCCGGAGGGCGTGTACGTGTACGTGGACGTCGACGTGGACGTGAAGAGCGGAGCGAGCCCCCCGCTGGTCGCCTGCCTGGACAGAAGCGGCGGAACGGACGGCACCGCCGCACTGACAGCCGGGCCACCACCCGCCCGCGCACCCGCCCGGGCGCTGGCCCCCTCGCCCGCCGACCTCCTTCCCGTCGAGAGCCATTCATGTCGCATACACCTACTCCTCGGGAGCGAGCCGCCATGATCACGTACTCATAACGGGTCTGGTTCGAAGCGCGGTGACCGGGAGGGCGAGCTCGCCCTCCCGGTCACCGCGGCCCCGAAAGGAATCCCCCCATGGACCGCAGATCTCTGCTCACCGTCGCCACCGGAGCGGTCGGCGCCGTCGCCGCCTCCCAGATATCGGCGGGCGCCGCGCCCCTCCAGCAGCCCGGCCAGGGACCCGACGCGCTCGCCGGCGCGCACATCGGCTCCGGTCGTCGGCCCTTCACCACGTTCAACGTCATCAGCGACATCCAGGGCGACCTCCGCGACCTCGGCGTGGCCTTGGAGGACATGCGCCGCACCAACCCGAACAGCTCGGGCCTCGCCGTCGCCGGGGACATCACGCCGCGCGGATACGACGCCGAGTACGCGGCCGTCACCGCCGAACTCGCCCGCCACACCCGCACGAGGACGACCGCGTGGGCCATCGGCAACCACGAGTTCTACGTCCCCAAGTGGCGCGACCCGGCGACCATCGCGCAGGACACCTGGCCCAACGGCACGACCGAGGACTCGCTGTTCCGCAGCTTCTTCCGCTTCGCGGGCCGGAACACGGTGTACGCGGAGCACTCGTTCGGCGGCATCCCCGTCCTGAGCCTCGGCACCGAGAAGTACATGCACTTCCACGACCCGAAGCTCTGGGACGAAGTCTGGCTCAGCGAGGCCCAGTTCACGTGGCTTGAAGAGCGCCTCGCGTACTGGGCCCGCCGCCGCAGGCCCGTCATGGTCGTCACCCACCACCCGCTGCCCAACACCGTCTCCGGCAGCCACAACCGCCTCTACTCCCGCGACTACCTCCAGGCGGACCGGCTCCTCGGGATCCTGGGCCGCCACCGCGACGTGTTCCTGTTCTGCGGGCACACGCACTGGGACCTCGGCCTCTCCGACTGGTACGTCCGCCGAGTCGTCCCGGGCACGGCCAACCTGGACGGCTTCTCCGTCATCAACACGGGCGCCGTGCAGACGGGCTACACGGACGACGGCCAGGGGGGTGAGGTGTCCGTACCCGGCACCTTCAACCAGGGGCTCCAGGTCGAGGTCTTCCGCGACCGGGTCGTCATCAAGGCCCGCGACTTCGCGGCCGGAAGCTGGCTGAAGCAGATCACGGTGCCGCTGTCGACGAACGCCTGATCACCGCCCGGGCTGCCCGCCCGCCCTCGTGTCCGTAGCCGCGACCACCCGGCACCGGCGACGACCCCACGAGGGCGCGGGCCGGTGCCGCCACGATGCTCGACGCGTCCGCCTGCGCCCGCAGCCCCTGACGGGCGCGCGCCGGGTCGGGCCAGCCGGACGGGCCCCGTATCGCCGCCCAGTTCACCATCGCGTCGAGCGCCTCCGGGAACTCTGTCCAGCTCACCTCCTCACGCCCTTGGAGGGGTTGGAGGGGTTGAGGGGGATGGAGAACGCGGTCGAAGTCCGATTCTCCCCAGACGGTCAGCGGCGCCGGCGCGCTCCTCCGGCGGGTCGGCCAGGAGCGGCGTGACGAACCAGAGGCTCGCCAGCACCGTCGCCGGTGATCCTCTTCCCTTGCCCCCAGCGGCTCAGCCACGCCAGGGCGATGCCGCGCGACCGGAAGTTCGAGAATGCGCGGACCCATCCTGTGCCCGAGCGCGCCGCCGGTTCCCCGGCGAAGGGCCCGAGCGGGGGAGCCGAAGGTCCTGAGAGGCGCGGCGGCGCGTAGGAGCATCGCGCCGGGGGGCTCCGAAGGCCGGAGGTCCCTCTCGCCGGGACCTTCGGCACCCCTACATCTAGTGTGGGCGTGTCGAGTGAATCCCGGATGTAGTGTTCTGGCTGTCGGTTCGGCGTCTGAGTGCCTCGCTTCGCTCCGTGGATACGGGAGGGAGCGGACGTCCGTGCCCCCGCATACCTGAGCCGTACGCGGAGGCGGAGACGGAGCGCGCACGCCGAGAGAACAGGGAATCCGGTGAGAGTCCGGAGCTGCCCCGCAACGGTATGGGCCCCTCGGGGCCCCAGTCCGATACCTGCCGGCCCCGCCCGCGCGTCCGCGTGGCCGGGCAACACCTCAGGATGCCTCGTGGGAGGGCTGACGTGACGCACATCAACGCCGTGGATTCCGTGACCGAATACCTGGACCGAAGCGACTGGCGGGTCAACGCCAACGCGAACCAGGGCTACTCGCTCGGCGGCCTCATCCTCAACACCGCCGGCAAGGTGGTCGCCAACTACTGGCTCGACCAGGTCTACCCCGAGGCGATCGGGCGCGCCCACCGCGACGGCGACCTGCACATCCACGACCTCGACATGCTTTCCGGCTACTGCGCGGGCTGGTCCCTGCGCACGCTGCTCACGGAGGGCTTCAACGGGGTGCCGGGCCAGATCGACTCGGCGCCGCCCCGGCACCTGTCCTCGGCGGTCGGCCAGATCGTCAACTTCCTGGGCACGCTCCAGAACGAGTGGGCCGGCGCGCAGGCGTTCAGCTCCTTCGACACGTACCTGGCGCCGTTCGTCCGCAAGGACGCGATGACGTACGCCGAGGTGCACCAGTGCGTGCAGGAGATGGTGCACAACCTCAACGTGCCGTCCCGGTGGGGCACGCAGACGCCGTTCACCAACCTCACCTTCGACTGGACCTGCCCCGACGACCTGCGCGAGCAGGTGCCCGTGATCGGCGGCGAGGAGATGCCGTTCACGTACGGCGAGCTCCAGCCCGAGATGGACCTGATCAACCGCGCGTACATCGACGTCATGGCGGCCGGGGACTCGACGGGCCGGGTGTTCACCTTCCCGATCCCCACCTACAACATCACCGAGGACTTCCCCTGGGAGAGCGAGAACGCCACGGCGCTCTTCGCCATGACGGCGACCTACGGGCTGCCGTACTTCCAGAACTTCATCAACTCCACGATGAACCCCGGCATGATCCGCTCGATGTGCTGCCGTCTCCAGCTCGACCTGACCGAGCTCCTCAAGCGTGGCAACGGACTGTTCGGCAGCGCGGAGCAGACGGGCTCGCTCGGTGTCGTGACGCTCAACTGCGCCCGGCTCGGGCACCTCCACGCGCGGGACGAGGCGGGCTTGTTCGAGGCACTGGACCGGCTGCTCGACCTGGCGAAGGAGAGCCTGGAGATCAAGCGCGTCACCGTCCAGGACCTCATCGACAACGGCCTCTACCCGTACACCAGGCGCTACCTCGGCACCCTGCGCAACCACTTCTCCACCATCGGCGTGAACGGGATCAACGAGATGATCCGCAACTTCACCCACGACGCCGACGACATCACCACCCCGGCGGGTCACGCCCTCGCCGTGCGCCTGCTCGACCACGTACGGACGCGGATGGTCGAGTTCCAGGAGCGGACCGGTCACCTCTACAACCTGGAGGCGACCCCGGCCGAAGGCGCCACGTACCGCTTCGCGAAGGAGGACCTGCGGCGCTTCCCGGACATCCTCCAGGCAGGCACGGAGACCAACCCGTACTACACGAATTCCAGCCAACTGCCGGCAGGCTGGACCGACGACCCCTTCGAGGCGCTGGAGCGGCAGGACGAGCTCCAGACGAAGTACACCGGCGGAACGGTTCTCCACCTGTACATGTCCGAACGCGTCTCCTCCGCCGACGCCTGCCGCAACCTCGTCCGCCGCTCCCTCGAACGCTTCTCCCTGCCCTACCTGACGGTCACGCCGACCTTCTCCATCTGCCCGCAGCACGGCTACCTCGCCGGGGAGCGGGCCACCTGCCCGACCTGCGCGAGCGTCTGCGAGGTGTGGACCCGGGTCATGGGCTACCACCGGCCCGTGAGCTCGTTCAACATCGGCAAGAAGGGCGAACACGCGGAGCGCACGCACTTCACCGAGCGGGCCGCGGGCACCACCGCGTGATCCGTATCGGAGGCTGGTCCCGGCTGTCCACCTGCGACTGGCCGGGCCGCCTCGTCACCACCGTCTTCTGCCAGGGCTGCCCCTGGCGCTGCGGCTACTGCCACAACCCTTCCCTCCTCGATCCGCGCGCCACCCCGCCGACGCCCACGACCTGGCCGGATGTCGTCGGACACCTCGCCCGCCGCCGGGGTCTGCTCGACGGCATCGTCTTCTCCGGCGGCGAACCGCTCCTCCAGCCCGGCCTCGCCGCCGCCGCCCGCGAGGCCCGCGCCCTCGGCTTCGCCGTCGGCCTCCACACGGGCGGCGCCTACCCGCGCCGCCTCGCGGAACTGCTCTCGGCGGGCCTGCTCGACTGGGTGGGCTTCGACATCAAGGCCGCACCGGACGCGTACGAGCGGATCACGGGCATCCGCAACAGCGCCACCCCCGCCACCCGCAGCCTCGACCTCCTCCTCGCCTCGGGCATCCCGCGCCAGCTCCGCACCACCGTCGACCCGGCCCTGATGGGCGATTCCGACGTCGACGAGCTGAAGGAGTGGCTGACAGCGCGGGGACTGCGGGGGCATGTATGGCAGGAGGCGCGGAGCGGTGACAGCTGAGGCGAGAGGGAAGAGGGGAGAGCGGGGAAAGGATGAGTGAGTCGGACGAGTCGGCTGAGTCGGACGAGTCGGCTGAGTCGGACGAGTCGGACGAGTCGGCTGAGTCGGACGAGTTGAATGATTCAGCTGAGTCGCAGGTTCTTGCGACGGCCGCCCCGGCAGCGATCGCGGGCCGCCGGGGACTGCCGAAGCGCGAGCGCGTCGGCGCGCTAGCGGCCTGCCTGGCGGGGGCCGTGGCCATGCTGGTCGCCGGGTGGCTCGTGGCGGCCCCGGTGTCGGCCGGCGTGCGCGAGGAAGCGGCGTTCAGGCGGGCACCCGTCTGCGAGGCCGGTCCTGGCGAGCCCGGTCCGGAGTGCGTCGGCCGCCGTGACAGCGTGATCGACGGGATCAGAGCCGAGGGCGGGAGGAGCCGGGACTACGTCGTCGGCGTCAAGGGCCCTGGCGGGGCGACCGACTGGATCGAGCTCAAGCAGGAGTACGGCTTCGGGCACAGGGCGCGCGAGGGCGACGCGATCGCCGTGTACTCCTGGCGGGGCGAGGCCCGCACGGTGGTCGTCCGCGGCCACTCCTACGTCACCACGGCTACGGTGGTGGGGAGTTGGGGCACCGCGCTCGGCTGGGCCGTCGGCACCTTCCCCATCGGCCTCGCGGTGCTGTGCGGCGGCGTCTGGTGGCTGGCCCGTGGCGCCGCGCACCCGGCGGTCGCCCCCTGGCAGACCAGTCTGATCGGGATGGCCGGCCTGCTCCCCGCTCCCTTCCTCGGCGTATGGGCCTCGACGGGCACGGGGTCGGTCGGGGAGGCCCTGCGGGTCGCCGGCGTGGGGTACGCGATGGCCGCCGTGACCGCGCTGCTCTGCTGGCCGTTCCTGGCCCGCCGGGAACGTCGCCAGGGCGTCGAGATCCCCTTCACGCCGCTATCCGTCGCGGAGGGGGACGTGCTCTCGGTGTGCCTCCCCTACGAGCCGGAGTACGCGGGTTTCACCTACCTGGTGGTCCGCCCCGGGCGCCTCGCGCTGAGCCCCGACCCGACGGGGCGGGTCGCCCAGCGGCCCCTTCCGGACGGCCTCCGTCTGGTCCGGGTGCGCCGACAGCTCCGTACGGACCCCGGTCCCGCCCTCAGTGCCGGTCGGTCTTTCCGCCAGTACCACATCGCGGAGTGCCGGGCGGGGGCGCGGACGCTGCTCTTCGCCGGGAAGCTTCCCGAACTGGAGCGACTGGTCGGGGCGCTCTGAGCGCTCGGGGCGGCTCGGGGCACTCGGCGTGCTTGAGGGCCCGGGACGCCGGACGACGGGACCGGGGTCCCGGCCGGGCCGCCGAGGTCTTCGTCGGTCCGGCCGGACGGTGGTCAGGGGGTCGTGCGGGGGCGGTTGAAGTAGGTGTCGGCGGGCTTGCGGAGGCAGTTGATGAAGACGATGCCGCCGAGAGCGATGGTGGGGCCCGCGAAGCCGCCCCCGGTGAAGAGGTTGACCAGGCCGTTGACGGCGACGAGCGCGCCGATCGCGATGGCACCCGCGCGGACGCCGCCACGGCCGCTGCGGAACCGTGCCGCGATGACGATCGCCGCCGCCGCGAGGACGAGACCGGAGACGGCGACGAGGAACAGCACGGAAGCGGACAGGTCTTCGATCTCGGCGGCGTCGACGCTTCCTGACTGCACGGCGAGTCCGGCGGCGAACAGGGCCAGGGCGGCGACTATTTGCAGGCCAGCGATGACGAACAGCAGCACCCGAGCTGCTTTCACGATGCCTGGCATCGGCATTTCGAGGAGCGGGTGAGGGTGAGGGTACTGGTTCGGGTGCGAGGGGAAAAGGCCGGAAGCGGGGGCGTCCTGGCGGGGAAGGTTGTCCATAGTGAGCTGTTCCTTGGGGGGTTGGGGGAGGGGGCCGCGCATGAGACACCGAGGTCGCAGCGGATGTGAAACCCGGTGAGAAAACGCATTCGGCGCCGTTTGAGCGGCGACGGGCGAAGCGCGACGTGCCGGAAAGCGGTGAATTCGTGCGTGCTCTCCGGAGGTTCATGCCCATACCGCGCGACCGACCTCAACTCGATGTCCAGTGTAGCCGAGCCGGAATTTCTCCCGGCTCGGCCGAAGCGCCATCAGGACAACGGAACAGTCACGATGCCGATGCCGATGCCGATGCCGATGCAGATTTCCATTGATTCGTCGCTGAACAATTATCAGGTCCCGCGAGGATTGGGTGACGTGACAATGCGGATCGTTCGCAGCGGTGGCCCCGGTTCCTCAGGCGCGCCCCGCCAGCACGCCCCGAGCGGGGAGCGCGATCAGGAGCGCGGAGGCCACGAGGAGGGCGCTCGCCCACAGGGGGCCGAGTTCCGCGGCCGGGGTGTCGAGGGCGGTCGCGGCCAGGAGGGGGCCCGCTGCGGCGCCGAGGTTCAGGGCGGCGGTCGCGTACGAGCCGGACATGGCGGGTGCGTCGGCCGCCTCGTACAGGACGCGGGTGATCAGGGTGCCGCCCAGCGCGAACGACAGCGTGGCCTGGACGCATACAAGGGTGAGGAGTACGACCGGCCGGTCGGCGAGCAGCGCCAGCGCCGGCCAGCCCGCGAGCAGCAACGGGCCGCCGACCGCGACGACGAGGCCCGGCCGCCGGTCGGCGAGGCGCCCCGCGACGGTGACGCCCGCGAAGGAGCCGACCCCGAAGAGCACGAGGGCGACGGGCACCCACAGCGCGTCGAGCCCCGCCGTACCGGTGACGACGGGGGCGAGGAAGGTGAGGCTCGCGAAGGTGGCGGCGTTCACCAGCGCGCCGAGCAGCATGACCAGCAGCAGCCGTGGCCGCTTGAGCGGCGCGAGCTCGGCGCGCAGGGGAGGGTGCCCGATGATCGGTCGCCTGGTGACGGTGTGTCCGTTGGTGGGGTGTCCGGTGACGGGGTGCGGGTGCGGGTGCGGGTTCCGGATCGGGCGCCGCGCCGGGATTCCGGTGAGGATGCCGAGGGCGGCGGGCAGGCACAGCACGGCGACCGCCCAGAACGTCGCCCGCCACCCGAGCAGCGCGCCCAGCGCCGATCCCCCGGGGACTCCGGCGATCGTGGCCACCGTGGTGCCCGACAGCAGGACGGCGAGCGCGCGGCCCTTCCTGTCGGCGGGGACCAGTGTGGTGGCCGTGGCGAGGGCGACCGCGAGGAACCCGGCGTTCGCGAAGGCCGCGACCACCCGGGTCGCGCACAGGACCGGGAAGCTCTCGGTGACGGCGCCCACCGCGTGGGCAGCCGAGAAGACGAGGACACAGCCGAGCAGGCTCGAACGCGCGGGCCAACGCCGGGCGAGCGCGGCCATCAGCGGGGCGCCGGCGACCATCCCGATCGCGTAGGCGGACGTGAGCGTCCCCGCGAGGCCGACGCCGACGCCGAGGTCGGAGGCGATGTCGGGGAGGAGTCCGGCGAGCATGAACTCCGAGGTGCCCATGGCGAAGACGGCCAAGGCGAGCACGTACAGCGGAAATGGCATGGAGTGGCTCCGAGGTGAGGAGAAGCACGAGAGGAGGTCGTCTCGTCACCGCGGTCAGCGAGCTCATGCTCCCTCAAGCACCCTCGGGCACGCCCGTACGCTCCCTATGTCCTTCCCACCAGCCCCGTGTGAGCAAAGGAGGGGAGGAGAGGGGGAAGAGAGGGGACCGGGAGGAGGTCAGCGCTGAGGGAAGCTCAGGCGCTGCGGGGGAGGGGAAATCAGGGGAGAAGGGGGCTGACGGCGTGACCGGAAGCCCCCACCCTGTCTGACTCAGGACTCGGCATGGCCCGCACGCTATCCGACCGGCGGTCGGGCCGGCACGCGATTTTCAGGAACCGGCGGGGCTGGTGGGACCGGCGGGGCTGGCGGTGCCGTCAGGGACCCGGCGAAGCCCGCGAGGGCGCGGAAGTCGTCCTCCCGCATCCCCAGGCGCGGGTTGACGTGGTGCACGAGCCCGGGAGCTCGATGGTGCGCCGTCACGTGTGCCCGGTCCAGCTCGCCCGGCTCGTCGTCCACCCAGGCGAACGGTCGGCCCTGGGCGTAGGCCATGAGGGGCTCGGTCTTCCAGTGGAGACCGTCTGGCCGCTCCTTGAGAAGGGCGTCACCGAAGTCGACGTAGGGGAGTTCGGGCAGGCAGAGTACGGGACCGATCCAGCGGTTGGCCTCGTCCATCCACGTCGTGGCCCAGCACAGCTCGAAGCCGAGCCGCAGCAGGGCGGGACCGTGCGCCGGATTGAGCCAGACCCGCAGCGGGCGGCGCCGAGGGGAGAAGCCGGTGCCGTCGGGGTGGGTGTCGCTCCGGGGCACCCTGAGCGTGGTGTAGCCGACGGGGCGCCGCTCGGGCTGGGCGGCGTACGGATTGAGCGGCCCGTCCACGTCGAGGAACAGCAGCGGTCGGTCCACGGTGTCCGGTCTCCCCCTGGGTGGCGCCTGTCGCCCTGTCGCCCTGTCGCCCTGTCGCCCTGTCGCCTTGACGTCTGCCGCCTGGCGTCGGTCGGCGCAGGCCGCCGTTTCGCCGTCGCCCGGCAGAGTGAGCGTAATCGCTGGAGCGGTGGTGCTGGTGCTGGTGGGTCGGAGGCCCCGTGCCCGGCCAGTGGGACCTGGGCAGGAGAAAGCGCGGAACGCGCCGTCGCGGTGTCCGGGAACATCGACTCCCGCTCACCGCGACGGCGCGCTCCGCGTCCGCGTCAGCTGAGGGTGCGGACGGCCGCCGCGTCGTACGGCCGGAGCTCGGAGGTGCGTCCGGCGAGGACCTTGGCGGCCCACTCCGGGTCCTGGAGCAGCGCGCGGCCGACGGCGACCATGTCGAACTCGTCGCGCTCCAGGCGGTCGAGCAGCTCGTCGATGCCCTGGACGGGCGAGCCCTCGCCCGCGAACGCGTTGATGAAGTCGCCGTCCAGCCCGACCGAGCCGACGGTGATGGCGGGGCGGCCGGTGAGCTTCTTGGTCCAGCCCGCGAGGTTGAGGTCCGAGCCCTCGAACTCGGGCACCCAGTGGCGGCGCGTGGAGGCGTGGAACGCGTCGACACCGGCGACGGCCAGCGGCGTGAGGATCGCCTCCAGCTCCTCCGGGGTCTCGGCGAGCCGCGCGTCGTACGCGTCCTGCTTCCACTGGGAGTAGCGGAAGATCACGGGGAACCCGGGCGATACGGCGGCGCGGACCGCCGCCACGATCTCGGCCGCGAACTTCGTACGAGCCACGGCGTCGCCGCCGTACGCGTCGGTGCGCCGGTTCGTGCCGGCCCACAGGAACTGGTCGATCAGGTATCCGTGGGCGCCGTGCAGCTCGACCCCGTCGAAGCCGATGCGCTCGGCGGCGGCGGCAGCCTCGGCGAAGGCGCCGATGACGTCGTCGAGGTCGCTCTGGCTCATCGCCTTGCCCGTGCCCTCGGTGCCGTCCGTGCGGATGCCGGAGGGGCCCATCGCCGGGGCCTCGGGGTACGGCTCCTGCCCCTGCTGGCGCACCATGCCGATGTGCCACAGCTGCGGCACGATCGTGCCGCCGGCCGCGTGCACGTCCTCGGCGACCTTCGCCCACCCCGCGAGCTGCTCCTCGCCGTGGAAGCGCGGTACGCGGTCGCTCTGCCCGGCCGAGTCGTGGCCGACGTACGTGCCCTCGGTGACGATCAGGCCGACGCCGGCGGCGGCACGGCGGGCGTAGTACGAGCGGACGTCCTCGCCGGGCACGCCGCCCGGGGAGAACATGCGGGTCATCGGCGCCATGGCGATGCGGTTCGGGACGGTAAGGCCGTTCAGGGCCACGGGCCGGGAGAGGATCTCGGCCGCGCGGGAGGCGGGGGACGCGGTGGCGGTCACAGGGGCGCTCCTTGGGGCTTTACTTGACAACCTTGAAGCTTGAGGACTTCATGTAATGGGATGACGGTAGAGCGGCATACTTGAGATAGTCAAGTTTCTCGGGGGAGGAGATAGGGTGGCTCCCATGACAGAAGCTCCTCGTACGACACCGCCGGTCGACGTCGACGCGGACCGGCTCATGGAGCAGCTCTCGATGTCGTGGGGCGTCTACCTCGGCGACTTCACCCTCGCGGCGGCGAGCGAGAACCTCACCGCGAGTCAGGCCAAGGCGCTCAACGCGCTCCGCCGCGGCCCCGCCGCGATGCGCGCCCTCGCCGAGACCATGACCTGCGACGCCTCCAACATCACCGGCATCATCGACCGGCTGGAGAAGCGCGAACTGGTGCGCCGCGAGGCCGACCCGTCCGACCGGCGGGTCAAGAACGTCATCCTCACCGCCGAGGGCGAGCGCGTCGCGGACGCCATCCGCGCCAGGATGCACACCACCCAGAGCGGCCTGGACGGCCTGAGCGCCGAGGACCGCGCCGCGCTCTCCCTCCTCCTGGAGCGCGTCTTCGGCTGCCGCACCACCCCCTGACCGGACGGCCCCGGCGACGACCCGACCCGCCCGCGCCAACGGAGAAGGCGCGGACACTCTCTTCACTCCGAGGATTCCATCGGTGGGGGAGGGGAGGAGAGTGGAGGGGAGGTGAGGGGGAGAGATCGGAGATCAGGTCATCACGTGCCCCAGAGACGCCGTCGTGGGACCGTGGAATCATCGGGCGGTGATCGAACAGAACTGTGGAGACGACGGCCGAGACGTTCAGGGGGAGGCCGAGCGGGTGGTCAACGAGGTCGCGCAGGGGCTTCGGACTGTGGAGGATGGTGCGGTCTGGTTCTCGGGTCTCGCCGCGGCGGAGCACGTGACGGCGTTTCGCGTCCTCGTCTCCACCTTCGCCGCCGCTGACACCAGGCGCCGCGAGAGGGACTGCAACGGCGCCTGCGGGCACGCGTGGCACAACCTGTCGGCTGGAGCCGGGTGAGGTGGCGCCCGACCCGGAGACGTACCAACTGGGCCGGGTCCGGCGCGGAGCCCTGGGCTGCACCCAGGTCCGCGACGAAGGGTTCCTCTCCACGGGCGACATGGTCCTCTTCGACACCTCCCACCCCCTGGAGGCCGACATCCGGGGGCAGACGGCCGCCGCGGCGGAGGTCACGGTGCTCCGCATCCCGAGGAGATCCCTCGCCCTCCCCGCCCGCGCGGACCGACCGGCTCCTCGCCAGGCGGCTGCCGCACGACCGGGTGAGCGGGGTGCTGCTCCGGCGGCATCTGGACACCGTGGTGGCGCTGGCGTCCCGGCTCGGCCCCGCCGAGGCCCACCGGCTGGGCAACGTCACGGCCGACCTCGTCACCTGCTTCGCCGCCGACGTCCTCGACAGGAGCGGGCTCGCGCCGCCCGAGTCGCGTACGGCCGAACCGCGCGCCCGGATCGTCGCCTTCATCGGCCTCCACCTCGGAGACCCTGCCGATCGCCGCGCTGGCGGCGCGGTGGGGGCTGCTGCTGCCCGCGGGGTTCAGCCGGTCGTTCCGCGCCACGTACGGCATGACGCCGGGCGAGTTCCGCGCGGAGGCGGCCCGGGCCCGTGGGGGCCGTCCTCGGCGGGACGTGTGAGGGGCGCCGTCATCGGAGACCTCGCCGTCGTAGGCGGGACGAGCTGAGTCGAGCTGTCGACGGCGTCGTGGCAGAGGCTGTTGCCGCGGCTTCGATGACGGAGTCACGAGATGTCGGCGGTGCCGATGAGTTTTCGCAACGGCGCCGGTCTATAGGGGTATGAAGACTCTCACTCTTGAAGTTGCCGGCGCTGAAATCGTCTACGACGTGCGCGGGCCCCTGCCGTCGGCCGACGGGCGGCCGGCGCTGTTCATGATCGGGATGCCGATGGACGCCTCCGGCTTCGCCGCGCTGGCGGAGCGGTTCCCCGAGCGTACGGTCGTCACGTACGACCCGCGCGGGCTGGGCCGCAGCAAGCGTACGGACGGGCGCGTGGAGTACGCCCCGGAGGTCCTGGCCGACGACGTGCACGCGGTGGTCGCGGCCCTGGGGGCCGGGCCGGTGGAGGTGTTCGCGAGCAGCGGGGGCGCGGTCGTCGCGCTGGCGCTCGTGACGGCGTACCCGGAAGACGTGACGACCCTGGTGGCGCACGAGCCGCCGCTGGTGACGCTGACGCCGGACGGCGAGGCGGCGGTACGGGCCCGGGCGGGTGTCCGGGAGGCGTACGAGGCGCGCGGGTGGGGCGCCGGGATGGCGGCGTTCGTGGCCATGACGTCGTGGCAGGGTGACTTCACCGACGCGTACTTCGCCCAGCCGGCCGCCGACCCGGCGATGTTCGGGTTCCCCGTGGGGGACGACGGATCGCGTGAGGACCCGCTGCTCTCGGACCGGTCGTGGGCGGTGAGCGGTTACGCGCCCGATGCCGAGGCGATCGTCGCCGCGCCGACCCGGGTCGTGATCGGCGTGGGGGAGGAGTCCGACGGTGTGCTGACCGGGCGCACGTCCGTCGCGGTCGCCGAACTCCTCGGGCTGCCGGTGACGGTGTTCCCCAGCCATCACGGCGGCTTCTGCGGGGTGGAGACCGGGTATCCGGGGAAGCCGGACGAGTTCGCGGCGCGGCTGCGGGAGGTCCTCGACGGGGCGGAGTGAGCCGGAGGGAAGGGGCGGAGGGGCGGATGGGCATCTCGGCGCGACGGAGGGGGAGTTCGGGCGGGCCGGTCGAGTGGTCGTCCGTCCGTCCGCCCGTCCGTCCGCCCGTCCGTCCGCCCGTCCGTCCGCCCGTCCGTCCAGTCGCCCGTCCGGCCGTCGGACTGTCCGGCCGTCCGGTGGTCCGGCCCTCGGGTCCCCTCGCCGCTCGCCTCGTGCCCGCCCCTTCTCTCGGTCGTCGTCTCGTCCCGCCTTCGAGCGGGACGGGGCGGCGGCCCGTTTCCGTTCGCCGCCCGGTTCGTTTCGCCCCCCGCACCCGGTCCGCCGACAGCTTTCGGGGCTTTAGTCACAGGGCCACCAGACCTTTGTCGGATCCCTCCCTTTCCGGCCGAATCGTAAAATCTGTTCAACATTTCTTGTGCGTCCGGCCCGGCTTGTCCGGTGCGGATGAGGGCGTACGACTGTGAACGGATTCCCGCATGGAGTTGTGGAAGATCATCCTCGAAGCCGCGATCGTCCTTGTGGCGATCGGTCTGGGCGTCCGAACAGGGGGCATGGGCCTCGGGCTCTGGGGCGTATTCGGCACCGGGCTGCTGGTATTCGGATTCGGTCTCGCTCCCGGGTCACCGCCGGTGTCGGCCTTCTTCATCATCATCGCGGTGATCTCCGCGTCGGCGGCCATGCAATCGGCGCGCGGCATCGACTATCTGGTCGGCATCGCGTCGAGAATCATCCGGCGGAATCCCGAACGCATCACCTATGTCGCCCCCTTCGTCACCTTCGTGTTCACGATGGGCTCGGGCACCTCGAACATCTTCTTCGCGCTGATGCCCGTCATCTACGAGACGTCCCACCGCAGCGGTGTACGCCCCGAGCGTCCGCTGACCGCCTCCACCGTCGCCTCCGGCCTCGGCATCACGGCGTCTCCCGTCTCCGCCGCCATGGCGGCCTACCTCACGCTGCTCCCGGCCGACTTCACCCTCGCCAAGATCCTCGCGATCACCGTGCCGGCCGCGATCGTCTCCATCCTCGCCGTCTCGCTCATCCAGTCGCGCGTCGGCAAGGACCTCAAGGACGACCCCGAGTTCCTCCGCCGCGTCGAGGCGGGCATCGTCGAGCCGATCCCCGTCCGCGCGGACGCCGACGCCCAGCAGCGTGACGGCCAGGGCCAGCCGCTCCCGGCCGGTGCCGCGCGCAGCGCGTGGCTCTTCCTCGCCGGTGTCGCCGTCGTCGTACTCCTGGGCCTCTTCGACGCGCTGCGGCCGGTCGTCACCGTCGGCGAGAAGACCGGGCCGCTGGACATGTCCACGGTCATCCAGCTCGTGATGTTCACCGTCGCGCTGCTCATCATCGTGCTCAACAAGCTCGACCCGGCCGACGTCATCAAGCAGCCCCTGATGACGGCGGGTCTCGTCGCGGCGATCGCGCTGTTCGGCATCGCGTGGATGGCCGACACCTTCATCTCCGGCAACCAGACGACGATCATCGACCCGCTGACCGAGATGATCAAGGATCACCCGTACATGGTGGCCGTCGGCTTCTTCCTCGTCGTGGGTCTCACCACCAGCCAGTCGACCGCCACCCGCACCATCGCCCCGATCGGCCTCAGCGCGCTCAGCCCCGCCGTCGTCACCGCGATGTGGACCTCGCTGACCGGCGTGTGGCTGTTCCCCGCGAACGGCTCCCAGATCGCCGCCGTCGAGCTCGACAAGACCGGCACCACCCGGCTCTCCAAGTTCCCGCTGTACCACTCCTTCACCTTGCCGATGCTCGTGTCGTGGGTGGTCTCGGTCGGAGTCGGTCTGCTGATCGCGACGCTCGTGTCCTGACCGGCGGGTGTGGGGCGTCCCCGTACCGCTGCCTGTGCGCATCAGCGTGCGCGTGCCTGAGTTCGTGCCTGTGGGCGGCGCCCCCCTTGTCCCTCCTTCCCCTTCGTTCCCCCTTCGCTCCCGATCCCGCAAAGGTGCGTCTCGTGAACTACGTCGACCTCCCCCTCTCCGCCGCGACCCGCGCGGCCGTCGAGCGCCTGGAGCCGATGCTCCCGGAGCTCGCCGAGGACCTCGCCGCGCTGGTGGCCCTCCCCTCGGTCGCCTTCCCCGGTTTCCCCCAGGAGCCGGTGCTCCGCGCCGCGACTGCCACCGTCGACCTGCTCCAGCGCAGCGGCGCGGCGGACGCCCGGCTGCTGGACATCCCGGGCGGCTACCCCGCCGTGTACGCCGAGGTGCCGGGCCCTCCGGGGGCGCCGACGGTGCTGCTCTACGCCCACTACGACGTGCAGCCGGCCCCGGACGACCAGAAGTGGAGCACCGATCCCTGGACGGCGACGACCGGAGCCGACGGACGGCTGTACGGGCGCGGCGCGGCGGACGACAAGAGCGGCGTCGTCGCCCACGCGGCCACCCTGCGCGCCTTCGAGGGCCGGCCGCCCGTCAACCTCAAGATCCTCGTCGAGGGCGAGGAGGAGACGGTGAGCCACCTGGGGCCGTACGTCACCGCGAACCCGGAGCGGTTCGCGTGCGACGCCTTCGTCATCGCCGACCTCGGCAACGTACGCACCGGGGAGCCCGCCCTCACCACCGCGCTGCGCGGCACCGCGGTCTGCGACCTGACCGTGACCACGCTCGCCGCGCCCGTGCACTCGGGGGTGTTCGGCGGCCCCGTCCCCGACGCGTTCCTGGCGCTGAGCCGCATCGTCGCCTCCCTCCACAACGATGCCGGTGACGTCGTCGTACCGGGGCTCACCCAGGCGGAGTGGCCCGGCGCGGAGATGGCGACCGACGAGCTGCGGGCCGCGGCCGGACTGGCCGAGGGAGTCGAGGTGATCGGCTCGGGGTCGGTGGCCTCGCACCTGTGGGCGCGGCCGTCCGTGAGCGTCCTCGGCGTCGACGTACCGCCCCGTGACGGCGCCCCCAACGTGCTGCACGCCTCCGCCGCCGCCCGCGTCTCGATGCGGGTCCCGCCGGGCGCCGACCCGGCGCGCGAGCTCGAACTCCTGATGGACCACCTGCGGGCCCAGGCCCCCTGGGGTGTCCGGGTGGAGGTCGAGCCGGTGAAGGTCGGCCATCCGTTCCAGGCCGACACCGCGCACCCCGCGTTCGCCGCCGCGCGCGAGGCGATGACGGCCGCTTTCGGACGACCCGCCGGGACGATCGGCGGCGGTGGCGCGATCGGTCTCGTCGCCACGCTCCAGTCGATCGCCCCGGAGGCGGGCGTCGTGCTCTGGGGCGCGGAGGACATGGCGGGCGCACGCATCCACGCGGGCGACGAGAGCGTGGACCTGGCCGAGCTGGCCCGGATCGTGAAGGCGCAGACTCTGTTCCTGGGACTGCTGGGGGAGACGGGCGAGGGGGCTTCGTCGGACTGATGTCCCGTGCACGGGCAGAGTCCCAGTTCTAGGTCTGGTTCTCGGCCTTGTTCTCGGCCGGTTCTCAGCCCAGTGTCAGCATCATGATGTGGTCCCCGCCTCTCCTAGAAGGGGGGCGGGGACCACATCGCGTTCTTCTTGATTCCCCCTTCCCCTCCTTCCCCTCCTTCCCCTCCCCTTTCCTTCCGTTCAGGGAAGGTGCGGATGGGGGTGCGGGCCGGGGGCGCTGATGAGGAGGAGGACCGAGGCCCGGGGGCCCGGCGACAAGGTGCGCATCTTGTGCGGTGTCGTCGCGTCGAAGTAGACCGAGTCGCCTGGCCCCAGCTCCACCGCCCCGGACGGCAGGAGCAGCTCGGCCCTGCCCTCGTGGACGAAGAGGAACTCCTCGCCGGGATGATCACGGAAGGGGCTGCGGTCCGCGTCATGTGCGGGGTGCAGCATGAACGGCGTCATCCGTTTGCCGGCCGCCTCCAGCGCGATCCCCTCGTACCGGCTGCCCGCCTCGTCGCCCGGCGTGAGCGCGCGCCGCTCGGCGGCCCGGGTCACGGTGACGCCCGTTCCCAGCCCTTCGGCGTCGACGAACACGGTGTCGAGGGGTACGCCCAGCGCGCGGGCGAGCGCGGCCGTGACCGCGATCGAGGGAGTGCTCTGGCCGCGCTCCACCTTGGAGAGGTAGCTCTTGGTGACGCCCGCGCGCGCCGCGAGCGTCTCCAGGCTCATCAGGCGCTCCTTGCGCAGCTGTCGTACCCGGTTGATCACTGGTCGTTCCTCCTGCTCCCGTGCCGGTTCGGCGTGCGGCGATGGATCGTTCCGCCGGGTCGGCGACCAGGGTAGCCCTCGCGGTTTCCGGCTTCGTCGTTCGCCCCGCGTACCCCGCGTACCCCGCGTACCCCGCGTACCCCGCGCGCCGCGCCCGAGCTTGCGGGTCTTCCGTCATGACACAAGGTGTCCTATGGTGAACATCGTATCCAGTCGGATGGGGGCATGCCACCGCCGTGGTTCCAGCCTGCCCGGCCCTGGCCGGCCCGACCCGGCGTGTCCGGTCCCTGCCCGCGCGCCTGCCCCGCCCGTCCCACCCCACCCCGCCCCTGTCCCGGCCCCGCTCAAGCCAAGGAGATGTGTCCTATGGCCACCACGCTGAACGACGCCAAAGACGTCCTGATAGACCGGGCCCACCGCCGCATGGCCGGCGAGTTCACGGCCTCGACCCTGACCGTTCGTCAGAAGACCGCCCTGACCTGCCGGATTCTCTCCGACGCGGGTCACGACTCCGGCCTCGCCGGTCAGATCACGGCCCGTGGCGAGGAGCCCGGCACCTACTGGACCCAGCGCCTGGGTCTGGGCTTCGACGAGATCACCGAGGACAACCTGCTCCTTGTCGACGAGGACCTGAACGTCCTCAGCGGCTCCGGCATGCCCAACCCCGCCAACCGCTTCCACTCCTGGATCTACCGGGCCCGCCCCGACGTCAACTGCATCGTGCACACGCACCCCTTGCACGTCGCCGCGCTCTCGATGCTGGAAGTCCCCCTGGAAGTCAGCCAGATGGACCTGACCCCGCTCTACGACGACTGCGCCTTCCTCGCCGAATGGCCGGGCGTCCCCGTCGGCAACGAGGAGGGCGAGATCATCTCCGCCGCGCTCGGCGACAAGCGGGCCATCCTCCTCGCCCACCACGGCCAGCTCGTCGCGGGCGGCACCGTCGAGGAGGCGTGTCACCTCGCGGTCCTCATCGAACGGGCCGCCCGCCTCCAGCTCCTCGCCATGTCGGCGGGCACCATCAAGCCGCTGCCGCCGGCCCTCGCCGCCGAGGCCCACGACTGGACCTCCTCCGACGCCCGCAACCGCGCCAACTTCGCGTACCACGCCCGCCGCGCACTGGTCCGGCACCCCGACTGCCTGACCGCGCACCCGTCCCCGACGACGAGCGCCACCGGCACGGCCACCGCGACCACCGCCGCCGGAACCGCCACCACCGTCGAAGCAACACAGCAGGGAGCCTGAACCATGACCGAGACCCCGCTGCACGGGATCATCGCCTACCCCGTCACCCCCTTCCACGACCCCTCCGGCCCCCAGACCGGCGCCCCCGACCTGCCGGCCCTGCGGCGCGTCGTCGACGGTCTCGTCGACTCCGGGGCGCAGGCCGTCGCCCCTCTCGGCAGCACCGGTGAGGCCGCCTACCTCACCGACGCCGAATGGGACTCCGTCTGCGAGACCGCGCTGGACGCGGTCGACGGCCGGGTCCCCACCCTCGTCGGCGTCGGCCACGTCACCACCGCCGAGACCGCCCGCCGCGCCCGCGTCGCGGCCCGGCACGGCGCCACGGCCGTCATGGTGCTGCCGGCCGCCTACTGGAAGCTGACCCGCCAGGAGACCGAGCGCCACTTCGCGACCGTCGCCGACGCCGCCGGCGTACCCGTCATGCTCTACAACAACCCGGGGACGTCCGGTACGGACCTCACTCCCGCCGAGATCGTCGCGCTCGGCGCCCGGATCGAGAACCTGACCATGGTCAAGGAGAGTTCCGGCCGCGTCGAACGCTTCCGCGAGATCCTCGACCTCTCCGACGGCGAGCTGTCCGTCTACAACGGCAGCAACCCCATCGCCCTCGACGCCCTCCGCGCCGGGGCCGCGGGCTGGTGCACAGCCGCCCCCGGCATCGTCCCCGGCGGACCGCGCGCCCTCTACGAGGCCCACATCGCGGGCGCCACCGCGCGGGCCGACGCGGTCCTCGCCGAGCTGCTGCCCCTGCTGCGGTTCATCGTGGACCGTGGCCTGCCGCGCGCCGTCAAGACCGGTCTCGAACTGCGCGGACTCCCGGCGGGCGCCCCCAGGCCCCCGCTCGCGCCCCTCACCCGCGAGGACGCCGACCACCTCGCGACGCTCCTCAAGGAGCTCGCGCCCTACGCCTGATCACGGCGACGAACGAACAAGGCGCCGCACGTCGTCGCACAGCCCGCCGGGTCTCCCCTCCCGGCGGGCCGTCCGACGTCCGGGGACATGGCCGGACGCGGCCGTCCGGAGGAGGGCCCGGCGAGGGGCAGGCCGTTGGGTACTCGTATCTCGTCCGCCTCCGCGATCTCACGTTCCGCGCCCGGCCACCGTCTACCGGATGAGAGCAACGAGAGACGCGAAGACATGAGAGGGGAGACGGGGATGAACACCCGGCACGCCGTTGTCGACACCCACCTGGGCCCGGTCACGATCGTCGCCAAGGGCGAGGCGATCACCGGCCTCTACTTCAGGCACCACGTCCGCCGTCCGCCGCAGGAGAGCTTCGGCCCCGAGGCCGGCGCCCGGGCGGACCCGTTGCTGGATGAGGCGGTCCGCCAGCTGTGCGACTACCTGGCGGGACGCCGCCGCCGGTTCGAGCTGCCGCTCGCGGCCGAGGGGGACGCGTTCCAGCACACCGTGTGGGACCTCGTGAAACGGATCCAGTGCGGGGAGACGACGACGTACGGCCGCATCGCCGAGCAGCTCGGAGACCGCGCGCTCGCCCAGAAGGTCGGACAGGCCGTCGGCGCGAACCCGCTGTGCGTCTTCGTCCCCTGCCACCGCGTCGTCGGCTCCACCGGGGCTCTGACCGGGTACGCCGGCGGGCTGAAACGGAAGCAGGCCCTGCTGGAGCTGGAGGAGCCGCCGGCGGCCGACACGGGAAGGCTCTTCTGAGCCCGGCGGGTTCCGCCGATCGGGTATCTCACGTTTGCCACCGCACGTACGTCTTCCATGGGATGAACATGAAACAACCCTTCGAGAGCGTGGTCGCGCGGCACGGCGCGACCGTGCTCCGCGTGTGCCGGGTCGTCCTCGGCCCGCACGACGCGGACGACGCATGGTCGGAGACCTTCCTCTCCGCCCTGCGCGCCTACCCCGAGCTGCCGGAGACGGCGAACGTGGAGGCATGGCTGGTGACGATCGCGCACCGCAAGGCGATCGACGTGCTGCGCGCCGCCAAGCGGAATCCTCTGCCGGTCGACGAGGTACCGGAGGCGCCCGCGGGCCAGGACGTCGTGGACATCGAGGCCGTCGGGCTCTGGGCCGTGGTGAGGGAACTGCCCGCCAAGCAGCGCCAGGCGATCGCCTATCGGTACGTGGCCGGGCTGGCGTACGCCGAGATCGCCCAGATCCTCGGCGGGACCGTCGAGGCGGCCCGCAGAGCCGCCGCGGACGGGCTCAAGAACCTCAGAAAGCACTATCCGGGCGCGACCACGAAAGGAGCATCGACGTGAGAGACCTGCCCGACAGGGACCGGCCCGACGCCGTCGACCTGCCCAGCGCCGACGACACGACGAACGGCGCCGAGTCGACGAACGGCGACGACACGACGAGCGGTGAAGAGATGACCGACAACGATGGCGTGGCCGCCCTCCTGTCCGCCTCGGCCTCGGCGGGCGTGGACGCCGACACGCTGAGCCGCCTGCACCGCCGCCTGGAGCGGGCCGCGGAAGGCGCAGACCTGATCGACGTCGCGTACACCACCGTAGACTCGCCCGTCGGCGAACTGCTGCTCGCCGCCACCCCCCGGGGCCTGGTCCGCGTCGCGTACGCCGACGAGGGCCACGACGGGGTCCTGGACACCCTCGGCCACAGGCTCAGCCCCCGGATCCTGCGCGCCCCCAAGCGGCTGGAGGAGACCGCCCGCGAGATCGAGGAGTACTTCTCCGGGCGCCGCAGGGCCTTCGACGTGACGCTGGACCTGTCCCTGTCGCACGGGTTCCGGCGCCTGGTACAGACGCACCTGCCCGAGATCGGATACGGCGAGACCCGCAGCTACCGTGACATGGCCGAGCTCGTCGGCAACCCCAAGGCCGTACGGGCGGTGGGCACCGCCTGCGCGACCAACCCGCTGCCGATCGTCGTCCCCTGCCACCGCGTGGTGCGCACGGACGGCACCCTCGGCGGATACGTCGGCGGGCTCGCGGCCAAGACCGCGCTGCTGGACCTGGAGGCCGGGGAGTGAACACCACGACAGCGACCGGGAGCAGGACCGACCCCTGGCACCGCCGCGTCGAGTCCGGCGACTGGGACGCGATCGGCGCGGAGCTCGACGAGTACGGCGGCGCGCTGCTGCCGAGGCTCCTGAGCGACGAGGAGACGGTGGAGCTCAGGGAGCTGTACGCGCGGGACGACCTGTTCCGCAGCACCGTCGACATGGGCCGCCACCGCTTCGGCGAAGGCCAGTACCGGTACTTCGACACCCCGTACCCGGAACCGGTCGAACGCCTCAAGCGAGCCCTCTACCCGAGGCTCCTGCCCATCGCCCGCGACTGGTGGGCCAGGCTCCGCAGGCCCGCCCCGTGGCCGGATTCGTTCGACGAGTGGCTGCGCATGTGCCACGACGCCGGGCAGACCCGCTCGACGGCGATCCTGCTCCGCTACCGGGAGAAGGACTGGAACGCCCTCCACCGCGACCTGTACGGCGACCTGGTCTTCCCGCTCCAGGTCGTGATCAACCTCAACGCCCCCGGGGTCGATCACACGGGCGGCGAGTTCCTGCTCCTGGAACAGCGCCCGCGCGCCCAGTCCCGGGGCACGTCCACGCTGCTGCCGCGGGGACACGGCTACGTGTTCACCACCCGCGACCGGCCCGTCAGGTCCACCCGCGGCTGGTCGGCGGCCCCGGTCCGCCACGGCGTGTCCGCCATCCGCTCCGGTGAACGGCACACCCTGGCCCTCGTCTTCCACGACGCCGCGTGAGCGCCCGCGCTACCGGCGCTGGAAGAGCATCCGAGAGAACGAGTAACCGTGGAACCCCTGAACAGCCCTTTGCTGAATCCGAATCCGAATCCGAATCCGAATCCGAATCCGAATCCGAATCCGAGTCGTTCGGAATCCGCGACCGCGACCGCGACCGCGACCGTCGACACGGAGGTTGCCGCGGCGGTTGCCACGGCCGCCGAGGTCGCGGCCCTCGTCCGCCTGGCCCGTGAGCGCCGCGCCCGTACCCTCGCGATCGGCTCCGGCCGCGCTCCACACGCCCTGGAGACCGCACGCCGGCTGGAAGCGGCCTGGGACCAGGCGGGAGGCACGACCCTGACAACCCTTGACTGGCCCGAGACAGGGGCCTCCTGGCTGCGCTTCGCGACACGGTTCGCCGATGCCGCTCCCGACCTCTGGGTGATGACGGGTCCGGCGCTCGGCTGGGCGCAGATGACCCGAAGGCTGCTGTGGTCCACCCCGTGGAGCTCCGAACGCACCCTGGCGACGGCCGAGATCGGAGAGCCGGGCACCCTCGCGCTGGTCGGCCTGGCCAACCTGAACGGCCTGACCGGCGCGACCCCGGACGGCGCCTCCTGGCACGTCGAGAACGACACCCTCCGGCATGCCGCCGCCACGGGGACGGCTCGATGACGCCGACACAGGCCCCCGCCCCGGGTGTGGTCGTCGGAGAGGACGGACTCGCCCGTCCCGCGTGGGCAGCCGTCGACCCCCTGCTTCGGGCGTACTACGACGAGGAATGGGGCATGCCGGTCACCGACGAGCAGGGCGTCTACGAGCGCGTCAGCCTGGAGGCGTTCCAGGCGGGCCTCTCCTGGGCGACGATCCTGCGTAAACGGCCCGCGTTCCGGGCGGCGTTCGACGGCTTCGATCCGGACGTGGTCGCCGCGTACACCGAGAGCGACGTCGAACGCCTGATGGGGAACGACGGCATCGTCCGGAACCGGCGCAAGATCGAGGCCGCCGTCACCAACGCCCGCGCGACCGTGCGGCTGCGCCAGGGCATGGGGCTGGCGCGGCTCGTATGGTCTTTCCGGCCCGAGACGACTCCTCGTCCCAGGGCCTTCGCGGAGATTCCGACACGGTCCGCCGAATCCGAGGCGCTGGCGCAGGAGTTGCGCCGCCGGGGCTTCGCCTTCGTCGGCCCGACCACGATGTACGCGCTGATGGAGGCGATCGGCATCGTCGACACCCACCTGCTCGACTCGCACCGACGCGGCAGCTCGGGCATCTGGCCGTCGTGACCCGCGACGGCGGTGCGGTGCTGGACGATGGGACCCTATGGACATCCGACACGCTCACGTCGACAGCCCGGTGGGTCCCCTTCTTGTCGTCGCGGGTGACGACGCGCTGGTGGGCCTGTACTTCCAGGGCTACCGCCACACACCCCCACCCTCGGCCTGGGGCCGCCGCGCCGACCCGTCGGCGGACGCGCTCCTCGCGAGGACGCGGGACGAGCTCGGCGAGTACTTCGCCGGGCGGCGGCAGACCTTCGACGTCCCGGCCGTGACGCACGGCGACGTGTTCCAGGAGCAGGTCTGGGCTCGGCTGAGGGAGATCCCGTACGGGGAGCGGATCACGTACGGCGACATCGCGGCCGGCCTGGGCGGCAAGGGCCTGGCGCAGTCCGTGGGCCAGGCCGTCGGGCGCAACCCGGTGAGCATCGTCATCCCCTGCCACCGGGTGGTGGGCGCGGGCGGCAAGCTCACCGGATTCGGCGGCGGCCTCGTACGCAAGCAGCTCCTCCTGGACCTGGAGGAGCCGGCCGAGGTGCGGGAAGGCCGCCTCTTCTAGGGCCATCGCCCCGGCGGCCGGGGGCGTCCCGTGTGATGCTCCCGCCATGACCGATCAGCGTGAGGTGACCGCTGCCTGGTGCTGACCGCCCCCGCCGAAGGGCGGTCCGAGGTCGAGCGGTTGTGGACGGACCCGGCGCACCGCGGACAGGGCATCGCCTTCCGCCTCGTCGCCGCCGCCCCGCCTCACCCCGCGTCGGGCGCGTCGATGACCTTGCCGTCCTTGTCGACGGTGTGCGTGCGCCAGTACACGTCCCAGGTGTCGTCGACCTCCTGCGGCATCTTGCCCTCCGGATACCGCGCGAACCCGGCCGGAGGCTGGTCGCCGTCCCGGACGCATGCGGAGCCCGTACCCCCGACGGACAGCACGGGATACTCGCCGTCGTTGCAGATCCTCTCGGTGTACGAGAACCCGGCGCACCCCGCGAGTACGACGGTCGCGGCGGTGCCGGCGAGGGCGACGCCGAAGGCGCGCCCCACGCGGGCGGTGAGGCGGGCGGACCGGCGGCTCGTGCCGGAGGACGTGCGCATGAGGATCTCCTGTCGTTCGGTGTGCCCCCACACTCGCTGCGGGACGCCCGCCGGGGCGTGAGTGCCCGTACTCAGAAGCGCGCGACAGGATGCTCAACAGCGGTGCACCGCGCTGAGAACTCCTCATGGAATGACACTTTGGGGTCGGCTTCTCGTCGTGGGGCGCCGTCCGGCAGCATGGGGCGAGGGACTTCGATCAACCGCTGCCTCGCGAGCTGAAAGCCGTCGATTCGGCCTCGTCGCTCGGTCTGGAGGAGCGGGCGTGTGACCTCGGCCTGAGCCGGCGGTTGGACCCGGCTTGGGTGCGCGCGAATGCGGCGCCTGACGGCACTCCCCACTTGTGGCCGGCCTTGTGGCACAGCCTCTCCCACCGCCCGGACGTGCCGCGCCAGCTGCCGTGCGGAGGGCGAAGGCGAGGGCGAGAGCGACACCTCGCCAATTGAGACGACGTCTTAGCCCATCCGAATGCCGTACGCGGCACTCCGCCACCGCCTCACGGCCGTCGCGGCTCGGCCCCGCCTAGCCTCGCGCTGGGCACGGCCGTGAGGCGGCCCCGGAGAGAGGAGCTGAGGCATGGCGGGAGAGACGGAGCCGCAGGTCACCATCACGGTGATGAAGGACGGCCCGTACGTGGTCAAGGGCGCCGTGCCCGTGGCCCAGCAGACGATCGTGGCGGACGCCGAGGGCACGTCCCGCTCGTGGGCGAAGGGGCGGGACTTCGCTCCGCCCGCCTCCGGCGAGGTTCCCGAGGGGGAGTTCCACCTCTGCCGCTGCGGCCACTCGGCGAACAAGCCGTTCTGCGACGGCAGCCACGCGCGGGTCGGCTTCGTGGGCACCGAGGCGCCGACCGCCCGCGTCCCGTACCTGGAGCAGGCCCAGGAGCAGGACGGCCCGGAACTCGTCCTGACCGACGCCCAGCGGCTGTGCGCGTTCGCCCGGTTCTGCGACGCGGACGGGCAGATCTGGAACCAGGTGGAGCGGCCGGGGCAGGCCGAGCTCGTCGAGAAGGAGGCCAAGGCGTGCGTCGGCGGGCGCCTGGTCGCCTGGCAGGTCGAGGGCCGCCAGGCGACCGCGCTGGAGACCGACACGGGACCGGAGATCGGCGTGGTGCAGGACCCCCAGCAGGGCGTCTCCGGCGGCTACCGCGTCTGGGGCGGGATCACCCTGCGCAGCGACGACGACGGCTTCGCGTACGAGACCCGCGAGCGGATCGCGCTGTGCCGCTGCGGCCACTCCCGCAACAAGCCCTTCTGCGACGGGTCGCACGCGCAGATCGGCTTCGAGGACCCGTACCTGGCGGAGTCCTGACCGGACGCGTCCTCCCGTCGTCTCAGGTCAGGGCGACGGGCGATGCAGGGCCTCGGCCGCCGTCGCCGCCGTGGCGCGGGCCCGGCTGTGGGCCTCTTCGGCCCGGGGCGTGTCGCCCAGGGCGCCGGCCAGGCGGGCGCGGGCGGACCAGTTGTACGTGCTGTCGGGGCGCAGCCCGGCGCGCTCGCTGATCAGGACGCGTGCCAGCTCGTGCCGCCCGGAGCCGAGGGCGGAGTCGAGCAGCGTCCGCTGGAGGGCGTCGCGCTGCGCATGGCTGCCGCCGAACTCGTGCAGCCGGCGGCGCAGCGGCCACAGCAGCTCCACGACGGCGGCGTGGTCGCCCCGCGCGTGCGCCAGCAGCGCCTCGCACGCGGGCAGTCCGATCTCGGCCGTCATCCGGCGGTTGGTGACGACGCCGTCGGCGTCCGGCGCCGGACCGTTCAGCCAGCGGCGCCGGTCCGCGATGAGCCGCTCCGCCGCCGCGAGCCGTCCGGCCCCCGCGTACGACATCACCGCGTGGACGTCGTTGAAGGCGTAGAACGGCGGATCGGCCCGCGCCTCCCACGCGTCCGCCAGGGCCTCCCAACGGGCCTGCGGCCGCGCCCCCGCGAGGTGCACGCGCCACAGCAGCGCCGCCGCGTCGAGGAGCTGCATCGCGAGGCCCGTGGAGTCGTCGTGGTGGATCGAGGCGTCGTAGACGGCCAGCGCCGCGCCGGTGTCCCCGGCCTCCAGGGCGTACAGCGCGTAGTGCCACCAGTTGTGGACGTCGAGGTAGTTGTCGTGCGCCCACTGGGGGCGCCGGGCGTCGAGGTAGGCGATGCCTTCGGGTACGCGTCCCTGCATCTCGTACGTGTGGACCACGGCGTGGATCGCCCACACGTCGCGCGGGTCGCGTTCGACCGCCGCGAGACCGGCCTCCTCGGCCTGCCGGTAGTGCCCGGACTCCTCCAGGCCGAACGCGTACATCCCCAGCAGCAGCCCTCCGTTCGGCTCCGCCGCGTCCCAGGCGGAGAGGGCGCCGCCGATCCGGTCGCGCAGGCGTACCGCGTCGCCCGTGAAGAAGTCCAGCTGGTGCCCGACAGCCAGGGCCAGCGCGTCCCTGGGGTACGCGGCGGACAGCTCCTCCAGCAGACCCGCGGCCCGCCCCAGGTCTCCGGCCAGCCAGGCGCCGGCCGCCATGACGTGCAGGCGCTCGCGCACCGGCAGGGCCGTGACGTCCGCACCGGCCACGTACCGCCGGAACCGCCGCCGGGTCGCCGCGGCCTCGCGCGGCTCCGTACCCAGGAGTCCCAGGTAGGCGGCGAAGGAGTGCGCGAGCGGGGAGTCGGGCCCGCTCTCCAGGGCGTCGCCGAGGGCCCGTTCGACCTCGGGGCTGAAGTGGAGCAGCGCGTCGACGGCGCGGTCCAGATGACCGGCCGCCTCCGACGAGCAGGCGTGCAGGGGGTTGCCGTACCGGTCCGTCACCATCGGGAATCACCTCGGCGCACTCGGAGGGGCGGGTTGGCGGGCCCGGCGCCGGAACACCACCGCGCTCATCCTGCTCCGCGCGGGGCCACGTCACACCCCCGGCCGCCGAAGGCCGCCCGGCCGGGGGACGGCCCCACGGGATCGCCCGCGCGGGACGTCAGGTCATGTCCGGCGTGGCCGCTTCGGCGGCGGCGATGATGTCCCGCGCGTACTGGTCGTCGGGGGCGAGTGCCCGCAGGGTCCGGCGGGCCCGCTCGGTGCCCTCCGTCCGGCAGAGCAGCCGGATCAGGCAGTAGAGCGCGTCGCGGTCGCCGTCCTGGGCGCGCTCGGAGAGGCGCGTCGCGTCCCCTCGGCCGTTGAGCGCCCGGTTGAGCCGCCTGCGGGCGTGGACATCGGTGCGGGCGAGCTCCGTCAGCTCGTCGAGGCGTTCCGCGCGGACGAGCAGATCCATGTGCCAGAGGTGGTTGCCATGGGCGTACCCGTCGCCTGTGAAGCACTCGGCGTGCGCGCTCACCAGGGCTATCGCCGTGTCCCAGTCACCCGACCGCTCCGCGCGTTCCGCCCGCTCGAACCACGTCATGCGGTGAGTATCTCCGAGGTGCGACCGGCGGGGGCAGGGGCAGGGGGGGCAGGGGCAGGGGCAGATGGCCTGGCCGACCGCGCTCTCCTCAGGCCGGGGCCTCCGGGAGGGACGCCAGCCATGTCGAGGCCGCCCCGGGCTCCGTGAAGCGCAGCACCCGCAAGGGCGCGAAACGCTCGTCGCGCGCGCGGCGCCCGATCTCGCGGCGGCGTTCGCCGTGCTGCGACCACGCCCATCGGACCGGGTGCTCCGGGCTCAGCCACCCCGCCCACGTCTCCCGGTTGCCGCCGAACAGCACCTCGCGCGTGGCGCTGCGCCGCAGGGACCTGCGCAGGACGCGCGGCATGACGACGCGACGGGGGTAGTCCAGCCAGACCACGGTGTCGGCCCGGTCCCACAGCAGGTCCCGGACCTGCGGGTAGCCGAGGGAGTCCACCACCCAGCGGGAGCCGGCGGTGAGCTGTGCCACGTCCTCGGCGAAGGCGGCGTTGACGGTCCAGTCCGGGCCGGTGAAGTACAGCGCGTCCATCTCGACGTACGGCAGGCCCAGGCGCCTGTTCAAGGCCCGCGCGAGCGTGGACTTGCCCGCGCCCGTCACTCCCACCACCAGGACTCGCTTCACCGGCGCACCCTAACCCGTACGCGCCCCCGTCCCCCATCTCCGTTGTCTCAGCAGCTCCCGTAGTCCCCGACATCTCCGTGGTCCCCGCAACCCGGCATCCGCGCGGCAGCGCGTACGGACTCCTGACGGTCCGCGACATGCCCACCGTCAGATCATTCGAGGCCCTGCCCCTCGGCGCCTGCCTAGGCTCGGCCACCATGGACCTGCGCTTCGGCACCGGGAGTTCGTGGCGCAGGCGGCCACTGGCCGCCTCGGTCGCCCCGCTCGCTCTCACCGCCGCCCTCACGGCCGCCCCTGCGGCGGACGGGCGCGCCCTGCCGAGGGACCTCGTGTGCGCGCCCCCGCAGGCGCTGCTCAACGGCGGGTTCGAGGAGCCGCGGATCAAGGACGCGGACTGGTCGATCCTGGACCAGCGCAGGGTCCCGGGCTGGTCCACCTCCGCTTCCGACGGGCACATCGAGTTGTGGTCCAGCGGGCTGAGCGGGGTTCCGGCCGCGCAAGGGCGTCAGTTCGCCGAGCTCAACGCCAACGAACCCGCGACTCTGTACCAGGACATCGCCACCGCCCCCGGCTCGCGGCTCCGCTGGCGCCTGTCCCACCGGGGGCGCAAGGGCGTCGACACGATGGACGTGCTGATCGGGCCGCCCGGCGGACCCCTGCGCAACCAGGGCGAGCTCTCCGACGGGAGTGCCGCGTGGGGTACGCACACGGGAAGCTACGTCGTCCCGTACGGGCAGCGGCGCACCCGGTTCGCCTTCCGGGCGGTCCGGACCGCGGGCGGCGGCCTGAGCACCGGGAACTTCCTGGACGGGATCACCTTCGGCAGCCCGCCGTGTCTCACCGTCGACAAGAAGGTCACCAACCTGTCCGGGCGCACGTGGGCGGAGCCCGGGGACGTCCTCCAGTACACCGTGACGGTACGCGGGGACGGCGGCGACCGGGCCGACGACGTCGTCCTCGACGATCCGCTGCCGGCCCTGGTCGGCTACGCCGCCGGTTCGCTCGTCATCGAAGGACCGGGCGTGAGCGGCCCGCTGACCGACGCCCAGGACGGCGACACCGCGGCCCTGCTCGAAGGCGGTCGCCTCCGTGTCCACCTGGGCGAAGGGGCCACGAGCACGGCGGGCGGGACCCTGATGCCCGGCGCCCGCGTCACCGTCTCCTTCCGCGCGACCGTGCTCCCGGTGGGCCGGGGGACCCTCGCCCGCAACACCGTCACCGTCGGCTACACCGACCGGATCACCGCGACCCGCCACACCTCGCACAGCACCGTCTACACCGCGATCGGTTCCGCCGCCGACCTCGCGGTGACCGGGACCGTCCGCCCCTCCGGTCCCCTCGTGGCCTCCACCCGCGCCGTCTACGCCTTCACCGTCACCAACAAGGGCCCCGCCGCCGCGACCCACCCCGTCGTCACCGTCACGCTGCCTCCTGGGCTGGAGGACGTCCGCGTCACCACGGCGGACGGCACACCCTGCGCGGTCGAGGGCGGCCGGGCCGGCTGCCCGCTCGGCACCCTCGCCGTCGGCGCGTCGGCTCGCCTGACCGTGACCGGCACCGTCCGCCCCGGCACCCCGCCGGGCACCGGACTCGCGGTGACCGCCGCCGTCCGCGCCGATCAGCCCGACCCCGTTCCGGGCGACGACACCGCGACGGTACGCGCGACCGTCACCGCCCGGCCGACGCCGAGTGCCCCCGGCCCGACCTCCACCCGGCCGCCGCGCCCGACGACGAGCCCCGCGGCCCGCCCGACGCCCGGCGCCTCGCCGTCCGCCACCCGGCCGGGACGTCCCGGCGGATCCGGCTCCCTGGCCGACAGCGGGGCCCCCGGCCTCCCCGTCGCGCTCCTGGGCGCGGTGCCCGCGGGAGCGCTCCTGCTCTTCTTCGCGCACCGCCGTCGCCCGCGCAGGCCGTGAGCACGGGCGCACCGGCGCACCTCCTCGCAGGTCCGTTGTCAGAGGGGTGTGCCACAGTCGGACCATGCTGGAGATCATGGTGAAGACGGAGAGCGGGGAGCGGCACGTCCGCGTGTCCGAGGAGGAGTTGGCCGGGCTGGTCCGGCGGATCGGCGGCCCCGGCGATCTGTTCCTGGTGGTCCAGCGCATACCGGACCTGCCCGACGTCTTCACCCAGGTCTGGCACGAGGCGGGCGGCGATTACACGCTGGAGTACCGCGACGGATCGGCCGACCGGCACTTCGAGGCGAGGCTCGACGGCCCCGAGGGCGTGATCGCGGCGATGACCGGCTGGGCGCGCCGGGAGGACGGCTGGGACGACGGCCCGCGATGGGCGCGGCTGGACATGGGTCCCGCGCCCGAGGTGCCGCCGCTCGACCTCGCCGACGACGAGCGCGCCGAGCTGGAGCAGCGGATCCGGGAGGTGCTGGCCGCCGGCTACGTCACCCGCGCCGAACTGGCGGAGCTCGCCGAGGACTTCCTGGTCACCGAGGACCGCCGGCCCGTCTCGCGCGGGCAGGCGGAGGCGCTGGCCGACCGGCTGTGGCTGGAGCGGGTCGCCGAGCAGGCCGCATGGCGGGGCGAGACCGATCCCGAGCGGCTCACCCGCGCCTTCGCCGCCCTGGAGGAGGCGGGAGTCACCGCCAGGGAGGACTTCACCTGCTGCCGAAGCTGCGGCGAGTCCGAGATCGGCGAGGACGGGGAGCCCGACGCGCGCGGCTTCGTCTACTTCCACTCCCAGTGCACGGACTCCGCCGTGGCCGGCCACGGACTGACGCTGCTCTACGGCGGCTTCGACGGCTCGGCCGACACCACCGCCGCCATCGGCCACGAGGTCGTGGCCGCGCTGGAGGCCGTCGGCCTCCGGACCGAGTGGGACGGCGATCCCAGCCGGGCCGTCACCGTCCTCCCTGTCGACTGGCGGCGCCGCCTTGTCGGATGACCTGAACAGGACGGGCAAGACGGGCAGGACGAATAGGACGGACGGAACGGGCGGGATGGGCAGGGCGGACGGGATGGATAGGGCGGACAGGGCGGGCAGGGCGGACAGTGCGGACGGCCCGAGCCGGCCGGGGGGCCGCAGCGCGGCCGTGCGAGAACCGTCGGCGCCCTCCGCCCCTCCGCCCCTGATCGAGGCGGCCTGGCTGTACCGCGTGGGCGAGGTCTGCCTGGAGGAGCTGCCCATGGCCGCCGCCCACGCACTCGCGGCGGGGAGGGACGCGCCCTCGCTGCGGGAGCTCGCCGGGCTGCCGCGCCGGGCGGCCGCCGCGGACATCCGGGACGTCTTCGTGGCGGCGCTCGAAGAGCTCGGCATCCCGCTGCCTGACGAGTCCCTGTCCAGGCGGTACACGCTGCTCAGGCTGGCCGTGCGCTTCGTGGCGGGAGAGGTCGGGCTCGCCGGGACGGCCTCGGACGCGTGGGCGGAGGTCGAGGCGGAGACCGCCCAGGAGCGGGCGTTCCTCGCGCTGCTCCCGCCCTGCGCGTGCTGCGTCGTGTACACCCTCGGGCTCGACGAGGAGGAGTGGGAGGTCCGGCTGCGCGCCGCCGCGCGCGGCCTGGTCGCCCGGCCCGCCGTCGGGCCGTACTGCTGACGGGCCGTACTGCTGACGGGCCGTACTGCTGACGGGCCGTACTGCTGACGGGCGGCACTGCTGACGGTCGGGTCCCGCAGCCATCCTCCCGTGACCAGTGATGATTGAAGTTGCTTGCAACCATGCTTGTTTGAGCACTTGACGTCATTCATGGGTCACTGCTGCCATGTCTCACGCCCCCACGCGCGGGGGAGCTCCAACGACCACTGCCCGGCGCTCCCGCGCCGGGGATCTCGTGAGGAGAACCAGCCGCAATGACAGCCGCAGCCCTCTACGCCCCGCCACGCCCCCACCCGAGCCCACGTCGAGGCGCCCGCCCCGGCGTGAGACGTACCGCCCTCCTGATCGCCGCCGTCCTGATCGGCGCCCTGCTCTCCGTCGTCCTCCCCGCCACAGACGCCCGCGCCGCCTCCGCCGGGAACGTCACCGGCGTCACGCGGTCCGGCGACACCTTCACCGTCGCCACGTCCAGCGGCGCCGCCGCCCGCGTCGTGATGGCGCGGGCCGACATCTTCCGGATCTGGCTCTCGCCCAACGGCGCCTTCACCGACGACCCGGCCGGCGGGGACCTCGCCATCAACACCGCCTTCGGCTCCGTCGGCGCGACCCTCACCGACGCCGGCGCGTACTACAAGATCGGCACCTCGGCCGTCAGCCTGCGGATCAACAAGTCGCCGCTCACCTTCGCCCTCTACCGCGCGGACGACTCCACCCTGCTCTGGTCCGAGGCCCAGCCCACCAACTGGACCGGCTCCCAGACCACCCAGTACCTCAACCGCGCCGCCGACGAGCAGTTCTACGGCACCGGTCTGCGGCTCGGCGAATGGGCCCTGCGTGACAAGACCGTGCCCGTCGCCGTCTCCAACCAGTGGACCGAGAACACCAACGCCAGCCCTGCGCCCTTCTACATGTCCACCAACGGCTACGGGGTCATGCGCAACACCTGGTCCCCGGGCTCGTACGCCTTCACCGCCCCGACCTCGCTGCGCCACAACGAGAACCGCTTCGACGCCTGGTACTTCGCGGGGAACTCCCTCAAGGACGTCCTGGGCGGCTACACCGACGTCACCGGCAAGCCCTTCCTCGCTCCCGTCTGGGGCCACGAACTCGGTAACGCCGACTGCTTCAACGCCTCCAACCCCGACTACCAGGGCGCACACGACCGGCTGCGCCACCAGACCACCCCGGACGTCGTCGGCTACGCCACGGACGCCCGCGCCGCCGACATGCCCTCCGGCTGGTTCCTCCCCAACGACGGCTACGGCTGCGGCTACACCAGCCTCCCCGAGACCGTCGCCCAGCTGAAGAGCAAGGGCTTCCAGACCGGGCTGTGGACCTCCACCGGGCTCTCCGGCATCAACTGGGAGGTCGGCACGGCCGGTTCGCGGGCCGTCAAGACCGACGTCGCCTGGATCGGCGGCGGCTACAAGACCGCCTTCAACGGTGTGAAGCAGGCCGTGGACGGCATCGAGAACAACTCCGACGCCCGCCGCTTCGTCTGGACGGTCGACGGCTGGGCCGGTACCCAGCGCAACGCCGTCGTCTGGACCGGCGACACCTCCGGCACCTGGGACGCCATGCGCTGGCACGTGCCGGCCATCGCGGGCGCCGGCTTGTCCGGCCTCAACTACGCGAGCGGCGACATCGACGGCATCTTCGGCGGCAGCCCCAAGACGTACGTCCGCGACCTCCAGTGGAAGGCCTTCACCCCCGCCTTCATGACGATGTCCGGCTGGGGCCCCACCAGCCCCTCCGCCGGCTACCAGGACAAGCAGCCCTGGCGCTTCGCCGAGCCGTACCAGTCGATCAACCGAAAGTACCTTCAGCTCAAGATGCGGCTCATGCCGTACATGTACACGATGAGCCGCAACGCCACCGACACCGGTGTCCCGGCGACCCGTGCCATGGTCCTGGAGTACCCGAACGACCCCGTCGCGCGCGGCAACCAGACCAGCGGCCAGTTCATGGCCGGCGACTCCTTCCTCGTCGCCCCCGTCGTCACCGACACCGCCACCCGCGACGGCATCTACCTCCCGGCCGGCGACTGGACCGACTACTGGACCGGCAAGGTCTACACCGGCCCCGGCTGGCTCAACGGCTACTCCGCTCCGCTCGACACCCTGCCGCTCTTCGTGAAGGCCGGCGCCATCGTCCCCATGTGGCCGAAGATGAACTACACCGGCGAGAAGCCCGTCTCCACCCTCACGTACGACATCCAGCCGCGCGGCACCTCCACCTTCACCCTCTACGAGGACGACGGCGTCACCCGCGCCTACAAGACGGGCGCCTCCGCCCGCCAGCGCGTCGACGTCGCCGCGCCGGCCTCCGGCACGGGCACCGTCACCGTCTCCGTCGGGGCGAGCACCGGCACGTACACCGGCAAGCCCGCCACCCGCGGCTACGAGTTCACCCTGCGCAGCGCGAGCGCGCCCGGCACCGTCACCGTCGGCACGACGACCCTGCCCGCCCTCGCCGACAGGGCCGCCTACGACACAGCCACCACCGGCTGGTTCTACGACCCGGCCGACCGCTCGGGCACCCTCCGGGTGAAGACCGGCACCCTCGGCACCGGCACCGCCTTCACGGTCACCGCCACCGCCCTGACCGTCCCGGCCGGCACCTCCGTCGGCGGCACCACCCCGTCGAGCCCCATCAGCCAGACGGGCTGGAGCGTCGTCCAGGCCGACAGCCAGGAGACCGCCGGCGAGAACGGCGCCGCCGCCAACGCCATCGACGGCAACCCCGCCACCCTCTGGCACACCAAGTGGTCCAACGGCAACGCGGCGCTCCCGCACGAGATCCAGATCGACCTCGGCGCCCGCTACGACGTCGACTCCGTGACCCACCTGCCCCGCCAGGACGGCGGAGTCAACGGCCGCATCGGCTCCTACGAGCTGTACGTGTCCGACAGCAAGACCTCCTGGGGCGCCCCCGTCGCCACCGGCACCTTCGCCGACACCGCGGCGGCCACCCGGGTCGCGTTCACCGCCAAGCCCGGCCGCTACCTGCGGCTGCGGGCCCTGACCGAGGCCGGCAACCGCGGCCCCTGGACCAGCCTCGCCGAACTCACCGCCACGGGCCGCCCCTCGGGCTGACCCGGCACCGCTCCCTCAGGACGGACCCGTATCGGCCGTGATCACGAACGGCCGATACGGGTCTGGGAACACGAGTGGTCACGGCCCTACCGTCGGGAATCCCCGCAGTCCGACACCGGAGGCCCCGCATGACCGCCCTCGCACGACTCGGCTCGCTCCTCGCAGCCGCTGCCGCCGCCCTGCTGCTGTGCGCCCCGCCCGCCGCCGCCCAGGGCCAGCCCACCACGATCACCAGCCTCAGCCCCGAGGCGGCCGGGAAGTGTCTGGACGCCTACGACTTCGGCCGGGGGCCCTGGGTCCAGATGTGGGACTGCCACGGCGGCGCCAACCAGTCCTGGAGCGTCACCTGGAACGGTGTCAGCGGAGGCTGGAACATCCGCAACGCCGCCAGCCAGTACTGCGCCGACGGCTCCCGGGGCCGAGGCGAACAGCTCATGCAGAACGTCTGCGGCGACGGCCTGGGGATGGCCTGGAGGATCGACGACCTCGCCGGCCCGACCCGGCTGGAGAACATCGCCCACCCCGGCCTGTGCGCGGACATCTACAACTGGGGACGCGGCTCCGTCGTCATGCTGTGGGACTGCGGAGCCCAGGCCAATCAGTACTGGTTCCTCAACTGACCGGCCCCGGCCCCGCGGCGCCCCCGCCCCGGCCCCGGCCGCCTCAGAACGAGCGCAGCAGGTCCGCCGCGACGCTGACCGCGATCGTCGCGGGCTCCTTGCCCGTGATGTCCGGCAGGCCGATCGGGGTCTTGATGCGGTCGATGTCGGCGTCGGCGTGACCGCCCTCGGTGGCGAGCCGTTTGCGGAAGCGGGACCACTTCGCCGCCGAGCCGATCAGCCCGATGGACCCGAGGTGCGGCGTCCGCAGGGCGGCGTCGCACAGCGCGGCGTCCTCCGCGTGGTCATGCGTCATGATCAGCACGTGGGTGCCGGGCGGCAGCCCCTCCAGGACCTCCTCGGGCAGCAGCGGCGTGTGGTGCACCCGCACCTGCGCCACCGCGTCGTCGAGCACCGCGAGCCGCTGCGGGGTGAGCGTGTCGGCCCGGCTGTCGACGAGGTGCAGGTCCAGGTCGTGCCGGGCCAGGATCCGGGCCAGCTCCAGGCCCACGTGCCCGACCCCGAAGACCGCCACCGCCCGGACCACCGGCAGGGGTTCGAGCAGCACCGACACCGTGCCGCCGCAGCACTGCACGCCATGCCGGTTGTTCACCTTGTCGTTCAGGGCGAAGTCGACGAGCTCCGGCCCCTGCGCGCCCTCGGCGATCATCTCCCGGGCCCGGTCGACGGAGACCGCCTCCACGTTGCCGCCGCCGATCGAACCCCAGGTCTCCTGCGCCGCGACCACCAGCTTCGCTCCGGCGTCGCGCGGGGCGTGGCCGCGCACGGTCGCGACGGTCACGAGCACGCCGGCCTCCCGGCGTGCCCGCAACCGCGCGACCGCGGCGAACCACGTCATGTCAGGCACCGCTCAGCGCTTCCGCGCCCGCCCGCGCGCCCCGCCCGACCGAGTCGCCGCCGGCGGCGCCCCGGGCGGCCTGGACCGCCCAGTACACCGCCTCCGGCGTGGCGGGCGAGGCCAGCTCGACGCCCGTGCCGTCCGGCCCGAAGGCCGCCGCGGCCTGCCGCAGCGCCTCCCGTACGGAGAAGGCCAGCATCAGCGGCGGCTCGCCGACCGCCTTGGAGCCGTACACCGCGCCCGTCTCCGTCGCGTTCCGCAGCAGCTCGACGTGGAACTCCTCGGGCATCTCGGAGAAGCTCGGCAGCTTGTACGTGCTGGCCGCCTGGGTCAGCAGCCGCCCCCGGTGCGGGCCGTCGCCGGTGTCCCAGCGCAGGTCCTCCAGGGTCAGCCAGCCCGCGCCCTGCACGAAGCCGCCCTCGATCTGGCCGATGTCGATCATCGGGGAGAGGCTGTCGCCCACGTCGTGCACGATGTCCACCCGCCGGATCCGGTACGCGCCGGTGAAGCCGTCCACCTCCACCTCGGCCGCGGCGGCGCCGTGGGCGAAGTACTTGAACGGGGAGCCGTGGAACGACTTCGCGTCCCAGTGCAGCCCCTCGGTGCGGTAGAAGCCGGCCGCCGAGAGCTGCACGCGCTGCATGTACGCGGTCCGCACCAGCTCGTCCCAGCCGAGCTCGCCGTCGACACCGAGCCCGCGCGCGACCCCGTCGACGACACGCACGTCCGAGGCGTTCACACCGAGCCGGGTCGCGGCCACCCGCAGCAGCCGTTCGAGCAACTGCTCGCAGGCGTTCTTCACCGCCGCGCCGTTGAGGTCGGTGCCCGCGCTGGCGGCGGTCGCCGAGGTGTTGGGCACCTTGTCCGTACGCGTCGGGGCCAGGCGCACCTTGTGCGGCGGGATGCCGAGCGTGGTCGCCGCCACCTGGAGCATCTTCGTGTGCAGGCCCTGGCCCATCTCGGTGCCGCCGTGGTTGATCAGGACGGAGCCGTCCTTGTAGATCAGCACCAGCGCGCCGCCCTGGTTGAAGGCGGTGAGGTTGAACGAGATGCCGAACTTGAGGGCGGTCAGCGCGAGGGCCCGCTTGGTGTGCGGGTGCGCGGCGTTGAAGGCGGCGATCTCCCGCCGCCGGTCCGCGACGCCGCCGTTCTCCTTGACCTGCTCCCAGACGGCGCTGATGCGCTCCGGCTGGACCACCGGCTGTCCGTACGGGGTGCACTGGCCCTCGCGGTAGAAGTTGCGCTCCCGCAGCTCCGTCGGGTCGAGGCCGAGGAGCGGCGCGCACCGGCCCATGATGTCCTCGATCACCAGCATGCCCTGGGGGCCGCCGAAGCCTCGGAAGGCCGTGTTGGAGACCTTGTTGGTCTGAGCGATCCGGCCGGTGACGCGGGCGTTGGGCAGCCAGTAGGTGTTGTCGATGTGGCACAGGGCGCGCGCCACCACCGGCTCGGACAGGTCCAGGCTCCAGCCGCCGTCGGCCGTGAGCGTCGCGTCGAGGGCCTGGATGCGGCCTTCGGTGTCGAAGCCGATCCGCCAGGAGGCGTGGAAGCCGTGGCGCTTGCCCGACATGGTGAGGTCCTGGGTGCGGTTGAGCCGGACCCGTACGGGGCGTCCGGTCAGGAGCGCGCCGAGCGCGGCGACGGCGGCGAAGCCGTGCGGCTGCATCTCCTTGCCGCCGAAGCCGCCGCCCATCCGCAGACACTGCACGGTCACCTCGTGGCTGCGCAGGCCCAGGACGTGCGCGACGATCTCCTGGGTCTCGGAGGGGTGCTGGGTGCTGCTCTGCACGAAGACCTGGCCGGCCTCGTCGACCAGAGCGAGCGCCGCGTGCGTCTCCAGGTAGAAGTGCTCCTGGTCGGAGAAGCTCAGCTCGCCCGTGAAGACGTGCGCCGAGTCGGCGAACCCGGCGTCCACGTCGCCGGTCTCCATCACGGGCCGGGCGCCGTGGAAGCGGTCGCCCGCGATGGCCTCCGCGAGGGTGATCACGGAGGGCAGCTCGTCGAGCTCCACCTCCACCGCGGCGGCGCCGAGCCGGGCCGCCTCCAGCGTCTCGCCGAGGACCCAGGCGACCGCGTGGCCGTGGAACATGACCACGTCGGGGAAGAGGGGCTCGTCGTGCTTCATCCCGGCGTCGTTGACGCCCGGCACGTCGGCGCCGGTCAGCACCCGCACCACGCCCGGCACGGCGAGCGCGGGCGCGGTGCGCAGCGCGGTGATCCGCCCGTGCGCCTTCATGACCTGCACCGGGTAGGCGTGCAGCACGTCCTTGGTGCGGTGCACCAGGTCGTCGGTGTAGAGCGCGGTCCCGGTGACGTGCTGGGACGCGCTCTCGTGCGGCAGCGACAGGCCGACCACGGGGTTCTCGGGACGTTCGGACAACCGGCTCATGACGGCACCGCCTCGGTGGTTCGCGCGTACAGCTTCAGCAGGCTCTGGCCGAGCATCGCGGAGCGGTAGGCGGCACTGGCCCGGTGGTCGTCCATCGGCGTGCCCTCCTCCCGCAGCAGCGGGGCGACGGCCTCGACGGTCTCCGCCGACCACGGCCGGCCCACCAGGGCCGTCTCGGCGGCCAGGGCCCGGATGGGGGTGGCGGCGACGCCGCCGAGCCCGATCCGCGCCGTGCGCACGACCCCGTCCTCGACGTCGAGGGCGAAGGCGACGGCCACGCTGGAGATGTCGTCGAAGCGCCGCTTGGCGATCTTGTGGAAGGCGGTGACCCGGGCGAGCGGCAGCGGTACGCGGACGGCGCGGATGAGCTCGCCGGGGCGCCGCACGCTCTGCCGGTAGCCGGTGAAGTACGAGGCCAGGGGCACCTCGCGCTCCCCGTCCGTGTCGGCGAGCACCAGCGAGGCGCCGAGCGCGAGCAGCACCGGAGCGCTGTCGCCGATGGGGGAGCCGGTGCCCAGGTTGCCGCCGAGGGTGGCCCCGTTGCGGATGAGCCGCGAGGCGAACTGCGGGAACAGCTCGGTCAGCAGCGGCACCCGGCCGTCCAGCCGCCGTTCGATCTCGGTGAGCGTCAGCGCCGCCCCGATCTCGATGGCGTCGGCGCCGACCCGCAGCGTGCGCAGCTCGGGGAGGCGGTCGACGGCGATCACGCGACCGGCCCGCCGGGAGCGGATGTTGACCTCCACGCCCCAGTCCGTCGACCCGGCCACGACCACCGCGTCGGGCCGCTCGCGCAGCAGCCGCAGCGTCTCGGCGAGGCTCTCCCTGCGGAGGAACTCGCCGTCTCCCCGGGCGTACGAGGTGGCCACCGGCGCGGGCGGCGCCTGCTCGCGCCGCCGGGCCAGCGGGTCCGCCTCCTCGGGCGCGCCGACGGCGAACGCGGCGTCGCGGATGGGGCGGTAGCCCGTACAGCGGCACAGGTTGCCGCTCAGGGCGTGCAGGTCGAAGCCGTTCGGCCCGTGCTCGGCGTCGCAGGTGGCACCGGCGCCGCTCCCGCCCTCGCTCCCGCCCTCGCTCCCGCCCCCGGTGTCGCCGCGGGGCCGGGTGGCGCGGCCGGGCCGGTAGTACTCGGCGGCCATGCTGCACACGAATCCGGGGGTGCAGTAGCCGCACTGGGATCCGCCGCGCACCGCCATCTCCCGCTGTACCGGGTGCAGGACGGGCGCCGTGCCGGGTGCGCCCGGGGTGGCGAGGCCCTCGGAGGTGACGAGCTCCTGCCCGTCGAGCGCCGCCGCCGGGACCAGGCAGGCGTTGACCGCCACCCAGTCGGTCGGCTTGTCCACGCCGGGCCGGGCGACCAGCACCGAACAGGCCCCGCACTCGCCCTCGGCGCAGCCCTCCTTGGTGCCGGTGAGCCCGCGCTCGCGGAGGAAGTCCAGCACCGTGGTGTGCGACGGGTCCGGTGCGAGGGGAGTCTCCTCCCCGTTGACGGTGATGCGCGCCTCTACCATGACGGTCCCCCGATGAGATGCGAGACGGGTCGATGGATCATGTTCGCCAATGTCGGCAGCTTTCTGTGTCCGGACGCGCCGCAGGGCAGGACAGGGCGCGGAACGGCGCGCGGTGGAGGCGCGCCGGGAAGGCTGAAGGGGGCCACCGGAGTCGGTGGCCCCAGGGCAGGAAGGGGGGCGGCGTCAGCAGCCGTGGGCGATGCGCCCGTGGACCCAGGCCGAGGTGTGGGCGAGGCGGCCGAGGTCGGAGCAGGTGTTCATCCGCGGGTCGCCTCCTCGCGCTCGGTACGGGTCGATGATGACCGCAAGGTAGTTGCCGAAGATCACAGCGTCAAGAGCCGGCGGGCGCGGCGGGCGGCTCCGGAAGGGCGAGCAGGAGCGGCGTGCCCAGCCGGGCGTCCGGGTGCATCCCGAGCAGGTGGTGCACCACGCCGGACAGGCCGGGGAGCAGACCGGGCGCGAACGCCTCCTTCGCGAGGCCGCCGACCGGGCCCCGCTGCTCGATGCCGGTGAGCAGTTCGCCGTCGGCCCACGCCGCCGACGGGCCCTGGTGGCCGTCCAGGGCCCGCAGGCGGCGCAGCAGCTCCGAGAGGCCCAGGTCGCCGTGGCACAGGGTGTGGCTCCACCCGAAGCCCTCGCGGAGCCCGGCCGGCCCGGAGCGCAGCGCCGTGCGCAGGTGGCGGGGGTCGCCCGTCCGCGCGTGGAGGTCGGCCGCGGCCAGGCCGATGCCCGTGCTGCCGTGGCACCAGGCGGTGGGGTGCTCCACGTCCCCGGCGATCCGCGCGTCCGCCCAGCCGGGCGCCTCCGGCACGTACAGCGACTCCTCGAAGTCATGGGCCAGGCAGCCCAGTTCGTACCAGCGCCGCCGGTCGGCCGCGCTCCCGGCAGCCGAGAGGCTCAGGCGCGTCAGCGCCCACCCGGCCCCGGTGGAGCCGTGCGCGAAGCCGCCGATGCCCTCCGGGAACATGACGGTGGACCAGCGCGCCCCTCGGGCGTTGACCACCGCGGTCCGCTCCAGCCGCCGCCCGGCCTCCGCCGCCACGTCCAACCACCGTGCCTCGCCCGTGAGTTCGGCGAGATCGAGGAGCGGTACGGGCACCCCGGCCGCGCCGCCGAGCACGTCCAGCGCCCGGTCCTCGGCCAGGGCCTGCGGGGTCAGCAGCGCGGCCCGGGCCCGCGCCCGGTCCAGCGGCCCCGGTGTCCCGAGCAGGCGGTGCAGCGCGGCCCACGTCCACACCTGCGAGGCGACGCCGGTGAACCCGCCCAGCAGACGGGTCGGCGTCGCGTCCTCGGTCGCGGCCAGCACCTCCAGGGCGCCCGACAGGACCGGCTCCACCTCGGGGACCGGGTCCGCCCGGCCCGCGCGCTGCTCCCGCCGGTACGCGGCGAGCGAGAGGGCGACGCCGCCCTGGCCGGTGTAGAGGTCCGCGCCGAGCGGGCGGATCGCCCAGCCGTAGTCGGTGAGCACGGGACTGATCCAGGTCGCGGTCCCGTCGTCACCGCGCACCGCGGCCGCGCAGACCGTCCGCACCGCCTCGGCGGCCAGCGCGCGCCGCCGCCGGTCCAGGTCGTCGGCGTGCGGGGCGCGGGCGGGGGTCCGCTCCCGCCCGGGAAGGCGCCGCTCGTTGAGATACGCGCCGACCAGCGCGCTGCGGATGGTGTCCCGCTCGCGGGCGAGGTCGGCCCCCCGCCACCCCGTCAGGAACGCGTCCACCGCACCGGCGTCCACCAGCGTGTCGAAGACGGGCACGTCTCCGGCCAGGAGGTCGGCGACCTCCCGCTCGATCACCTCCGGCTCGCGGGGCGCGCCCGGGGCGGCGAGGGCGTTGCGGCGCAGGATGTCCCGGGCCCGCGCCCGGGCCGCGTCGGGGTCGTGCAGCGAGGCGGGGTGCCAGAGCATCCGGCCGATGTCCGTGTACGTCTGGGTGGGCCGCCGGATCCGCCGTACCCGGCAGCCGGTGAACCCCGCCACCAGCGGGGCCAGTTGGCCGCGCGCGTCGAGCCGGGCCAGGCCGCCGGTGGCCTCGTCGAAGCCCGCCAGCACCCTGTCCCAGTGCCGGATCAGTACGGGTTCGGGGCTGGGGTGGTTGCGGGCCGGCGGCAGCTCCACCTCCGCCACCTCCAGGTGCGCGGTGTCCCGTCCGCCGTCCGCGATGACGGGCACGCGGATGCGCGGCTGCTGCCCGGGCAGCCCGCCCGCCGCCGAGAGGTCCACCCCGGCCAGGGCGTAGCCGTCGGTGCGCAGCGGGAGGATGCCGGTGCGCAGCACGGTCGTGCGGATCGTCCGGGCGGCCCGGTCGACGGCGTCGCCGCGCCCGCTCGGCTCGACGTCCACGTCCGGGGTGAAGAGGGCCTCGGCGTCGACCACGAAGGGCACCGGGCCGGCGGCCACCAGGTTCTCGGCGTGCAGGTCGGTCCCGCCGAGCAGCCGCATCACCGCGAGCCAGCCGCCGAGCCCCCGGTAGAAGCGGGCCAGTTCGGTCTCGTCGGCGCAGTAGCGGTGTGCGACGTGCTCGGCCCAGCCGTACCCGTCGCGGACCGCGACGCGTGGCACGCCCAGGTCGGCGGCGCCGGGCACGGCCTCGACGAAGGCGCGGAGGGCGGCGTCCACCGCCACCGGGCGCGGCTTGTACATGACGGCGGCGTCCGTGAACGTCAGCCGCGCCACGGCCCGTCCGCCGTGGTGGGTGTCGCCGCGGGCGAGCTCCAGACCGCGCAGCGGCCCCGGATCGGCGCCCAGCAGCGCGCCGACCGCCCGCCGGTCTCCGGCGAACCGTTCCCCCAGCTCCACGGCGCCGTCGATCAGCAGCCGGCCGGAGGTCAGCGCCCGGGGACGCAGCGCCGGGTACCGCCGGCGCAGGGACTCGCCGTAACCGGGGGCGCAGGCGCGGTCGAGGAAGGCGTCCCAGCGGGCGGCCGGGTCGGCCCCCGGCAGCTCGCCGGCCAGGGAGGCGGCCCGCAGCTCCAGCAGCAGGACGCGGTTGAGCCGGAGCCCCAGCGTGCGGCGGAGCGCCGCGCGGGTCTCCGCCCGCAGCACCGCGCGCTCCTCGGCGGCCAGCCCGCCGATCCGGGCGACCCGCTGCTCCAGCTCCCCGAGGAGGGGCTCAGCGAAGGCGTCCACCGGGCCCGCGAACCACCCGTCGGGAGGCGGCCCTTCGGCCGAACGGTCCGCTGCCACGGATTCCACCATGCTGAGTCCTCTCCTGACGGCCGGATCGGGCCCGGACCCGGGGAGCCCCGTGCGGGGCTCCCCGGGCGGGTGCGTGCGGTGTGGTGCGGGGAGCCGTCAGCAGCAGTAGCTGTGCAGCGAACCGGTACAGCTGCTGCACCCGGTCAGCAGGGCCTCGGTGGCGTCGGTGAGCGCGGCTTCGCCGGCGGCGCCGCCGACGTACAGCGGGCCGGCCGGGTTGTCGGCACCGAAGGCCGTCTCGGCGCCCTGGAGCCAGGCGCTGACGACGTCGTCCGTACGTGTCGTGGACATGGCGATCATGGTTGCCTCCTGTGAGGGGGACGGAATGGGGCGGAGCTCCAGAATCCACCGGAGGCACCCCATCCGGGATCCACCAGAACAGGCCAATCGCGCCGGGCCGCTCCCCGCGCGACCGACGCGCGGGAACCGCCGGGCGCCAGCGGGCGTCCGGGCGCCGCACCGCGAACCGGCCGCTGGCCAGGACCGGTACGAGCCGTCATCGCGCCGTCCCCGACGGTCCGCCGGAGGCGGCCCCGCCCCACCCCGTCAAGGCCCGCGACCCGGGCACATCAGGCCAATGCGCGTCCGGCATGCGAACGCGGCGCACCGTCCGGCGGGCGTCGGGTGGCGGCCACCAGCACGACCGTGATGCTGATCAGCAGCGACCAGGCGCCGAACTTCTCCGGGCCCACGGGCTGCCAGCCGTCGAGCTGGTACGGGTAGCGCCAGGCGCCCACATAGGTCGCCAGGTTCTCGGCGAGCCACAGGAAGAAGCCGATCAGGACGAACGACACCGCCAGCGGCATCCGCACCCGGCTGCCGCGCACCGTGAACCGCGCGGAGGTGCCCGCCGTGACCACCAGCAGGAGCGCGGCGAGCGGCCAGCGGAGGTCGGGCAGCCAGTGGTGGGTGAAGAAGTTGACGTAGATCGCGGCGGCGACCAGCGCCGTCGACCGGGCCCGGTAGCGGACCAGTTCCAGGTCGAAGAGGTGCCAGGCCCGGCAGACGTAGCTGCCGACGGCCGCGTACAGGAACCCGCCGTACAGGGGCACCCCGGCGAACTTCAGGACCGCCGGCTCGGGGTAGCTCCAGGAACCGAGCGAGACCTTCACCAGCTCGAAGGCGAGGCCGATCACATGGCAGACGCCGATGACCGCCAGGTCCCGCCCGTTCTCCCAGCCGCACGCCCAGAACAGCAGCGTGAGCAGCACGCCGTACCCGACGAGCAGGTCGTAGCGGGCCACCGGCAGACCGGGCAGCAGGCTGGACGCCGCCACCCCGGAGAGCAGTGCGATCGCGAAGGCGCAGGCCCGGGTCTGCCCCCAGGCGAAGGCGAACAGGTGGCGGAGGGCCGTCGTCAGGGCGTCGGCCGGCGACGCGGGGAAGGTCGGCATAGTGCGCTGTAGGACGACGCCGACGCCGGGCCCGGTTGCGGCGGGCGCGAAGCGCGGCGGGGCGCCGGGCCCTCGGGGGAGCGGGCGGGCGGCCCTCAGTGGCGGCGCCAGACCGTCCACCGCCGCTGGGGGTCGACGCGTTCGATGAACCAGTGGGCCGGATGGCGTGGCCAGGCCGACTCGGGCGGCGGGTACCGGCCGGCGCGGGGCAGCGGCAGGGGCAGCACGAGGGCCGTGGCCGCCGGGGGGACGGGGTGGTAGCGGGGGTTGAGGTACCAGACGCGGCCCAGGTAGATCTCGTACGCCTGGGTGCGGCGGGTCATGCGGTCGATGCCCCAGCCGAACACGACGTTGTCCTTGAGGTGGAGGCCGGTCCGCTGGGTGAAGCCGACGGCCTGCTCCCAGCCGCGGGCGGCGTGCGGGTAGCTGATCCGCTCGGTGATGGCGACGGTGGCGACCCCCGCGAAGAGGGTGAGCGCGACACCGAGCCCGACACCGGCCCCCGCTCCGGCTCTGGTCCCCGCTCCGGCCCCCTCTCGGGCCGTCCGGCGCGAGGCGAGCGCCCGCACCAGGACGCCGGCGCCGAGGGCCACGCCGACGACGAGGCCGAGGACGGCGAAGGCGGCCGCCGTCGTGCGCAGCAGCCGCAGCGCGTGCCAGTCCCCGCCGAGGAACAGCGCGTCGGGCATGGCCCAGGGGACGAAGGTCTGCGACCTGAGCAGCGGACCGGCGGACCACAGCACCGCGCCGCCGAGGAGCAGCGTGAGCCCGGCGGCACCGGCGAGCAGCGCGCCGAGCGCCCGGCCCCGCAGCCGGGTCAGGGCCGCGCAGCCGACGAGGAACAGCGTCGGCACCACGCACGCCGCGTAACGGGCGTACACCCAGTCGTCGATCCGCTTGTCGTCCGGCAGCGCGGCGGCCGCGGCCAGCGCGATGCCGACGAGCAGGGCGAGCAGCGTCCCGCCGACGATCCGGTACGCCCGGGGCACCCGGCGGCCGGACACGGCGAGCAGGCACACCACGATCCCCACCGCGCCGACCGTCCAGGTGGAGACGGCGACGTACCAGAGCTGACCCGCCGTCCGGGTCAGCGTGCGCCCGGCCGCCTGAGGGTCGGTGAGCCCCTGCCAGAGGAAGCCGCCGACGTCGCTGGCCGGCGCCGTGAACCGGGACCGCAGCCAGCCGTCCAGCGCCTGGGCGCCGAAGACGCCCGCCGCGAGGGAGCCGAGCCCCGCGAGCAGGGTGCGCCACGGGGCCCAGCGCAGCAGCGCCGCCCCGGCGAGCAGCACGCCGGTGAGCGCGACGACCACGCCCCCGCGGTCGTGCGTGGCCATCGCGTACGCGGCGGTCAGCCCGGCACCCGCGGCGTGCCCGGCGCGGCGGGCGGTCGTGCCGTCCGCGAACCAGCCGTGCAGGCAGAGTGCCCAGGCCAGGACCAGGACCGGCATGACGGTGTCCGTCATCGCGTACTGCGCGTAGAAGACCACCGGCGGCAGCAGCGCGGTCGCCGTGGCGCACGCGTACGCCCGCGCGCGGCCGAGGCCCAGCCGCCGCAGGGCGACCCAGGCCAGCGGGAAGACCAGGGCGTTGAGCAGCGAGTTGACGCCCATCACGAGGTGGTAGGCGGTGGCCGGGTCGTCGGCGAGGCGCAGGGCGGGGGAGATGAGCAGGGGATAGCCGCCGGGGATGACGACACCGACCGGCATCTCGGTACTCGGGCGCCCGGCCAGCACGCGGGCGAGGACGAGGTACGACTCCTCGTCGGGATGGACGTTCGGGTAGGCGAAGTGCCGTACGAGGAAGAACCGGAGGAGGACCTGCGCCAGGTATCCGGCGACCAGAGCGCCCGCGCCCGGCCGTATCGCGGCAAGGTGCCGTCGCCACGGGCGGGCCCGCTCCGGCGGGTGCCACCGCCCCGCGTGTCCCGCATGCCGGTCCTGCTCCGGGACTGCTTCGGACGCCAGATGCATACGCCGGCCTCGATCTCTTCATGCTCTGCTCGTGTTCTGCGCATTCGTGTCTTCGGCTTGCGCATGAATTGTGCAGGGAGGATCGGGTACGGCCCGGTATTCGCACCGCGCGCGTCGGCGGTGCCCGGGAGCCGCGGGGCCGCCGAAGCGGGTGACCGCCGACCTGCGTCCGCACGACGGTGCGTTGAGTTAGGTTAGGCTTACCTAAGTTGAGTGTCTGTGACCTTCCCATGGAGACCCCATGCGCCTTCACGCCAGGCCCGCCGTCCAGCCGACCCCCGCCGAGCGGATGCGGTCGATCGTGCTGGCCGCCCACTCCATGACCGTGGTCTGCGACGGCCTGGAGCACGAGATCCGCGACCTCGACGGGGTGGGCGCGCTGGGGCGCGTCCACCTCCACGACCCTGACGAGGAGTCCGGCCCCGAGCGGCACGTGCCGAGGCTGCCGATGCGCCTCGAACTCACCGACATCGCGCCGGCGCCCGTACGGGACCGGGTGCGCGCCCGGGTGACCCTCACGGGGCTCGTGGCCGCGCCCTATCGGACCGACTCCGCCGAGAGCGTCTGCATGCGGCTCGACCAGGCGGTCCTGGAGGGTCCGGCGGGGCGCGACTACGTCACCTTCCGGCAGTTGGAGGCGGCGCGGACGGATCCGCTGGCGGTCTGCGAGGCGTCGATGCTCCACCATCTCGCCGACGCCCACCCGGAGCTCGTCACGCTGCTGCTCCGGCTCGTCGAACCCGCCGCCACGCGCGGCCTGGTGCGGGCGCTGCCGCTCGCGCTCGACCGGTACGGCATCACGCTGCGGCTGGAGTCGGCGAGGGGGTGGCGGGACGTGCGGCTGGCGTTCCCGACGCCCGTCGACGACGCCGACCAGGTCGGCCTGCAGACCCACGCGCTCCTCGCCGCCGCCCGGCGCGCGTCCCACTCCCACCTGCCGCTGGTCTGAGGGCGCCCGCCCCGCCCCTCGCACCTCACCTGTCTCTCGTACCTCACCCGCCCGCTCCCGGGCCCCGCGACGCGGTCAGGCCGCCGTGCGGAGCCCGGCCAGGAGGTGGTCGAGGGCCTGTTCCGCGGCCCGTGCGTCGCCGCCGCCCCCGCGATCCAGAGCGCGGCTTCGTTCATCGCGCCCGACAGCCGTCGGGCCAGCGGCTCGACCGGCTGCTCGGCGATGAGGCCCGCCGGCACGAGTGCCGTCAGCGCCTCGTCGAGGTGCCGGGCGGAGGACCGGTCGTCCAGGGGCCCTGACGCCCCCCGGTACGAGCCGGCCCTCCTCGACCACACCCACCCGACCGTCCCCGAGGGGCACCGCGCGGCGCTCCGGGGCGGCCTGCTGCTCAATGTCGAGGTCGCCGACGTGGACGCCGAGCACCACCGGCTCGTGACCGTGGCGGGACTGCCCGAGGTGCCGGCGCCGCGCACGGAGGAGTTCGGCCGGCGGCACTTCATCGTCGCCGCCCCCGACGGCGTGCTGATCGACGTGATCACCGTCGTCCCGCCGAGCGAGGAGTACGCCGCGCTCTACGCCGACGCCTGAGGCCCACCGAGGCCGGGCGCCGGCCGGAAGGGTCGGCGGGGGCGGTCTTGGCGTGGGGTGCACGCCTGTTTACCCTGGGGGTGAACAAATGTGCACCCCTTCCTGCCTTGGAGCACCATGCCTCCCGCGATACCCGCGCCCGGCCCCGCGTCCGGCCCGGCGTCCGATGCGGCGTCCGGTCCGGCGTCCGGACCCGCCCCTTCCCGGCTGATCGTCCCCGTCCTGGCGTTCTGCGGCGTGGTCGTCGCCGTCATGCAGACGCTCGTCGTACCGCTGCTGCCGCACGTCCCGGAGCTGACCGGGGCGAGCACCGGCGCCGCCGGCTGGCTCGTGACGGTCACCCTGCTCACCGGGGCGGTGTTCACGCCGGTGCTCGGCCGGGTCGGCGACATGTACGGCAAGCGCCGGGTGCTGCTCGCCTCGCTCGGCGTGCTGACCCTCGGCTCGGTGCTCTGCGCCGTCACCTCCGACATCGGGGTGCTGATCACCGGCCGCGCGCTCCAGGGCGCCGCCCTCGCCGTGATCCCCCTGGGCATCAGCATCATCCGCGACGAGCTCCCCGTCGAACGGGTCCTCCCCTCCATCGCCCTCATGAGCTCCACCCTCGGCATCGGCGCCGCCGTCGGACTGCCGCTGGCCGCCGTCGTCACGGAGAACTTCGACTGGCACACCATGTTCTGGGCCTCCGCGGGCCTCGGCCTGCTCGATCTGCTGCTCGTGCTGTGGATCGTGCCCGAGTCGTCCGTGCGCGCCCCCGGACGCTTCGACGTCCCCGGCACCCTGGGCCTGGCCGCCGTCCTCGTCGGCGTGCTGCTGGCCATCACCCAGGGCACGACCTGGGGCTGGACCTCGCCCCTGACGCTCGGACTGCTCGGCGGGTCCGTGGCCGTCGGGCTGCTCTGGGGCCTGTACGAGCTGCGCACTGGCTCCCCGATCCTGGACCTGAGGGTGTCCGGCCGGCCCGCCGTGCTGCTCACCAACCTCGCGGCCCTGTTCATCGGCTTCTCCTTCTACGCCAACTCCCTGGTCACCGCGCAGCTCGTCCAGGAGCCCACCAGCACCGGATACGGGCTCGGCGCGTCCATCGTCGTCAGCGGACTGTGCCTGCTGCCCGGCGGACTCGCGATGGTGGCGCTTTCCCCGGTCTCGGCGCGGATCTCCGCCACGTACGGGCCCCGCACCGCCCTCGGGATCGCCGCCGTCGTCATGGCCCTCGGCTACGGCGTGCGCGTCTTCACCACCCACAGCCTCTGGCTGATCGTCGCGGGCGCCACCGTCGTCGCCTGCGGCACCGCGATCGCCTATTCGGCGCTCCCGGCCCTCGTCATGCGGGCCGTCCCGGTCAGCGAGACGGCCTCCGCCAACGGGCTCAACACGCTGATGCGCTCGGTCGGCCAGGCCTGCTGCAGCGCCGTCGTCACCGCCGTACTGGCCCACCTGACGTTCACGACCGAGGGCGGCGGCACGGCGCCGACGCTCCACTCCTATCTGCTGATCTTCGTGATCGCCGGCGGCGCCGCGCTCGCGGCCCTCGCCGCCACCCTCCTGCTGCCCTCCGACCGGCCGGGCCGGGACGCCCCGCGCGCCGGCGGCCGGGCGGGCGGTACGGTCGCGGTGTCACCGCCCGCCAGCGCCGCCCGAGGGACCGCATGAGCACCACCGACGAACCCACCGCCCCGGCTGCCGGTCCCGACGCCGGACCTGGTTCCGTTCCCGGCTCCGGCCCTGAGGCCGTTCTTGGGACCGTTCCCGACTCCGGCCCCGAGACCGGGCGCGAGGCCATCATCCGTGCCGCGCGGCGGGCGTTCACGCTCAAGCCGTACGCCGAGGTGACCATGCGCGGGATCGCCGCCGAGGCGGGGGTGAGCCCCTCGCTGATCGTGAAGCGCTTCGGCAGCAAGGAGGCCCTGTTCAACACGGTCGTCGACTTCCGCCCCGCCGCCGCCGAACTCTTCGACGCCCCGCTGCCCGGCCTCGGCCGCCATCTCGTCCTCACGATGGTCGACCTCCGCGACCGGCTGCGCGGCGACCCGCTCCTGAGGGTCGTCTTCTCGCTCGGCATCGAGGACGAACGCACCCTGCTGCGGGCCCGGTTCCGCGAAGAGGTCACCGACCGGCTGGCCGCCCTCCTCACCGGACCCGAGGCCGGCCTGCGCGCCGAACTCGTCGCCGGCCAGCTCCTGGGCCTGGGCGCCACCCTGAGCCTCCACCGCCCCGACGGCGCCACCGCCCACGCCGACGCCGCGCGGCTCGCGGAGCTCTACGCCCCCGGCATCCAGCACCTCGTCGACGGGTGTGACGGACCCGCCCCGGCCGGTCAGTCGTAGATGACGGCCGCGCCCCGGCGCCGCAGGTCGTCCAGACCGTTCCGCATCGCGAGGATCTTCTCCTCGGAGTGCCCGCGCCACCCTTCCAGCTCGGACACCACCCGCACCGGCTCGCGCGTGCGGAACGAACGGGTCGGATTGCCGGGGAACTTCTTGTCGGTGACGTTGGGGTCGTCCTCCGGCTCGCCGGTCGGCTCCACCACGTAGATCCGCCCGGGACCGTCGCCCGCCGCGAGTTCGGCGCCCCACACGGCGGCGTCCAGCGTCTCGGAGAAGTAGACGTGCCGGGACACCCGCCCCGCCTCGTAGTTCGACTCGTACCCCGCGCTCAGCAGGTCGCCGGGGGCGAGATCGGCCTTCGTCCCGTGGAGGAAGACACCGGCCTCGTAGATCTCGAAGGGGACGGGTTCGCTGTTCATGGACTCTCCGTTGGCCTCGGTGGGTGGGGGTGCTGGAGGGAATCCTTTCACCCGGCCCGCCTCATCCTCCCAGCCGCTCCAGATCCGTCGCCAGGGAGGCCAGCCACGACACGGTCGCGTAGTACGCGCGGGGCGCCCCCGGCGGGTCGGCGGACAGGACGGCGCCGGGCACCGGGGCGTACGGAGCGGCGTACGGCCGGGCGGGCGGGCGGTCGTACGGCGGGACCTCGACGGCCTCGACGGCCTCGACGGCGTCCCCGTTCGGGTCGATGCGGGCCGAGGCCAGCAGCATCCCCGCCGCGACCCGGTCGCCCGCACGGACGACGGACTCCGAGGCCGCCGGGCCCAGCGGCGGGACCTCGACGGGCTCGGCCGGGACGAGGAGCCGGTCGGCACCCCACAGGGTGTGGTGCGCGGCGATCAGCGCCGCCTGCCAGTCCCGGTGCTCCGACGGCGGGTCCGGCCCCTCCGGCTCGCTCCGGTACTGCGCGTACGCCGACTCCGCCAGGCCCAGCGCGTGCCGCAGCCCGCGGTGTCCGGGCGCCGTCGGCACCGGAACGCGCCGCCCGCCCGCCGCGACCCGCGCCGTCGTGGCCACCACGATCTCCGCCGAGGTCCGCAGCAGCACCGCGACCGACCGGCGCAGCTCGTCCTGGGCGCCGCGCGGCCACGCCAGCAGCCCGAACACGGCGCCGATCGCGCTGCCGGCGAGCACGTCGAGCAGCCGGAACTCGGCGAGCCGCCAGGTCGCCGGCGCCAACTGCGCGAAGACCAGCGCGACCACCACGGTGAACAGCGCCTGCGCCCAGCCGACGCCCTTGACCGGACCCACCGTGAACGTGACCAGCATCAGCGGCGGCAGCGCCACCGCGTACACCTCGATGTCCGTGCCGACGAACGCCAGCAGCGCCGCCGCGGCCAGCGCGCCGACGAGCGTGCCGGTCAGCGCCCGCCGGACCGTCGTCCGGGTCTCCCGCACCGTGGTCCGGGTCAGGGTCAGCGTCGCCAGCAGCACCCAGAAGCCGTGCGGGAGGGTGCCGACACCGGCGACGAGCCGGGCCGCCGCCAGGGCCAGGCTGATCCGGACGGCGTTCTGGAAGAACACCGACCGCCCGCCCGCGTGGCCCGACACCCGCCGCCACCACAACCGAGGCGCCCGCTGCCGCGCGTACCAGAACCGTCCCGGCGCCGGGACGTCCGCCGCCCGGCCCCGCACGGCGAGGTCCACGGCCGTGGACAAGGCGAGGGCCGCGTCCGCCACCTCCAGAAGGGCCGCGTCGCGGCGCAGCACCGCGGGAGCGCCGTACTCGGGCGCCGAGGCCAGCGCCCGCCGGGCCCGCAGCAGACCGGCACGGGCCCGCCCGCCGGACCCCGTCCCGCGCCCGCCGGCCCGCAGCCGCCCGCCCGCCTCCCGCGCCGCCTCGGCGACGGCCCGCAGCGGACCGGCCCCCAGGGGCTCCGCCCCCGGCGGGGGCGGCGGCAGCACGGCGAGGCGGGCGAGCAGGGTGCGTGCGGCGAGCCCGGTATGGGCCAGCGCCCGCTGCCGCAGCCCCGCACCGGCGGGCCGCTCCGCCTCCGGCACCCGCGAGGAGCGCAGCCCCGAGCCCAGCGCGAGGGCGCTGCGGGCCACGGCTTCGGGCAGCGCGTACGGGGCCGTCCGCAGCCGGTCCGCGCACTCCGCGGCGGCGAAGGCGGCGCGGGCGGCCCGCTCCCGGTAGGACGGGGCGGCGGGCTCGGGCAGGACCGCGAGCTCCACCACGATCAGCAGCAGCAGCCCCAGCGTGGCACCCGCGAGGCGTTCGCCCAGCGAGCCGGGATCGTACGGCGGGAAGGACGGCAGGATGTACATGAGCTGAAGCCCCGTGGCCGCGCCCGCGAACCGAGGCCCGCCGACGGCCGTGAACGCCAGCGCGAACCCGACGACCAGCATCCCGAGCACCGCGCTCCACGTGCGCACCGACAGATACGTGCCCAGCGTGATCAGTGTCCAGCTCACCGGCACCACGCCCGCCAGCACCGCCGCCCGCTGCCGACCGGAGCCGGGAAGGCGGGAGAGCCCCGCCATGGCGACGGCCGCGAACAGCGCGTACGTCGCGCCGACGACGAGCCCGAAGCCGTACAGCAGCACGTAGAACCCGACCCCGGCGGCGACCGTGACGCGCAGCGCCCCGCGTGCCGCCACCCGGTAACCGGGCGCCGGCCGTCGCGGGAACGGCCCACCCATGCCCCCAGGATCGCCCCGGCCCGGCCACCCGGCACCACGGAGCGCGATCGGGTGGCCCGCCCGGCCTCCCACGAGGCAGGCTGGCCCCATGAACGAACTGCGCGGCCCCCGCCTCACCCTGCGCCCCGCCGCCCCCTCCGACGTCCCCGCCCTGGCCGCGATCCGCGCCACCCCCGAAGTCCGCGCGCACTGGCGCGGCGAGGACGACCTGGCGGCGGAGGTGGCCTCCGACCTGGCGGACGAGGCCACCCACTGCCTGACGGTGCTCCACGAGGGCCGGATCGTCGGCATGATCCAGTGGTACGCGGAGGAGGAGCCGGAGTACCGGCACGCGGGCATCGACCTCTTCCTCGACCCGTCCGTACACGGCAGGGGCCTCGGCACCGAAGCCGTCCGCACCCTGGCCCGCCACCTGATCGACGACCTGGGCCACCACCGCCTCGTCATCGACCCGGCGGCCGGCAACCTGGCCGCGATCCGCTGCTACGAGAAGGCGGGCTTCCGCCCGGTGGGCGTGATGCGCCAGTACGAACGCGGCGCCGACGGCACCTGGCACGACGGCCTCCTGATGGACCTCCTGGCCGCCGAACTGCCCCGCTGACCCGAGGCACGGGGCCCCGGGGAGGCCACCGGCGCTCCCCGGTGGCCGCTTCCGCGCCTGACCTGGTGTCAGAAGGACGTCCAGGTGAACGCCACCTGGTCGCCGTTCTCTATCTCGAACTGGCAGCCGCCGACCGGGGTCGGCACGCCGTTGACCGAGATGTTCCAGTAGGCGGAACCGCCGCCGCTGACGCCCTTGACCGTGTCGACGGAGTAGTCGTCGAAGGAGGCGTACCAGGTGCCGTCCCAGGTGAAGCCGTTTCGCTTCGCCGCGTGGTCCAGAGCGGCCGTCGGGGTCGGGACCTTCGTGGCGTGGGCGCCGCCGTTGGTGCCGTCGCACACGTGGGTGCCGCCGGTGGCGGTCGTGACGTCGTGGCCCCAGGTGAAGATCTTCTTCTGGAAGAGGAGGCCGTCGGGGCCCTGGACCGTGACGGTGACTCTCACCGGGGCGTTCGTGAACGCCTCGGCGGACCCGGCCTGCGCGACCGCCGGAGCGGTCGTCAGGGCCAGGCCGAGGGCGGCCGTGGTGACGGCGGTGCGGCGGAGCAGGGTGGTACGCATGGTGTTCCTCTCGGAAAGGGGTGCGGTGGGTGCTGCTCGGTTCATCCGGCCGTGGCGTCCGGGCCCTCGTGCTCCCGGCCCGCGAAGCGGACCGGGGCCTGGAAGCGGGCCTTGCGGGCGGCGCGGCGGAAGACGGTGAGGACGGCGGGGCCGGCCAGGGTGATGGCGACGAGGTTGGTGACCGCGCGGCCGGTGTCCCAGCCGAGGGAGGTCGCCAGGTCGAAGGCGAGGTACCGCTGGAACTGCTCGGTGAACGGCAGCCCGGGGAGGTAGGCGATCGAGCTGTTCGGGTCCAGGGAGAACGGCCAGAAGGAGAGGTTGAGGAGGAAGCCGAAGAGGTAGCCGGACAGGGAGCCGAAGACCGCCAGCAGCGCGACCTCCCGCCGGCCCGTCGCCTTCGGCAGGAGGCCGGCGAGCATCCCCACGAAGGCGCAGCCGAACATCTGGTACGGCATCCAGGGGCCGACGCCGCCCGTGATCAGCGCCGACGCGAACAGGGACGTGCAGCCCAGGGTGAAGCCGAAGCCGGGCCCGTACACCCGGCCCGCGAGGACGAGGACGAAGAAGACTGTCTCGATGCCCGCGGTGCCCGCCCCGAGCGGGCGGAGCGCGGCGTTCACCGCCGAGAGCACGCCCAGCATCGCCAGGGCCTTCGAGGTGATCCCGCCCTCGGCGATCTCCGAGATCACCACGCACAGCACGATCACGAGCAGGACGCCGAAGATCAGCGGCGGGGCGTAGTTCGAGCCGAACCTCCCCGGCGCCACGAGGAACGGCCAGAAGAACGCGACGACACCGAGGAACGCCGCCATCGCGATGACGAGCGCCGCCCGGGGACGGATGCGGATGGCGGCGGGCGACGTGGTCATGCGGTCCCGTCGGTCGTGGCGGAGCCCAGCACCGAGGTCAGCTGGCCCACGGTGAGGTACGGGAGCGGCGCCAGGATCTTCGCCGTCTGCGGGGCGAAGACCGGGGAGGCGACGATGACCTCGGCGGTCGGGCCGTCCGCGACCACGTCCCCCTCGGCCATGACGACCACCCGGTCGGCGGCGCGGGCGACGAACTCCACGTCGTGCGTGGAGACGACGACCGTGCGCCCCTCGGCCGCGAGGCCGTCCACGATGCCGGTCAGCGCGGTCTTGGCCCGGTAGTCGAGCCCGCGCGTCGGCTCGTCGAGCAGGACGACCCGGGGCGCGGCGGCGAGCTGGATCGCCAGGACGAGGGCCAGCTTCTGCCCCTCGGACAGGTCGCGGGGATGGGTGGTGCCGGGGATGCCGGGCGCCAGCCGGTCGAGGAGCGCGCGGGCCGGGACCCCGTCCGCCACCACCCCGGACTCGGAGTCGGCCTGGTCCAGCTCCTGCTTGACGCTCTCCAGGTAGAGGAGGTCGGTGGGCGTCTGCGGAACCAGGCCGACGAGCCGCCGGGCCTCGGCCGCCGAGACCTTCCGGGGGTCCGGGGCCTTCGGGTCGCCGGGCTCCCCGACGCGGACGGTACCCGCCGTGCGGGGACCGGAGCCCTGGAGCGCCCAGAGCAGCGAGGACTTGCCGGAGCCGTTGCGGCCCATGAGCGCCGTGACCTCCCCGCCGCGCAGCTCCAGGTCCACCTCGCGGACCGCCGGGATGCCCTGGTACGCGACGGTGATCCCGCGCGCGGTCAGGAGGCGGGGCCGGTCCGCGGCGGGCGCCGGCCGGACCGGCGGGGGTACGCGGTCGGCCAGGCGGGTGCGCAGCGGCGCCGCCGCCCGCCGGGCGTCCCGCACGGAGAGCGGCAGCGGGGACCAGGCGGCGGCGCGGCCCAGCTCGACGATGGGCGGCGCGATGGACGCCGTACGGAAGACGTCCGAGGGCGCACCGGACACCACCCGCCCGTCGCCGGGGAGGTGGAGGACGCGGTCGGCGTACTGCACGACCCGTTCCAGCCGGTGCTCGGCCAGCAGGACGGTGACGCCGAGGTCGTGCACGAGCCGGGTGACGGCCGCGAGCACCTCCTCGGCGGCCGTGGGGTCCAGAGCCGAGGTCGGCTCGTCCAGGACGAGGACGCGGGGGTGCGCCGTGAGGACGGAACCGATGGCGACGCGCTGCTGCTGGCCGCCGGACAGCTCGTGGAGCGCCCGATGACGGAGGTCGGCGAGCCCCAGCAGGTCCAGGGTCTCCTCCACCCGCTTGCGCATGGTGGCGGGCGGCACCGCCAACTGCTCCATCGCGTAGGCGAGTTCCTCCTCCACGGTGTCGGTGACGAAGCCGTCGAGGGGGTCCTGGCCGACGACTCCCACCACGTCGGCGAGTTCGCGCGGCGGATGCTCGGCGGTGTCCCGGCCGTCGACGGTGACCCGGCCGAAGAGGGTGCCGCCGGTGAAGTGCGGCACGAGCCCGTTGACGGCGCCGAGGAGGGTCGACTTGCCGACGCCGGTGTGGCCGACGACGAGGCAGAGTTCGCCCTCCTCCACCGTCAGGTCCACGTCCCGCAGGACGGGCTCGGCCGCGTCGTCGTAGTGGACGGTGACCTGGTCGAAGGTGATCACGTGGGTTCCTCGGTGCGCGGTGCGGGGACGGCCGGAGACGCCGTACGGGTGGGCGCGGTGGGCGGTGGGGCCAGGAATCCGGCGGCCCCCGCGAGGAGGACCGCGGCGGCCGGCACCCACGGGAGCGTGGGCCAGCTGAGCGGGTAGATCGACGGGTTGAGCTCGGCCGCGTCGAAGCCCGCGTCGCTGAAGAGGAGCACGGCCGAGAGCACGCCGCACCCGGCGACGGCCCACTCGGCGGCCCGCCAGGGATCCGGCCGGTAGGACGTACGGGTCACCCGGCGCCCGCCGAGGCGGAGCCCCGCCACGCACAGCAGGCCGCCCGCCGCGAGCGCGGGGAAGCCGAGGAGTGCCGGGGCCGTGGCGTCGAGCAGCCCGTACGCGCCGGCGCACAGGCCGCACATGCCGAGCAGCATCAGCGCGCCGGTGATCCGGCGCGAGCGACGCGTGGCCGTGCCCGCCCGTCCGTAGCCGCGCGAGTCCATGGCCGCCGCCAGGCGCAGCGAGCGCTCCAGGGCGTCCTCGAGCACCGGTACGACGATCCCGCGCAGGGCGCGCAGCCCCCGAGACCGTCCCGCGCGCAGCCTGCGTGCCCGGTGGACCCGCTGGACGCTCTGGACCAGTTGGGGCGCCACGCTGAGGGAGACGGTGACGGCGACCCCGAGCTCGTACAGCGCGCCGGGCAGGACGCGCAGCGCGCGTTTCGGGTTGGCGAGGGTGTTCGCGGCGCCGATGCAGCACAGCATGCAGGCCAGCCGGAGGCCGTCGGTGGCGGCGGAGAGCAGGGCCTCCAGGGAGACCGGTCCGCCGATCCGGATCCCGGCGTACCAGTCCGGGGTGGGGAGGCGGGGGAGCGAGAAGAGGAAGTGGTCGCGAGGGGTGATGCCGGTGGCGAAGACGGCGCGGAACACCACCCGGATCGCGACGACGGTCAACGCCAGATACAGGTAGTACCTGAAGCCGCGCGCCCAGGGGGCCTCGGTGCGGCGCATGGTGACGACGTAGCCGAGGACCGCGAGGACCAGGAACAGCAGCAGCGGGTTGTTGGTGCGGCTGACGGCGGTCGCGAGCGCGAGCGCCCAGATCCACCAGGCGACGGGGTGGAGGGTGCGGGGCAGGCGCCGCCCGCCCGTGTCCGGCGCGGGGGCGGACACGGACGGCTCGACGGCTGCCGTCGGGGTACGGGGCACGCGGCGCTACTCCGTACGGCGGCGGCGCTTGGCCGCGAACACGGCGGCACCGCCGATCAGCAGGCCCAGTACACCGGTCACGACGGCGGGCACCCAGGAACCCCTGTCGACGGCGGCGTCCGCCGCCGGTGCCGCGTCGACCACCTCGGGGGCCGCCGTGGTGGCGGCAGCCGAGGCGCTGGTCGTGGGGGTGGGGGTCTCCGTGGAGCTCGGCGCGCTCGTCGACGGGCTCGCCGTGGAGGGGGCCGGCGAGGCGGGAGGGGCCGGAGCCGTGGGGGACGGACGCTCCGGGGCGGGCCCGGTGCCGACGTCCGGCGGAGGCGGGGCCGCCGTCCTGGTGTCCGCGGGCGCGGGCGCGCCGCCTCCGGTGGGCCGGGTGTTCTGGGCACGCAGCTGGTCGGGGGTGACGGTGGGACGGCCCTGAGTCCCCTCGATGTTCGTCCCGCCGAAGATCCACAGGTCGACGCTGCCGGGCTTGGGTTTGTAGAGCATGGCGCCGAGCTGGCTGTACGTCCACGTGTCGTGGCCCGGATCGGCGTGCCAGTACGACCAGTACGCGGAGGCGGGCGGGGTGAGGACGCAGTCGTCCTGCCGGGGCGTCGGGTACTGCTTGCCGCCCTGGTGGCCGCTGTAGCCGATGCGGCAGATGAACGCGGGTCCGTCGTGGCCGGTGCCGGTGGTGCGCCAGCCGCCCTGGTTCAGGAGCTCGTAGCCGGTGGTGGGCGTCGTGCCGCAGGAGCGGTAGACCGGCCCGCCCCAGTGGCTGAAGTCGACGGCGAGGACGACGCCGGACGTGGTGGTGCACCGTCCGATGGGCTGCGGGGCGGCTCCGGCCGGGGCCGTGGTGGCGGCGACGGCCGCGACCGTCAGGCCCAGCGCGGTCGCCGCTCGGGTCGTCGCACGGGTCGTGGTGTGCGGGGCGCGGGGCGTCGTCATGCGCGGCCACCGCCGGTCTGACGGCGCCGCCGGGAGACGCGGGTCGTGGCCCACCCGGCGAGCACCAGGAGCACGGCGGCGACCGCGAGGCCGGTGACCTGGGACCCGGTGGCGGCGAGACCCCCGCCGTTCCCCGTGCCGCCGGTGTCGCCGGTGTCGCCCGGGGTGACGATCGTGGGCGCCGGCGCGGGCTGCCCGGTGATGCCGGGGACGGGCGCGGGAGTGGTGCCGCTGAGGTCGCGCTTCAGCACGCCGAAGGAGACGCCGGTGGCGCCGCCGACCGCCTGGGCGGAGGCGCGGACGTCCGAGCCCGCCTGGCCGCCCTTGCTGACGTTGAAGCCGCCGTCCCCGTTCTGCTGCGCGGCCAGGAACTTCCGGGCCTTCCCGATCTGGGCCGCGTACCTCCCGGCGTCCAGCGACAGGCCCTGGACGGCGAGCGCCGCCGAGTTCACCGAGTTGCCGGAGGCGCCGGGGAAGCCGCCGTCGGGGAGCTGCTGACCGGCCAGCCAGCCGAGGGCCCGGTCCACGGCCGCCTGCGCGTCGGCGTCGGGCAGCAGGTCCAGGGCCATGGCGGCCATCGCGGTCGAGTCGACCTCGATGCCGCTCTTCTCGCCGATGAGGCTGGGCCAGGCGCTGGTCGCCGGGTCGCGCAGGCTCTTGAGGTACGCGACCGGCCCGGCCGCCGCAGCCGTCTCGCCCGCGCGGATCTGGGCGATGACGCCGAGGGACTGGGAGAACACCGAGGTGGCGTACGTGTAGTTGCCCTTGCCCGCGCACTTGCGGGGCTCGGCGGGGGTGGCCGACGCACAGGTGCCCTGGGCGAGCGCGGCGATCAGGTCCTTCCCTCCGAAGGCGCGCGGGTCGCGGTCCACGGCCTCGGCGAGCACCGCCGCCTTGCCGATGAAGCCGCCGCCCGCGTACCTCGTACCGGCCTTCGTCCAGTCGTGGACGCCGCGCCCCGACGCGTCCCTGCCGCCCTTGTCGAGGAAGTCGACGATGTCGCGAAGGGTCGCGTTGTCGTGGCCGGTGGCGGCGAGCGCGTACGCGCCGTCGATGGTCAGGCCGTAGTCGGCGAAGCGGGGGCTGCCCTCGTAGTACCGGCCCTGGATCAGGCGCTTGTGGTCGGCGAGATAGGCCGAGCCCTTCCTGAGGTCCGGTCCGTCACCGGCCGGGGGAGCGGTGGGCCCGGTCGTGGGCGGCCCCGTGGTGGGCGGTGTGGTCGTCGGCGGCGCCGGCTGCTTCGTCGTCAGCGTCACGAGGTCGCTCTTCGCGCCCGCGATGACGGCGGCGGTGGTCGCGTACAGCAGCGGGTCCGTGGTCCCCTCCTCGAAGGCGAAGCCGCCGCCGGGGAGTTGCTGGCGGGAGAGCCAGGAGACGGCCGCGTCCGCGTGCGCCCGGTCGCCGAGGGCACGCAGCGTCTGCGCCACCCAGCCCGTCGCGTACGCGCTGCCGGGGACGCTGTAGGAGGCGGCGGGCCAGGAACCCGTCGCGAACTGCGCCTTCTTGAGCGAGGAACGCGCCTTGGTGACGACCGGGGTGTGGCCGCCGGCCCGTTGGAGGGCGAGGGCGACGAGCGCGGTGCTGGGGGCCTCGCTCTCGCAGACCTGGCCGTCCAGGATCAGGAAGCTGGGGAAGCCGCCGTCGTCGCACTGAAGCCGGGCCAGTCGCGCCACCGCGTCGGCCGGCGGGGTCACCCCGCCGTTCAGCAGCGCGATGACGGCCAGCGCCTGGCCCTCGGTCTGGCCGGTGGCGCGGAAATCGCCCTTGGTGGCGCAGCCGGGGACGGGCTGCGGGACGTCCGAGCCGCTCAGGCAGACGTTCGCCGTCAGGTCGCCGAGCAGGTCGTGCCCGCCGAAGGCGCGCGGGTCCCCGCCGGTGGCCTCGGCGACGAGCGCGAGGCGGGCGGCGGCGGTGGCGTCGGGCGCCTCGTCCTTCCCGGCGGGATACGCGTACGCGTCGGTGTGCTCGGGCCTGCCGAGGTAGCCGGCGACCCGACGGGCGGTCGGGTCGGCGTCGTCCCGGGCCGCCAGCGCATAGGCGACCTCCGTGGTGGCGAGGTAATTCGGTGTGCTGTCACCGTCGTTGACGACGCGCTGCCCGTTCGTCAGCCGCTCGGTGAGCCAGCGGGTCGCGGCCGGCAGATCGACGGAGCCCGGGGGCACCTGCGGCGCCGGGGGGTCCTTGGGGTCCGGCGGATCGCCCCCGTCCGCGCGGACGTCGTCCGGGGTGAACGTGGGCCTGCCCTTGGCGCCGCCGCCGATGTCGGTGCCGCCGAAGACCCAGGCGTCCACGTCACCGGGCTTGAGGGTGCGGGACATGGCGCCCAGCGGGCTGTACGTCCACTTCCGCTGCCCGGGCGAGGCGATCCAGTAGGACCAGTAGGCGGTGGCCTGCGGGGTGAGCACGCACTTCTCCTGGGCCGGGGTGGGGTACTGCCTGCCGCCGCCGAACGAGGCGTGGCCGATGCGGCAGACGAACCCGGGGCCGTCGTGCTCCGTTCCGGCGGTGCCGAAGCCGCCGGAACGCAGCAGTTCGTAGCCGGTCGTGGGGGTGAGGTCGCAGCCGCGCACCACGGGTCCGCCCCAGTGGCCGAAGTCGACGGCGACGACGGCGCCCTCCGTGCGCGTGCACGTCCCGATCGGGCCGGCGTTCGCCGGTGCCGCCGCCGTCAGGTGGGTCAGGCCCGCGCCGAGCGTCAGAAGGGCGGCGGTCAGCGCGGACAGCGCGCGCCGTCGAGCCCCCGTCCACCGTCTCGGCTGTTGTTCGGTCCCCACCGCGGCCCCTCGTCTCTGCCGGGGCGGCTGGGTGCGTGGCGATGCGCCCGGCACCGTGGCGCAGCCATGGCGGGGCGGTGACGACCACGCCGTAGTCCGCGACGGCGTTCCTCGTGCTCTGATCCAGCCCCAGGCATTCCGACTCACCCGGGACGAGCCGGGTCTACGGTTGCGGGTCAGCGCCGGAATTCGACCGGCTTCCCCTGGTGCTGATTGCTTGTCAGCGGGAGTGCAACACGGATCAGTTCGGACCGTCAAGGGTGGGGAACGTCTCACCCCGGACCCGACGGCGCGCGCGGGCCCGCCGTCCGGCCTCCGCTGGCGGTCCCCTGACGGTTCGGGTAGCGTCCTGGGCTGCCACATGGGGGAATCCGGTGCGAATCCGGAGCTGACGCGCAGCGGTATGGGACGGCGGGGGCCGTCCTTCGAGCCCGAATGCCCATGCGGCGACGCAGTACACGAAGCCGTACCACGCGTTCCGGACGGCGGCTTTCCCGGCGCTGCCCGGCCGTGCTCCGGCACGGCGACGCGAGGCGTGCCCCGGGAGCGGCCGGCGTCCGCCGACTTCCAGGAGCAGGCCATGTCGCTTCCCCGTACCCCGCGCCGCCTCGTACTCGCGGTGCCCGCCGCGCTCGGCGCGCTCGTCCTCGGCGCGCTGCCCGCCTTCGCGACCGCCACGCCCGCGCAGCTGGCCACGTCCAGGACCAACGGCGTCGCCTACCTCAAGTCCCTCCAGGCGGCGGACGGTTCGTACGCCGGCTCGGGTCTCTCCAACGAGTGGGCGTTCAGCGCCTTCGCCGCCGCGGGCACCGCCGTCGTCGACGTCGCCCCGGGCGGCGACACCACCAAGAACGCCAGAACCGTCTACCGTGCCCTGCTGGCCACGCCCGCCTGGCCGTCGGCGACCCCCGTCGTCACCGACTACGAGCGCGGCACGCTCAACGCGTACGCCGCGGGCATCGACCCGGCCCGCGTGTCCGGCGGGCGCAACCTCATCGCCGACGTCTACGGCTACTGGCAGACGGCCGAACCGGGCTACTTCGGCCCGTCCGCCAACTTCAACGGCACCGTCTTCGCCGCCCTGGCCCTGGGTGGCGCGAAGACCCAGTCGGGCACCGCCCGCGTCCCGCAGGCCCTCACCGACACCATGGTCGCCCGCCTGCGCGCCAACCAGCACAACGACGGCGGCTGGACCTACCAGAAGGTCGAGGGCAACCCCACCGCCATCAACACCGCGAGCGACATCGACATGACGGGCGCCGCCATGGCCGCCCTCTGCGCGTCCGGCGTCCCGAACACCGACACGGACGTCGTCCAGGCCAAGAACTTCCTCAAGGGCAAACTGGTCGCCGCCTCCGGCGCGTTCAACTCCCTCTACGGGGTCAACACCAGCTCCAACGGCTGGGGCGTCGCCGGTCTCAACGCCTGCGGCATCAACCCGCAGTCCGCCGAGTTCACCACGATCAACACCAAGACGCCGGTCGACTTCCTCATCGCCAACCAGTACAACCCGGCGGGCGGCTTCAAGTACAAGCCCTCCGACACCACGCCCTCCGCGTACTCCTCCATCGACGCCCTCCGCGCGGTCGCCGGAGGCGGCTTCACCTCCGCCCCGCCCGTGCCGGTCACCCCCGGCGCCACCCGGTGGGTCGCCCAGAGCGCCTTCAGCCCGGGGACCGCCGCCAAGCTGGCGCTGACCGTCGACGACGGCGCCGGCACCCTCAAGGCGTGCGCGGTGTCCTTCACGCCGACCGGGACGACCACGACCCTCGGCGACGTGCTCGACGCGGCGACGACCGCCGCGACCCCGTCCGGCTGCGTCACGGGCGTCACTCCCGCCACGGGCACGGGCGCGGTCACCGCCCTCAACGGCAAGGCGGGCAGCGGCTCGAACACCTGGAAGCTCAGCGTGGACGGCTCCTCCTTCGCCGGGGCCCTCCGCGAGACGCCGATCAACGTGGGCGACACCCTCGCCCTGCGCTGGGGAGCCTGAGCCCGCCGGGTGGGGACCCGCCGCCCGGGGCCCCACCCGCCGCCCGGGGCGGCGGCCGTGAACTCGCCTTGCCTTGCGCCCCCTTGCTCACCCCGGGCCGGTCTCCGGCCCGGGGCCCGGCGGTTCAGCGGGCGGAGGCGAGCGCGGCGGCGACCCTGACGGCGTCCGAGGTGGCCCGGACGTCGTGGACCCTGACGGCCCAGGCCCCCTGGTGGGCGGCGATGGCCGACAGGGCCGCGGTGGCGGCGCCCCGTCCGCCCGCGGGCGGCGGCAGGCCCTCCGCGCCGGACTGGACGTGCCCGAGGAACCTCTCGCGGGAGCCCGCGATCAGCACGGGACGCCCCAGCGCGCGCAGCCCGGCCAGCCCGGCGACGAGCCGGAGGTCGTGCTCCGCCTCCTTGGCGAACCCGAGCCCCGGGTCCACCACGAGCCGCTCCGGCGGAACGCCCGCCGCCACCACGGCCTCCACCCTCGCGCCCAGCTCCGCCACGACCTCGCGCACCACGTCCGCGTACCCCGCGCGCCGGTGCGTGTCGTGGCCGAGCCCTCGCCCGTGCATGACGACGAAGGGCACTCCGCAAGCCGCGACCGCGGAAACCATCGCGGGGTCCGCCAGCCCGCCGCTCACGTCGTTGACCAGCACGGCGCCCGCCTCGGCCGCCCGCGCCGCGACGGAGGCGCGCAGGGTGTCCACCGACACGAGCACCCCCTCGGCCACCAGGTCACGGACCACCGGCACGACCCGCCTGAGCTCCTCCTCCTCGTCGACCCGCGCCGCCCCGGGGCGGGTCGACTCCCCGCCGACGTCGACCAGGTCGGCACCCTCCGCGACGAGGTCCACCCCGTGCTTCACCGCCGCCGCCGGGTCGAACCAGCGACCGCCGTCCGGGAAGGAGCCGGGCGTCACGTTCACGACGCCCATCACGGCGCACCGGCCCCAGTCCGGCAGCCCCGCGGCGAGGGCGCTCACTCCGCCTCCCGAGTCCGCCGGATCGGCTCCCGCCGCCCGGCCCCGGCGGACAGCGGCGGAGGCGGCTCGTCTTCCCGAAGCGTTCGTTCGAGAGCGTCCCGGGCCGCCGTGGCGCGCGCGCCGGGACGCCGCCGTGCCAGCGACGCGGCTTCTCTGTCGAGGACCCCGCGCAGGACGGTGAGGGGGACCAGACGCTGCCTGCGCCACTGCCAGAGCCGGGCCCGGGCCAGCTCGGCGACCGCCGCCGCGTCCGCGAGCGGCCCGCCGGTACGGCCGATGCCGCCGATGCCGACAGGCTCGCTGGGGCCGCTGGGGCCGCTGGGGCCGATGGGGCCGATGGGGCCGATGGGGTCGGCGTCGCCGTCCCATCCCCATCCCCGCAGCCGCGATTCGACGTGCCGCAGCGCGACGGCCACGGCCGCCCTGATCTGCGGCTCCGTCGGCGCCGACGCGGGGTGGGGGCGACGTACGGCCAGCAGGTCGGCGGCCTGGACCCGTGCCCGGCCCGGCACCCGGGCGATCGGGTGCCGACCGCCGGCGTCGGTGCTCGCGCGGGTGTGCCTGCGGTGACACGTCTGCGCGAGAAGCTCGGCGTAGGCCCGCATGAAGGGCTGGGCCAGGGCGGCCTCCGTGCTGTCCGGGAGCAGGAAGCGGCCGCGGTGGCCGAAGGCGCGGATCATGCCGAAGAGGTGTTCCCAAGGCGCGGCGGTGAGTCCGGCCCCGTGTTCGCGCAGCTCGTAGAGGATCTCCTCCATCTCGAACGCGGCCGTGACCGTGTCGATGACGACGGTGGCCCGGACGGTGCCGCGCGGGATGCCGAGGAGGTCCTGGGCCAGCAGGAAGACGTCGTTCCAGAGCCGCGCCTCGAAGCGGTTCTCCAGCCCGGTGAGACTGAGATGGGGGTGTGAACCCGCGTCGGTGAGGAGCCGTGCGCAGTGGAACAGGAACAGGCCGACGTCGATGAGCGAGGCGGAGAGGGGCCGGCCGTCGACCCTGAGGCGCTCTTCCTCCACGTGCCACCCGCGGGGACGGACGACGAGGGCCGGGCTCTCGGCGCGGCGGCGGCAGGCGTCGAGGAGGGTGCGGTGCCCGGTGAGGGCGTTGTCCCAGAGCGGCGCGGGGAGCTGCCCGAAGTCGGCGATCCACACGTCGGCATCCGGGCCGGGGCCGTTCGCGGCCGTGCCGGGGTCCGGGGGCCCGCAGACCACCGGGTGCCGTCCGGACAGGCCCGGCGCCGGGGGCGCGACGCGCCAGTGTGGGTCGTCGCGGACGGCCTGGGTGGCGCGGGGAAAGTCCAGCGGATGCCCTGAGGCGAGGCTGTCCGAGCGGTGACGGCGTGCCGTGAGGATCTCCCGGCGACGGCGTGCGAACGCGGAGTCGAGCCGCGCGACGAACGCGAAGGCGTCGGGAGTGAGGATCTCACCGTGGCGGCCGCCAGGGGATCCGAGGTGGTGGTGGGCGGGGGAGGGGGTGGTCGTCATGGTGTCCTTCTCGCGGGAGGCGGCGTGCCTGGGAGGCGGCGTGCCGATGTCCCCGGGGCGGAGCGGCGTGCTGCCTCGGGGCGGGGGCGGCGGCCCTCACGGCCCCCGCCCCCGCCCCTGCCCCCGCCGTCGCCCGGCGCGGTCGCGGGGCTTCCCGGCCACTCGATCGGTGCGGGGGAGGATTCCGGCCGCCGGGCCGGACGCCTCGGCGTCCGGCCCGGCCTTCGGCCCGTCAGCCCTTGTCGGCCGTCAGCTCCGCCCGTACCTCGCGGGCAGCCGCCACGAGGTTCTCCAGGGACGCGCGGGTCTCGGGCCAGCCGCGGGTCTTCAGGCCGCAGTCGGGGTTGACCCACAGGCGCTCGGCGGGGATGGCCGCCAGACCCTTGCGCAGCAGCGCGGCGGCCTCGTCCGTGCTGGGGACGCGGGGCGAGTGGATGTCCCAGACGCCCGGACCGGCCTCGCGCGGGTAGCCGTGCCCGGCCAGTTCGCCGGCGACCTGCATGTGGGAGCGGGCCGCCTCCAGGCTGATGACGTCGGCGTCGAGGTCGTCGATGGCCTGGACGATGTCGCCGAACTCGGCGTAGCACATGTGGGTGTGGATCTGGGTGTCCGGCCGGACACCGCTGGTGGAGAGCCGGAAGGACTCCGTCGCCCAGTCGAGGTAGGCGGCGTGGCCGGCTGCGCGCAGCGGCAGCGTCTCACGGAGGGCCGGTTCGTCGACCTGGATGACCGACGTGCCCGCCGCCTCCAGGTCGTTCACCTCGTCGCGCAGGGCGAGCGCCACCTGCCGGGCGGTGTCGCCCAGCGGCTGGTCGTCCCGGACGAAGGACCAGGCGAGCATGGTCACGGGCCCGGTCAGCATCCCCTTGACGGGCTTGACGGTCTGCGCCTGCGCGTACGTCGTCCAGCGCACCGTCATCGGCTCGGGGCGCGAGATGTCGCCGGCGAGGACCGGCGGCCGGACGTAGCGGGTGCCGTACGACTGCACCCAGCCGTGCTGGGTGGCGACGTAGCCGGTCAGCCGCTCGGCGAAGTACTGCACCATGTCGTTGCGTTCGGGCTCGCCGTGCACCAGCACGTCGATGCCTGCCTTCTCCTGGTACGAGACGACCTCGCGGATCTCGTCCTTGATCCGCTCCTCGTATCCGGCGGCGTCGATCCGCCCGGCCCGCAGGTCGGCGCGGGCCACGCGGAGCTCGTCGGTCTGCGGGAAGGAACCGATGGTGGTGGTCGGCAGCAGCGGCAGACCGAGGTGGGCGCGCTGGGCGGCGGAACGCTCGGCGTAGGGCTGGGAGCGCCGGCCGTCCGCGTCGGAGATCGCGGCGGTGCGGGCCCGGACGGCGGGGTCGCGGGTGAGCGCGGAGGCCGTACGGGAGGCGAGGTCGGCCCGGTTGGCGGCGAGCTCGGCGGCGATCACGTCGGTGCCCTGGGCGAGGCCCCGGGCCAGCGTCACGACCTCGGTGGCCTTCTGCCGGGCGAACGCCAGCCAGCGTCGGAGCTGCGGGTCGATGTCCGTCTCGGCGGTCGCGTCGAGCGGCACGTGCAGCAGCGAGGACGACGCGGCCACGTCGACCCGGTCGGCCAGTCCGAGGAGGGTGCCGAGGGTGGCGAGGGACTTCTGGTAGTCGTTGATCCAGATGTTGCGGCCGTTGACGACACCCGCGACCAGCCGCTTGCCGGGCAGGCCGCCGACGGCGGCGAGGTCGTCGAGGTTGGCGGCGGCGGGGCCGGTGAAGTCGAGGGCGAGGCCCTCGACCGGGGCGGCGGCGAGCACCTTCAGGGCCTCGCCCAGCCGGTCGAAATAGGAGGCGACCAGCAGCTTCGGCCGGTCCTCGGCACGGCCGAGCTCGCGGTAGACGCGGGCGGCGGCGTTGAGCTCCGCCGGGGTGCGGTCCTGGACCAGGGCGGGCTCGTCCAGCTGTACCCATTCCGCGCCGGCCGCCCGCAGGTCGGCGAGGACCTCCCCGTACACGGGAAGCAGCCGGTCGAGCAGGGTCAGCGGGTCGAAGTCGGCGGCCACGCCGGGCGCGGGCTTGGCGAGCAGGAGGTAGGTGAGGGGGCCGACGAGGACCGGGCGGGCGGTCAGACCGAGCGCGAGGGCCTCCTTCAGCTCGGCGACCTGCTGGGTGGAGTCGGCGGTGAAGACGGTGTCGGGACCGAGTTCGGGCACCAGGTAGTGGTAGTTGGTGTCGAACCACTTGGTCATCTCCAGCGGCGCCGTGTCCTGGGTGCCGCGGGCCATCGCGAAGTACCCGTCGAGCGGGTCCGCCTCCACGGCGGCGCGGTGGCGGGCGGGGACGGCGCCGACCATGACGCTGGTGTCGAGGACGTGGTCGTAGTACGAGAAGTCGCCGCTCGGCACCTCGTGGACGCCGGCGTCGGCCAGCTGCCGCCAGTTCGACCGGCGCAGCTCGGCGGCGACGGACCGGAGGGCGTCGGCGGTGACGCGGCCCTTCCAGTAGCCCTCGACGGCCCTCTTCAGTTCGCGGTTCTGCCCCTGCCGGGGGTAGCCGTACACGGTGGCGCGTGCTGCCGCGGGCTTCGCTGTCACGGAACTCTCCTTCGCGAGATGTGTCCAGAACATCCCGGGCGACGGGACGCGGACGCGAAGGGAACGACAGAACGGGCGGACTCCGTCGCGGGAGGAGATCCCACGTGCCGCTCGCTGTGTACGCCGACCCGCCCACGAGGTCACCGGGACATCCGCGCGCGGAATCGTCCGCGTGCGGGCAACGGGCAGGTCTTCGGACTCGCGGGCACGCTCTCCGGACATGACCGGAGGGCACCTACTGGCCGTCGCTTCCCAGGACCGTTGTCCGGTCCCAGTGCGTATGACGGCGGTCGTTCCCACTCACCGCTGCGGGGCAGTCCCGGATTCCCACCGGGTTCCCTCTTGCGACGCATCCCGCCTGGCGGACGGGGCGAACCAGCTGCGCGGGTCAGATTAGGGCGTGCGGAGCCCCGATGGCGAGGAATATCAAGATCCGGACGCGAGAACGGCGAGGATCCGCCGGTGCCGGGGACCAGCCCCACCCTTATTGCACATATATTGCAACTACTGATTGAAGGTAAAAAGGGAGTGGACCGTGAGTGGACCGATCGTGCTCGGCATCGAGTCGTCGTGCGACGAGACCGGCGCGGGGATCGTGCGGGACGGGAGGCTCCTGGCCCACGTCGTGGCGTCGAGCATGGACGAGCACGCCCGCTACGGCGGCGTCGTGCCGGAGATCGCGTCCCGCGCGCACCTCCAGGCCTTCGCCCCGGTCGTGCGGCGGGCCCTGGACGAGGCGGGGCTGCGCCTGAGCGAGCTCGACGCGGTCGCGGTCACCACCGGGCCCGGCCTCTCCGGCGCCCTCCAGGTCGGCCTCGCGGGGGCGAAGTCGCTGGCGTACGCGGCCGGGCTCCCGCTCTACGGCGTGCACCACCTGGCCGGCCACGTCGCGGCCGACACCCTGGAGCACGGCCCGTTGCCCAGCCCCTGCGTGGTCCTGATCGTGTCGGGCGGCCACACCTCGCTCCTGCTGGTGCGGGACCTGGTGCGCGAGCCGATCCTGCACCTCGGCGACACCCTCGACGACGCGGCGGGGGAGTGCTTCGACAAGGTGGCGAGGATCCTGGGCCTGCCGTATCCGGGTGGCCCCGCCATCGACCGGGCGGCCCGCGACGGCGACCCGGACGCGGTCCGCTTCCCCCGCCCGCTGACGCGGCCCGGGGACGACCCGTACTCCTTCTCCTTCTCGGGCCTCAAGACGGCCGCCGCCCGCTGGGTCGAGCGGCACCGGGCCCAGGGCCTGGACCTCCCCGTCGCGGACGGGGCCGCGGCCCTCCAGGAGGCGGTCGCCGACGTGCTGACCCGCAAGGCGCTGGCGGCCTGCGCGGCGTACGAGGTGAAGACGCTGATCGTGGTCGGCGGTGTGGCCGCGAACTCCCGGGTCCGGGGCCTGGCCGAGCGGCGGTGCGCGGCGGCGGGCGTGGAGCTGCGGGTGCCGCCGATGACGCTGTGCACCGACAACGGCGCCATGATCGCGGCCGTCGGAGACCTCCTCGTACGCGCGGGGACCGAGCCGGCCCCGCTGGACGTGTCGATCGATCCGTCGGCCCCGCTGGAGTACGCCTCCCTGGTGCCCCGGGCCGCCTGACACCGGTCGTCCCGGTGGCCCGACCGCGTCCTACGCGCGGCGGGCGAGCAGGTGGGTTTCGAGGAAGCCGCGCTCGCTGGCCGGGTCGTGGAGGAGCCGGGTCATGGTCGCGAGTCCGGCGTGTGCCAAGAGGTCGACGAAGGGCGCGGCGGGCCAGCTGTAGGCGGGGGCGACCTTGTGGTCGAAGCGGACCGGCTCGGGCCCGTCGGTGCCGAAGAGGGACACCAGGATCAGTCCGCCCGGCGCGAGGACGCGGGCCTGCTCGGCGAGGAGCGCGGGCAGTTCCCCGGGCGGGGTGTGGATCATCGAGTAGTGGGCCAGGACCCCGCCGAGCGTGCCGTCCTCGACCGGCAGCGCCTCCATGCGGGCCACGTCGAACCGCAGCGCGGGCAGGACCCGGCGGGCGTGGTCGACCATGGCGGGGGAGAGGTCGAACCCGAAGGCGTCCAAGCCCAGTTCGCACAGCATGGCCGTCAAGTGCCCGGGTCCGCAGCCGACGTCGGCGACCCGCGGGTTCCCCGTGTCGCGTACGAGCTCGGCGAAGGTGGTGACCATCTGCCGGGCGAACGGCCGCGTTTCCAGCCGATCGGCGAACAGCGACGCGTAGAGCTCGACGACTCCGTCGTAGGCGGCCCGGGTCTCCTCTTGATGCTTCGACACGCCAGGAAAGCTAGCACCCGCCGTCGCCCTGTCGGCAGGGCCGTGGGAGCCGGTCGGGATCAGGTGGGGATCAGGTGGGGGCGGACGGACGGTGGGGACGGCCGTGGTGCATGATGACGCGCGGAGGGGATTTGAATGCGTTCAGAACAATCGGTCGTCGTAAGAGACCATGCTCAGGCGGCCTTTGATCGGCAGACGCCGGTCCAGGGGCGGTCGGTGCGGGTCCGGGACCGTTTCGGGTCCGTCACCCTGGCAGGCGCCTCGGTGGTGTTCGCCGAGGCCGTGATCGGGGTCATCGCGGTGTACGTGGGGGAGCTGGCCAAGGAGACTCCGCCGCTGCCCTACAACGCGCTCGGGGTCGTCGGGATGGCGGTCATGCTGCCGTTCGCGGCGGCGGCGGGGGCGGCCCTGGCCGCGCTGCTGTCGATCGGCGTGCTGATGCCGCTGCTCGCCGCCGCCGCCCGGCTGGGCCGAGTCACCACCGGCCGGGCGGCGTGGTGGTGGGTCCCGGCGGTCGCGGCGGGAGTGGCCGCCCTGCCGACGGGCGCGGTGGCACTGACCGGCGGGGCGGGTCTCGTGGGGGGCGTCGTGGGCTGGCTCGCGGTGACGGTCGCGCTCGCCGTACCCGCCCTGGTCGCCCGCAGGCTGCTTCTGCCGGGGCGCCCGCGAGTCTCCGGCGGCGCGATGTTCGGCTACGTCACGCTCTGGGGGACGCTCGCCGTCGTCACCGCCTTCATGCTGGCCGGGATCGTCCTCTTCGCCGGGGTCGGCTACGAACTGCCACGACTGGACAAGGCGCAGATCGCCGGCGCGTACAGCGACGGCAGGGGCGGCACCCTCACCCTCGCTCCCGACGGCAAGGCCACCGCGAACGGCGTCGACACCTTCACGTACGACGCATCCGGCTCCGGTGCCCGAGCCCGCGACTGCACGGGCACGGGCACCTGGACCTACGACCCCGCCCACGGCCCCGACTCCCAGCGGGTGGACGTCACGATCGCGGCGTGCCCGGGCCCCATGGACGGCTGGCACACCTACGGATCCGTCGAACACCCGAAGCTGTACGTCTTCATCGGCGACCCCGACTCGTGGGAGTACTACACCCTGCGCCGAGGCTAGGCGCGTTCCGATGGGCGGCTGACCGATGCGCCCGTCAGGCCCCGGGAGACGTGGCGGAGTCGGTGCCGGCCGCCGCGCGTCGGGACCTGGCGGCGACGGCGAGGCGGTACAGGAAACGCGCGGTGCTCCAGAGGAGGGCCAGGGTGAAGATCCCGAACACGACCTGCGTGATGGTGTCGACGACATACCGGCTCGGCCAGGCGTCCATCGAGAAGAATCCGAGCAGGAGCCAGAACCCCCAGCTCTTGGCGAGCGATTTCCCTTCGGCCTTCACGTTCTCCGTCTCTCCGGTGTGTTCGGAGGAGTCTACGGCGGGGCGAAAGTCCGCAGGCCGGCGGGTGGCGCCGAGGACGGCGGGTCCGTATGACGGCCGTGGCGGCGGTGGCGTCCCGGGCCTCCGCCACGACCGCCCGTCGAGCTCTTTCGGACGATCTTGGCGGAGAAGCGATCATTCGCCTGGGCGGGCGCACCCCGCTCCCTATCCTCTACACGTATGTAGAGGAGCGATGGTCGCGCCTCTCGACCGGCGGAGGTTTGTCATGGCTTCGATCGATCTCGACAAGGTGCTGGACGCGGCGTGGGCGGGCAAGAGCCTCCCCGAGATCCTCGCCGCGCCCGTCGCGGCCCTGAAGGGAGTCTCGGAGCGGGACGGCGAGCTCCTGGACGAGGCGTTCGGCGTCAAGACCGTCGCCGACCTCGCGGACCTGAAGTACGCCCGCTGGGCCCAGGCGCTCGCGGCCCTGAACACCGCCAAGTAGCCCGTCACCACGGTCGATGTGCCGCGCGGGCCGGCCTGTGCCGGCCCGCCGGTCGCGTCGGCGGACCGTCCCTCGGAACGGGGGGAGGCCCTGACGAGGGGGCCCCGAGTCCGTGACAACCGGGGTTGTCACACCTCTCCGTCATGCTCTCCGGCATGAACGAGAACGCCTTCTGGCAACTCATCGCGGTATGCGGCCCCTCGGCCCCCGACCCCGAGGGCGACGCGCTCGCCGCCGCCCTGACGGCCCGTCTGGCAGACGGCCCCGTATCCGACGTCGTGGGTTTCGCCGAGCAGCTTTCCCGGGCCCTGTACAGGCTGGACCGCGGGGAACTCGGGGACGGCCTGTCGGGCGACCGGTTCCTCTACACCCGGGCGGCGGTCGTCGCGGCCGGCCGCGAGGAGTTCGAGCGCGTGCTTCGGGAGCCGGCGCGATTCACGCCGTACGTCGAGGGCCTGGTCTGGGCCGAGGCCCTCCTCTACGTGCCGGACAACGCGTACAGGCACCTCACCGGCGAGGAGTGGGACCGCGGCACGCGCCACAGCTACGAGTCGCGTTCCCACGTGGACGGTTGGAGCTCGGACACCTCTGTCCGGTAGTCCCGGCCGAAGGCGCGGTCGAAGGCGAGAAGCTCGGTCCGCGTCGCACGATCGAGTGGGATGTGCGTCCGTACCGGTCTGCGTGGCGGTGGGCGGTGGCGTCACCGGACTAGATTCCGAAGATCGACCAGAACGCGTCGGCGCGGGGTGCCCGCTCCGCCCCGTACGACGCCCTGCCGCCATCGAAGCTCCTTGTGAGGCCCCGTGTACCGCCCGACGTCCGACGACTCCGCTCCCGTGTCCATCGATCCGACCAAGCCGAGCATCGCCAGGGTCTATGACGCGTTCCTCAACGGCACGGACAACTACGACGTGGACCGTGAGGTGATGCGAGGCGTGCTGAAGGCGGCGCCCGAGGCGCGTGATCTGGCCGTGGAGAACCGGAACTTCCTGATTCGGGTCTGCCGGTTCCTCGCCCAGCAGACCGGCGTGACCCAGTTTCTGGACTGCGGCTCGGGCCTGCCGACCGCCGAGAACGTGCACCAGGTGGTGCAGCGCGCCGATCCCGGCTCGCGCGTCGTCTACGTCGACAACGACCCGGTGGTGCTGGCCCATGGACGGGCACTGCTGGAGGAGAACGAGCACACGCTCCTCGTCGCCGGGGACATCTTCGAGCCCGAGACGCTGCTGGCCGACGACACCGTGCGGTCCGCTCTCGACTGGAGCGAGCCGATCGCGCTGCTGCAGATGGGCACGCTGCACCACTACAACGGCGAGCGGACCCGTACGCGCAAGGACATCATGCGCGCCTACGTCGACGCGCTGCCCGCCGGCTCGTACGTGGCGATCAGCCACTTCCTGGATCCGCAGGACGAGTACAGCGCGACCGCCCGCAAGATGGAGGAGGTGTTCCTGCACAGCATGATGGGCAGTGGCACCTTCTCCACCCAGGCCGAACTCCAGGAACTCTTCGACGGCCTCGACATGGTCCCGCCGGGCCTGGTGCGCTGCGCCGACTGGTGGCCGGACGGACCCCACCTCAAGGAACTGAACGCGGCCCAGCGCAGCATCGCGGGCGGCGTCGCACGCAAGCCCTAGCCCGGAGCGGTCACGGACTCCGCGTGAACGCGGTGGCGTGGTCGCCGGCCCACTGGCGGTACGTTCGCGGCGGTGTCCCGAGGAGGTCGGACACCGCGGTGGTGACGTACGCGGGCCGCCCGACGGCCGCGCCCCACGCGGCGAGCAGCATGTCGATCGCGGAGCCGGGCGCCGTACCCTCCCACAGGCTTCGGAACGCGTCCGGCGTGATCTCCTCGAACGCGATCCCGCGCCCCAGCGCCTCACCGATGGTCTCGACCTGCTCGGCCTGGGTCAGGGATTCCGGGCCGGTGAGGACGTAGTCGCCTCCGACGTGACCGTCCTGGTGGAGCGTCCGCGCGGCGACCGCCGCGATGTCGCGATCGTCGACCGGTGCCGATGCGGCGGCGCCGTGAGGCCACCGGACGACCTCACCGGCGCGGATCGCCGGTGCCCACCAGGCCAGCGCGTTCGACGCGAACATCCCCGGCCGGAGGATCGTCGACTCGAGTCCGGTGGACGTGATGAGCCGTTCGATGCCGGCGTGGAGTGCCGCCATGGGGTTGGGCTGCTGGAAGAAGGGGTGCGGCGTCTGATGCGGGGAGGAGAGGAAGACGATCCGCCGTACGTGGGCTGCCAGTCGCTCGACGACCGCTTCCGCGGTCCGCGGCGGGGCCGTCCAGACGAGGAAGACCGCACAGGCCCCGCTCAGGGCCGGGTCGAGCGACTCGGGCGCGGTGAGATCCCCGGTGAAGACCTCGACCCGCGCCGGCAGCGTCTTCGCCGCCTCGGGGCGGCGGACGAGGGCACGTACCGGCACGCCCGCGTCGAGGAGTCGGTCGACGACGACGCGGCCGACCCGGCCCGTCGCCCCGGTGACGAGCACGGGAGGAATATCGATCTGTTGCATACGTCCATAGAAACGTTACTCGGTAATAAAAGCAACCTGGTTACAAATGTTAGGCTGGTCAGATGAGCGAGCCGACGGGGCTGAGAGCCCGCAAGAAGGAGCGGACGCGCGACGCCATCGGGGACGCGGCCGTCTCGCTGTTCCTGGAGCGCGGCTTCGACCAGGTCTCGGTCAACGACATCGCGGCGGCGGCCGAAGTCTCCAAGCCGACGCTCTTCCGGTACTTCCCCACCAAGGAAGACCTCGTGCTGCACCGGTTCGCGGATCACCAGGGCGAAGCGGCGAGCGTGGTGCGCGAGCGCGAGCCCGGCATCGAGCCCGTGGCGGCCCTGCACCGGCACTTCCGGGCCGGTCTCGACCGCCGCGACCCCGTCACCGGACTCTGCGACCATCCCGTGGTCGTGGCGTTCCACCGGCTGGTGTTCACGACGCCCAGCCTGGCGGGACGGCTCACGCGCTACCGGCTCGACGACGAGGAGGCGCTCGCGGACGCCCTCGGCGAGTGCATCCAGGCGCGCCTGCTGGCGGCTCAGGTGCTCGCGGTCCAGCGGGTGCTCGCCCGGGCCAACTGGCACGAGATCGCCGCCGGCCGCACCGCCGACGACGTCCATCCCCAGGCCGTGGCCGACGCTGATCAGGCATTCGGTCACTTGCGGTGACGGATGACCCCGTGGTGCCCGGCCGGTCACCGGGCGGGCCCGCCGGAACGCCCCCGTAGGCGCCTGAGCTGATTGGCGGGGCGCATCGGCCCGGCAGTGGAGTCCCGAGGGCACGGCCGATGGCGCGGGGGAGCGCGCCCGGCGCGATCGCCCCGGCGCCGTGTCCTCGTGCGGCGATGAGGGGTATGGGATCCGGGAGGGCGGCTCGGGGGTGTGCCCCGTTTCCACGCGCCCCTGGTTACACATTGTAGTGAAGTGGGGGCTACGTGAGTACGGTGCGTGATCGTGCGTGCGATTTATTACGTGGCTGCCCATACGGGCCGCCGCATCCGATCACGCGGAGTGACCATGCCGAAGAGATTCTCGCCCGAGGACACCAAGACGCAGCCGGCCCCTGCCCCGGCCCCTCAGGCGCCGCAGCCCACGAGCCTGAAGGCCGAGACGACGAAGGGTCAGCTCGCGGGCGGGCTGTCCGCACGGGGCAGAGCCCGTCTGACGTGCAAGGGGAAGCCCGTGCCCTGGCAGGACATCGAGTGGTACGCCGGCAAGCGCGGTGAACTCCTCGGCACCTCGCAGACCGACGCCAGGGGAATCGCCGAAATGGAGGGCGGCAGCATCAGCGGCATCTTCACCTCCATCATGGGCGAGATCGGCGGCTACTCGGTCAAGTACCTGGGCAACGACGAGTACCTGCCCTCCGAGGACCACGGGCATGTCGTCCCGCTGTTCGACATCGGCAGCTGACACGCGGGTGCCGCCCCGGAGGTGAATCCTCCGGGCATCCGCCGTGCGGGCGCGCCGCCGCCACGTCGCGGACGGCGGACCACCCCGCCCGGGGCCGGCCGCTCGCCCGGCCGCCCCGGGCTCGCGCGGGCGCACCCCCGCGCGCGGCAGCCGGCCCCGCGCCGGGCGCGACGCCCTCACCCTCTCTCGACACGCGAAGGGACACGCATGAAGAAGCTCACGTCCGCCGGCGCCCTCCTGGGCGCCACCGTCCTGGCCACCACCGTCGCGCTCACCCCCGCGTCGGCCGCCGGAAACCTCATCAAGAACGGCACGTTCTCCGACCCGAGCGCCCCCGCGGGAGGGTACGTGGAGTACGAGGACGGCGAGAACATCGGCCCGTGGCAGGTCGGATCCGCCACGCCCCGGGGCGGAGTCACCCTCTACAGCCGCGCCCTCACCCAGTACACCTACCAGGCCGTCGACATCGGACCCGGCACCCTCTCCCAGGACTTCGAGGCGGACTCCGGATCCATCGTCAGCGTCACCTGGAAACAGGCCCGCAACACCGATCCCGCCTGCGCCAAGGACATGGGCGACCAGTCCTACAGCGCCCAGGTCATTCCCCCGCCCAGCTCGGACCCCGTGGGCGACACCTACACGCCCGTCGGCCCCCGCTTCGCCTCGATCAACAGGCCCCTGCAGTTCCTCGCGGGCGAAGACCACTTCACCCTCGAATTCGCGGGCCGCGCACCCGGCGGATGCGGCCCCCTGATCACCGACGTCGCCGCCAAGGTCATCGGCTACGCCCACCCCTGACCCGCCGGGCCCGACCTGTCTGTCCCGCAGCGGACGCCGCTCAGGCGATCCGCTGCGGGACAGAAGCCGTTTTCGTGGACTGTCTGTCTTCGGCTACGGTGGCGCGTATGCGTTGCTGATTCTCCCGTCCTGACACACGGTGCCGTCGAGCGTGACTCCGGCACCCGTCAGGCGTGGGCCGCTCCCCGCCGGTGAAGCGGGCAAGCGGCCCCGCTCCGGGACGTCGCCCTGTCCGCAGCTCGCACCGTGAACCCCGTTGCCACAGCATGCGCCGGGCCGCGCACCCGCTCCCTTCCCCCTGAAAGCGCGGCCCTCCGCGGCCTGTTCAAGGAGTTCTCCTCGTGTCCGTAACGCAAGTGCCGCCGGCGGCCGGCCGGCGTCAGTGGGCCGGTCTCGCGGTCCTGGTCGCGGCGTGCGTGTTCGTGTCGATGGACATCAGCGTCCTCTTCTACGCGGTCCCGGCGCTGAGCCAGGACCTGGCGCCCAGCGGTACCCAGGTCCTGTGGATCCTGGACATCTACGGCTTCCTGCTCGCCGGCCTGCTCCTCACCATGGGCGTCCTGGGAGACCGGTTCGGGCGGCGCCGGATACTCATGGCGGGCGCCGCGCTGTTCGGCTGCGCCTCGGTGGCCGCCGCCTACTCCGGCAGTGCGGCCACCCTGATCGGCTGCCGCGCGCTGATGGGGGTCGGCGCCGCGATGCTGGCCCCGTCCACCCTCGCCCTCATCAGCACCATGTTCCGTGACCGCACCCAGCGCCGCACCGCGATCGCGGTGTGGTCCGCGGGGTTCGCGGCGGGCTCCGTCCTCGGCCCCGTCCTCGGCGGTGTCCTCCTCGGGCACTTCTGGTGGGGCTCGGTCCTCCTGGTCAACATCGCCGTCGCGGTCCTGCTGCTGGGGGCCGGGCCCGTGCTCCTGCCCGAGGCGAAGGACCCCGCCGCAGGACGGACCGACCTGCTGAGCGTCGTCCTGTCGATGGCCGCGATCCTCCCCGTCGTCTACGGGGCCAAGCTCACCGCTGCCGACGGGATCGGCCTCGCCGGGCTTGCCTCGCTCGGTGTGGGCGCCGCGGCCGGAACCGCGTTCGTCGTCCGCCAACTGCGGCTGACCCGCCCCCTGATCGACATCGCGCTGTTCCGGCGCCGTGCGTTCAGCACCGGGATCCTCGCCAACGGCGGCACCCAGTTCGCCCTGATGGGCCTGACCCTGCTCGCCGCGCAGTACCTGCAGAGCGTCCTGGGTCTCACCGCCCTGGCGGCCGCCCTGTGGATGGTGCCCAGTGTCGTCGGCGTCCTCGTCGGTCTGACGGTGGCCGGGAAGTCGGCCCCGCGACTGCGCCCCGGGACCGTCGTCGTCCTCGGCCTCGTCACGGCGGCGACCGGCTGCGTGATCGCCGGTGGTGCCGGTGCGGCCGGTGCCGTCGATGGAGCCGGGGGAGCCGGGGGAGCCGGCGGCGCCGGACACGGGCTGGCCTGGCTGGTCACCGGGGCCGCCGTGACCGGCATCGGCGTGGGGGTCGTCGCCCTGCTGGCCACCGACATCGTGCTCGCCGCTGCCCCGCCCGAGCGGGCAGGCGCCGCCTCGGCCGTGGCGGAGACCAGCACCGAACTCGGCGCCGCCCTCGGCATCGCCTCCCTCGGAACCCTCGGCACCGTCCTCTTCTCCGCCCGGCTCCCTGCCGAGATCCCCGCCTCCGGCACGCTCGCCGAAGCGCTGCGCGAGGCACGCTCCCACGGTGCGGAAGCCACCGACGCCGTACGGACGGCCTTCACCCACAGCCTCCAACTGACCCTGCTGACAGCGGCCGCGCTGCTCCTGGGCATCGCGACCGCGGCCTCCCTCGCGCTCCGCGACGTCCGCCTCGGCGAGACAGAAGGAAGGGAGGCCGATCAGCTCGCCTGACGGGGCCGTCGAGCGGCCCAGGGGGTCTCCGTCCAGGGGCGGCCCTCCCTGTATCGGGCGCCGGTCACGGCGTGCGTCCGCACCACGCCACGAGACGGTCGATCGCCGGGGCGTCCGCGTCGACGTCCACGGCGGCCCCGAACGGCGCGCCGTCGCGCGGCCCGGCGGGCAGCCCCCGCCTCATGGCGGCGTACGAGATCGCCACGAGCTCCGGGTCCCAGTCCGGGAGCTGGCCGGTCGCGGTGGCCACGTCCCACGTGTGCACCGTGAACTCCGAGGTCCACACGGCAGCGGCGGCGGCGCCCGGGAGGCTGCCGAAGGGAAGCGTCAGCGTCCGGCCCAGGATCGCGGGGTCCGCCCACGCCGCCTCCACCTCACTCACCGCGGCATCCCACGCCTCCTGCCACTCGGCGTCCGGGATGTCGTCGGCGACCGTGGGGAGGCTCGTCACGTCACCGCCCCGCCCGGCGAGGGCGATCCGGCGCAGCACGGCGACGAGGTGCCCGGCCAGCCGCCGGACGGTGAAGTCGGTGCAGGGTGTCGGCCCGTCGAGCTGCTCGGGCCGGACCGCGGCCACGGTACGTCCGGCCAGCGCGACGGCCTTCAGCAGCGCCTGGCGAGGGTCGTCGCCGGTCGGAGCGGCGGGAGCGGCGGGCGCCGAGGGCGCCGAAGGCGCAGTGCCGCGAGGGGTGTGAGCGGTGGTGTGAGCTGCGGTGTCCGTGGTGGCGTCAACGGGCGATGCCGTGTTCTCGGTGTGCGTCATGCCCTCATCCTGGAACCCGAACAGGTCATCTCCTGGCCTATTTCCCCAGAAGAATCCCCGGCATGAGAGCCGATCGCCTGGTGGCCACCCTCCTGTTCCTCCAAACGCGCGCCCGCGTGACCGTCGCCGAGGTAGCCGACGAGCTCGAAGTGTCGCCGCGGACCGCGCGCCGCGACCTGGAGGCGCTGTCCAGCGCGGGCATCCCCGTGTACGCGCAGCGTGGCCGCGGCGGCGGCTGGTCGCTGGTCGGCGGCGCCCGTACGGACCTCACCGGGCTGAACGCGACGGAGATCCGGGCCCTGTTCCTGCTGGCCGGCCCCTCGTCGGCCACGCCCGAACTCCGCACGGCCCTGCGCAAGCTGGTGCGTGCCCTGCCCGAGCCCCTGCGGGCGGGCGCCGAGGCCGCCTCGCGGGCCGGGCACACCGACGGCACGGACTGGTCGCGCGCCGACGTCACGGCCACCGGGCCGCACCTCGACACGCTCCGGCGGGCCGTGGTGGACGGGATCCAGGTGAAGCTCGGGTACGCGGGACCCGGCAAGCCCGCCGGAGTGCGCACGGTCCATCCGCTCGGGCTCGTCGCCAAAGCGGGCCACGACTACCTCGTCGCCGATACGGAGCGGGGCCTGCGGACCTTCCGGCTCAGCCGGGTCGCCTCGGTGGAGCCGACCGGCGAGCCCGTCGTACGACCGCCCGGCTTCGACCTCCCCACGGTCTGGCGTTCGTTCGCCGCGCGCCTGGAGGAACGGCTGTACGCGGCGACGGTCCGCGCCCGGGCCGAGCCGGGGGCCATGGCGCTACTGGAGAGGCTGTTCCACGGGCGTCTGCGCGTCGGCCCGGACCTCCCGGACGGGTGGACGGAGATAGCGGTCGACGGGCCGACGCCGGAGGTCGTCGCGACGCGGCTGGCCGGACTCGGAGCCCGCGTCGAGGTGCTGGAGCCGCCGGAGGCGAGAGAGCGGCTCGCTCGCCTGGCGGTCGAACTGGCGGGCGTGTACGGACCGCCGGTGCGTTCCTAGGTGTCCGAGGGGAGAGGACCGGGGGCGCTCACGCGGCGGACCGGACCCTGACCGCTCAGTACAGCTTGTTCACGGCCGTGGTGACCGTGTTCTCGAAGGCGGCGACCGGGGGCGACCCCCAGGTGCTCTCCCACGCCACCAGCGTCACGGTGGGAAGGAGGACCAGTACGGTGTCCGGCCCGGGCAACCCATTCGTCAGCGATCGTCTGATTCCTGGCGGCAGTCGTACCGGAATCCGCGGAGGCCAGGGCGAGGCCGGGGGAACAGGGCCCGGACGAGAGGCCGTCCGGGCCCTGTTCGGCGGTGTCGGCACCGCTGCTCAGACGTGCACCTCGACCGTCACCGCCTGGCCCGCCCGGACCGTCGCGGGGAGGGCGTCGAGGGAGACGAGGACGGTGTAGCGGACCACCTGGGTCGACGACTGCTGGCCACCGCCTCCCTGCCCGGTGCCGCCCGAGCTCTCCGAGGCGACGGGCACGGGCGACACCGAGGTCACGCGGCCCTGGACCGTGGCGCCCGAGGAGCCGAGGGTGACGGACGCCTGCTGGCCTTCGGCCAGCGCGACGACGTCGGCCTCGGTGAAGTCGGCGCTGACCCGGAGCCGGGACAGATCCGTGAGGGTGAGGACCGCGGCCCCCTTGGACACCTCCTGCCCGGCCTCGGCGTCGACCGAGGTCACCGTGCCGGCGAACGGGGCGACGATCTTCGTGCCCTCGACCGCCCGCTCGGCCTGACGGTAGGTGTTCCGGGCCTTCACATAGGACGCGTACGCCTTCGGGTACCCCGCGTCACCGGCCTCGTCGAGCACCTGGGAGGCCGAGAGGTACGACCAGTAGGCGGCCGTCCTGCTCTCGACGGACTCGGCGGAGTCGACCTGGGCCAGCACGTCGCCCTTCTTCACCTTCTGGCCGGCCTTCACCTTGAGCGTCGTCACCGTGCCCCCGTTCGCGAACGACAGCGTCCGGGTGCTCGCGCTCTCCAGCGTCCCGGAGGCGGACGGGTCCGCGTCGGCCTCGACATCGGGGGCGGCCCTGGCGGGTTCCCTGGACTGCGGGGCGACGGTGCTGCCCTCCGCCCGTACGGTCATCAGCCCGCCGCCCATCAGGACGGCGCCGAGCACGCCGTACACGGCGGCCGTCCGGCGCCTCCTCCCCGTCGTCCGACGCCTTCTCGCTGTCGTCACCGGTCAGCCCCACTCTGCGGGCCGTCGCCGCCGAGCCGGCCCGCACCGGTCATACGGATCGCCCCGGTCATCCCTGTGCCCCTTCGGTCGGGGCGCCGGCCGGAGCCGATCCCCGGCCCGCGCCCTGGGGCCGGAGGACGACCGAGTCCCCCGTCTTCAGCTCGACCGTCCTGCCGTCCGGGGTGGTGACCTCCACCACCCCGTCCTTGATCTTGCCGACGGTCCCGAAGGACATGCCCTGCCGTCCCTGACCGCCGACCGGGCCGCCGCCCTGACCGCCTCCGTTCTGACCGCCGCCGGGGAAGCCCGAGCCGTCGCCCTGCGCCCGGCCGCCGGGCAGCTGCCCGCCGCCCTCCGGCATCTGACCGCCGAACGACCGGCCGCCGCCCGGCCGGTCGGCGGAGGCCGAGCCGTCACCCTTCTCCACGTACACACCGGCGATGAACCCGCCGACGGCCACGATGCCCGCGGCCAGGAAGAGCGCCACGCCGGGCAGGCGCCGTCGCGCGGGCGCCGACTTGAGCGTGGCGTCGAGGTCCCCGGAGAACGGGGAGTCGGCCAGGATGTCGGTGCTCTGGTCCGAGGATTGACCGGTGGACTGCTCCGATGCCTGCTCCGATGCGTGGTCCGGTCCCCGGCCGGACGCTCGCTCCGATGCTTGCTCCGATGCCTGGTTCGACGGCTGGTCCGATGATTCGTTCGAGGGTCGGTTCATGGATCTGTCCTCACTCATGGCGCAGCGCCTCGATCGGGCGCAGGGAAGCGGCGCGGTTGGCCGGGTAGCTGCCGAAGAAGAGGCCGATGGCGACCGACACGCCGAGCGCGAGGCCGATCGACCAGGGGGCGATCACGGGCCGCACGCCGACGATCTCGAAACGGCTGCCGATGACTCCCGCGGCGACACCGAGGATGCCGCCGATCAGGGAGAGGATCGTGGCCTCGGCGATGAACTGGCCGAGGACGGCTCCGCGGGGAGCGCCGATGGCCTTGCGGATGCCGATCTCGCGGGTGCGTTCGGTGACCGTGACGAGCATGATGTTGGTGACGCCGATGCCGCCGACGAGCAGGCTGATCGCGGCGACGGCGCCCAGCAGGACGGTGAAGGTCTCGCTCGACTCGGCGACGGCCGACTGCAGGCTCGCCTGGTTGAAGACCTGGAAGTCCGTGGTGCCGTGCCGCTGGTTCAGGACGGCGGTCACCTCGGCCTGGGCCGCGTCGACGGCGCCCGGGGTCTTGGCCTGGACGACGATCTGGCTGAGCGCGCCGTAGCTGGTGAGCGTGCCCTGGACGGCGGTGTACGGGGCGATGGCGGTGTCGTCGGCGTCCTGGAAGCCGCTCGACGACGAGCCGGACTCCGCCAGGACGCCGGACACGGTGAAGAAGGCGCCGTTGACGTTCATCTTCTTGCCGATCGGGTCGACCCGGCCGAAGAGCTCCTCGGCGACGGTCTGACCGATGACGGCGACCTTGGCGCCCGAGGCGACCTGTTCGGCGGTGAACAGCGAACCGCGCCGCAGCTTCTTGTTGTTCGCCTTGAAGTACGCGGTGTCGCTGCCGACGAACTGACCGATGCTGTGGCTGGAGGCCAGATACGTGGTCGTCCGCGCGCTGGCGTTGACGACGGGGGAGGCGCTCTCGACCGACGGCGCGTTCACCGGGTCCACCAGTGCCTTGGCGTCCTCCACCGTGAGCTTCTTGGCCTGCGTGCGCGGCCCGGTGTTCGTCTGCTGGCCGCCGCCGGCCCCGCCGGACGGGCCGAATCCGCCAGGGCCCGCCTGGCGGGCTCCGCCGCCCTGTCCGGTGGTCGAGGCGGAGACGGTGAGGGCGCCCGCGCCGAGTCGGGCGATGCTGTCCTGGATCTGCCGGGAGGAGCCGTTGCCCACCGCCACCAGCAGGATGACGGCGCCGACGCCGATGAGGATGCCGAGGGTCGTCAGCCCGCTGCGAAGCTTGTTGGCACCCAGACCGCGCAGGGCGAACCGCAGGATCTCGATGGGGTTCATTGTCTGCGGTCCTCCACGATGTCGCCGTCGACCAGGCGGACGACCCGCTTGGTGCGCTTGGCGACCTCGTCCTCGTGCGTGATCAGGACGATGGTGCGGCCGGAGGCCGAGAGCCGGTCGAGGACGTCGAGGACGTCGAGCGTCGACTTGCTGTCGAGGTTGCCGGTCGGCTCGTCGGCGAGCAGCAGGGACGGGGCGGTGGCCAGGGCCCTCGCCACGGCGACGCGTTGCTGTTGTCCGCCGGAGAGCTCGTTCGGCTCGTGGCCGGTCCGCTCGGAGAGCCCGACCAGGTCGAGCGCCGCGAGCGCCCGGCGGCGCCGCTCGGGCGCCTTCACCCCGCCGTAGGCGAGGGGGAGTTCGACGTTGGCGAGCGCCGTCATCCGGGGTATCAGGTTGAAGCTCTGGAAGATGAATCCGATCTTCCGGTTCCGGAGGATCGACAACTGCCGCTCGCTGAGCCCGCTGACGTCCGTGCCGTCCAGGAGGTAGTGCCCCTCCGTCGGTACGTCCAGGCAGCCCAGGATGTTCATCAGCGTCGACTTGCCGGAGCCCGACTGCCCCATGATCGCCACGTAGTCGCCCCGCTCCACCGTCATGCTGGCGCCGCGCAGCGCGTGGACGGCGGTCTCGCCCTGACCGTAGACCTTGGTCAGACCGCGGACGTCGAGTACGGGGACGGGGACGGTGGCGGTGTTCATCGGCCGCCGCCCATGCCGCGTCCGCCTCCGGAGACCATCCCGCCGCCGAACCCGCCGCGCTGTGTCGGGGACCCGGTGCCGGCGGTACCGGCGGCGACCGTGATCTGGACCTGCTCGCCCTCGCTCAGTCCGGACGTGATCTCGGTACCCCTGTCGCCGACGATGCCCACGGTCACCGTCTTCACCACCGGCCTGCCGTTCTCCAGCACCGTCACGGTGCTCTGCCCGCCCGCGCTCGTGACCGCCGCGTTCGGGACGTACAGGGCGTCACCGGCCTGCGAGACGGTCACCGTCGCGCTGGCGGTCTGCCCGATCCGCACCTGCGCGGGCTTGGCGTTCAGGGTGATCGTCACCGCGAAGGTGACGACGTTGTTCGTAGTGGTCGGCGTGCTGTCGATCGCGGCCACCTTGCCCTGGGCCGTGACGTCCGGGAGCGCGGCGAAGGTGACGGTCGCCGTCTGCCCCACCTTGAGCTTGGTGGCGTCCGACTCGGTGAAGTCGCCCGTCACCTGGGCCTTTCCCGGATCGGCGAGCTCGATGAAGCCGCTTGAAGAGGAAGCGGAGGAAGAAGCAGAGGAAGAGGAAGCAGAGGAAGCAGAGGAAGAGGAAGAAGGGGAGCCGGAGGCCCCTGTCGCGGAGTCCCCGACGCCACCGTTCACGGCCGTGACGGTCCCGGCGAACGGCGCGTACAGCACCGTCCCGTCGAGTGCCCGTTGCGCCGCGCTCACCGCGTTCTTGGCCTGCACGTAGCTCGCGTAGCCCTGTGCGGTGCTGGTGTCGCCATCGGCGGCGACGGTCAAATCGGCCTTCGCGGCGTCGAGTTGTTCCTGGGCCTCGGTCCGGTCCAGCTCGGCCAGCTTCTGGCCCTTCTTCACCGTGCTGCCGACCTTGACGTGAATCCTGGTCACGGTGCCCGAGCCGGTGAAGGCCAACGCCCGCTTCGTCGCGCTCTCCACCGATCCTGACGCCGACACGGAGGCCGACAGGTCCCCGCGCAGGACGGTCGTGGTCCTCGTGGTGGCCGAGGCGGTCGCCTCGTCGTCCCCCAACGACACGTAAGCGAAGCCGACGCCCCCTGCCAGCAGCACGGCAAGCGCGCTGTTGACCAGGAGGGTCCGGCCTCTGATCACAGATCTCATGGGCCGAAAGGGTGTGCTGCCCGGCTGTGAATCCGCCTGGCGTTTACGTATGAGTTCCCTATGAATCTCTCCTTGCAACCCACACGCGGACCTTGGAGGCGCCGGGCGGATACGCGGCGGGGCGCATCGGTCCGCGTCGGTCCGCATTCGTGCAGCGTGCCGACGGGGCGACGGTGCCCGCAGCCCGAACGTGCTCGTCTGATCCCGGATATGCGGGAGGAGTTCGGCGCGATCGAGCGCGTACGGGACGCCCTCGCCGTGGCGCGGAGCGCCGACGTCTCGTTCACCGTGGAGGTCTCGCCCGGCGGGGCGGCCCCGCTCCACCTGTCCGACCCGGGTCTCGGCGTCGATCCCGGCCTGGGGAACGCTCACCCGGGTGCCCCGCGCCTGGTCGAGAACGCCCGGCCCGAACCGTGGCGTACGCCGACCGGCATCCGTGCGCTGGCACGGCTGCCCGGCCGGGCAGGCGGCGCGTTCACGGCGCACGTCCTGCTCGCCGCCACCTGGGTCGGCCTCGTCGAAACATCTCGCCGGACGGGAAGGTGTCACCCGAGACGAACCGCGCGCCAGTCTGGCGGCCTCGTGCGTACGGTCCTCGGGCGCGCTCCCATGACGGATGGCCGGCGGCAGAGCCGACGACTTGACCGGGACGCGTCAAGGCGATTCACTCCCCTCACGCACAGGTCCGGACCAGTACGCGAATCGAGGTACCCATGTCCGCCCCCTCCCGCATCAGCCGGTCCTTACGACTGGCGGCCCTGCTCACCGCCGCGGTGACCGTCTCCCTCAGCTGGACGACGGCCACGGCCGCCGCCCCGCGGCCCCACCGCCCGTCAGCCGCCGTCACCTCCCAGACCGCCACCCGAAGCGCGGCCGACTCCGCCCACGCCATCGGCTCCGTCAACGCCGTCACCTTCGAGGACAATTTCGACGGCCCGGCCGGCGCCGCCGCCGACCCAGGCCGCTGGAACGTCGAGACCGGCGACAACGTCAACAACCACGAGCGCCAGTGGTACACCCCCGGCGCCTCCAACGCCGCCCTCGACGGCCGGGGCAACCTGGTCATCACCGCCCGGCGCGAGAACCCCGGCAACTACCAGTGCTGGTACGGCCGGTGCGAGTACACCTCGGCGCGTCTGAACACCTCCGGCCGCTTCACCTCCACGTACGGGCACGTCGAGGCCCGGATGAAGGTGCCGCGCGGGCAGGGCATGTGGCCCGCGTTCTGGATGCTCGGCCAGGACATCGGCCAGGTCGGCTGGCCCAACAGCGGCGAGATCGACGTGATGGAGAACGTCGGGTACGAGCCCTCCACCGTGCACGGCACCCTGCACGGCCCCGGCTACTCGGGCGGCGGCGGGATCGGCGCCGCCTACAGCCTCCCCGGCGGACGGGCCTTCGCCGACGACTTCCACACCTTCGCCGTGGACTGGACCCCCGGCGCCGTCTCCTGGTCGGTCGACGGACAGGTCTACCAGCGCCGCACCCCGGCCGACCTAGGCGGCCGCCAGTGGGTGTTCGACAAGCCCTTCTTCCTCATCCTCAACCTCGCGGTCGGCGGCGACTGGCCGGGGAACCCGGACGGCTCGACCCCGTTCCCGAACCAGCTGGTCGTCGACTACGTCCGCGTCACCACCGCCGACGGCGGCGGGGGCCGCACCGGCGCCTTCACCGGCCTGGCCGGCAAGTGCCTCGACGTGGCGGGCTCCCAGACCGCCAACGGCACCCAGGTGCAGCTCTACACCTGCAACGGCACCGCCGCGCAGCGCTGGACGCTGCCCGGCGACGGCACCGTACGCGCGCTCGGCAAGTGCCTCGACGTCAACGCCGCCTCCACGGACCCCGGGGCCAAGGTCCAGCTGTGGGACTGCAACGGCACCGGCGCCCAACGCTTCGACTACAACGCCACCACCAGGGACCTCGTCAACATCCCGGCCGACAAATGCGTCGACGTCCGCGACCAGAACCCGGCCGACGCCACCCCGGTCCTGATCTGGTGGTGCACCGGCAACGCCAACCAGAAGTGGACCTTCACCGGCTGACCCCGGCGCCACGCGCCCGCGGGTGTACGCCCCGAGTCCTCCCGGCAGACCTGAGGCCCCCGCACCGTCCGGCGCGGGGGCCTCGGACGGGTCCCCGCGCCTACGGAGCGGCGGCGACCGCCCGGAAGGCGACCGTCAGCCGCTCCACCGCGCCCGTCAGATCACCCGTCAGCAGCAGATGGTCCGCCTCGGCGAACGGCTTGGCGACCGCCGGCCCGAACCGCCCGCCGATCCGCTGCGCGGCGATCGCCCGGGCCCGGTCGGCCACCGCGCGCCCGGCCGGCGAACCGGCTCCCGTGGTCCGCTCGACCACCGCCGCCGTCACGGCCAGGGCCCGCAGCGCGGCCTCGCCGCCCCGCGGAGCCGCGCCGAGCGTGGTCAGCCCCCAGCCGTACGGGAACTGCGGATCGTAGACGGCGTCCCCGACGTTGACCGGCAGCTGAGCCTCCGAACGCGGCCACGTCACCGGGAGCCGCCCGGTGAACGCCCGCTTCCCGTACAGCACGTCGGCGACCCCGTCGCCCTCGGTGCCCGGCAGCCAGGACGCCACCAGAGCCGTCATACGGTCCAGCCGGTCCCCGACCAGCTGCGGCCGCCCGGAGACGACCAGCACCGCGCAGCGCATCGCCGCGCACACCCGGTCCACGGCCGCCCGGTCGGCCGCCGAGAGCTCCAGGTCGTGCCCGTTGCCGACATCGCCGACGCCCTCCGCGTAGGGAGTCTCGCCGACGACCACCACGCCGACGTCGTACCCGGCCATCGGCGCCGAGGCGTCCTTGGAGTAGGTCACCGAGTCCGGCGATGCGGCGGCCGAACGCATCCCCTCCAGGACCGTGGTGCCCGTGGTGATCCGCCCCGACGACCCCTGCCAGGAGACCGTCCAGCCGCCGCTCTGGTTGCCCAGGTCGTCCGCGTTCGAGCCGGCCACGTACACCTTCTGCTCGGGCTTCAGCGGCAGCAGCCCGCCCGCGTTCTTCAGCAGCACCTGCGACTTCGCCGCCGCCTCCCGGGCCACCGCCCGGTGCTCCGCCGAGCCGACCGCGCCGAGCCCGGACCGGTCGGCGTACGGCTTCTCGAACAGGCCGAGCCGGAACTTCTGCTCCAGGATCCGCGCCACGGCGTCGTCGATCCGGGCCGCCGGGATCCGGCCCGCCGCCGCCTCGCCGACCAGCGTGCGGTGGAACTCCCGGTACGCGGTCGGCACCATGACCATGTCGAGCCCCGCGTTGACGGAGGTCCGCACGTCGCTCGCGTAGTCCCCGGGGATCTGGTCGATGGCCTGCCAGTCGCTGATGACGAAGCCCTTGAAGCCCATCCGCCCCTTCAGCACCCCCTCGATCAGCTCGGCGCTCGCGTGCATCTTCACCGGCCCGGCGTCGTCACCGAGGAAGTCCACCGAGGAGTACGAGGGCATGACCGTCCCCACCCCGCGCCGGACGGCCTCACGGAACGGCGCCAGGTGCACCGCCTCCAGCTCCTCCCGGGTGACCCGGGTGACACCCTGGTCGATGGTGTACGAGCCGGTGCTGGACGAGCCGTACGCGGTGCCGCCGTCGCCGACGTAGTGCTTCGCGGTGGCCAGCACCTTGTCCGGGCGGTCCAGGTCCCGCCCGTCGGGGGCGCCCTGCATCCCTCGGATCACCGTCTCCATGGCGGTGACCAGCGCCGGGTCCTCGCCGAAGGCCTCGTAGGACCGGCCCCAGCGCTCGTCGCGGGTCACGCACAGGCAGGGCGCGAAGTCCCACGGGACGCCCGTCGCCCGTACCTCGGCGGCGGTGACCGCGCCGGTCCGCTCGACCAGCGCCGGATCGCGGGTCGCACCCAGGCCGATGTTGTGCGGCACGATCGTGGAGCCGGTCAGGTTGTTGTGGCCGTGGACCGCGTCCACCCCGTAGATCAGCGGGATCTGGAGCCGGGCCGCCCGGGTGCGCAGCTGGAAGCCGTCCACCATGTCCGCCCAGCCCGCCGCCGTGTTGGGCGTCGGCACCGAACCGCCGCCGGACAGCAGCGAGCCCAACGCGTACGCGGCGATGTCAGCCGGCGCCTTGAGCGCGTTGCGCTCGGCCTGGGTCATCTGCCCGGCCTTCTCCTCCGGGGTCATCCGGGCCAGCAGGTCCGCCACCCGCGCGCGCACCGGCAGCCGCGCGTCCAGGTACGGCAGCCCGTGCGCGTCGATGACGACCAGCGGATCCTCGGCGGGCGGCCGGGCGCCGGTCACGGTCAGCTTCACCGGTACGGTCTCGGCGGTCTCCCCGGCCCGGTCCTTCACGGTGCGCACGGTGAGGGTCCGGGCGGTCCCCGAGGGCGTGCCCGCCGGGAAGGTGAGCGTCCCTGACACCGGCCGGAAGTCGTCCCCGGGAGTCGCGGTACCGCCCCCGGCGGCGTAGTCGACGGTCACCGGCTCGGTCAGCGGACCGGCGCCGGTGGTGGCCACGGACACCCGGACCTCGGCGGAGCCGCCCTCCTTCACAGGGTGAACGACCGTGTCGGTGACCACCTTGGCCCGCGCGACCGGGTCGGCGGCCCCGTACACCTCCACACCGTCGATCATGAACTCGCCGGGCCGCCCCACCGGGAAGGTGAAGGCGTACCCCCACATGGCGTTCAGCCCGAGCACCTGGTCGATCCCGCCGACCGGCTGGTAGTCGGTGCGGTACTCGAAGCGCGAGAACGGGATCTCGACCAGGTGCCAGCCCTGCCAGTCGTCGGTGAAGGAGGTGGTCCACAGCTCGGACGCCTCGCCGTTGGCCCCGCCGTCCTTGATTTCGAAGGCCACCCGAGGCCCCGAACCTGGCGGCAGCGGGGCGGTGTTCTGCCCGTACCACCAGAAGCGCAGCCCCGCCCGCCCGCTCCAGTCGTGCGCGGGCCGGTCGAAGGCGAAGTCGTGGCTGAACCCGCCCCAGCCGCTGATGTCGTACGAGCCGTGCAGCACCCGCGCGCCCTCGGGCGCGTCGGGGCGCTCCCGGAGCTCAAGGCGGGGCTGGTCGTCGCCGTCGCCGCCCCAGGTGAAGATCCCCTCGGCGGGCGGCCCGGCGAACGGGACCTCCCCCTCGAACCGGTCCACCGCCGTGGGCGGCGGTTCCGAGGCCGAGGCCGAGGTCTGGGAGAGCGGGAGCAGGCCGACGAGCACACCGGCCGAGGCCAGCAGAGCGGTTCTGATCCGGCGCCTGGCCGGTCTGACACGTACGGATCTCACGAAGCGCCTCCGAGGTCTGGACCACCGGACGGAATACACCGCGTGAGTCAACTGAACCCCCATGAAGCCGTCAAGACTTCACACCACCAGTGGCTGAATGCCGTCACCGGTGCGGATGCGGCCCCTGCTGTGTTCAGGACGTGAACGCACGGGGCGGACCGGCCGGCCTCATCGGCACTCGTCCACGACGGCACAGGCGAGGCGGATGCCGCGGGTGTAGGAGGAGATGTCGCCGTCGCCGAGCATGTGGGGCGCGTCCCGGTACCAGGTGTGCCACAGGCCGCCCTCCCGCAGGAAGCGGTCGGCCCGGTCGCCGCCCTGGGCTGCGTCGATGTGGGCCAGGGCGCCCATGACGATCGGCTGGTCGTAGGCGAGATCCGGCCGACGTAGGTAGCGATCCAGATAGGCGGCGAGCAGATCGGCGTCCTCGGCGGTGCCGAAACTGGCCAGCGCCACGGAGTAGCCTCCGGCCGCGCAGCAGACCTCGCTCTCCAGCAGCAGCGCTCCCACCCGCTCACGCACGTGCTCGCGGCGCGAGACGGCGGCGAGCCAGGCGGCTGTCCGCCGCTCGCGCCAGCTGCCTTCGAAGAGGATGCCGAGCTCGGCGTCGGTGACCGCGCTCGCGTCAGCCGCCAGGGCGCGCAGGAACGGCTCGTACTGCTCGCGCGGCATGCGAAGCACCGAACCGCCGAGCTTCAGGTAGCGGCGCTCAGGCAGGCAGTAACGGCGGTACAGGGCCTGGATCTCGGGGTCGTGGCGGATCACCGCACCATTCTCGCAGGCGCAGGCGCAGGCGCAGGCGCAGGCGCAGGCGCAGGCGCAGGCGCAGGCGCAGGGCTGGGAGCGGGGCGGATTGGTCCCAGAACCGCGCTTCGCCTGCGAGCCGCCCGTCCGCGCCCCCAGGATGGGGCGAGCGCGGCCTGGTGCCGGGGGCGCCTTCGAGGCGGAGCCGGAGCGGCGCGCGCACTGACGGCGTGTGCGGGACTCGTCGAGTCGTGCTGGAGGAGCCATGAAGACGAACAGCCCCTTCGGGCCAGGGGCAGAGCGTCCGTTTCAGACGGCGCTCATGTCGGCCCGGCTCGTGCGCGAGCTGGAGGAGATCCGCACCAGGACCAGCGGCCTCATCGAGGGGTACCGGCACGACATCGACCGGCTGGAACGGAAGGTGGCCGCCGAGACGGAACGCCGCCGGGAGGCGGAGCGCAATGTGGAGAGGGCCCACGCGCTCCTTCGCCAGGGCGGGAACCGCGAGAAGCCCATGGAGCCGCCGATGTCCGACCGGACGTCAGAGCCGCCCGGGCCGCCCGAGACACCAGAGGTGGAGGAGCTGTCCCGGCGGCTGACGGAGAGCGAGGCGGACCGGGCCACGCTGAGAGCCATGCTGGAAGCGAGCGAAGCCGAGCGGCGCGCGGCCCTGCGCGCCCGCGACGCGCTCGCGGCACGCCTCCAGCCCCGCCACGACGACGAGCCCGGCGGCGCGGGTGACGCCGGCGCACGCGCGCTGCGGGAGCGTCTGGAGGCGCCGAACTTCGCCGGCGTCCTGGAGCGAGCCCGGCGGTACTGCGCGTGCCTGGAGATCACCGCCGACCCCGGGGACGCGCGGAAGCTGGACCACCACAGCAAGGCCCCGAGGTGGCGGGCCCGGCTGGCCGACGCCCTGGCCGTCATGCAGATCTACGCCGAGGCCAAGAACCTCGCCCGGGCGACGGGCGGCGGCAGCGCGGGCGCCGTCTTCGCCAACCTCCGCGCGTACTGCGCGGCCCAGAGCACCCCGCTGATCAGCGAGCAGAAGATCTCCCACTCCGAAAGCCAGTACGCCCGCACCAGCCCCCGAGGACGGTCCGACCGCACGTTCCGGGTCCCCACGGAGATCTCACCGACCGGGACGGCCGTCATGGTCGAACACATCCGCATCGGCGACGGAGAGCCCCCGGCACCGCGCCTGCACTTCCTCGACGACACCGACAACAGCGGCCTGGTCGTGGTCGGCTACTTCGGCGACCACCTGATCAACACGCAGACGAACTGAGACGGGACAGCGGACCGAGGCCGGTACGGGCGGCGGCGGGCACGGACGAGGATGCGGCCCCGCACCTCAGGGCTGACCACGACGCGGACGCGACGGAGGATCCAGACCCCTACGGCCGGGGCGGCGAGCACGCCGATCACGGCCCACCCCGCTGTGCCGAGGTACGCGCCCAGTCGCTTGGCCGAGGCGCCGGCGAGCGCGCCGCCGAAGACGTACAGCGCCGACCACGTGGCCGCGCCGGCCAGGGAGGCGGGAAGGAGGTGGACGTAGCGCACCCGGGCCATTCCGGCCGCCGCCGGGGTCAGCGTCCGGATCACCGGCAGCAGACGGGTGAGGAAGACGGCCCACGCGCGACGCCTGCGCAGGGCGAGGACGAGGTCTCGATCGGTCCTCGGGATGACTTCGACCACCTTGCGGACCTGACCGCCGGTGGCGTCGAGTTCGTTCCGGCCGGTCGTCCCAGTGGTCTTCCACTTTGGCGTACCCGGGGAGACGGGGAGCCGGCTGACGGGTCCTCCGCGAAGCGACTGGGGGCCGTCAGCAGCCACTGGGCGTTGATGAGGGTGGCGGTGCGGGACCTGTGGGTGTCGCCTATGGCGAGCCGCCTGAGTTCGCGTTCACACGTTCTCCGGCGCATGCGGCAGTGGTGAGTAGCGCCGACCGGCGCCATCCACTCGTGAGCTCGGAGAGAGCTATCGCGGCGTTATGCCCCGGAGAACGCTCCGCGGAGCCACAGCAAGACGCCTATGGCCAATATTCCCGAGGTCAGGAACTGGGCCGTCAGTTTCGGAGGGCTGCTCTGTTTTCCGTAAAGCCGCTTGTCGTCGAACATCTTCTTCAGGTCTTTTCTGCGACCGATAATACCCATCGAAACGCTCAGCATGGTGAGGACGTGGATGATCAGCACCGTATCGAGTTGGTGTCCTCGCAGGGTTGCTGAGGCTGGTAGGTAGAGCAGGCCAAACAACGGGAGGCACGCCAGCCGAATTTTATATTCGCGGGTCGGTACTGTAATGAGGCACACGGCAAGGAAGAAGACGGTCGAAGTGACCGTCAGAAGCCACCACGTGTCCGTTGGGATGGTTGGAGGGTTCAATCCTGATCTCCTTGCGGTGTGGGCGTTGCAGTCCACACCGGATTCTTCGGACTAGTCGAACCACCCGCTGATCGACGAATAGATCGATGCTGACGCGTCACCGAATGTCTTGCCGATTCGTGCGCCGGCGGACTGGACCAAGCTGGCGGCGCCATCAATAGCCGCAATCATCTTTGCGCCTACCAGACCCAATCCGATGATCAGTGTAGCCGAAGCGAACTCTCCACTGGTCCAGCCGTATCCTTGCCCGGGCAGGAGTGCTCCCACGATGCCGGTTGCCATGGAGATGCCATCGAAGAATGCGGTACCCGGAGCGGAGCCCGCCAGGGTGGATGCCGCCGCAAGGTATCCACTGATGAGACTTATCTAGTCGACGATGCCGACCCGTTTACAGGTACTCTCCTGGCCTGGAGTGCAGTTCGGTTAGACGCCCTCTCCGGTGGGCAGTTTCGCCTCTTCGCTGTTCGGGTCTTCGCCGGGCTTGTATTTGCATGCGTATGACCGGGTGGAGACCGGCGGCGATGCTGTCGCCGCCGGTCTCCCGCGCGAGGAGCCGTAGCTGTCCGATGCCGGGTGAGGGAGCGCCACCGGTGAGTTGGAACCAGGTCCGCACGGTGTGGCCGTCGACAGGCGGGGAGCCGTGGTCGTCGGTGGAGACCTTCCGCACGAACCGGAGCTTGATCAGTGTCGCCTTGTAACCGGTCGGGAGCGTGTTCGCGGGCACCATGCCGGTCAGGACGACATCGGCGGGGCCGACCGGCGGGTTCTCGCCGCCGCCCGTTCCGCCGACGGCTCAACGGAATCTCGTGTTCGCGCTCAACTTGGTTCCTCGGGTGGTGTCGTGACGGGTCGACGCATCCTGTGAACCGCGCGGGCAGGCGCGGCGGCGCCCGGAGAAACCGCGTGGCGCCCGGCGGTTGGACCGCCGGGCGCCACGGGGTGAACTCAGGTCAGATGCCGCGCACCTCCTGGGCGAAGCGGTCCGCCAGCGCCTCGTAGTAGCGCTGGTTCGGCAGGCGCTTGCCGCCGCCGTCGGTGAAGTGGTAGCGGTCGGCGTTCACCGGGCCGGTCGCGGTGCCGTCGGTGGAGACCGCCGCGGCGAAGTCCACCGAGCCGTCGGCGTTGCCGCCGAGGGCGGGGCCGTCGACGGTGCAGGCGCCCGCCGACGGGTCCGAACGGCTGCACAGGATGTAGTTGTTGACGGCCCGGCGCACGGTGTCCTGGGCCGGGGTCATGGCCAGGACGTGCGGAATCGTCGCGACCTGGACCTCGATCTTGCTGGAGTAGCCGGCCTGCTCGTCGGCGTACCGCTGGCGGATCTGCTGGGCCAGGGCACCGAGCCGCTGCTGGATGTCGGTGACCGAGGTGTCGCTCATGACGTCCGAGGCGCCCGTGGAGATCAGCACGGTCCGTACGTTGGCCTGGCTCAGGACGACCCGGTCCACCGGGTTCGCCGCGCTGGGCGGGCTCAGCCGCTCGGGGCTCCCCGACAGGGCGGGGAGCAGGTTGTTGGACGTCGTCCAGCTGTTGCGGCCCAGGCCCAGCACGCCGTACGGCGCGGGGTTCTCGATCGGGTCCGCCGCGTAGTCCCGGGCGACCCGGTCGTAGATCAGGTCCGAGAGGTGGTGGGCGTTGTCCCCGGTGGTCGTGTCGCTGTTGACGGTCTGGTCGCCGTAGAGGGCGAGCGCGCCGTTGTTGTGCTCGGTCGGCGTGACGTCGACCGCCGCCAGGTAGGGGAAGTGCGGCTTCTCCACCGTGAACGCGGCGGCCGAGGTGTCGCCCGTGTGGTCGCCCGCGCCTTCCCCGGTGGCCCAGATCTTGGCCTGCGGGCTGGCGTGGACCGGGACGTTCGGCACCGAGCCCCGGATGTGGAGGCTGACCAGCAGGGTGGTCTGCTGCGGCACCTGGAGGTCGACGGCGTCGCTCGTGACCTCACCGCCCGAGGGGATGGTCACGGAGGCCGAACCGCCGAAGGTGACCGCGATCGGGGCGCCCGCCGTCTCCGCCGTACCGGGGGTGGCCTGGCGCGCGAGGGTGACCCTCGGCAGGGTCACCGGGTGGCTGCTGACGGAGTTGGAGAGGCGGATGCGGACCTTGCCCCCGGCGCTGTTGCCCACGGTGACCCGGGCCGGGACGCGGACGGTCTGCTCGTTCCAGGTGCCGCCGTTGGAGTCGAGGTTGGCGCCCCAGGTGCCGTTCCAGTTCTGGGCGGAGCCGGCGTCGGGCACGTACGAGGCGGTGCGGATGCCGACGCCCATCACGTGCAGGGCGGTCCTGCCGTAGGTGAGCTGGTCGGTCACGACGGGCAGCCGGATCGAGCTGATCGGCTGGCCCGGGCAGGGCAGCGCGACCGAGACGGCGAACAGCTGCGGCTTGTACGGGTCGGTGGCGCCGTTGCGCAGATTGCGGGTGGCGAAGCCCGCCGCGCGGGTCTTCGGGTCCCCGGTGACCCAGTCGGGCACGCTGTCCAGGGTGTACGGGTGGGTGGTCGTGGCGCCGCAGGTGCTGCTGCCGTCGGGCTTCGTGGGGTACGTGACGGAGCCGCTGGCGCCCTCGACGGTGCCGGCGGTGGCGAAGGCGAGGAAGACGAGGGCGTTGCCTCGGTTCTCGGCCCCGCTCCTGTCGACGGTGATCGTCTGGCCGCTGGAGAGGATGTTGTCGGCCTTGCCGGCTCCGTACCCCGGCACCTTCATCGGGGCGCCGTTGACGGTGAGCGAGGTGCCCGGCGCCCAGCCGGCCTCGTTGAGCTCGCGAGCGGAGAAGCTCATGCCGCCGCCGTCCGCGTCGGCCGCGTCGTGGTTGTCGTCGGCGCTCACGGAGATGTTGTTGCGGCAGTCGGTGAGGTCGCCGAGCCTGCACTCTGGGCTCATCAGGGCGACCCGGAGCGTGTCGATGCCGACCTGGTGTCCGCCGGAGGACCCGTTCTTGCCGGTGACCCTGACGGTGAGCGTGTGCACGCCCTTGGTGAGCTCGATCGGCTTGCCGCCCGCGCGCGTCGGCGGCCCGAAGTCGCGGTAGACGGTGGTGACGGCCGGGCTGTAGCCGTCGACGTCGTCGGCGAGGACGGCCTCGGTGCCGGTGCCCCGGTCCAGAGTGAGGCTGTAGCGGCCGTAGTCGTAGGACTGGGTCAGGCTGGCGCCGAAGTTCCAGTAGCCGGTGCGCGGCACGACGAAGCGGTAGACCGCCGTGTCGCCGACCGAGACCGGTCCGGCCAGGATCGCCTGCTTCCCGTCACCCCACTGCACGGCGCAGCAGGCGTTCTGGAGGATCACCTTGGCGTTGCCGTCGGCGGTGCTCCAGGTCGCGGGGCCCGCGGTGATCGAGTCCTTGGTGGAGCCGCCGACGAGCTGGCCGCCGGTCACGAACTCGGCGCGTGTCAATCCCGCGTAGAAGCCGTGCTGGCCCTGCTGCGCGGACGTGTGCCCGGCGCGGTCCACGGCCTTGACGTTCAGCCAGTGCGGACCGACGACCCCGGGGGCGAAGCGCACGGAGGCCATGGTGCCGGAGGCGGGGACCCAGTACTGCCGGCCCCGGACGATGGGCTGTCCGGACTGCCAGGGCTGGGGCTGCGACGACTGGCTCCAGGACGCCGAGCCGAGGTCGCCGTCGAGGGAGAAGATGAAGCCGGCGATGTCGTCGGTGCCGAGCGTGCTGAAGTTGAACGTCCCCTCCTCGCTGTAGGCGCCGCCGTAGCTCTGGCGCGGGAAGTCGAGCGAGGAGATCGTGGGCGTCGGGGGAGGGGTGGTGTCGACGGTGAAGTCCGACCAGCCGGTCCACGGCGACCAGAGGTCGCCCTCCTCGCTGTGGATGGCGCCGTGCCAGGCGTACGTGCCGTCCGGGAGGCCGCCGTAGGTGTAGGCGCCGCCGCTGCCGGTGTGCGCGGTGACGAGCCACGGCGTGCGTGCCGAAGTGGCCTGGCCGTTGGACCAGTTGAAGATCTCGTACACGCTGGCGACCTTCTCGCCGGCGGCGTTCCCGCCGGTGATCTGCATGGTCACGTCGCGAGAGTTGACGTACCTGCCGCCGAAGAAGGTCATCAGCGGGGAGGTGTTCATGCCCGGGTTGAGGTAGGGCGCGAGGAAGTAGGTGACCGTCCAGTAGGTCTGGCCGGGGTCGATCTTCTTCCACTCCATCTTGTCCGACTCGTTCTGCGCCTTCACCAGGAAGGTGCGGCGGCCTCCGCCGGCCGCGTTCTGGGCGGCGCTGGTGACGTTGAACCACACCTCGCCGTCGCCGCACGCGTCGTTGCCCTTGCAGGAGCTCTCGGCGCCGAGGTACCAGGGGTCGCCGGGCTGGTTGCCCCAGCCCATGTCGCCGGGGACGTCCTGGGCGGACCACACCTCGGTCGGCTCGGCGGCGGAGTTGGCGGCGTGCCAGAACCAGGGGCGGAAGGAGGCGGAGGTGACCTTGGCGCCCCTGATGCCGTCGACGTTCATGGCGAAGTACGCACGCGACACCGAGTTGCAGTACGCGCCGCAGCCGCTCCAGTTGCCGAGGTACCCGACGCGGGCCTCGTTGCCGGAAGTCGCCTTCCAGCCCATGTTGTTGATCGAGGCCCAGCTGGTCACGGAGGGATTGCCGCGCCAGGTCGGGTCGATGTAGAGCGGGTAGACCACGTCGCGGCCGCGGAGCAGTTCCTTGCCCGGGGCGAGGGAGATCCGGCCGTCCCGGACGGTCATCGCCATCCGCGTGTGGTGCGCGCCGGAGCCGGGGCCGCGCACGCTGGAACGGGTGGGGGCTCCGGAGGCCTTGGCGCCCCTCGTGGCACCGTTGCCCGGCGCCTTCGGGGCGGCGGCCGCGCCGCGCGGACCCGCGGCGGTCGCGGAGTCCCAGACGAGCGGCGGGTCGGCCTGGAAGACCGTACGGCCGGAGCCGTCCTTGGCGACCACGTCGCCGCTGCGGTTCTCGGAGAGGGTCACGCCCGTGGTGTCGGCGGCGAGCCGGAGGTTCGCCACGGCCGGATCGGCCGCCGCCGCGGGCGTCTTGACGACCAGGACGTGCCGGAAGCCGTCGGCGTTGGCGGTGACGGCGAGATCGACGTCGGGGAGGACCGAGCGGTACGTCGCGGTGTCGCCGGAGACGACGGGCGCGGGCAGTTCGGTGGGCCAGTCGAGGGAGACCTTCTTGCCGTCGCGGACCATGGTGACGAGCGGTCCGTCGCCACCCGAGGAGAAGGAGACCTCCGTGACGGCGGCGGCGGGCGCGAGCCGCCCGTCCGCGCGGCGGCCGAGCGTGGTGTCGACGGCGACCCAGCTCCGGCCCTTCCTGGCCCGGACCGGCTGCGCGTTCTGGGTCATGGTGAAGGAGCCGTCGGGGTTGGCGACGGTCCGGGCGTTCTCGGTGGTGAGCGCGTCGACCTGGACGGCCTTGCCCGTGGTCCGGGCCCGGGTCTTCGCCGCCTCCTGCGCGGCCCGGGTGGCGGGAACGGAGCCCCGAGGAGTGGAGGTCCCGGACGCCTCCCGGGCGGCCCCGCGCCCCTTGCCCGCGCCTCGCGAGGCGGCCGGGTTCTCCGCCGGCGGCAGGACCGGCGGCCTGGCCGAGGCGCCCGGCTTCGGGGCGCCGGCGGAAGCGGGCGTGCCGGACCCGGCGGTACCGGACCCCGCGGTGCCGGGTCCCGGTGTGCCGGCCGTCGCTCCCGCCGGTGCGGCGGCCCCCGCGAGCAGGCCGGCGGCCAGCGCGAGGGCGGTGACGCCCGAGCCGGAGCGGGCCAGGCCGGTCATCCGCGACTTCCGGTCGCGGGCATGTCTGAAGAAGGCCATCTGGCCGTGTTCCCCCCTGTCGGGGCGCGATGATCTTGAGCCGCGCCCGGTGCGAGCATTCTGCGTCCGGACGGCCGAAACTCATCAGGGTTCCCTGCTCGGTTCGCCGTGAGCGAACAGATTTGTGCGCGGCTTTGTGAGTCCTTGTGCGGTTTCGAGGGTGTGTAAGTGTGGCGCGTTCTCGTGGAGATGAATTGAGCACGCCTGTAAGGATGTTGATCAATCGCAACCACGCGTGAACGGAAGAAGGTCGTCATGGGGGAAAGATCGTTCCGTCGGCTCAGCCGAAGAAGAAAGGGGGTGTTGGCTTCCGCTTCCGCCCTGGTCGCGGGCGCTCTCCTCCTCCCAGGGCTCGGCGCCCCGTGGCCGTGGACCGAGCCGTGGACGGCTCCCGAGGCCCCCCGCACCACGCAGCTCGCCTACACCGTCTCCGAGCCGGGCCCGAGCCGGCAGCCCGCCCCATACCGCAAGTTCGACCCCCGCCGCGCAAGCACTCTTCCGGCCGAGGCCACGGCGACCGTCGAACTCCGGCCATCCGCGCGCCAGTCGAAGAACGGCACAGCCGGCTCACCGGACCGACCCGTCCGCGCCGGCCGCCTGCCCGTCCTCCTGAGCGCCGAGGCCGAACCGGGCACGAAGGGCGCCACGAGCGCGCCGCCCGTCCGCGTCCGGGTCAGCACCGCCCGCACCGCGCAGGCCGAGGCCGCCGGAGTCCGCGGCCTGCTGTTCACCCTCCGCGCCGAGGACGGCGCCGGGACACCCACCGCCGCCACCGTCACGGTCGACCCCTCGTCGTTCCGCTCCGCCTACGGCGGCGACTACGCCTCGCGGCTGCGCCTCGTCCGGCTCCCCGCCTGCGCGCTGACCACACCCGAACGGCCGGAGTGCCGCGAGCACACCCCGCTGAAGACCGTCCCCGGCACGGCGCTCAGCGCCGAGGTGCGCCTCCCGGCCGCCCGCACGGCCGCCGCCTCCGCCCGGTCCGGAGAGGCCACCGTCCTCGCCGCGACCCCCACCGTCGACGGCGCGGCGGGCTCGTACCAGGCCACCTCGCTCTCCCCGTCCGGCACCTGGACCGCCGGCTCCAACACGGGCGGCTTCCGCTACAGCTACCCGATCACGCTGCCCGCCGCCGTCGGCGGACCCACCCCCGACGTCACCCTGAAGTACGACTCCTCCCTCCAGGACGGCCGCACCGCGGGCACCAACAACCAGTCCTCGTGGCTGGGCGACGGCTGGACGTCCACCGAGTCCTACATCGAGCGCAGCTACCGCCCCTGCAAGAACGACTCCTCGGCGGGCGCCCCCGCGAACTCCGGCGACCTGTGCTGGGCCGGACAGGTGCTGAGCCTCTCCCTCAACGGCTCCACCACCCAGATCGTGTACGACGGCACCACCTTCCGCCCGATGGCAGACAGCTCCACCACCAGGATCGAGCGCCTCACGCTCTCCGGCGGAGCCTCCAACGGCACCCGCGACGGCGAGTACTTCAAGGTGACCGAGAAGGGCATCGAGTACTACTTCGGCCTCAATCAGCTCCCCGGACACGCCTCCGGCAAGGAGGAGACCAGGTCGGCCTGGACGGTCCCCGTCCACCGCACGCCCGAAAGCTCCTGCCAGGGCTCGACGTTCGCCGCCACCGCCTGCCAGCTGGGCTGGCGCTGGAACCTGGACTACGTGGTCGACCCGCACGGCAACGCCACGGCGTACTACTACCAGCCCGAGACCAACCACTACCGCGCCGCCGGGACCACCACGGGCAGCTCCTACGTCCGAGGCGGCCACCTGCGCCGCATCGACTACGGCATGACCGCCGCCACCGTGAACACCGGCACCGTGCCCCAGCAGGTCCTGTTCCAGGTCGCCGAGCGCTGCATACCCGGCACGCCCGCGGGAGCGACCTGCGGGGAGGGCGAGCTGTCCACCGCCCACGCCTCCTGGTGGCCCGACGTCCCCGCCGACCTCGACTGCGCGGCCGGAGCCGTCTGCTCCGCGTCCTCGCCGTCCTTCTGGTCCCGCAAGCGGCTCGTCGGCATCACCACCCAGGTGACGGCGGGCGGCACGACCAAGCCGGTCGACGGCTACACCCTCACCCACGCCTTCCCCGACGGCGGCGACCACGCGCCCACCCTCTGGCTGCAGAGCGTCAAGCGCACCGGCCTGGACACCACCCCGGACAACCCCGACCCCGTCGAGATGCCCGCGACGGACTTCGGCAGGCCCGCCCAACTGCCCAACCGTGTCGGCACCGTGAGCGAACAGCCCGCGATGTTCCACGACCGGATCCAGTTCATCACCACCGAGACCGGCGCGAAGATCACGGTCACCTACAACCCGGCCGGCTGCACCCCGGCCAACGTGCCCGCCGACCCCGCCGCCCACTCGATGCCCTGCTACCCGGTCATCTGGCAGCCGCCGGGCTACAAATCCAAGCAGAAGGACTGGTTCCACAAGTACACCGTGGCCAGCGTCCGCACCCAGGACGAGAACACCCGTAACCAGGACGGCACCCTGTCGGGCCTGCTCACCACCTACCGCTACCTCGGCGGCGCCGCCTGGCACCACGACGACGCCGACCTCACCGCCGCCGACACCCGCACGTACAGCCAGTTCCGAGGCTACGCCGCCGTCGAGACGCGCACCGGTGACACCTCCGTCTTCCACCGCCGCGACGGCGAGCGGGTCGACGACCGCCTGACGAAGACGAAGACCGTCTACTTCCGAGGCATGTCCCGCAACACCAAGGACGGCAGCGGCGGTTCCCCGGTCACCCTCACCTCCGAGGACGGCCGCTTCAGCCACGAGGACCGGGACGAGCTCAACGGCCTGCCGTTCGAGGAGCTCACCTACCTCGGCGACAGCGACACCGTGGCGTCCACCCGGATCTCGATCCCCACGACCCTCGGCCCCACCCTCACCCGCGCCCGCGCCGGACTGCGCCCGCTGAACGCGTTCATGGTGCGCACCGCGCGCGTCCACGAGCGGCAGGCCGTCTCGTACGGCTGGCGCGACACCGAGACCGCCACCTTCTACGACACCACGCTCGGCAGGGCGACCACCGGGCTCGCGCTGCGCGACCTGGACCGGGGCGAGCCCGGCGCGGCCGGGAACACCGCCCTGTGCACCTGGCGGAGTTACGCGGCCAACCCGGCCAAGGCCATGGCCTTGGAAGCGGAGACCATCACCACCGCTCAGGACTGCGACGGCCCGGATGACACCCGCTCCGGCACGCTGGTCTCCCACACCCGCACGTCCTTCGACGGCAACGCCTTCACCCGTGAGGGCCTGTCCGGCACCGCCCCCACCCGGGGCCTGGCCACCACCGAGGAGGCCGGCAAGAGCGCGTCCGGCTCCGAGGCCGGCAGCTTCGTCGTGTCCGCCCGGAAGACGTACGACAGTTTGGGGCGCCTCGTCTCCGAGACCGGCACGCCGAACTCCACCGCCCCGGACGGCAGCAGCCTCGCCCGCACCAAGAGCACCCTCTTCACCCCGGCCACCGGGGTGCCGTCCACGGTCCAGGTCAAGGAGCAGGTGACGGGCGGCGCCTCGCCGGCCTACCACGTGTCCACCGACACCGTGACGCCCACCCGCGGCCAGGCCACCGAGAAGGTCGACATCGCGGGCACCCGGACCAGCCTGCGCTACGACGCCCTCGGGCGGCTCTCCTCGCTTTGGCTGCCCACCCAGTCCAAGGCCGCCGGCCAGCCCGCGACCCAGCGCTACGCCTACCAGATCAGGCAGAACGCGCCGAGCGCCGTCACCTCGTCCACGATCCTGGAGAACGGCTCCTACACGACCACGGTGGCCCTGTTCGACGCCCTGCTGCGCAGCCGCCAGACCCAGACGCCCGGCGAGAACGGGTCGATGATCGTCTCGGACACGCAGTACGACTCGCACGGCTGGGTCATCCGCACCAACAACCGCTACAGCCTGCCCGGTTCGCCCGTCCCGAACGTCGTGGACGTCGCGCAGAGCGACGTGCCCTCCAGCACCGTCACCGACCACGACGGCCTCGGCCGGGTCACGGCCACCCACGAGGAGGCCGACGGCGCCGTGCCGGCGGGCATGAGCACCAGGACGGCCCACACCGGCGACACCACCGTGACCGTGCCCGCCACCGGCGGGGTCGCCACGCGGACCGTCACCGACGCGCGCGGCCGGCGCACCGAACTCGGCCAGTACACCGCGCCGCCCACCCTCACCGGCGGCCCGACCACGGGGTACACCGCCACCGGCGGCACCCTCGCCCGGACCTCCTTCGGCTTCACGCCGAGCGGTGAGCCGGCGCGCACCACCGGGCCCGACGGCAGCGTCTGGTCCTCCGAGTACGACCTGCTGGGCCGGCGCACCGTCCAGACCGACCCCGACTCGGGCCGTTCCGTCTCCACCTACGACGACGCGGGCAACCTCGTCGCCACCAAGGACGCCCGAGGGAGGCAGATCGCCTATACGTACGACCTGGCGGGCCGGAAGCTGACCGCGGTCGACAAGACCGGCGGCGACTTCACGTTCGGCGTCTGGAAGTACGACAGCCTCCGCCCCGGAAAGCTGACCTACGCCGCGCGCTACGTGCCCGGCGTGTCCGGCGCCTACGCGGTCCACAACACCGGCTTCACCGCCATGGGCAAGCCCACCGGGACGAAGGTCCAGCTTCCCGCGAGCGAGGCGCCCCTGCCCAGCAGCTACGAGACCACCAACACGTACTCGCCGGCCACCGAGCAACTGCTGACCCAGCGCTCGCCCGGCGTCGGCGGCCTGCTCGCCGAGGACGTCGTCTACGGCTACACCACGCTGGGCAAGGTCTCCGGCGTCACCGCGCCCGGGGTCAAGGCCGCGGCCGAGTTCACCGACGACGGGCTGCCCTCCCGGGTCACCTTCGGCAGCTCCGACAACCCGTCGTGGGCCACGTACCGCTACGACGACCAGAGCCGCCGGCTGCTCCAGGCGTCCGTCTACCGCAGCCAGTTCCCGAACCTCGTCGACGACAACACCTACACCTACGACCCGGCCGGCAACCCGACCTCGCTCACCGGCGTCCGCACCGAGACCGGCGCGACCGTCACCGACCGGCAGTGCTACCGGTACGACGCGCTGAACCGCCTCTCCGAGGCATGGACCGCGGCGAACCCCTGCCCCGCCGGGACGTCCGCCCCCACGGCGACGGACATCGCCGGCGGCCCGGGCGCCTACTGGCAGTCCTTCCGCTACGACCTGGTCGGCAACCGGGTCTCCTCGGTCGACCACGCCACGGCGGGCCAGAGCGGCGACACCACCACCACGTACACCAACGGCTGCGCCGGCACCGCCGCGCAGTGCCCGAACGGCCCCCAGCCGCACACGCTGACCGCGACCTCCGAGTCCGGTCCTGCGGGGACCCGCACCACGTCCTTCACCTCCGACGCGAGCGGCTCCCTGGCCTCCCGCGCACCGTCCTCCGGCACCCGGCAGGACTTCACCTGGGGCGCGGAGGGCAAGCTGGACCGCATCGCGCACGGCGCCACCGACACGCGCTTCGTCTACGACGCCGACGGCAAGCAGCTGATCCGCCGCGACCCCGGCAGCACCACCCTGTTCATCGGCGGCACCCAGATCGTCGTGGACACCTCGGTGAGCCCGAAGACCGTCAAGGGCGCGGTCCGGGACTACGCCATCGGCGGCAAGCAGGTCGCCGTCGCGTCCACGCTGCCCGGCGGCGGCACGTACTACACGCTCGCCGACCAGCAGGGCACGATGAACCTCACCGTCGACAGCACCACCCAGAAGATCACGCGCAAGCTGTACAAGCCGTACGGGGAGACGCGCGGCCCGTCGACCGGCTGGCCGGACCCGACCAGGGGCTTCCTCGGCGCGCCGGTGGAGGCGACGGCGGGCTACGGCGACGTCGGCGCCCGCAAGTACGACCCGGCCCTCGGCCGCTTCCTCAGCGCCGACCCCCTCTTCGACGCGGACGACCCGCAGCAGCTCGGCGGCTTCACCTACGCGGGTTCCAACCCCGTGACGCGGAGCGACCCGTCCGGCCTGATGCCGTACGACGACTTCACCGGGGTCGCGGACGGCAACAAGGAGAACTTCAAGGAGAAGGTGGTCAAGAAGACGGAGGAGATCCTCTCCAAGACCTACGACTACTGCACCACGTGCACGCCGCCCGACGGAATCGACTGGGCGAAGCACATCAAGAGCGCGCCGCCGGTGCGGGGAGCGACCAGCGTCTACCACCGTCTGGTCACCTTCCAGGACTACACGGACCTGGCCACCTCCTACGGCTACGTGGGCTCGGCGGGCAGTGACCAGGAGCGCAAGCTCAACATCAAGCGGGGCACCTCGAAGGAGATGTCGACGTCCTACGAGAACTCCACGTCGAAGGGACTCGAGTTCTCGCTGTCCGGCGAGGGCAGTCTGATGCGCATCGCTTCGGTGGCGGTGGGGATCACCCAGTCCAACGAGTGGTCCGACAGCGAAGGCGGCGGGGAATCCTCGAGCACCAGTGAGGAGACGGAGAACGAGGTGACCATCTCCCCGAAGAAGGGCGAGAGCTACGGGTTCTCCCCGGCCGGCCGATTGCTCATCTTCGAGACCACCGCTTTCCAGGGCAACGCGGTGACCAAGACCAAGTGGGCCGTGTTCGAGATCACCAACTGGGACGGGGTCACCAACTACCCCACACCCCCGACGCGACGGTTCAGCGCGGCGGGCCCGGTCACGCCGTAACGATCCACCCGCACGTCCGAAAGCCGGCCCCGACCTCCTCAGGTCGGGGCCGGCCCCATAGGCGGCCTACCGGGGTCCGCCGCTGAAAGGGGTGGCGTGGGTGGCGGGTCCTAGGACGGCTTCGGGGAGCAGGCCGAGCTGCTGGAGGACGGCGGCACGGTCGTACGCGTCGACGCCCCGGGCGATCCGCCCGTCGTCGGCGAATTCGAGCAGGGCCATCAGGTAGAGCGAGAACTCCCGTCCCCGGGCCGATTCCGGCAGGCAGAGGAACGGCTGCCGGATCGTCGCGGTGTACCGCACATGGGCCACCGCATGGCCGGGACCGACGAGCACCCCCGTGCAGACGGACCGGATGTCCGCGAAGTACTCCATGGCACGGCCGAAGTACTCCCGTAGCTCGGGGTGGCCCCGGTAGGTGTGACCGAACGACGTGTCGACGATCTCGGCGTCCTCGGTGTAGTAGGCCATGGCGTCGTCGGCGGCCGTGGGCGACTCCCACATGCCGACCCAGCGCTCCACGAACTCCTCGCGCTCGCTCGCGTCGAACTCCGGCATGGGATCAGTCCTTTCGGGGGGCGGCGATGGCCGGGCCGGGCCGCCAGTGCCGGAGCACGGCGGCCATGACACGGGGGCGGGCCAGCCCGGCGGGCGAGCCGGTCAGGCTGACGGCGTCCCAGACCGCCGAGGCCACCCGGGCGTCGTCGGCGGCGGCACGCATGGTGGCCTGGAAGGAGCGGGCGAGCAGCCCGGCGAGCGCGGGGTGGGTGCCGGGGACCTGGGGCATGGACCGGTCGGCCAGGGTGGAGAACAGCCAGGGCAGCCGGACGGCCCGGGCCGCCTCCCGGTGGAAGCGCCGGGGCAGACCGGCCGCGCCCGAGGCGAGGCACCGGCGCAGCGCCTTCGCCTCCAGGGCCGCGACCGTCATGCCGGCGCCGTAGATCGGGTTGAGGCTGCAGACCGCGTCCCCCACCGAGACAAGCCCCTCGGGCACCCCGCGCAGCCGGTGGAAGTCCCGGCGGAGAGAGGCGGGATACGCGAAGGAGGAGACGCCGGTGATGGGCTCGGCGGCGCGTAACCCCCGCCAGGTGCCGGGGTTGAGAAGGCCCTCGGCGAAGGCAAGGAACTCCTCTTGCCCGCCCGGCGGATGATGGCCCTTGCCGAAGCCGTAGAGGGAGAGCACCCAGGCGTCGTTCTCCTGCTGGGTGAGCACGGCCCCGCGCGGGCGGTCCTGGGTGGCGCCGATCAGGACGCCCTTGGCCGCCCCGAGGGCGCCCGGGGCCACCCGATAGCGGCAGCTCGCGTAGCCGACGTCGACATGCAGCCGCCGGACCCGGGGCCGCGGACAGCCCAGCGCCCGGTACCAGGCCGCGCCGCGTCCGGCCCGGCCCATGGCGTCCACCACGAGGTCGGCGGCGAGCTCCTCGACGGAACCGGGCTCGCCCGGACGGGCCAGCCGGACCCCGCTCACCCGGGCGGGACCGTCGGCGAGCGGCCCGGTGGCCTCCAGCCCGGTCCGCAGGGTGACATCGGGCAGGGCGCTCACCCGCTCACGCAGTCGATCCTCCAGGAACGGCCGGCTCACCTGGAGCACCCGCCCGAGCGGCACCTGCCGCAGCAGGGACCCGAAGAACACGATCTCCAGCTCGTCGAGCGCCCCGGCGAGCGTGCCGCCGTCAGCCGCCAACTCCGCGACGAACCCGGGGAAGAGCTCGTCCAGAACCTCCGCCCCTCCGGGCGTCAACGAATGCACGTGCGCCCCCTGCGGGACGCCACGGCGGACGCCGGGGGCGGCCGCGAAGGTGTCCCGTTCGATGAGGGTGACGCGCTCGAACACCCCGGACAGCGCCCGGGCGGCACACAGCCCACTGATCCCGGCACCGACCACGACCGCATGGTCCATGCCCGGCCGCCTGAGCCGGGAGCTTCGCTCTCCTACCACGGTCGACTCCGATCGCCCGCGCCCGGCCGGACCGCCGGGACGGCGACGCCACCCTCCCACCTGCCCGCGGACCGGCATCACCCCGCGAACCGAGCTGTCACCCGTTCGAGGGCGCTGTCGAACCGGTTTTCACCCGAACGCCTCAGCCGTGCTCAAGCGCGGTCGCCTCGGCCTCGACGCGGGCGCCCGGCGCGAAGAGGCGGCCGGCACCGATCGGTCAGCCGATCTCGATGACCGGTGCGTAGAGGTCCATCCACACGGCCAGGTCCAGCGCCCTCTCGAGACCGCGCCGGGACGCCTGGGTGATCCGAGGGGCCTCGTGTGCGGCGGCCTTCCTGAGCCGGGCGGCGTCCACCAGGCCGAAGACCGGATGCGAGGGCTGGGTCAGCAGTTCCTTGGCCTGCTCCTGGAGCGCGACCGCGTACAGCGGGTCCTGGGTCGACGGATAGGGGCTCTTGACCCGGTCGTACACCGAGCGGGGCAGGACGTCGGCGGTGGCCTCGCGCAGCAGGCTCTTCTCCCTCCCGTCGAAGGACTTCAGGGACCAGGGCGCGTTGTAGACGTACTCGACCAGCCGGTGGTCGCAGAAGGGGACCCGCACCTCCAGCCCGACGGCCATGCTCGCGCGGTCCTTGCGGTCGAGCAGGATCCGCACGAAGCGTGTCAGGTGGAGGTAGGAGAGGGTGCGCATCCGGAACTCGAAGTCGCTCTCCCCGTCGAGCCGTTCCACCTCCCCGGCCGCCGTGCGGTAGCTGTCCGCCACGTACGTGTCCAGGTCGAGGGCGGCGGTGACGGCCGGGTCGATGACATCGATGTCGTCACCGAAGTGCTCCTGGTGCCGTACCAGCCAGGGGAAGGTGGTGCCCCGGCGGGCCTCCTCGTCGAAGAACTGCTGGTAGCCGCCGAAGACCTCGTCGGCGGACTCGCCGGAGAGGGCGACGGTGGAGTGCCGGCGGATCTCCTTGAAGAGCAGGTAGAGAGAGGCGTCCATGTCGCCCATGCCCGAGGGGAGGTCCCGGGCCCGGATGACCGCCGCCCGCACCTCGGGATCGGCCAGAGCCGAGGGATCCAGCACGATGTCCCGGTGTCCGGTGCCGGAGGCGCGGGCCACGTCGTGCACGTACGGGGTGTCGGGGGTGGCGCGCAGGGCGTCGGCGACGAAGTGCTCGGTGCGGCCGACGAAGTCGACCGCGAAGCTGCGCACCCGCTCGCCCCGTTCGGCCAGTTGGCGGGCGGCGATCGCGGTCATGGCCGAGGAGTCGAGGCCGCCGGAGAGCAGGGTGCAGAGCGGCACGTCGGAGACGAGCTGGCGGCGCACGATGTCGTCGAGGAGGGCGCGCACCTGGGCGATCGACGCGTCGCGGTCGTCGGTGTGGGCGCGGGTGCGCAGCGACCAGTAGACGTGCCGGCGCGGCCCGGCGCGGTCGACGGTGACGACCGTGCCGGGCTCGACCTCCCGCATGCCCTCCCAGACGGCGTGGCCGGGGGTCTTGACGAAGGCGAACAGCTCGCGGAGGCCGTCGAGGCCGACCTTGCGAGGGGCCTGGGGGTGGGCGAGGATCGCCTTGGGCTCGGACCCGAACAGCACGCCGTCCGGAGTGAGCCGGTAGTAGAGGGGCTTGATGCCCATCCGGTCGCGGATCAGGACGAGCCGTTGGAGCCGCTCGTCCCATATCGCGCAGGCGCACATGCCGTTGAGGCGCTCGGCGACGGCCGCGCCCCACTCCAGATAGCCGCGCAGCACCACCTCGGTATCGGACTCGGTGGTGAAACGGTGGCCGCGCGAGGCGAGTTCGTCGCGCAGTTCGCCGTAGTTGTACGCCTCACCCGAGTAGACGACGACGGCCCGGCTCCCGTCCGCCCGCTCGGCCTCCATCGGCTGGCGTCCGCCCGGCAGGTCGATGACGGCGAGGCGGCGGTGGCCGAGGGCGGCGGGCCCGTGCACCCAGGTTCCCCTGGCGTCGGGGCCGCGGCAGGCCATCGTCTCGGTCATGGCGTCCACGGTCTCCCGCTCGGAACGCAGATCACGGTCGAAGGAAATCCATCCGGCTATGCCACACACGTCATGTCCTCCTGTGTGCCGGTGTCTCCGGTCCTGACGCTGGTGCCCGAACCGGCGCGGAGGGCGCTCCCGGCCGGCCGCCGGACGGCGCGGAACGGGGGGCGACGGCAGGGGCGGTCGGCCCCGTACAACCGGTGTATCGGACACCGGTTGCATCAGGCACCTAATTGGAGGGTCGTCCCCGACCGCCGCCCCGTCAACCCGCCCGGCATCCGCCCGGACGGCCGCGCCGGAACGCCCCCGAGCCACCGGCGAACTCCCCTCCCGAGGCCCTGAACTGCGCCTCCCGGTGTCCTCGCCCCGCCCCGGGAGGCGGGACGGACGGGTCGGATGGGGTGCGCCATACGCGACCGTGACAGAGGTTTTACTCAGGACGCGCGGCCGGTTGTCCGGCGCGTGGAGGCCGCCCCGGCGCGACCGGGGCGGCCTCCACGACCCCATGTCCGGCAAGGCATGGGGTCATGTGCCTCCGTTTCTTCCTCCTCCTCGGTGTTCCCCCGGTGGTGCCTGGGCCGGCCCGGCGGTCAGAGGACGCGGTCGAGGAGCGTGTCGAAGGCGGCCGGGAGGCGCTTCCAGGCCTCGCGTCCGGCCGCGAACTCCGCGTCGGTGAGAAGGCAGGACTCGAGCCGTGCCAGCAGGGCCTCGCCGTCCAGGCCGGGCGAGGTGAAGACGAGGTGCTGGCAGCGGTCGCCGTGCTCGGGATGCCAGTCGAGCGAGGCCGCCGCCCGGCGCGCGGGAGGCTCCAGTTCCCAGGCGGCGTCCGGGAGGGAAGCCAGCCAGGGGCCGGCGCTCTCCACGCACAGCGCCCCGCCCGCCGCGTCCCAGGCCAGCAGGGTGTCCGGGCGGTCGGCGAGCCAGAACCGGCCGCGGCTGCGCAAGGCGGCGCAGGTCAGCTCCTCCAGCGCCCGGTAGAGGCGTTCCGGGTGGAAGGGGCGGTGCCGGTGCCAGACGACGGTGGTGACACCCGACGCGTCGGCCTCCTGGGGGAGCAGGGCGCAGGCGGGATGCTGGGCGGCTGAGGCCGCCTCCACGTCGAAGCCGGCGAACGCCAGGGCGGCCAGTTCCCGCGATCCGGCCCGGGCCTGACGGGCGGTCGGGTGGAGCTGGGCCAGCAGCGCGTGGTCCTCCGCGTCGGCGCCCTCGCTGTCGACGAGGGCGAGGACCGGCGCGTACTCCAGCTGTCTGGCCCAGGTGTCGCCGACGGTGCGCCGGTCGGTGGCGGCTGCGGCGAGCCCCGCCTCCGCGAGGTCGTCGCCGTTGGCGAGGTACGGGAGGACGAGCGCGGGATCCACCGCGGTGACGACGTTGGCGAGGCCGAGGTCCGAACCGCCGTGCACGGCCAGGACCTCGGCCATCGCCCGGGGCTCGACCGATTCCCACAGCTCGACGACGGCCAGCCGGGCCGACCGCCCCTCGGCGAGCCGGCGCAGCTCGGGGACCAGGTCCTCGCGCAGCGCGCAGCAGGCGCAGTCGTTGACGAGCGGGACGTGGCCGGAGGAGATCTCGCCGCCGGCGTCGCGTACCTGACGCCGTACGGTCCCCTCGGCGGCGGTGGCCAGGTCGTGGTGCAGGGCGACACTGCCGGGCACGCTCCGCAGCAGTCCTTCCACCACCTCCTTGCGCGCGTCGGCGTGGATTCCGGCGACGAGGACGACCGGCAGGCTTGAGCCGTCGCGCATCACGGCGTCTCGAAGCGGGCGTAGCGGCGCGCGAAGCGTTCGACGCGTCCGGCGGTGTCGAGGACGCGCGCGGTGCCGGTGTGGAAGGAGTGGCTCGCGGAGGAGATCTCGACGTCGACGACGGGGTAGGAGCGGCCGTCCTCCCACACGACGGTCTTGTCGCTGGTGAGGGTGGAGCGGGTGAGGAAGGCGTAGTCGGCGGCCTTGTCGCGGAAGACGACGGGGCCGTAGGGCGGGTGGATTCCGGGCTTCATGGCGATGTCCTGGTTCGGGGCGGGGGGCGAGGTCAGCGTTCTTCGCGGAAGTCGACGTGTCGCCGGGCGACCGGGTCGTACTTGCGCAAGGTGAGCCGGTCCGGGTCGTTCCTGCGGTTCTTGCGGGTGACGTACGTGTATCCGGTGCCGGCGGACGAGCGGAGTTTGACGACCGGGCGGAGTTCGTTGCGAGCCATGACGCTACTATATGGGAACGGTTTTCATTATCGATACGGGCTCGTCCCGAGAGAGGCCGGTGGCCTTGTGTCCGCCCACTGCCAACTGACTGGCGCCCAGCCGGGATTCGGCCACGCCGTCTCCCACTCGCACCGGCGCACGGCGCGCCGCTTCGACCCCAACATCCAGCGCAAGCGCTACTGGCTCGCCGGTGAGGGGCGGTACGTCCGCCTCACGCTGAGCGCCAGGGCGGTCAAGACCGTGGACCGGATCGGCGTCGAGGCCGCCGTGGCGCGGATCCGGGCCCGAGGGGGCAGGGTCTGATGGCGAAGAAGAGCAAGATCGCGCGGAACGCGTACCGCAAGGCGGTCGTCGCGCGCTACGCGGTCCGCCGTGCCCTGCTCAAGGAGATCGTCCGAAGGCCTTCGTCCACCGCCGCCGAGCGGGGGGCCGCCCTCGCGGAGCTCCGCGCGCAGCCGCGCGACGCCAGCCCGACGCGCGTGCGCAACCGGGACAGCGTGGACGGGCGCCCGCGCGGTCACCTGCGGAGGTTCGGGCTGTCCCGGGCGCGTCTGCGGGAGCTGGCGCACGCGGGCTTCCTGCCGGGCGTGACCAAGTCGTCCTGGTGACGGCAGTGACGGCAGTGACGGCCATGACGGCCATGACGGTTACGGCGGGCCTGGCGTGCATGGCGGGTCCCCGGACGCCCGGCTGAGCGACGGCCGGTGCGGCCCCGCCCCTCGGCGGAGCCGCACCGGCCGTCTCCGCCCGCGTCAGCGTGTACCGGGCCGAGCCATGGCGCTGATCCGCAGCGGGCCCAGTGCCGTGCGGCCCAGATCGATGAAGTCGAAGCGGCGGTAGAAGGGCACGTTCGCGGGGTCGGCCGTGGTCAGGAAGAAGCCGTACGGGGCCGGCGTGGTCGCGAGGAGGTGGCGGAGGAGGAAGCCGCCGGCGCCCCGGCCCGCGGCGTCGGGCCGTACGCCGAGGAACTCCAGGGTCCAGGCGTCCGGCGGGGCCGCGGACTCCGTGTGCCGGAGATACCGCGCGGTGCGCCCCAAGGCAGGGGGGCCGCAGCGGAAGAGCGTGCGCGCCGACCAGGACACCAGCGCCGGTGTGGTGGGGCGGGCGCGCGGCGGGGTGAGGACCGCCGCGGCGACGGTGCGGCCGTCCGGGGCGGTCAGCGTGTGGCGGAGGGCGCCGGGGACGGTGGCGTGGGTGCGCAGGGTGGCCTCGAACCAGGCGGCGCGTGCGGTCCGCGACCCGCCGCAGATCCAGGAGACGGCGGGCTCGTGGGAGAAGGCCGCGGCGAGGGTGTCGGCGCAGGCGCCGGGGTCCGGCGGCGAGGCGGCGCGCCAGGGCGCGGTGCTCTCAGACACGGCTTCTCCTCCGCAGCGGCGCTTCGGGGACGAGGTGGCAGACGAGGAGCTTCAGGAAGAAGAGCGGGGCGAACCAGGCGAGGGCGGCCGGGACTTCGAGCCAGAAGAGGTTCACCAGAACGGCCGCCATGAGGACCGTCATCGAAGCGGGCCGCTTGAGGTGGAGGGGGGTGAACTCCACGACGGCGGCGCCGGCCAGGAGTAGTGCCCCGTTGCCGAGCGTCCAGTGCCAGTCGCCCGAGAGGACGACCAGGCCCACGGCGAGGAGGTGGAGCAGGTGCCCGGAGACGAAGAGGAGGCGGGCGCGCCGGGCGCCCGGGGCCGGGCGGTGGTACCAGCGCTTGGCTGAGTTGGCCGCGTTGGTGAGGACCCCGCCGACGAGGTCCAGCCCGGCCAGTGCCACGACCGCGCACTGCGCGGCCGACCAGGTGTGCCAGAGCCCGGAGGTCCCCACCCCGGCGGCCAGGAGGGAAGCGCACAGGACGAGGCCCGCGATCTCCACCGCCGACTCGGACCGGGACTTCCCGGGCCCCATGAACCGCTCCAGGCGGCCCGCGAGCCCGGGCGGGGTGTCGGGTATGTCCCAGAGGACCTCGACGTCAGCGCGCATCGGCATTCCTCTCGTCCGATGCGGACGCGGACGTGGCCGCCGACGTGGATCCGGCCCCGCTCCACAGTCCGCGCAGCAGGCTCCACAACTGCCCGATCGCCGCGTCGCCTTCCGCCGGGCCGACGGGAACCGGTGAAGCCTTCATGCGGGCGAGGGCCCAGGTGTCGGCGGCCCTCACGACCGCCGCCGTGACCGTCACCAGGAGCCCTCGGTCCACGTCGGTGCGGATCACTCCCAGCCGCTGCCCGTCCACGACCATCGCGTCGAACCACGCGAGCCACGGTTCGTCGCCGTTCCGCGCGTGCGCGATCGCCGCGTCGGCGAGGACCAGGTCGTCCGGGTGCTCGTGCAGATGGGCGGCGAGCGCGCCGGCGCCCGCGGCGAGGCGGGCCCAGAACGCGGCCCCGTCCGCGACCGGGGTCCAGGGTCCGAGGGCGCCGAGCAGGCGGCCGAGCACGCCGTCGAGCACGGCGGAGAGGAGGTCTTCCCGGCCGTCGAAGTAGTGGTAGGCGGCGGTCTTCGAGAAGCCCGCCGCCTCGATGATCTTGTTGTAGGAGGCGCCTTCGGCTCCGTGGTCGGCGAAGTGGCGGCGCGCGGTGGTCAGGATCAGGTCCTGACGCTCGGCGGGGAGGCGGTGGAACCGGGGGAGGGGCATGAACTGATAGTACGCACTGCTGGAGTGTACCACCAGTACACCCCAGCGGAGACGGCGGGCGGTGTTACTTCGGCATGAGGACGGTGTCGATGATGTAGACGTTGGCGTTGGAGGTCTTCACGTTGCCGCAGACGACCTTGGCGGTGTCGTTGACCGTGTACTCCTCACCGGAGCCCTTCGTCGTGATCATGCCCTTCTGGAGGGTCTCGAAGGAGCCGTTCTCCAGCTGCTTCGGCGTGAGCTTCTGTCCGACGACGTGGTAGGTGAGGATCTTGGTGAGGGTGGCCTTGTCGGCGAGGACCTTGTCGAGGTCGGCCTTCGGGATCTTGGCGAACGCGCCGTTCGTCGGCGCGAACACGGTGATGTTCTCCGCGTTGTTGAGGGTGTCGACGAGTCCGGCCTGCTTGACGGCGGCGACCAGCGTCGACAGGGCCGGGTTGTTGGACGCGGCGGTGGCGACCGGGTCCTTGGCCATGCCCTCGAAGGAACCCGCACCGTCCTTCGGGACACCTGCGCACGCGGGGCCGAAGGGCTGGTCGCCGGTCATGGCGTCCCTGGTGGCCGCCATGCCGGTCTGGGCCTCGTTGCCGGCCGCGCTCGGCGGTGTGGCCTTGCCGCCGCTGTCGGAGCCGGAGCAGGCGGCCAGGGAGAAGGGCAGCAGGACGGCCGCGGCGACGGCGAGTGCGGTGCGGCGGAACGTGGTGCTGTTCATGATCGGTTGCTCCTTGAGCGAGGTGTACCGGTGTGCGGGTGGTCGGTGGTGCTCTCCGGTGCGGCCGTCGGCCGTCCGGCGGTCTAGGTGACGGTGACGAAGACGCTGTGCAGGCCGCTCGCCCCGTCGGGGATGGTGCGGGTGCGCCGCTCGGTCTGGACCTGGCCGGTGCCGTCGGTGGCGCGGACGGTGAGGTGGTGTCCGCCGGGAGCGGCGTTCCAGCGGTAGGTCCACTGGCGCCAGGTGTCGACGTTCGCCTCGGCGGCCAGGTCGGCGTCCTGCCAGGGGCCGTCGTCGATCCGGATCTGGACGCGTGCGATGCCCCGGTGCTGTGCCCAGGCGACGCCCGCGACGATGACGGCACCGGCGGCCGGGCGGGCGAAGGGCTTGGGGGTGTCGATGCGGGACTGGGTCTTGATCGGCGCCCTGCGGGCCCATCTCCGCTTCACCCAGTACGGGTCGTAGGTGTCGAAGGTCGTCAGCTCGATGTCGGTGATCCATTTGCAGGCCGACACGTAGCCGTAGAGGCCGGGAACCAGCATCCGGACCGGGAAGCCGTGGTCGAACGGGAGGGGCTCGCCGTTCATGCCGACGGCGAGCATCGCGTCCCGGCCGTCCATGACGTCCTCGACCGGGGAGCCGAGCGTCATGCCGTCCACCGAGCGCGCCACCAACTGGTCGGCTCGCCCTCCCCGCGACGGGGGGAGCACCCCGGCCTCGTCCAGGAGCCCGGCGAGGGGGACGCCGAGCCAGCGGGCGGTGCCGACGTAGGGGCCGCCGACCTCGTTGGAGACGCAGGTCAGAGTGATGTCGCGTTCGATGAGCGGGCGTGCCAGGAGCTGGTCGAGGGTGTAGGTCCGGGGTTTGGCGACGCCTGTGCCGTGGATCCGCAGCCGCCAGGTTCCGGCGTCGACCCTGGGTACGGTCAGGGCGGTGTCGACGCGGTAGAAGTCGGCGTTGGGCGTGGTGAAGGCCGTGATACCGGGGACCTTCAGCCGCACACCGGCCGGGAGCGCGGGAGCGGGCGAGGCCGGGGCGGGCAGCACCAGGTCCCTGCGGGACGCGACGGCCCCCTGGCTCCGCCGCCCGGTGACGTAGCGGCCCAGGGCACCCGCCGAAGCCGCCGCCAAGGCCGTGACGCCGGCCGCCGTCAGGAAGCGGCGCCGGTCCCATCCCCCGCCGTCGTCCCCCACGCCCGCGACGGCCGGTCCGGAGGCCGGTGCGGCTCGCGCGGCGAGCAGATACAGCACGGCCGCTCCGGCCAGGGCTCCGACGACCGAGGGGAGCACGTCACCGATGCCGGCGGAGTCGGGCCGGGTCAGCGCGGCCACCGCGCCCACGACCCCGAACAGCAGCACGCCCGCGGCTCCCGCTCGCGGCCGCGACATGGCGAGGACGCCCAGGGCGACGGCGAAGAGGGCGAGAGCCGCCAGCATCCCCAGCTGCAGGACGTTCTTGTCGTTCTCCCCGAAGGTCCGGATGGCGAAGTCCTTCACCGGAGCGGGCGTGCGGTCGATCACCGCGCCGCCCACCACGGTCACCGGCCCCGCCGCCGGGCGCACCAGCCCGGCCACCAGCTCGGCCACGGCCAGCGCGGTGAAGGCGGCCAAGAGCCCGGCGAGGGCGCCGAGTGCGGCGCGGACGAGTTTGCTGCGGAAGCTGCTCACGCCCGGGATTCGGCAGCCTCCGCTCAGCGGATGGGGTCCATCCCCCGAACGAGTGGAACCGCACCGCGTTGTTGACGCCACGCCACGCCACGCGCCACGTCACCGCACCGGCGGGCACGCGAACCGGCGCGGCCACCGCGCTCGCGGTCCGCCACGCACCCCATGGCCGCGCGCGCTCTCGGTTCCCCGGTCGGGTGATGTCCTCGTCCGTGCCCACTCGTACGAGGGAGTGGGTGGCGGCCGGGCCCGGGGCTCGGCCACGATGCGTGGATGCGGGACGGCGAACCGGTCGAAGAGTGGGCGCGACGAAGAGCGAAGGGGCAGGGCGGGCGGTCGAGCTCGCCCAGCGTGTGCGGCATGAGGATGCTGATCATCGGTGGCAGCGGCTTCTTGGGAGCCGAGCTGCTGCGCCAGGCACAGGAGCGGGGCTGGGAGGCGGACGCCTCGTACCATTCCCGTCCCGGCGCCGCTCGGGTCGGCGCCTGGCACCGGCTCGACGTCCGGCATCGCGCGCAGGTGGAAGCGCTCCTGACCACGGTGGCGCCCCGCGTGGTGATCAACGTGACGAGCGGCGGTGCGGACTGGGCCGTCACCGCGGACGGCTCCGTTCACGTCGCCATGGCCACCGCGATGCTCGGGATCCGCCTGGTACACGTCTCCTCCGACGCCGTGTTCTCAGGAATCGGCAGGGCTCGGTACGACGAGACCTGTGCCCCCGACCCTGTCACGCCGTACGGGGCCGCGAAGGCCGCCGGGGAGACCGCCGTACGGCTCCTGTGCCCGGACGCGGCTGTCGTGCGTACGTCCCTGATCATCGGCGACGGAGGGTCCGAACACGAACGAGTGGTGCACGAGCTGGCCGCGAACGAGCGGGCGGGCGCCTTGTTCACGGACGACATCCGCTGCCCCGTCCATGTCGCCGACCTCGCGGCGGGCCTGTGGAACCTCGCTTTCTCGGACCTGGCCGGCGTCTTCCACCTCGCCGGCTCCGACGCCCTCAGCCGCTACCAGTTGGGCGTGCTGATCGCCCGCCGCGACGGCATCCCGCCCTCCCGGCTGCCCGCAGGCAGCCGCGCGGACACGCGACTGCCGGGCGCGCTGGACGTGCGCCTCGACAGCCGCGCCACACAGGACCGACTGGGCATCAGACTCCGCGGCGCTCGGGAGTTCCTCGGCGAACGGTGACGAAGGCGGGTCGACCGGCGGACGCCACCGCCCCCCCCGAGGTGAGAAGAGGCGGAGAGCCCCCCCGGTCGGCTGAACCCGGGATCCCGGCCCGGTCGGCACCCGGGCGGGCTGTCCGGCCGCCCCCGCGCGGCTCGCCTGGCCGCGGCGCCCCCCGGCTCACCCCGTGTGCCGCACCAGAGCGTCGACGAGCTGGGGCCAGAGCGCGCGGGGCCGGTCGTGTCCCATGTCCGGGACCAGGAGCAGTTCGGCGCCGGGGATCAGGTCCGCGGTGCGCCGACCGCCGCTGGGGTCGATCAGCGTGTCGTCCAGGCCGTGGATCACCAGCGTCGGCACGTGGAGGCCGCGGAGCGCGTCCGCGCGCGAGCCGCTGAGGATCATGGCGCCCAACTGCCGTCCGGTCCCGGCCGGATAGTAGGCCCGGTCGTAGCTGTCACCGGCGAGCCGACGCAGCGCGGCGGGGTCCCCGTACCGCTTCGAGGCCCACACCAGCTCCCTCTCCGCCGCCGCGACGTACCCCGCCCGGTCCGAGGGCCTCGGGGCGAAGAGCACCGCCTGGGCCTCCGGGCTGGGCTGGCCGTACTCGCTCTCGCCGGTCGAGGACATCATCGACGTCAGGGTCAGCACGCGGTCCGGGGCGGCCAGCGCCATCGTCTGGGCGATCATTCCGCCCATCGACGCGCCCACCACGTGGGCGCGCTCGATCCCGAGCGCGGTGAGCAGACCGAGGCCGTCGTCCGCCATGTCGGTGAGCCGGTAGGGCACCATCGCCAGTGCCGAGGGAAGGTCGCCCGAACTCACCGCGGCGATGAACTCGGACAGGTCGACGGGACGGTCGTCGAACTTCGTCGACAGCCCGCAGTCGCGGTTGTCGTACCGGATCACATAACGGCCCCGGTCCGCCAGCGCACGGCAGAGGTCCTCGTCCCAGGCGGACATCTGCGCCCCGAAGCCCATGACGAGCAGGACGGCCGGATCACCCGGATCGCCGAAACCCTCGTACGCGATGGACACCTCGGGAGACACGGCGATGATCGGCATACCCGGAGCCTGCCATGGCCGGGCGGGCGACGCACACGAAATATCCGGCGCGTGACCTGCGCTTCTTCTCCTACCCTTTCCCCCAGTCGTACGTACGTACGTCCGGATCCGGACCGCGCGGCTTCGTCTGCAAGGGGTGGGGATGACAGAGGCGACCGAGGCCACTGAGGTGACGGAGGAGAACCCGGTGCGGGGGGAGACACCGGGGAGCGCGGGGGAGGAGTGCCCCCACTGCCACGAGCGGATGCCGGTCGATCCGAGGTTCGTCGTCTGGTGCTCCGCGTGCGGCTGGAACGCGGACCCGAGCGCTGCCGAGCCCGCCGGCGGCAGCAGGACCGACCGGGCGCGGCGGCGCATGGCGCAGCGGTACGGGGAGCAGCTGTACGCCGAGCTCGCGCACGGTACGAGCGGCGCCGCCCGGACCGGACCCGGTACGGCGGGTGTCCAGGCGGTGGCGGTGGCGTCGCTGGTCCACGGGCTCACGGTGGTGCTGGTGGCCCTCGGCCTCTGGCTGCTCATCGCGGGCTGGGGCGAAGGGCTGCAGCCGGTGTTCGCCGTGATCCTGTTCGGCTTCGCGGCGCTCCTGCGGCCCCGGTTCGGCGGTCTGGACCGGGAAGGAGACGACGAGCCCGTACTCGAACGGCAGCACGCGCCCGAGCTCTTCGCCCTCCTGGACGAGGTGGCGGCCGCGGTGGGCACCACGGGAGCCGACGTGGTCGTCGTCGGCGCCGAGGCGAACGCGAGCGTGTCCACGTACGGGATTCGGCAGCGGCGCGCGCTGCGCCTCGGCATGAGCCTGTGGGCCACCCTGGGGCCGCAGGAGAAGGTCGCGCTGCTGGGCCACGAGTTCGGCCATTACGCACACGGCGACACCCGGCGGTCCCTGTGGGTCGGCGGCGCCCTCCGCTCGCTGGACACGTGGAGCTACCTGCTCGCCCCCAACGCCGGCGAGACCCTGATGGACCAGTTCGTGAACGTGCTCACGGCCGGTCCCCGCTGGGCCGTCCACGGCGTGACCCTGCTCCTCGACCAGGCGACGCTGCGTTCCTCCCAGCGCGCCGAGTACCTCGCCGACAGCTCCGCCGCGCACGTCGCGGGGCCGGCCGCGGCCGCCGCCCTCATGGACGCCCTGCTCCGCGCCGAGGGCGCCGAGCAGGCTCTCGTACGGGAGACGGTCGCCGCCCGGACCCGCCTCGGCGGCGCGGCCCGGCGCGACGACCCGGCGGCCGGGCTGTGGGACCGGATCGCCGCCCAGACGGCGGCCGTCCCGGACCACGAACGCGACCGGCTGCGCAGGGTCGCCGAGCTCCGAGGCCACTCGATCGACGCCACCCACCCGCCCACCCACCTGCGGCACCGCCGCTTCGACCGGTGCGCACCGGCCCCGGCCCGCATCGTGCTGGACGAGCGGCGCGCGGCGGCCGTGGACCGGGACCTGGCCGGCCCCGCACAGGCCGTGGCCCGCCTGGTGATGCGCGACGGGCACGTGGGATAGGGCAGCCAGCCCCGACCGGTCCCGTCAGGGCGGCCCCTCTCCGCGCCCCCGTTCCTGCTCCAGGAGCGCGGGCAGGTCCCGCAGCCGGTCGAGGCCCCGAACCGGCCGCGCCATGCGATGGTTGCGGCCGAGGCGGTCGCGGTGCCGGTGGAGGAAGGCCCAGTACCCGGCGGTGAACGGGCACGCGTCCTCGCCGACGCGACGGTCCGGGCGGTAGGGGCACGGGCCGCAGAGGTCGCTCATGCGGTCGATGTAGGCGCCGCCCGAGGTGTACGGCTTGGTCGTCATCCGGCCCCCGTCCGCGTACTGGGACATGCCGACGACGTTGGGCAGCATGACCCAGTCGTAGCCGTCGACGAAGCCGCGGTGGAACCAGTCGGTGACGGCGGCCGGGTCCCAGCCGCGCTGGAGCGCGTAGCCGCCCAGGACCATCAGGCGCGGGATGTGGTGGGTCCACCCCGTGTCCCGGACCTGCCGCAGGGCCGTCGCCAGGCACCGGGCCGACACCGCGTCCGCGTCCAGCTCCTGCCACCAGCGGGGGAGCGCGCCGGTGTGCCCGAGAGCGTTGCTCGCGCGGTACTCCTCGCCGAAGTACCAGTACAGGTGCCACACGTACTCGCGCCAGCCGGCGATCTGCCGGACGAACCCCTCCACCGAGTTCAGCGGTGCGCCGCCCGCCCGCCAGACGGCCTGCGCCCCCTCGACGCACTCGGCCGGGTCGAGCAGCCCCAGGTTGAGGGAGGGCGACAGAAGGCTGTGGCTCATGGTGCCGTCGGCGGCGAGCACGGCGTCCTCGTGCGCGCCGAAACCGGCGAGCCGGTGGTCCAGGAAGCGCCGCAGGGCGGCGAGTGCCTGCCGCCGGTCGGCGGGGAACATCCGGGGGCCGTCACGGCCCACGAAGGAGACGTCTCCGTCGCGTTCCCAGCGGTCGAGGTCGCGCCGGACCTCCTCGTCGATCGCGTCCTCACGGGGGTGGTACGGCGCGGGGGCGCCCAGCGTGCGGGCTCCGCGCGGTGGTGGGCGGCGGTTCTCGTGATCGAGGTTCCAGGTGCCGCCGGCCGGTTCGCCGCCCTCCATGAGGATGTCGTGGTCGCGCCGGACGTGCCGGTAGAAGTCCTCCAGGCGGAGCGTGCGCTGCCCGCCCGCCCACGCGGCGAACCGCTCGGGGCTCACCAGGAAGCCGCGCGGCGGCAGCACGGTGACGTTGCCGAGTGAGCGGACGAGGCGCAGCGCGGCCCGCGAGGTGGGGTGGTGCACCGTCACCGGGCCGTCGCCCACGGCCTTCCGCAGTCCCTCCGCGTAGGTGTCCGCCCGTACGTACGTCACCCGGTCACCGAGTTCGGCGGCGCGGTGCCGCATGGCCGTGAGGACCAGGTGGGCCTTGGCCCGGTGGAAGCGGCGGCGCCGGAAGACGGACCGGGACTCGATCATCACCACGGGCGCGTCGCGGGCCGGGCCGCGGTCGCCCGGCTCCAGGAAGGAGGGGCCGAGCTGGTCCCCGAAGAGCCAGTGGGTGTCGGTCATCGGTGGTCCGTCCTCATCCCTCGTGTGCGCCCCTCGTCGGGCGCGGGGGCGTGCGGTCGCCGGGGCCCCGCGCTCATCAGGGAGTTCGCTCCCGGCCCCCCGGCCGGATGCGGTCCGACCGGGTGAGGCGGCCGCGAGGCCACGGCCCGCCGCCGCATCCGCGTGCGGAGCAGGGGCGCGGTCAGGGCCGCCAGGCCTCGGCCGCCGGTGGAAGGCGGTCGGCCACGCCGTCGGCCAGCCGCTCGAACTCCCCGCGCAGGAACGGCGCGGCCAGCCGCGCGAGGCCCTTGAAGGTGAGCGACGCGCGGTACGTCAGCCGCGTCGCCGTCCCCTCTTCGGCGAACCGCAGGTCGTCCAGCGCCGTCACGGTCGTGTTCTCGCCTCGGAACACCAGGCGGAACGGCTCCCGGACGCGGAGTTCGTACCGCAGCTCGGTCGTGCGGCCCCGGAACCGGGACGTGTTGCGCCACCGGGCGCCCCGCCGCACGGGCCCGTCGTCGAGCCGGACGCAGCGCACGGTGCCGGGGTCCCACTCCTCGGCGCGCGCGAAGTCCTCCAGGTAGGCGATGACCTCCGCCACGGGCCGCCGCACCACGAGCACCCGCTCCACACTGATCACCGTACGGCCTCCTCCGTCTCCCACCGGTACGCGCGCCGGCACCGGTCACCCAGTGCTTCCTGCCGGGCGCCCCGGCCGGATGCACCTGAGGGCCACGTCGCCCCCGCCCCGGTGGGACGGCGCGCGGCTCACCAGCCCCACGTGCCGGGCGCGCCCTTGAAGGGCCCCTCTATCTCGTGGGTGATCCACCCGCCGTAGAAGTCGCCCTCCTGGGCGGTCACCGGCTCCCCGTCGACCGCGCAGCCCACCGCGGACGGATAGAAGGCCAGGTGGCCGCGGAGCGCCTCGTACGGGCCGAGGGGTTCCTCGTAGCTCCACGCGGCGCGGGGGCGCGGGAACTCCGCGCGTACGTCACGGCCGGGCAGGCGCCCTCCTTACCGTCACCGTCCCTACGCGCGCGCGTGAGAACCGTCGGCCCGCGCCGCGTCACCGACCGCGCGGAGTGCGGAGCTCACGGGGTGAACACCTTCACGGAATCGTCCGCCCCGTCGTTCCGGTTGACGCCGATGAAGAAGTCGCTCCCGATGTGGGTGATGTCCTCGATCTCGTCGAGCAGATTCCTCCCCGGAATACCGATGTCGCTCTCCACGTCACCTCCGGACCAGTTGTACTGGTATACCCAATTCCAGCCGGTCTCGGGAGTCGAGGTGTTGATGGACTTGGTGTTCCAGATGTAGTTCTCGGAGCAGTCGATTCCCTGGTCGGAACGATTGTCGTGACTCGTCAGATCGGTCTTCACCAGCGTCCATCCGCTCGTCAGGGAACCGGCGCCAGGGTGGGTCCACAGGTTCCCCGCACGACGGGCGGCGTACTTGCCGGCCCCGCCGGCCGCCGTCGCGCTGTAGCAGAGGCCGCTGATGTTCCCGATGGGCAGATGGACGACCTCGCTCGCGCCGATGGCGCCCGACGCGCTCAGGCGGACGATCGTCACGTCGTCGCTCGGGAACGCCGACTGACTGCCCTGGGTCGCGATCAGGGCCGGACCCTGCCCCTGGTAGTCGGGGTGGTAGGCGAGGTCGTTGCCGTGGCCGAGCGCCGGAATGGACGTCGGCGCCCCGGCGCAGGTCCAGCTGGTGCCGTCCCAGGCCGATCCGTCGCGCAGCCACCGGGAGAGGACGGGCTCCTCGCCGCCGGCCTTGGTGAAGACGATGTACAGCTGGCCGGCCGGACCCGCGACCATGCCCTGCATGACGGTCCGGCCCGCCCGGCACGCGCTGCTCGTCGGAATGGTGAGCCGCTCCTCGCCGCTCCTGTCGGTGGCGGCGGAGGCGGGCGTCGTCGCGGTGACGGCGATTCCGGTCACCATCGCCAGCGCGGACGCGAAACTCAGCAACTTCTTCACGTGATTCCCCCTTGTGTGTGGCGAGGAGGCTAGCATTTCGCGTGTACCTTGCATCCGAAGCGGCGTCGAATCGTCGTCCCGGCAACGAACGTGGCGAGAATTCACCCCCCTCCGGAGCGATCCCTCACGTGCTCGCCGCCCCGCCTCTCGAATCGCTCTAGACGGTGTGCCGTTCGAGGTAGATCGACGTGAAGACGGCGACCTTCGCCCGGAGCGCCCAGGCGTCGAAGGGCTTGCTGATGTAGTCCACCGCGCCGGCGGCGTAGCCACGGGCCGAGTGCTCGGAGTCCACGCCCATCGCCGTGAGGAAGATGATCGGCACGTCACGCGTCCGGACGCGGCGTTTGATGTGCGCGCAGGTCTCGTAGCCGTCCATCTCCGGCATCTGCACGTCCATGATGATGACCGCGAAGTCGTCGTGGTCGAGCAGCGCCTTGAGGGCCTCACGGCCGGAGGAGACGGTGACGAGCTCCTGGTCGAGCGTGGCCAGGATCGCGGTCATCGCGAGCAGGTTGTCCGGCTGGTCGTCGACGATGAGAATCTTCGGCATCGCCTCCGGGCGGCCGGGCAGCACCGCCGCGGGCGGCTGCTCCACCGCGTCCAGCTGCCGTTCCAGCAGCTCGCAGCGCCCCTCCGCCGCGTCCCGCTGGGCCCGCGCCTGCCGAAGGGCCGCGCCGAGGCGGATGACCTCCGCCTGCAGCTCATCACGTTGCTGAAGCAGACCGGACACGTCCGGATGCGCCGCCGCGAGCTCGTCCGCACGCCGCTGCTCCGCCACCCGGTCGGCCTCCAGCTGATTCAGCCGCGTCTCCAGGTCGGCGATCCGCTCCGTCCGGTCCAGCAGCGCGTCGCCCAGCACGTCACCGCGGACACTGGAGCGCCGCGACACGCGGTCCGCGTCGGCGAGCTGCTGCTCCAGGATCTCCAGCGCGTGCCTGGGGGAGGAGCCCGCGTCCACGGCGGCGCCGTACAGACCGCGCAGGAACTCGATGGCCTCGGTGGTGACCGCGGTGCCCCGCGTCCCGGCGACGTCGGCGAGCAGGTCGCTGATCACCTGCCAGGGAGGTAACCGCGTACCGTTCAGATAGCGCGAGACGGTACCCGGATCCAGATCGCGCCGGGCCGCGTACCGGCGCACGGACACCTGCAGCCCTTCGAAGAGCTCGCGCAGCGCCTCGGCCAGCGCGCGGGACGGATTGCTGAGGTCGTCCCCGAGCGGCCTGAGCTCACCCACGCCGCCCACCCCCGTCGGTCCTGGTACGGGTGGGCTGCCGGGGCGCGGGCTCCTCGGCGCTGACGAGGCGATCGAAGAACGGCACGGCCAGCCCGGCAGCGGCCAGACCGGCCAGCACACCGCGCGCGGTGCCCTCGCCGGCCAGCGTCGTCAGCACCCCCGCCGCGACCCCGGCAAGGACGGCGAGCAGGAACACCAGCGTCGATCTCAGCGACAGCAGAGGACGGTCCACGTTCTCTCCATTCACGCAACCCACATTGAGGGTGCCGAAACTGACGGTCCGTCGAGCTCGTGCCCGGCGGGAGACCAGAATGGAGGAACCACGCGGTGTTGCAGACCACGACCGACGAGCCAGTCCCGTTGCGGACCCCCGACTCGTCCCGCCGCGACACCGTTCCGGCTGTTCAGGGAACCGCCGGGGACCACCACGCCCCGATGTTGCCGCGCAACGCTGCCGACGGCGCAACGCAACGCACCGCCCCCCGCCCGCCCACATGTTCAGCGGGCGGGCGGGGCGCGGGGGAAGGCTCAGAGGGTCGCGCCGTTGGTGGCGATGACCTCGCGGTACCAGGCGAAGCTGTCCTTCTTGCGGCGCTTCCCGGTGCCCTGGCCGTAGTCGTCGCGGTCGACGTGGATGAAGCCGTAGCGCTTGGTCATCTCGGAGGTGGACGAGGAGACGATGTCGATGGGGCCCCAGGGGAGGTATCCGATGACGTCGACTCCGTCCTTGACGGCTTCGCGCATGGCTTCGACGTGGCGCCGGAGGTAGTCGACGCGGTACGGGTCGTGGACGCTGCCGTCGTCCTCCACGGTGTCCTTCGCCCCGAGGCCGTTCTCGGCGACCATGAGCGGGATGTCGTAGCGGTCCTGGTAGACGTGGAAGGCGTACCGCAGGCCGAGGGGGTCGATCTGCCAGCCCCAGTCGGAGGTCTCGACATGCTCGTTGCGGAACTCGTCCTGGGCGGCGGGCCAGCCGATGGTGTCGGCGAGGCGGAAACCGTCCTGGACGACCGCGGTGGAGTAGTAGCTGAAGGCCAGGTAGTCGATGGTGTGCTCGCGCAGGGTGCTGAGGTCCTGCTTGGTCATGCTGATGCTGATGCCGCGATCCGCGAGGTAGCGGTGGAACCAGGTGGGGTACGTGCCGCGGACCATGACGTCGGAGAAGAGCAGGGAGTCGCGGTCGTGCTGCTGGGCGGCGTAGACGTCCGCCGGGGCGGGGGTGCGCGGGTAGACGGTCATGTCCAGGATCATGGACCCCATGCGCGCGTCGGGGTTGAGGCGGCGGCCGGTGGCGACCGCGCGGGCGTTGGCCACGAGCTGGTGGTGGATGGCCTGCCACTTGGCCTGGTCAAGGTTCTCCTCCTCGTCGGCGAGCAGTCCGAGGGTAAGGAAGGGGTCGGTGAGCGCGGTGTTGATCTGGTTGAAGACGATCCAGTAGGTGACCTTGTCGGCGTACCGGGTCAGGACGGTCTCGGCGAAGCGGTCGAAGAAGCCCAGGACCTCGCGGTTCTTCCACCCGCCGTACTCGGTCACCAGGTGGAGCGGCATCTCGTAGTGGGAGAGGGTGACGACGGGCTGGATGCCGTGGGCCAGAAGCTCGTCGAAGAGGGCGTCGTAGAAGGCGAGTCCGGCCTCGTTGGGCTCCTCCTCGTCCCCGTTGGGGAAGATGCGGGTCCAGGAGATCGAGGTGCGGAACGCGGTGAGGCCGAGTTCGGCGAGCAGGGCGATGTCGTCCTTGTAGGTGTGGAAGAAGTCGATGCCGAACCGCTTGGGGTACGCCTCGGCGGCTGAGGCGAGGCCGGCCTCGACCTCGGCGCGGCTGCGCACGATGTCGAGGTTGGCGTAGTCGGAGGCCGGGACGTAGGGGATCACGTCTTCGACGGACCAGCCGCGGCCGTCCTCCTGCCAGGCGCCCTCGGCCTGATTGGCGGCGATCGCGCCGCCCCACAGGAAGCCCTCGGGGAAGGCGGAGGCAGGGGAGGTAGGGGAGGCAGGGGCGTCGGGAGTGGCGGCGGTGTGAGGGGCGTTCATGCGGAGACCTCCGTGATCTGAGGGGTGGTGCTCGCGGCCGGAGCCGGTGTCCGGGCGGAAGTGGTTGCGGCGGCCGGAGCCGAGGTGAGGGCGTCCAGGCGGGTCGAGAGGCGCTGGAAGAGGCTGATGAGCCGCTCGGCCGTGAGGTGCTCGCTCATCACCGTCATCAGGGTGTCCTGGGCGTGGGTGAACAGGACCGAGTAGACCTGCTGTTCGTCGCGTGCCTCGCCCTGCACGATGCCGGTCTGCACGTGATGGCCCCGGCCGATCTCCGTCTTCGCCTGGGCGAGCAGCCGGCGGGCGGTGTCGAACTTGTCTTCCTCGACGGCCGCCAGGGCCTGGCCGATGAGGGTTCTGGCGTCCCCGGCGTGCAGCAGGATCTGCATCGAGGTCTGGGCGAGCCGCTCGTCCATGAGGGGCGTCTCCGATCCGTACGAGAGGGGTGGGGGTGTGTGGGGGAGGCCGGGCCCGTCAGGTGTCCTGCCCGGCCGGGAGCGGCCCGGGGGCGCCGGCCGGGCCGGGGCCGGTGCCCGAGGAGGGCGAGAGGCTCTCGGCGCGCGGGGCCTGGGACCTGGCGCAGTCCCGGGCTGCCTCCGCGACGGTCCGTTCGGCCTCCCGTGCGGCCGCCTGTTCGGCCTCGGCCCGCTCCTCGGCCAGGACCTGGCTGTCGTAGGCGCGGAAGAAGGGGAACCAGAGGGCGAGGGAGACGGCGGCCAGGACCAGCACGAGCAGCGCCCCGGCGATGCCGCTGACCACGAACGCGCCGATCGGGTAGGGCAGGTACCAGAGGGAGAAGACCTTGCTGGGCACCGGTACCAGGCCCGAGTCGAGGGCGAAGTAGGTGAGGCTGGGGATGACGAGTCCGTTGAGCCAGAGCGGGATCATCAGCAGCGGGTTGAAGGCGACGGGGGCGCCGAAGATGACCGGTTCGTTGATGTTGAACAGCGAGGGGACCGCGGTGGCCCGGCCGATCACCCGCAGGCGCTGCGAGCGGGCGCGGAAGCACATCAGGGCGACCAGGAGCAGCGTGCAGCCCATGCCGCCGATCATGGTGAAGCCGACGTAGACGACCTCGTACGTGAAGATGTGCTCCGTCCCGTTCTGCGCGTTCTGCTGGACCGCGTCCATCCAGATCGGGAAGCACAGCGGGAACAGCACCCAGCCGCTGACGCCGAAGGAGTAGAAGAAGATCGGCGCGAAGGTCAGGAGCAGGAACCCGGGATAGGTCTGCGCGATCGAGGTGAGCGGGGAGAAGAGGTCCACGATCGCCTGGAACGCGTCCAGGTGGCCCACGGAACTGACCAGCCAGCCCGCCGTCATGACACAGAGGATGGGCAGCAGTGAGTCGAACCAGTTGATCACGAAACTCGGCAGGGCCGTGTTGTTCTTGAGGAAGCTGAACTTCGCGAAAAGATGGAAGGCCGCGGCGATGACGACGCCTCCCACGATGGAGACGAACATGCCGCCCGCGCCGAGCTTGGCGAACTCCAGCGACGCGATCCCGTCGGCGTCGAGGGCCGGCTTGAGGAGGAAGAGGAAGAGTCCGATGCCGGTGAGTCCACCGATCATCTTCTGGCTCTGCCGGCCCATCTTGTCGAGAATGCTGAACGGAATCAGGAACGCCGCGAAGATTCCCAGCATCCCGAACGTGTAGCTGTTGATGTCGCCGACCGAGGGTACGGCTCGGGTCACTCCCGGTATCAGACTGACGAGCGTGATGATGGAACCGGCGAGAATGAAGGGGAGCAGCCCCAGCATGGCGGTCTGCAGGCCCTGGACCCAGGCGTTCTGGGTCAGCTTGTTGATGCGCGGGGCGAATTTCTCACTGAGGAAGGCAACTGCTGTGTTCACGCCTGATCTCTCCTTTGAGGAGGCGCTCGGGCAGGGATGTGCTCGGGCCGGGGCGTGCCCGGGCAGGGAGGTGTTCAGCCCACGGGCTGGGCGAGCGACGAGGCCAGTCCGAAGGCGGCGACGCCGTCGAGGGTCCCGTAGATCTGCTGGCTGATCAGCGCGCACTTCACGTCGTGCGCGGCGGCCTGGGCGCTGATCTCGTCGAACATGTACTGGAGGTGCGGGCCGATGAGCACGACGTCGAGCTCGGGTAGTACGGCCGCCAGTTCGGTCTCGCTGCGCGCGTCGATGGACGCCTCGACACCCGCCTTCTTCGCGGCCTTCCGCATGCGCTGCGCGATGAACCCGCTCGACGCGCCGGAACCGCAGACAATCATGATGCGGAGCATTGATTCAACCTCCATGTGCTCGGCGGGGCTTTGGTCCGGGACTTCCTTCCCGGTGGCCGTGCCCCTTTCCTGATTCATCGTGCGGAACGCCGTACGGAGATATCCAACCGGCTTTTTTCCGCAAGGCGGAAAGTCCCTGGTTCCGGTCTGCCGCGTACGGTTGCATGAAGGCGTGAGTACGCGCAGCAGGCAGAACGCCCTCGTGGAATACCTGCGGCGGGCACGGGGCCCGGTCCCGCCCGCCGAGGCCGCCGACGCCCTGGGCGTCACCCGGCGCAGCGTGCGCGGCTACGTGGCCCGGCTCAACGAGGCGGCGCACCCGCTCCGCCTGATCACCTCGACACCGGCCGGCTACCGCCTGGACCCCGCGGTGTACGAGACGGCACGCGCCTGGCGCGAGAGCGGGGCCGCCGGCGGTGCCGCGCAGAGCGGCGGGGCACCCCCCGACGGGCGCCTGTTCCGCCTCGTACGGCGCCTGACCGCCTCACCGCAGGGCGTGGACGTCCATACGCTGGCCGGCCAGTTCTTCATCAGCGACTCGACGCTGGAGGCGGACCTGACCAAGGTGCGCCGCCGGATCGAGCCGTACGGGCTGCTGCTGACCAGGAGCGGCCCCCTCGTCCGGCTCACCGGCCCGGAACGGGACCGGCGGCGGCTCATCAGCGCCCTGTTCCGGGACGAGGCGGCGGCCGGGTTCCTCTCGTTCGACGCCGTGCGCCAGGAGTTCTCCGGGATCGACCTGGGCCCGTTCAAGGGGCACTTGGTGACCGCCTGCACCCGGCAGGGCTACCTCGTCAACGAACTGGCCCTCAACGACGTCCTGCTGCACGTCGCCATCACCCTGGAGGGGGACGACCCTGCCGCGCGGGACGGCGGCGGCACCCCCGGCGCCACGGCACAGGCGCCCGGAGAGGGGGAGAAGGCGGCTCTGTCACCGATGGCCGACGTCGTGGACCGACTCACCCGCCTGCATTTCGGCGTCTCCCTGCCCGCCCTCGACCTGGAGCACCTCGCGCTCCAACTGGACGCCCGAGCCCTGGTCCGCGACGACGAGGAGGGCGCCACGCTGCGCGCCGAGGAGCGCGCGCTGGTACGCCGGATCGTGGCCGCCCTGGAACGGGAGTACGCCCTGGACCTGGCGGACGAGGAGTTCCTGCGCCGTCTGACGCTGCACGTCCAGCATCTGCGCGACCGGGCGGGATCCGGCCTGTACAACCGCAATCCGCTCACGGCGGCGGTGAAGACGTCCTACCCGCTCATCTACGAACTGGCCGTCTACCTCTGCCGGGAGATCCAGCAGGAGTGGTCCGTGGACTTCTCGGAGGACGAGATCGCGTTCATCGCCATGCACGTCGGCGCGCACCTGCAGGCGCGGCCGCAGCCCCCGGGAAGCGTGGGCTGCACGCTGGTCTGCCCCGCGTACTACGAGATGGCGCCCCGCCTCAAGGAGCTGCTGGAGGCGGAGTTCCGCAGCCGTCTGGTGGTCGACCGCCTGGTGACGCGGCTGGGGGAGGGGGACCTCGGCGCCGGGGACGAGCTGGTGATCTCGACGGTGCCGCTCGCCGAAGCGCCCTCGCGCACGGTGGTCATCCGCCCCTTCCCCACGACCGGGGACCTGGACGCGGTCCGTTCGGGCATCGACCGTGCGGTGCGCCGCAGGGACCGGCGGGCGGCACGGGAGCGCCTGCTGGGCTTCCTCGAACCCACCCTGTTCTTCCGCGACCTGGAGGCGCCGAGCCGGGCGGCGACGATCCGCGTCCTGCACGAGGAGCTCGCCCGGCTGGGCATCGTCGGCCCGCGTCATGTGCGCGAGGTGCTGGAGCGGGAACGGCTGTCGTCGACCGCGTTCGCGGACGGGTTCGCGATACCGCACGCGATGACGATGACGGCCCGTCGCTCCGCCATCGCCCTGGCGGTCAACGAACACCCCGTGGAGTGGGGCGACAAGCGCGTGAACGTGATCGCGCTGATCGCCTTCAGCGACCGGGACCGGGCGGCCTTCCGTACGGCGTTCGAGGAGCTGACGGAGGTGCTCAGCGACCGCTCGGCGGTGCGGCGCCTGGTGACGGAGGCACGGGACTACGCCGGCCTGCGCAGCGCGCTGACCATGCTCCTGGACGAGGGCATGGGCTGAAGGTACGGGCTGAGGGCGCGGGCTCCCGGGAGCGGCGGCCGGTGCTCAGTACAGCTTCTTCACCGCGGTGTTGAGGGTGTTCTTCCAGGGGATCACGGGCGGATCGCCCCAGTAGCTCTGCCACAGGACCAGCGTCACGGTGTCGCCGTCGCGGCCCACGCCCCACAGGTAGTTGTAGTCGGGGCGCTCGGTGGCGTTGGCGTCGAAGGTGTGCATCCCCTGAAGGGTGGCGCCCTCCTCGACGTTGATCACCCCGTGGTCGCGGTAGGTCGCGGTCACACCGGGCCGCTGCGGGGCCCGCGCGCAGGCGATGTAGTCCTGCCGGGCCTTGTCCGCGAAGGCGATGGCCTCGGCCTCCGTGGCGAAGACCGCCACCTTCTGCGCGGCGAGCGCGGTCTCCGCGGTGGTGAAGTCCCGGTGCCACACGTTGACCTCGGCCGGCTCGGCGGGCCAGCCCACCGCGCAGTCGAAGTCCTGGCCCCACCCCCGGGCGGTCGGGTTGGCGCGCCACGACTCGGTCCTCGGCAGGTCGGAGATGTACAGGGTCCCCGGCTGTGGCCGCCACTGGTCGGCGGCCACCGCCTGCCCCGGAGCCGCCCCGGCTCCCAGGGTCCCGGCCGCCAGCACCGCGACCCCTACCGCGACCGCGCCCCCGCGCAGCCGTGCACGTACCCCCATGGCGTCCCTTCCTCCGTGCGCTTCGACCACCCCGTTCCGCCCCGGACCGGGGCGGAACGGTCTCCACGGTAGGGCGTCGGAGCCGGCGCGGCAGGGCCTTTCGGTGGGAATGACCGAGAACGTACGCCCGGGTGGCGGCGCGGCCGGACGGGCGGACCGTCGCACAGGGTCCGCCCGTCCGGCCGCGGGGGGCGGCTACAGGATCAGGCCCGCCCCGTACGGGAACACGGGGTTGTCCGTGTCGTTGGGGATGTCGGGGCAGGAGGCCGCCACCGCCGCCATCGAACGGGGGAGTTCGAAGGGGAGGCGGCCCTCGGCCCGGGCGCGGCCGAACACGATGTCGAGCAGGGCCTCGTCGCTCGCGCCGAAGTCCGCGATCAGGGCCGCCGCGCGCTCCGCGATCTCGGGGATCACGGCCGCCCGCTCCAGGTTGACGCAGACCACCGTCGGCACCGTGTCCAGCAGGGCCAGGATCGGCTCCAGCTCGGCCTCGGAGAACGCCAGGGTCCCCGAGTGGAAGAACGACTCGAACTTGTTGTCGCGGACCTCGTACGGGGTGCGCAGGCGCAGCACGGCCACCTGGGCATCGGCGGGGGAGTCGGCTACCTCGGCGTACCCGCTGGCCGCTTCGGCGGAGAGGTTCTCGACGTACAGCGTGGGGCGCCCCGTCAGGGGCAGGGTGCCGGGCGTGTTCTTCAGCAGCGTCAGGGAGCGCCGCTGGGCTTTCGCCCCGGCCTCCGCGAAGTCCGTGCGGCCGACGGTCTCGGCGGCCCGGTCCGCGTCGACGTACGGGGCGTCGAAGAGTCCGAGGGTGAACTTCTGCGTGAGGACGCGGCGCAGCGACTCGTCCAGGCGCCGCTCCTGGACGCGGCCCGACTCGACCAGTTCCACGACGAGTTCGGGGCGGGCCTCGCCGCCGAACTGGTCGCAGCCCGCGTCGAGCACGCGCGCCACCCGCTCGCTCTCGGTGAGGTGTTCCAGGCCCCAGGCGCGGGCGTCGTGGTGCTCGCCGAAGATCTCCGAATCGGAGACGAGGCCCCAGTCGGTGCAGACGATCCCGTCGAAGCCGAGTCGCTCGCGCAGCAGCCCTTGGATGACGCCCTTGTTGAAGCCGAAGCCGACCTCTTCCCAGTCGGTGCCGATGGGCTGGCCGTAGTAGGGCATCATCTGCGCGCAGCCGGCGGCGATGGCGGCCTTGAAGGGCTCCAGGTGGTATTCGCGCAGCCCGCCCGGGTAGACCTGCTCCTTGCCGTGCGGGAAGTGGGGGTCCTCGCCGTCCTTCTGCGGGCCGCCGCCGGGGAAGTGCTTGACCATCGCCGCCACCGAGGTGCGGCCCAGTTCGGCGCCCTGCAGGCCCTGGACGTAGGCCCGTACGAGCTGTGAGGTGAGGGCCGCGTCCGAGCCGAACGTGCCGCTCTGGCGCGACCAGCGCGGCTCCGTCGCCAGGTCGATCTGGGGGTGCAGGGCGACACGGAAGCCGACGGCCAGGTAATCGCGTCGGACGGTGTCCGCGAAGTCGAGGACCAGTTGCGGGTCGCGGGTCGCGGCGAGGCCCAGCGGCTCGGGCCAGGCGCTGAACGCCCCCGCGTTGAAGGAGGCGCCCGCGTTGTCCGTGAACGCGTGGCGCGGGTCCGTCGACAGGGTGACGGGGATGCCGAGGCGGGTGTCGGCGGCCATCGCCTGGACGGTGTTCTGCCAGCGGGCCATGGCGGCCGGCTCGTACGTGCCCAGGAGGTTGAAGTGGGTCATGTGCTGCCCCTGGAGCAGGTCCGTGGTGCTCAGGGGGACCATGCCCGGGTCGCCCTTCTCCACGGTGCCGCCGTCCGGGTGCATGGCGAGCATGGTGTGGAAGAGCTGGCCGGCCTTCTCCGCGACCGTCATGCGGGAGATGAGGTCCTCGACCCGCCGCTCGGTGGGGAGCTCCGGGTCCTGGTACGGGTGGCCTTCGTTGCGTACGGTGAACTGCATGATCTGTGGCCTTACTTGACGCTGCGGATGAACTGGACGGCGAGCGCGCCGAGCACGCAGGCGATGCCGCCGAAGAGGAAGAGGGCCCCGTAGTTGCCGGTCCCGCCGCCGATGGCGAGGAACGCCGGGGCGACGATCGGGACGAGGGACTGGGGCAGCGCGTTGCCGATGTTGAGGACGCCCATGTCCTTGGCGGCCTCGTCGGGGTTGGGGAGCACCGCCGCCGCGAGCGCCACGTCCACCGACAGGTACAGGCCCTGGCCGAGTCCGAAGATCATGATGGCGGTGAGGAAGACCGGGAAGGAGTACGCCGTCGCGATCAGGGTCAGGCCGACGGCGATGAGCAGCGAGGCGCCGAGGACGTACGGCTTGCGCCGTCCCGAGCGGTCCGAGAGCTGCCCGCCGAGGAGCGAGCCGACGACGACCGTGCCGACCATCGCGATGGTGCCGACGAACTGCTTGCTCGCCACCTCGCCGCCCTGGTAGCCGAGCCGGTCCATCAGGAAGAACGTCTGGTACGAGGTGACGCAGGCGATGCCGACGAAGACCAGGAAGCGGCCCGCGAAGTTCCAGGCGAAGTCGGGGTGCTTGCGGGGGTTGACCCAGAAGCTGCGGAGGAACTCGGCGAGGGAGTACGGGGCGAACGCGCCGGGCCGGGCCGGCCGGTCCTTCATCACCGCGCACAGGGTGACCACGCCCGCGAGGCCGAGCAGTCCGGGGATGACGAACGCGAGCGCGAGGTTGGCGCTGAACGCGTTCGCCAGGCCGCTGCCCGCGATCATCGACAGCGAGGTCATCATGCCGACGGTGCCGGAGACGCGGGCCCGCTGGCCCTCGGGCACGAAGTCGGGGATGCCCGCGGTGACGCCGGTCATCGCGGCGTTGCCGCCGACCTGGGCGAGGGCCCAGCCGAGCATCAGCATCGGCACGCTGCCGCCGAACGCCACGACCAGGAGTCCGGTGAGGGCGACCAGCATGCCGCCGATCAGCCAGGGCCTGCGGCGGCCGAACCGGGACGTGGTGCGGTCGGACAGGCCGCCGACCACCGGGTTCGTGATCATCGCGAGGATCGCGCCGAGCGAGAGGACCTGGCCGAGGGCGGCGCCCCGGCCCGCCTCGGGCACGATCTGGGCCACGCGCAGGGCGAGCGTCACCATGACCGGTGTGAGCAGGGTGATCATGACGCCGAACTGGGCGAAGGCGAGGCCGAAGACCAGCTTCCCGGACGCGGGTTCCTGGGGTTCGGGCGGGGTGGGCGCCGGGGCTCGGTGATACGGCGGGGCGTCGTGGATGGCGGCCATGGCGGCTCTCCAGAGGGCGGGGGCGGCTCCGTTGCCGACCCGGTGCGGCCACCGTAAGGGCGAAAAGCGAGTGGGTACTAGGTTTTTGTGCGCGGTCGGGCCGACCTGCCCGAAGAGGTGACTTTGGGCTCGGACGCGAGGGACCGCATGGCGCGAGGAAAGAGACGAAAGCCCTCTGGATCCAGGGCCCGCCGTGTCCGGCGCCGTACAGCCGATTCCGTAGAGCCGGGTTCACCCTGGTGCCGTGGTGCCCGCGCTGGCCGAGAAAGCCCTTGTCCGAGAAGTTCCGCGTGACGAAGGATCTTCCTGGGGCACCGATGGCCAACGGGGGAGCCATGCTGCGCATCCACTTCACCGCAGAGGACCTGGCGGCCGTGCGTATCGCCCGCAGTCCGGACCCGCTGTGGGAGATCGTGTGCAGCCTGTGCCGACTGCAGGCACGCGAGGGCGCCATCGCCTTCGACCCATGGCGGCGGACCGTCGGCGGAGTGCTCCGGCGTAGTGCGACGGCCAGGGGAGCGGCATCGGCGTTGCGCAGTCTCGTGCCACGTGCCGCCTACTTCCCGGACTTCCTCACCCCGCCCGTCGTGGGCGGCCCCGCCGACCTGAAGACCGGCGTCGACCGAGTCCTCGCGACTCCACGGCGGCGTCTGCGCCACGAGTTGGCCCTGCTGTCGGCAAGCGGTGGACGCCCCCGAACAGGCGCGCAGCTGGCACGGGGAGACGTCTCCGCGCTGAACGCGCTGGGTGCGCACCTCCGCACCTACTACGCGGAGTTCATCGAGCCGTTGTGGGGCCCGATCAGCGCGGCCACCGCCGCCGACCTGGCCGTGCGCACCCGTGCGGTCGTGGACGGCGGCACCCAGGCGCTGCTGGGCAGCCTGCGACCGACGATGATGTGGGAACCTCCCGTCCTGATCGCCGACTATCCGGTCGAACGCGATCTCCACCTGCAGGGCCGGGGGCTGCTCCTGGTTCCGTCGTACTTCTGCTGGCGACGCCCCATCACCCTGGCCGACGACGATCTTCAGCCGGTGCTCATCTATCCGGTCGACAGAACCCATACGCCGGACGCGTCCCTGCCCTCGCTGCCACGCCTGCTCGGATCGACCCGTGCGCGGCTTCTCCACGAGGCCGCCTCCCTCGCCTGCGCCACCACCTCCGAACTCGCCGACGCGACGGGGGTGTCCTTGCCGAGCGTCAGCCAGCAACTGGCCGTGCTGCGCGACAGCGGGCTCGTCGTCTCCCGGCGGGACGGCAAACGGGTCATCCACACCACGACTCCCCTGGGGCATCGCCTGCTCGGCCGGTCCTGACGCCGCCGGCGTTCGGGCCCGCGCGGACCGGGGAGCCGGCCGACGTTTCGGCCGGAGCCAAAACCAGGCGCGTTCCGTCCCCGGAGTGCCGCATCGTTGCCCGGGACGCATGACGAAGCGTCAGTCGAGCAGAAGGGAACCCCCATGCAGCAGTTCAAGCGTTCCGCGGTCGCGGCTCTCGGCGCCGCGCTCCTCGGTGCCGCCGGCCTGGCGGCCACCGCCGTGCCGGCCCATGCCGCCCAGGAGGGCGAGGGTCCGGCCGCGAGCGTCCAGACCGTCACGCTGACCTTCGACTACACCTCGTGGTCCCACTGGTCCAAGGACGCCTCCGACGCGTCCCACGCGGGCACCTTGTACGCGGGGTCGAACTACGTCTACTGCTACGCGATGGGCGGGACGGTCACGGACAAGGGCCGTACCAGCGCCACGTGGTTCCTGACCGACGACGACAGCGGGAACAGGAACGTCTGGGTGAGCAAGGTCTTCCTCGCCCGCGACCAGGTGAACGTACCCGTGCCCAAGTGCGCCTGACGCACCGCGTCACCAGTCGCCCGAGCGGCCGTACGTCCCGGCCTCCGGGGGTTCACCGGCTGCTCGGGAGGCGGGCGGCGGACCGGTGTTCCGTGTCCTGGTGCGTTGTGGTTCCGGTGTGGTGCTGCGGGCTGGGGAGGATGGGGCGGGGCAGGGGGTCCGCCGTGTGGTCGGACGGCGGTGCGCCCGCCCCGTCCGTGGGGGCGGCGTGGTGTGCGAGTTCGGTGGTTATGAGGTCGAGCGCTTCGGTGATCCGGTCGTGATGGGTGCGGTGGGAGACGACGCAGAGCCGCAGGGTGAAGCGGTCGTCCACGACGGTGCTGGAGAGCAGCACGCGCTGATGCGCGTTGATCCTTTCCAGGAGGGTCCGGCTGGCGAGGTCGGCGCGCTGGGCGGCGGCGGGGCTGTCGTTGTCCGGGCGGACGCGGAAGGTCACGCAGGTGAGGTCCGGGGTGCGCGGTACGTCCAGGCCGGGCAGCGCGGACAGCGCGCCGTGCACGTGGTGCGACAGGTCGAGCTTCTCGTCGAGCGCCTCCCGGAAGGCGTCCACCCCGTGCAGATGCAGCGGGAGCCAGACGCGCAGGCCGCGGACCTCGTGGGTGAGCTCGGGTCCCAGGTGCGCCGGGTCGGGGACGCCGGGTACCGGCAGGGTGTCCTGGAGGTAGTTGCCGCTTCCGGAGTGCGCCGCGTGCAGCGCGGAGCGGTCCCGTACGACCAGGGCGCCGGTGCCGAAGGGCATGAAGAGGCTCTTGTGCGGGTCCAGGGTGATGGAGTCGGCGCGTTCCATGCCCGCCAGCCGCCGCCGTCCGCGCTCGGTGAGCCGGAAGAAGCCTCCGTAGGCGGCGTCGACGTGCAGCCACAGGTTCTCGCGCCGGGCGAGGCCGGCCAGCGGGGGGAGCGGGTCGACCGTTCCGGTGTCGGTGGTGCCGGCGGTGGCCACGAGGAGGAAGGGGCGCAGTCCGGCTTCCCGGTCGGCCTCGATCATCGCGGCGGCGGCGAGCGGATCCATGCGCAGGTCGTCCGTGCACGGCACGAGGCGTATGTGAGCCTCCTTGATGCCGGCCAGCCGGGCCGCTTTGGAGACGGAGTGGTGGGCGAAGGCGGTGGTGTAGACGGTTCCCGCACCGATGTCCTCGCCGAGCCGGTCGTACCGGGCGGCGACCACCGCCGTGAACGTGGCCATGGAGCCGCCGCTGGTCAGGAGCCCGCCGCTGCCTTCCGGCAGGCCGCACACCTCGGTCGCCATCCAGCGCAGCACGCTCTCCTCCATCGCGGCGAAGCCGGGGGCCATCGCGGCCAGGCCGCCGTAGCGGTTGGCGGCGCGGGTGTAGAGGTCGGCGAGCGCGGCGGTGTAGAGGCCGCCGCCCGGAATGTAGGCGAGGAGGCCCGGGCCCGCGGTCTCCACCGCGCAGTCCGCGGCCTCGTCCAGCCGGTCGAGCAGGGGCTTCAGCTCTTCTCCCCGCGCGGGTGGCGGCGCCAGGAAGGACGCGACGCGGTCGGCCGGGGTCTGCGGAGCCGAAGGGCGCTCCGGCAGCGCCTCGATGCGTTTGATGACGCGGTCGAGGACGAGTCCTCCCGTCACGGCCATTTCGGTGCGGTTCGGTTCCAGCGGCAAGCGGTGCATGAGCGGTCCAGGGAGAAGGGTGCGAGGGCTGCTGTGCGTCCCGTGGCCGTCGGCCGGGACGCGAGGGCCAATATGCACCGAAACGGGACGCATAGGATGAGGCAATAGCGGTATATGGCCCGCTTTGATGCAGGATTCTGCGCCAGAACGAGCCATAAGGTGTCATTTATGCCGAAGCCCATGTACGACCTCATCGACCGCTTGATCCTGGACCACCTCCAAGAGCACGGGAGGACCTCCAACGTCGAGCTCGCCGACGCCGTCCGGCTGTCGCCGACGTCCTGCCTGCGGCGCACCAAGGCCCTGGAACGGGACGGCGTCATCGCGGGCTACCGCGCCGACCTGGACCGCGAGCGGCTCGGACTCGGCCTGACCATCCTCCTGATGCTCAAGACCGAGCACTCGCGGACCACCTCCGACGTGGTCGAGAACGCGCTCAAGGAGATCCCCCACGTCGTCGCCTGTCATGTGACCTCGGGCGACGCGGACTTCTTCGTGGAACTCGCGGTGCCCGACCTGCACACTTTCGAGAGGGTCCTGAAGGACCGGATCCTGGCCATCGGCCCGGTGCGCGAGGCGCGCAGCACCATCTCCATCCGCACCGTCATCGACCGAGGCCCGCTCCCGCTGGACGCCTGGACCACTCCCCGGAGGGCCACCACGAGGAGCGGCGGCCGCGCGGGCGCCCGATGACGGGCGGCCGCGCGGCGCCGGGGCCGCACGGGTCGCGCCGTCCTGGAAGGGCCCGCTCTCAGGCGGCGCTGTCGTCCCGCCGCGCGGGGGCGCCCGAGCGGGCCAGCCATCGGCCCTCGTGCCGTGTCACCTCGATGGGGCGGCCGAAGCACGCCGTCATGCGCTCTCGGGTGAGGACGTCTTCCACGGCTCCTTGAGCGAGGACGCGTCCTTCCCGCAGCAGCAGGGCGTGGGTGATGGCGGGGGAGAGCTCCTCAAGGTGGTGGGTGACGGTCACCGTCGCCAGTTCCGTCCTGGAAGCGACCAGATGACGCATGGTGTCGATGAGGTCCTCCCGTGAGGGCAGGTCGAGCGCGTTGAAGGGCTCGTCCAGCAGCAACAGGCCCGGATTCGCCATGAGGGCACGGGCGATGAGGACGCGGGCGCGCTGCCCGCCCGAGCAGACACCGTACGGCCGGTCGGCGAGCTCCTTGATCCGCAGCTCGGTCAGCAGCTCGTGGGCGTGCTCCCGAACGCTGGCGTCGTACGTGTTCCACAGCGGCTGGACCGTCCCGCTGTGGCCGGTCAGCACGGCGGTGTGGCCGGTCAGTTCCGGGGGAACCCGCTGCGAGGTGGAGACGTGGCCGATCCGGGCCCGCAGGTCGCGCACGTCCACCCGGCCGAGCCGGTGGCCCAGGACGTCGACCGTGCCGGTGGTGGGGAACGCGGTGGCGCCGACGATCCGCAGCATGCTGGTCTTGCCCGCGCCGTTGGGACCGAGGAGGGCCCAGTGCTCGCCCGCGCGGACCGTCCAGTGAATGTCGTCGAGAATGACCTGGCCCGTGGTGTGGCGGGTCATGCCGACGCCGTCGAGGGCGGCGACGACGCGCCCGTGTCCGATGCTCGCGTTCATGCCGTGGCCCGTCTCCTCCGTCTGGAAAGGTGTCACCTCGCGTGGCAGGGAGGGTAGCTGTAGAAGACATGGACCTGTTGCGGATGACTGCATCGTGGACAGGCGCCGCCGTGGCCCTGCGAAGTCGCGAGGGCCACGGGTTTTGTGTGCTGGACACTCGTTGATCCGGCTGTGGTCCTGGCAGCGATGGTGTGTGGCTTTGTCAGACGGGGGGCCGGGCTTGGGGTGTGGAGGTTGCAGCGTCGCCGTCGCCGTCGGCGTGTGGGGCCGGATGCGCCGGTGGCGGCAGGTGCTGACTGGGATCGCGGACGGCGACCTCGCCATGGGCTCCCGCACCCCGGTGGCCGGCCTCCCGGCCTGGGTCACGCCCGAGACCGTCTGCGGCGGCTTAGCGACCGGCACTCCCGAGGCCGGCGGCCCGCTCACCGCGTACGAGCGGGAGGCCGCCCGGCGGGCCGGCGTGCCCGCCACCCCGTGCCGCGCTCTTCACCCACGCCCTGACCGAGGAAGGCCTGGGCCTGCTGTGGGAGCTGCTGGACGGCGGCCGATACGAGGCGGCGCTGCCCGAGGAGACGGCGCTGCTCACCATCGTCTGGCTGGTTCGGGCCGGGGACGTCGAGGCGGCCGCGTCGCTGGTCGCCGAACTCCGGCCGTACGCGGACGGCCTCCGCTTCCTGTCCCGCCCCGCCGGCCGCCGGGCCGCTGCGCCCGGCTCGGTGCACCGCCGTACCGTCGGCGAGGCTGGCGCAGGCCTGAGCGCCCGCCGGCCGAAACCGGCCGTCGAGGCAGGCGCTCGCCGTCTGGGGCTCCTTCGACGACGGACTCCTCGCGTGCTGGCTGCGCCACCCCCTCGGCCCGCCGGACGCCGAGGGGGTGGCGCCCGTATGCGTTCCGCGCTCGTGGGGCCGGCCGGCTGGTCCGGCGCTGCCGTGCTGCTCTCCCGGTGCGAGGGACTGGCGGCCGCTCGTCCCCTGTGTGGCAGGCGCCGGGTCCCGAAGTCGAACAGCGGGATTCTGCGTGGTGCTGTGGAGGGCAGGGCGGTGGGGCGGCCCGTGCCGCCCCGGCTCGCCGTGCTGGTGCGTCACGCTGTGACGTCGGTGGTGGCCAAGCGCGGCCTTCCGGGCTCCGCCGGGCACGGCGTGCTGCGCCGGATGCAGGCCCGCCAGGCCGCCGCGCCGTCGCACGGCCGGATCGCCGCGCTCGTCGTACGCCGCCTCGCGGACCTGGACCAGCGGACCCGATCGGCCGACGTCGGCGCATTGGTGGTGCCGGTGACCGCTGCCGGGGCCGCTGCGACGGGTCTGCCGGCCGGCACGGCCGTTCCCGCGCGATTGTGCCGGACCGTCGGCTCGGCGCTGAACGCCCCGCTGGAGACCCTGGTCGCACGCGGTCTCGTGCGGTCGGCGGTGGTTCTCGCCGCCCTTGTTCCGCGGACGGTGGCGGAGGCCGTGGCCCGCCGGTTGGCCGGCCTCGCGCTCCGCGCCCTCGCGGCGGGCACGTACCGCGCCTTCCGCAACCGGTTCACCGACCCCGCGCTCGGCACCCTTGTGGCGGGTGCGTACCGCGCCTTCCGCGACCGGCGCTCCCTGCTCTTCCTCGGCCTCCAGCGTCAGATACGTGTCGAGGAGTTCCCCTGGGTGCGGGCGGTCGCCGGGCACGGCACGGTCGCCGGACGCGGTCGGCCGGGCCCGGTCGGCGCCGTGCTGCGTGAGCTCGCGGGGCTCGCGCTCGATGCGTTCCCGGGCGCCCTGCTGTCGCTCGTCGGCATCGTCGTGGTCGCCGGGTCGGCCCCCGCCGCCGTCCTCGCCACCCAGGACGGTGACGTGACGGTCTACGCGATCTGCCTTCCGATCGATGAGACGGACGCCGACAAGGCGGGCATCGCCGACCACGTGGCCGTCGTCACCGTCGACCAGAAAGTCAGGGAAGAGCCCGGCGACGTCAACGTCGAGGTCTTCTCGAAGGTCCGCGTCGAGGAGACGCTGAAGGGCGCCCTGCCCTCGGGCACGACCGTCGACCAGGTCGTCTTCCGGGCACCCGGCGGCGGCTTCCAGGCCACCGACCCGCACACGGCACCCCTGACCGCCGGACACCGGTACGTGATCGGCGTCGATGACTCGGGCAGCCCGGAGAGCGCGCGGCTGCGGGAGGTGTCCTTCTCCGCGCCGGCCGACGGCGCCCAGCTCGACAGGGAACGGGCCCGCTGGAGGGACGCCGTCGCCCACCAGAGGCCGGAGCGGATCGACCCGGCTTGCAACGACGTCGTCCGCACGCCGTAGGGGAGAGCAGGGTGGCGAATCCTGCCGCGCGCCTTTGGCCGTGGTGGTGGGTGTGGTGTGCGGGTGGTGGTGGATGTTGTTTCGTCTGTTGTTGTGTGTGGCTGGTGGGCGGAAGGCCGTGGTGGTGTGCCAGGGCCGCCGAGGCCGCCTGCCGGCCCTGGTGCGCTTCCGTGCGTCTTGCCCCGGTGGTGGCTGGTGTGCGGCTGGTGGTTTTGGGTGGTGTGTTCGGACGGGACGGTATGGCCGGGGGTGGCTCTGGCCGGCCGTTTGCTGGGGTGGAGTGTTGGCGGGTACTGGATGCTGTGGCCTGTGGCCTGTGGCCTGTGGCCTGTGGCCTGTGGCCTGTGGTCGTTGTCGGCTCGGTGCTGGGTGCGTGGGATCTGGTTCTGGCGGCCGGTGGCTGTCGTGCCGCAGGGGGTGTTCTCGGGTGGTGTTGTGCGGTGGTGTTGTGCGGGTGGTGGTGTCGGGGGCTGGTCCAGTGTGGCGGGGGGCGGGGCGGGGTTGTTGCGGAGGGTCTGGTTTTTCGCTTCCTGTCCGCCCTTTGTACGCTCCCGTCACGCCCCCATGGCCTGGATTGCCGCTCTGGCCGGAGGGGAAGGCGGCCCGTACATCCTGTGACGGAGTGGGGGGAGCTCAGCCCATGACGACCGCCGCATTCACGAACAAGGCGACCCTGGCGTACTCGATCACCTTCATCGGGTATCCCGACCTCGACGGAGAGTTCCAGAGCGTTTCGCACCAGGCGCTGCGCGGAGACAGCTACTACAAGGACATACCCGAGCCTGCCGAGTGGACGGGTGCGCTCAAGGGCCATCAGCATGGCAAGGATGCCGAACGCCAGGTGGTGAACCTGCTGGCCGACAAGATCTACCGTCATCTCGGGTGTGCGAGCACGGCCGACTACAAGGACCGTGTCGGGGCTGTCCGCAAGGGCACCGTGGACCTGTACTCGGACATGGGTCCGTGCCACTCCTGCCGCAAGGTGATCAAGGACTTCCGCACGGACTTCCCGGCCCTGGCCTTCCAGGTCCGTTACCGCAACGCTGTGCGCGGCGGCGGCTCCGGGGCGCTCCTGGAGGCGGGCGGGGGTCTGTACGGGGCGTACGGCATCGGCGACGCGGCGCAGGGCGCGGACGAACTGTGGGTCAAGGTCTACCCGGGCACCCCGGTCGCCGCGGCCACCGCCGGTTTCGTGGTGAAGTTCGCCGGGGGGAAGTCCGGCAAGCGGTACACGGGCGGTGCGACGGGCATCGACCGGCAGCCGCACACCTCGTACCTCTATCCGGCGCCGGGCGGCGGATCCGCCCTCCTCGACGAGGTGACGGCCGCCCTCGACGGGATCGCCCTGAACCTCAGCTGGCAGATGGTCCCCGAGGCGCTGATGCGCGCGCAGTCCTTTCGCCAGTGGCTGCAGGGTGTCGAGAGCGGCAGCGTGCACCTCGACTGCGAACGCGGACCGGTGCGGGAGGGCAGGACCGCTGTGGCCGCGTTCATCAAGGACTTCCCGAAGGTGGCCGTCGAGATCGTCTACCCGGGCCCGGCGGCCCAAGCGGACGGATGCGGCTATGCCGACGCCGGATCCCAGGGCGACGGCACCTGGCTGAAGACGTTCCCTCCGGCCTCGTAACCCTCCCGGCACCACTGCCCCGGACTTCCCCCGCGCGGCGCGGGTGTCTGGGGCGGTCGGGGCGGCCGGCCGTGACGGTCGTCAGCCGGGTTCGGGTGGAGGCTGGGCGGGCCTGAACGTGCTGGGCCGCTGCCTTTGTGTGCGGCGCGACCGGTCCGGGGAGGGCCTTGGCCCCGGGTCGTTCTGGGGCCACGCGGGTGTGGGGCTCGCGAGCATCCGGCTCGCCCTCGGCGTACCGGCCGCTGGCGTGGTGTGGTGTGGGCGGCTGCGGGCGGTGTCGGGGCGGGTTTGGGGTGTGGCTGTTCCGTGGCCTGGTGGCCTGGTGGCCGGGCGGGGGCGGGCTGTCCGTGCGTGTCACCGTGCCCCGGGGGCGGGCTGTCCGCGTGTGTCATCGTGCCGGGGGCGGGCTGTCCACATGCGTCACGGTGTGTGTGGGGGTTTGGGTGGTGTGCCAGCGGGTGGTGTTGTCGATGTTGACGGTGGCGCTGGCGGCGGCCCGTTCGGGGTCGCCCCTGCGGAGTTCTTCGAGGAGTTCTTCGTGGCCTTGGGGGGCCGCGCCGTCGAATCCGGGGTCCGACCAGTGGGTGGCCATTGAGCGGCGCAGGGCCGGGCCGAGGGCCGCGTAGAGGTCGCTGAGCAGGGTGTTGCCGGTGGCGGTGGCGATGGACTGGTGGAAGGTGTAGTCGGCTTCGATCCAGGCGTTCTGGTCTCGGCGCTGCCAGGCGTCGATGCGCCGCGCCAGCAGCTCTTCGAGTGCGGGGAATCGGTCTGGGTTGATGCGGCGGGCGGCCAGGCGGGCGGCCTGCGCGTCGAGTGCCTGGCGCACTTCGAGGACGTCGCCCAGTTCGCTGTCGAGGCGCTGGAGGGCGCCGGAGAGTTCGCTGGTGGCCCGCACGTAGGTGCCGTCGCCCTGCCGGACCTGGAGCAGGCCGGCGTGGGCGAGCGCGCGGACCGCTTCGCGCAGGGTGCCTCGGGCGACTCCCAGTTGCTCGATCAGTGCGGGTTCGGGCGGGATGCGCGTACCGACGGGCCACCTTCCGGAGGTGATCTCGGTACGCAACGCGGTGATGATGTCGTCGACCAGTGCCGTGCGGCGTGCTGAGGCGAGGTTCATGCGGCTTTCCTCCGTATCGGGGTGCTCATGAGCAGCATATCCATCCAACGATTGGACGTAAAAGGTCAGACGTCTTATGTTTGATGCATGACCACAACACGTACGAACCAGACAAACCGGTCTCCCACTCTCGACACCCGTACCCGTACCCGTACCCGTACGGCCTGGCTGGTCGGCGTCGGTATCGTGCTGATCGCGCTGAATCTCCGCCTGAGTGTGAGCAGCGCCTCGGCGCTCCTGGAGCAGCTCCGGGAGCAGATCGGCTTCGGCCCCCTGGTGGCCTCGCTGGTCCCCACGCTGCCGACCCTGTGCTTCGCGGTCATGGGTGGCTGCGGCAGCCTGATGGCCAGGCGCGTGGGCACCGAGCGGGCTGTTCTGCTGGCCCTTCTCGCGCTCTGTGCGGGTCTGGCCGTGCGCGCGGTGCCCAGCACCGCGGCACTGCTGGCGGGAACCCTGCTCGGTTCGGCGGGTCTCGCCCTGTGCAACGTCCTGCTGCCGGCCGTCGTCCGTACGCACTTCTCCGACCGTGTCGCCCTGATGACCGGGCTGTACACGACGGCGATGGCGCTCGGCTCGGCGGTGGCGGCGGCCGCCGCGGTGCCGACTGCCGACCTGGTCGGCAGCCCGTCGCTCGGTCTGGCCGTGTGGGCGCTGCCCGCCCTGGTCGCCTTCGTGATGTGGACGGCGAGCAGGAGCAGCTGGAAGAAGGCGACGCCGCAGGCGGCCGAGGAGCACGTATCGGCCTGGAGTATGGGGCGGACCCGGTTCGGGCTGCTGGTCACGGCGTTCTTCGCGCTGCAGTCGCTGAGCAGCTACGCGGTGATCGGCTGGCTGCCCAGCATGCTCTCCGACCAGGGGCTGGACGCGGGGCAGGCGGGCACGATGCTCGGTCTGACGCTGGCCGTGGGAATTCCCTCGACGTTCGCGCTGATGCCGCTGACCCGGAGTTCGGGAAAGCTGCGGGTGGCGTTCGTGATCGTGGGTGTCTCCCTGCTGGCGGGGTTCAGCGGGCTGCTGCTCGCACCGCTCGCCGCTCCCGCTCTCTGGGCGGTCCTGACCGGCCTGGGGCTCGGGGCGTTCCCGCTGGTCCTGGCGATCATCGGGATGAGCGGCCGCAGCGCGCAGCAGACGACGGCGCTGTCCACCTTCGCGCAGAGCGCGGGGTACCTGATCGCGTCGGCCGGGCCCTTCGGGGTCGGACTGATGCGGTCGGCCACCGGTGGCTGGAGCGTCCCGCTGACGGTGCTGATCGCCCTCGCGGTCCTGCAGCTGCTGGTCGGCCTGGCGCTGACCACGTCCAAGGCCAATGCCTGAGCCGGCCGGCAGGGCCACCCCCGTGGGGCGGGCGAACCTCCGGCCCGGCGTCGCGACGCCGGGCCGGGAGTTTCACCGCGCACCGGGCACCGCACCAGGAGCGAGGGCCGAAGGCCCTCGCCTCCGGGAGCCCGCCGTACGCGACCGCGCCCGCGCCCGCATCCGCGCCCGCGCATCGCACCTTGCGAAACCACCCCTCGGGGGCCCTCCGCTCCCGCCGCGCACGGGACACCGCACCACGAGCGTGCTCCCGCCCCCGGGGGCCGTGTCCCACGGGAGGCGGATTCCCCGTGCGCGCCGCCGCCGTCCCCCGACGGCGGCCCCCGGACCCCCGTAACCGTTCTCGCACCTGAGAGAGGCAGAGAAATGTCCACGCGCCACGACATCCGTAACGTCGCGATCGTCGCCCACGTCGACCATGGCAAGACGACCATCGTCGACGCCATGCTCAAGCAGGCGGGCGCCTTCGCCGCGCACGCCGCCGGGAGCTTGGCCGAGCGGGTGATGGACTCGAACGACCTGGAGCGTGAGAAGGGCATCACGATCCTCGCCAAGAACACGGCGGTGAGGTATCACCCCAAGGGCGGCGGGGCCCCGGTCACGATCAACATCATCGACACCCCCGGTCACGCCGACTTCGGTGGCGAGGTCGAGCGCGGTCTGTCGATGGTGGACGCGGTCGTCCTCCTCGTGGACGCCTCGGAGGGTCCGCTCCCGCAGACCCGCTTCGTGCTGCGCAAGGCCCTCCAGCGGCGCCTGCCCGTCATCCTGTGCGTCAACAAGACGGACCGCCCGGACTCCCGGATCGACGAGGTCGTCAACGAGACCTACGACCTCTTCCTCGACCTGGACGCGGACGAGGAGCAGATCGAGTTCCCGATCGTCTACGCCTGCGGCCGTGACGGCGTCGCCTCGCTGACCAAGCCGGAGAACGGCACGGTCCCCGCGGACAGCGACAGCCTGGAGCCGTTCTTCTCCACCATCCTGGAGCACGTCCCGGCCCCGTCGTACGACGAGGGGGCCCCCCTCCAGGCGCACGTCACCAACCTGGACGCCGACAACTTCCTCGGCCGCATCGCGCTCCTGCGCGTCGAGCAGGGCGAGCTGCGCAAGGGCCAGAGCGTCACGTTGCTCAGGCGCGACGGAACCCGGGCCGGTGTCCGGGTGGGCGAGCTGATGATGACGGAGGGGCTCACCCGCAGGCGGGCGGCGATGGCGGGTCCCGGTGACATCTGCGCGGTCGCGGGCATCCCGGGCATCATGATCGGCGAGACCCTGGCCGACCCGTGCCACCCGGTGGCTCTGCCGCTGATCACGGTGGACGAGCCCGCCATCTCCATGACCATCGGCACCAACACCTCGCCGATGGCCGGCCGCGGCGGTTCCGGCAGGGGTGCGGGGGCGTTGTCGGTGACCAAGGACCGCAAGGTCACCGCCCGTCAGATCAAGGACCGTCTGGACCGCGAGCTGGTCGGCAACGTCTCCCTGCGGCTGCTGGACACCGAGCGCCCGGACGCCTGGGAGGTGCAGGGCCGCGGTGAGCTGGCGCTGGCCGTCCTGGTCGAGCAGATGCGCCGCGAGGGCTTCGAACTGACGGTGGGCAAGCCCCAGGTCGTCACCAAGCTGGTCGACGGCAAGGTGTACGAGCCGGTCGAGCGCCTCACGGTCGACGTGCCCGAGGAGCACATGGGCGCCGTCACGCAGCTCATGGGCGTCCGCAAGGGCCGCATGGACGACATGTCGAACTACGGCTCCGGCTGGGTCCGCATGGAGTTCGTCGTCCCGTCCCGCGGCCTCATCGGCTTCCGTACGGAGTTCCTCACCAACACCCGCGGCACCGGCATCGCCCACGCGGTCCAGGAAGGCCACGAGCCCTGGTTCGGGGAACTGACCACGCGCAGGAGCGGTTCCCTGATCGCGGACCGGGCGGGCGCGGTCACCCTGTACGCGATGCTCGGCGTCCAGGAGCGCGGTGTGCTCTTCACCGGTCCGGGCACCGAGGTGTACGCGGGCATGATCATCGGCGAGAACTCGCGCGCCGACGACCTGGTCGTGAACATCACCAGGGAGAAGAAACTCACCAACATGCGGGCCGCCGCCGCCGACACCACCGAACACGTGGTCCCGGTGCGCAAGCTGTCCCTGGAGCAGTCCCTGGAGTTCTGCCGCGACGACGAGTGCGTCGAGGTGACCCCGGAGGCCGTGCGCATCCGCAAGGCCGTCCTGAACCAGAAGTAGCCCCGGTGCACCGGACACCTCCGCGCGGGGCCGGCCCCGCGCAACGGGGGACAGCCGTGTCCGGTCGCGGCCGGGGAGCGGGGCGCCGCCCCGCTCCCCGGCCCCGCTCCCCAAGGCCGCCCGAGGCACATACGGGTAAGCGAACACCGGAGCCACCGGAGCCACCGGAGCCACCGGAGCCACCGGAGCCCGCACACGGGCGGCGTACCTGAAGGACACGCGGGGCCACAAAGGCGGCCGGGGCGCCATCCACGCCCCGGACCGCACCGGGGCACCGGCGGGCGCCGTCACCCTCTCCGTCGGCCAGGCACTCACCCTCGCCGAGCGCCGGCGCGCCGTACGGCTGCGCACGCTGTGCGGCGCCGCGGCCGAACTCACCGCGCTGCTGAAGGGCTTCGAGGACGGCCTCGACTGACCCAGGGGAGCCACCTCCGGCCTTCGCCGGTGGGGGTGAACATCCGGGAGCTCTGCTCACCGAAGCGTCCTTCGGGGCTACGGCGCGGCGGCAAGGAGTCCTCCGAGACGGTCGTCCCCCCCGCCCCGCCCCGACCCGCGCGTTCCCCACACCGTGCGGGTCCCCGGGGCGAGGCGCACGTGCTCGACGAACTGCTATGGGCCAACGCCTCGGCGGTGCGCCGCCTGGAACACGTCCGCGCGCGGCCGGCCCCGTTCACGGGCTGGCGGTCTTCGTAAGGGCCGATACCGAGAGCCTCGCGGCGCCCCGTACGGCCGCCTGCTGGCCACCGTACGGGGAGCCCCTGCGCTTCCCTCGGCCACACGGTGGCCCCGGCCGCCCTCGCCGCCGCCAGGCGGCGGATGCCGGGCGGGTGGGTGACACCTGCCGGAATAGGACTCACCGCTGCACGATTCCGGTCATTCCCGGGTGCGGGCGGACGGTCTGCCTTGTGGCCGGAGCGGGGGCGTGAGGGAATGCCGCGACGTTGTCGCCCTCCCTGACGAGGAGTTGTGAACGTGCCCCGATTACGCGCAGCACAGCACGGAACGAGCAACGTGATCCGGCGGGCGGTGACGGCTGCGGCCGCCGCCGCCCTCGCCCTGACCGGGGCGGTCGTCGGCGCGGCCGCCCCCGCACAGGCCGCCGCACCGGTCTGCGACGGGGTCAAGGTCGACACCCTGGACTTCGCGACCGGCTACACCTACCTCTACTACAACTCCGCCACGGGCCAGAACTGTGCGTACACCGTGCCCAAGAGCGGATCCGGCACCCCCCAGCTGCTCGCCGTGGGGCTGTTCCGGGCCAGTGACAACCAAGGGGTCTGGGACAGCCGTTCCGACTACAAGTACTACGCCGGTCCCGTCCGGCTGGACGCCCGCGGCACCTGCGTGCTGTTCAACGGGCAGGTCGGTTCCACGGCCGCCACCTCGGGCTGGGGACACTGCGGCACGCTGACGGCGGGTGCCCGCTGAGCCCGGTGCGGCGGCGCGCCGCTGCGCCGGCCGGGGCACCCGCATGGCCTTCATGTCGGAGGCCTTCGGAGTCCGAGTCAGCCGAAACACCCTGCTGAGGCGGATCACCTCGCTGCCGGATCCGCCTACCGCCACGCCCCGCGTGCTCGGCGCCGACGAATACGCTCAGCGAAAGGGCCGGATCTACGGAACCGTCCTCGTCGACGTCGAGACACGCCGGCGGGTGCACTCCTGCCGGACCGGGAGGCGGACACCCTCGCGGCCTGGCTGTCCGAGCGACCCGGGATCGAGATCATTTGCCGGGACCGCGCCCTCTCCTACGCCGAGGGCGCCACCCGCGGCGCCCCTCAAGCCCTCCAGGTAGCCGACCGATGGCACCTCTGGCACAACCTCGGCGAAGCCGCCGAGAAGTGCGTCTACCGGCACCGCGCTTGCCTGCGGCCCGCACCTGAGTCACCGCAGGGGCCAGACCAAGCGCCGGAGCCGCCCACGGCCTCGCCGTGGCCAACAGGCCACCGGTTCGCCGAACGCACCCGCGCCAAGCACGCCACCGTCCACGCCCTGCTGGCCGCCGGTCACAGCAAGCGGTCCATCGCCCGGCAGCTCGGCATGGGGCTCAACACCGTTCTCCGATTCTCCCGCGCCACCGAGCCGGAGCGACTGTTCACCGGTCAGTGGCAAAGTCGTCCCACCAAGCTGGACGTGTACAAGCCCTGCCTTGACCAGCGATGGCAGGAGGGCTGCACCAACGCCTGGAAACTGTGGGAGGAGATCAAGGCACAGGGCTACCCGGACGGCTACGGCACGTCCGCGCCTACCTCAGCCGAAACCTACGCGGCAAGCCCCAGCCGGTCGGCCCCCGACCGCCATCCGCCCGCGCCGTCACCCGCTGGATCCTCACGCACCCCGACGCCCTGGCCGAGAGCGACCGGCTCCAGCTCAAGGCCGTGCTGGCGGGCTGTCCCGAACTCGACGCGCTCGCCGAGCACGTGCGCTCCTTCGCGCACATGCTGACCCAGGGCCACCGACTGCCAGCATGGATCGAAGCGGCAGCCGCCGCCGACCTGCCCAGCCTCCAGCGATTCGCCCGGCATTGGAGCGCGACCTCGACGCCGTCACTGCCGGACTCTCGCAGCCGTGGAACTCCGGGGTCGTCGAAGGCCATGTCAACCGGATCAAGATGCTCAAGCGCCAGATGTTCGGCCGAGCAGGCTTCGAACTCCTCCGCAAGCGCGTTCTGCTCTACTCCTGAGCTTGCCGTTCAGCCTTCGGCGTCCGGCGAAGGTGAGTTGTTTTCGGCGGCGAGGGTGACCTGGGCGGTCCATGACCAAGGTTCCTGGGGCGGCTCCCAGCTCACCTCCACCTCAGTGTCATGGAAGCCGCGCGCGAGTTCCGTCACCATCGCCGCCGCCGCAGCCCGCGCGTCTTGCGGGTCGGTGTTGATCGGGACGTCCAGCCCCCCCCCGCAGAGATTTCCGCTTTCGGTGAGGACGCTGGTGCGCCAGCCTTCCGCCGTCGCAAACAGGAAGATCCCCTTCGGAATGCCCCAGGCGGGCCGCTTCTTCTTCTCCTTCTTGCGTCTCACCATGCCGCCCATCCAGCATCGTCGCGTTCATGGTGACGAGTCTGGGTGGAGGATCAACCGCCAGCGGCACGGTTTGGTGCCGGGCCTTGCACGGCAAGCTGAGACCCTTCAGGACAGATCGCCGATGAGCCCGAAGCCCTCCGGGAACTCCTCCAGGAACTCACGGCGAGCGGGGCTTGTCTCGGCAGCAGCCATCGCCCCGAGCAGGGCGATCAGCTCCTGCTGCTGATCACTCGACAGCGTACTGACCACGTGGGCGACGCCCTCCATGACCTTGACCGCATCGTCCTGATCCATCTGCTCGTCTTCACTGCCCTCGATGAACCACAGGACATCGACCAAGGCCTCGGCCAAGGCACGAGTCAGGGACGAGTACGAAGACGTCACGACGGTCTCCCCGTAGATCAACGGCAAAGTCCGGACATCCCGCCACACACCACCGACATCACGATCCGTGAGCCTCCACGGAGAGTGGACCAGAACCCGTTTTCACCTACGTAGCCGGCGCACCCCAACCCCCTTGACCACCCGCCCCGACCTGCGCGTTCCCCACACCGCGCAGGTCGCTGGGGGCAATGTGAAGGCCCTGTTGAAAGGCACGCTGCAGGGCAAGTTGAAGAGAGAGTTGCAGGGCAAGCCGGCCCGCCTGCTGGGTCTGGGTTGTCAGAGGCAGAAGGGGTTGCCCTCGGGGTCTGTCATCACGGTCCATGCGTAGGAGGCGTCCGCACGGTCTTCGACGAGGCGTGCCCCGAGGGCGATGAGTCGGTCTATCTCGGCCTGTCGGTGGGTGGAGTCGCCGAGCCAGGTGAGGTCGAGGTGGATCCGGCCCGGGACTCGTTCTTCGGTCTCGACGGGAGCGAAGAGCAGGTCGGGACCCGGGTCCGGCAGGGGGACCCGTACGTACCCGCCGCCCGAGTCCGCCGGGGCCCCGGCAAGGGGAAGCGCGTCGGACCAGAACCGGGCCAGCGCGGCCGGGTCGAGGGCGTTCACCGTCATGGCGTGCAGCACGAGAGACATGACGCCAGTAGACCCGCGAATTGATCTTCCGAGCCAGGGCCAACGGTCCCGATGCGGCACGCCACCGGCGAGTCGCCGGTGGCCTTCGGGCGGCGTGTTCAGCCGCCGGCGCCACGATAGGCGACCCCGTCGATCATCAGGAGGCAGTCGTCGTCGATGAACTCGGTCGTCGCCGTCATCCGGGCCGGATAGCCGTCCTTCGGGAAGAGGCCGGCGAAGTGCAGCTCCATGGTGCGCAGGTCGCCGATGTTCCTGAGCCAGACATTCACCTTGACCAGGTCGTGGAGCGTCAGGCCGTACTCGCCGAGGGTTTCGCCGAGAAGGTTCAGCGCGTCGGCCATCTGCCCGTTGAAGTCCGCCCCGGAGCCGCGGTGAAGCCCGAGATGAACGAAGTCGCCTGCCGCTACGGCCAGCGAGTAGCTCCAGGGCGTCGGCGTTCGGGTAACTGCTGACATGACGTCATCTCCTAAGAGTGCTCCGGCATTGCAAAGCGTTGTACATCCTGCCATCCATCCGAACATTAGAACGAATTAGCGACATATCGGCCCATGGGTAGCTCCGCCCGGCCGCGAAGCCGGCCCACCGCGCACAGCCGGCATGGCCCTGCGCCGCCGCCCGCCAGGCCGTCCACGACATCCGCCCCCCAGCCCCCGCCGCCCACCGAACCACCCGCCGACCCGGCCACCGCCACCGGCCGCGCTCGTCGCCGAGCTCCTCGCCCGATGCTCTGCCCCCAGTGCACCGAGCGCGGTACCAACCGCACGACCCCCGGCATCGAGCAGTCCACCGCCGCGCGGGAGGCACTCCGCACGACGATCACTGCCGCCGCGCCCGACTCCGTCGCGATCCCCGACACCCCCGAAGCCCGCGCCCTGCTGGCTCCGGCGGCGCCTATGTCGTCTCAATCAGATTGAAGTGTGGGCCCGGATTCCGAGTCGCTGGCCTGCGGGCCTTCACTGACGGAGAAGCTGATCTTGATCGTTGATGGCAGCACTGTGCCACCTTCCAAGGCTCTGACCTGCGAAGCTTGAAAGTCTGAGACTCCCCTTCAATCTCATTCAGACGCTTCTGCGGGAGCGGCGAGTCGGGGGCGCAGGGGTTCGTATTGTGTGGTGACCTCCCCAGGTTTCGGTACCGCTCCCCACCGGCTCAGCGGGCCTGCGCGGGGCGATGGACGCTGTCCGGCGCTCCGTAGCCGAGGGGCGCCTGCGTCCGGGTGCCCCCCGGCCACGCCTCGTGGGGTGCGTACTGCAGGGCGGAGCTCGGTATCAGCCGCGCGCGGGCGTACCGTCTCCTCGACGTCGCGCGCTCACCGCGATCCACCCCGCGATGAGGGCCGGCATCGGAGCGTCTCGCACGCGAGACACCACCCCGGTCACCAGGCCCCCGGCCGTCTGCGGCCCGCAGCAGTCCCCCGCCGTTCTCGACTTTGAGGCGTGGCGGTTCGAGCGGGCCTTGGCCCTCGGTCTCATCCCGCGCCGCCGAGCTCCTCACCGAACGCTTCGGCGTCCCCGTCGACCCGGACGTCCTGCGCGAGCTCGCCCGCCTCGGCCTGATCCCCCGCACCGCCACCTACAAGAGCCACCCCTTCTACGACGGCCTGGCCATCGACCAGTTCACCGACCGGGCTGCGTTCGACAAGGCCCGCCACGACGGCCGGCTCCTCGACCACACCGCCGCCCGCCACCTCGGCATCCGCGACAGCGACCTCGCCCACCTCACCCGCGCCCGCTGGCTGCACCCCACCACCCACGTCCGCAGCCGCCACCAGCCCCGAAGCTGGGCCCCCTCGGTCGCGCTCTACCGCCTCGGCGACTCGACGTCCTCCTCGCCCACCCCGCCATCGACTGGGACGAGGTCCGTGCCACCCCGAAGGGACGCCCCTCCGCCCTCGCCCGCCTCACCGCCCATGGCTACGTAGGTGAGGAGCGAGAGCGATCATCGCCCAGTTCGGAGATCAGTTGACGATCACTGGTCCGGGGAATGTCGGTGGCTCGCGAGAGCGCCAGGGCACCGTTCTGGGAGCACGCCCCCGGCATCCGATAGACACCCCGGCAAACCCGAGAATGCGTTTCTCGCAAAAGGCCGGCACCCCCGCCGCCGAAGCGGGCGGTACGGGGTGCCGGCCTGGTACGTGCCGAAGTCGGGCGCGGGCTCGTCAGCGGGCGTGGTCGCGGGCGTCCAGGTAGGCGGCGATCCGCCCGGCGTCGTTGCGCATGAGGCCCGCGAGCTGCGAGCCCGCCCACAGCGCGAACGTCAGCACGACCTCGCGGGCGTCCTGGAGCTCGTGGCCGTTGCGAAGGTAGAGCAGGAACGGGGCGCCGACCCGGGCCAGGCGCCCCTCCCCGGCGGTCCCCGAAGGCCGGGCGGTGGCCTCCTCGGCGACGACCGAGAGAATCTCGATCGCCGTAGGGCCGCTTCCCCGACCTGATCGACACCGTCCGCGAAGTCCACGTCCCACCGGCCTGGCCGAGCGCGGACGCCTTCGTACGCGAGATGGCCCCGGCCTCGGTCGCGCCCGCTTCCCGCGGTTGTCGTGCGGACGAAGAGGCGACATTTCACTGGGCCGACGTGGGCCGACGCGGTGACCGCCTCCGGGAGCCGCCCGTCGCCTCGGCACGGGCTGCCGCGGCAGGCCGCGTACGGGTGCTGTCGAGGCGTTCCCCCACCGACGGCAGAAGAGGCCTCTCGGCCGTCTGCGCGCGGCCAGGTGTTTGGCCGTTTGTGGGCTGTTCCGCGGGCTGAGGCCCATGATCCGATCATGAACGACGGACAGTCGCCCCGTGGGAGGAATGAGTCTTGAGCACTGACCCCGTACTGCCTACCGACGGTCTCACCGACGCGAGCCGCGAGGAGTGGATACGCTCCGGTCAGTACAACGCCGCCGAACCGGGCGTGACCCGCTTCTCGTTCATCGAGCCCGCACCGGAGGTCGTCGGCGCGGAGCGCCTGTGCCAGCCGGCGAATGACCGCGCGGCGGTCGCCTGGGACCGCACGGGCGGTTCAAACGCCCTTAACGACTGGCGTACCGACGCCCAGCTGGTCGTCGACATCGAGCCCCTCGCGGGCACCGACAAGGTGAAGCTGACGGCCCGGGTCCGCGGCCTGGCCATCACGAAGGAGGACAACCACGGGATCTGGAAGCGCGCCGAATCGTACCGGGCGAGCGCCGAGCTGAAACTCCAGGCCCGGGACGTCAACGGCAGCTTCACCGTCGTCGTGCGCGAACAGACCAGGGGGGAGATCAAGGACGCCGGCGTGGCGCCGTCCGAGCCGTGCACCCTGACCTACACCCTGCCGCGGGTCCAGCTCATCGACCACGCCATCGACTTCTGGTACCACGTCGACGACGCCAGCGGGGTCTCGCGGGCCACCGTCTCCGGCCGCTGCGTCCTCAACGTCCCCCCGTCCATGGACACCTACCGGCCGGGCACCGTCCGAGACCCCGCGAGCGGCGAGCGGTCGGGGGACAGGACGGGCGCGAGCACCCCGATCCAGCACAAGCTGCACGGCTACGCGAAGCTCACCACGGCGGACGCCGGGAACGGCACGGACACCACCGTCACGGCTGACGTCCACATCAGCGTCACCGGCCTCCTCGGCACGCCGGAACTCCTCACGAAGGTCGATATCGACATCGTCAGCGCTCTGGAGCGCTACGACGCGCAGCGGGACGACTGGGTCACCGTCGCCTCCCGCAGCTCCCGCAAGACCAAGGGCATGACCAGCAGCTCCGTCGACGCCGACACCCTGACCGCCCGTGTCCCCACCGCGGACCTCAACCGCTACCGCTACCGCTGGTCGGGACAGGACACCTTCCAGGGAGGCTCCCGAGTCGAGGGGAAGATCGCACCGCTCTGGAACATGAAGGGCTGACCTGGTCCGTACCGCGTGCGCCCGCTCGCTGTAGCGTGCTGGCCGAGACCCATGGCGGGTCGTTCGCGGACATTGGGTCGATCGTCGCGGGTGACGGAGTAGAGGGCGCACTCCCCTACGCCGCCGCCCGCAGCGAGGAAGCGGGGCCGACGGAGTCCTCGAACGTGGCGCTGAGGAGTTTGGCCGGACGCCAGGGACAGCAGCAGATACGTGGCTTCGGTGTTGGCGCCGGGGCGCTGGGGCCGGCGCGTTGCGGTTGGGTTGGGGTGGCCAGTCCCAGGCGGAGGCCTGGAGGTTGAACTGCTGGAGGCGGCGTTCTCGACGAAGCGCACGCGCTCAACGAGGAGCCGGGCAACTTGTCATGCCCAGTCGACGCCGAGCTTCGTGAGGGCGGCGAGCTGGTCAGCGGTGAGCTTGTCCCGCCGGGACTTGGTGTTCGAGACCCACACGCCCAGCTTCACGACCACCGGCTCCGCCTCGCCCTCGACCGTGACCTCTTCGCCGTGGGCGCGCGGCACCGGCCGGTCCGCCCCTTCCCGCTCGACCCACTGCGCAAGGGCCGCCAGGCCCCGCTGGAACGCCTGCTGCGCCTTGCCCGGCCCTTCCCGCTCCACGAGCGCCCGCCGGGGCGGGAGGCAGCACCTGGGCGGGTTCCACGCCCAGCTTGGTCAGCCGCTCGCGCTGCTCAGGCATCAGCTGCGCCCAGGTGCCCGGTTCCTGCTGCCGCCAGCGCCAGGTGCCGATGTCGTCGCCGTCGAAGACGACGCCGGGCGCGATGTGGGGCAGCACTCCGTCGGCGTCGACGAGGTCGGCGAGGACCCGGTAGTGCCGCTGCCAGTTCAGCGGCCACGGGCAGTTCCAGTCCGGGTCGATCTCCGCCAGCTGCTCCGCGCGGTCCGCCGCCCGCTTCGGGTCCTTGCCGAGGCCGCCTTTCCGGCGGAGGTTGGCCATGTGCTGCCCGATGGGCACCATCTCCGCGCCTTCGCCCCACACCGCGTCCTGCCGGGGCGCGAGGTGTCCGGTGGCCCGCCGGTAGGCCCGCAGGGCGGCGAGCTTGGCCTCCCACGCCTCCTCACCGGGCTCCTAGACCATCCCGGCCTCTGGGGTGTCCAGCAGGGTCTTGCGCCGGTCCTCCAGCTCCCCGGCCCGCAGCGCCTTGCGCTGCTGGTGCACCCACCGCCCGAGGGGGAAGTCCTTAGTGACGCCGACCTCGACCTCGATGTCATATGGGACTGCGTGGACGCCGGTGATCTCGTTCTCCTTCCGCCACCGGATCAGGGCCTGGTAGCCCTCCAGCCATACGAGGGATTCCGGCCGGTACACCCGGGTCCGCAGGAAGGCCGTGATCGTGGCGGCGTCGCGCGGGCTGGAGAAGTGCAGCAGCGCGGACTCGGCAGCGGCGTCGGTGTCGTCCTGCTCCTGCTCTTGGTCCTCGCCGTCGCCCGCGCCGCCGGCGCCGACGATCCGCCCGTCCTCGTCCCGCCGCAGGTGGGTCTTGCGCTTGGCGCTCGTGAGCGCCCGGGAGGCGAGCTGCTCGACCAGGCGCTCGTCGTGGCTGCGCAGGCCCTGGAGCACGGCGACGAGCGGCTTGAAGCTGGCGGAGGCGACCATGTCCTCGGGGTCCTCGTTCGGCTCCAGGAAGACGGGCACGATGATCCGTGCGATCTTGGTGGAGCCGTCCTTGTTGAGGCGGAGGGCCCGGCCGATGTTCTGCACGATCTCGACCTGGGAGCCGCGGGTGTCGGCGAAGCACACCGCCTCGACGCCCCGCTCGCCGGTGATGTCCACGCCCTCGCCGAGGACGCGCACGCTGGCGAGGAAGGCGCGGTGGACCCGGCGGTTGTTCGCGTCGATGCCGTTGGCGAACTGGCGCAGGACCTCGCGCCGCTCGGCGACGAGGTGGTCGCCGCACAGCCACGCCGACCACACGCGGTCCGGCGGGACGTGGCGGCCGGCCTCCAGCTCGTAGAACTCGGCCTCGATCGACGACGCGGGCAGCTTCTCCGCAGCGGCCAGGTCGGCGTCGGAGGCGTCGGTCATGTACAGCTCGGCCGCCGTCTCGGGCAGCTTCTCCGCGAACGCGGCGGCCTCCTCGACCTTCTGGCGGAACGTCATGACCGTACGCAGGTTGTACGCCGCCGCGTGCTCCAGGAGCGCCGTCTGCAAGAGCGCCAGGCGCCGGCCGCGCCGCGCCTCCTCCGACTCCCCGAGAACCGGCGAAGGATCGCGGATCTCCAGCACGTCGATCTCAAAGCCCGCAAGGATTTCGCGCTCGATCGCCTCGCTCAGACCGAGCTCCGCGAGCCACCTGCCGTAGGTCCCGTCCGGGTCATCCGACATCGTCGCGAGCGCCACCTCCTGGCCGTCCGCGCCCTTCTGCGGCCGGGGCGCGGCGAGGATGCGCGGGGTCGCGGTCAGGTAGAGCACGCCCCGGCGCGCCCGTCCTGAACGCGCTCAGCGGCCCCAGCGCCCCGCAGGAGCGCCCACAAGGCCCCGCGACCTCCCTGGGGCCCCGACCCCGGCTCGGCGAAGGCTCCAGGGGCCGCCACGGGCCGTGACGGGTGCCGCGCGCGTTCGGCGTGCACACGTGCACGAGCACACGCGTGCACACGAGGCCAGTAACACGGGCGTGCCACTCCCGTGCCAGTACCACGCCCCCACCAGCACGAAGGCGCCCAACCCCCGGTGCACCGGGGGTGTGACCAGCCCGTGTTACCGAGCTCGACGCCGACGTCGTCCAGGCGCCCGCTCCACCAGGCCGTGAGGGCCGGCCCACCTCGACCCGCCCTCACGCGAGGAGTGTGCCCGTCTGATGCCGCGCGGCATCCAGCAACAGCTCGTGCTCCTCCTGGAGCACCACGGCGACGACGTCGGGATCGTGGCGGCCCTGCTGAACAGCCGCCCGCGGGCCATCCGCCGGCATGTCAGCGGATCCGCTCTCCTCCCCCCGAGCCGGGCCCTGTGGCGGCGGGTGTGGGAGAGGGTCCTCGACGTCGCGTGCCTGGTGCGGGTCGCCCAGGCCGCCGAGCACGCCGCCCCGGCGGAGGAAGCGCCGGCGACCCACACGGGACGGAGGGTAGGAGGCCGTCCGAGAGACGGCGTCGTTCGCCCCCGCGCACTCTCAGATGTGATTGCGGATTGCGTATAGGCCGGTATTCGGTTTCTGTATCGGCCTATGGATTCGAGCGCTGTACGGGGCTTTTGCTGGTTGGTCAGTTCGGGTTTGCGTGTGGCCTTCTGGCGGCCTTTCAGACCCCCTTATGCCCATGCGTTTTAGGCATTCCGCCCTCCTGTCCGAGGTGTCGGTTCCGGGCCGGACCCCCATCCCCGTAGCTGCGCTTTTGTTTTTCTGGTGTAGACCACTCGTCGGGCGGGTGTGGGCTCCTGTGTCACGCAGTGTGTCCGCTGCCCAAGGGGGTGAACCGGTGGACACGGGGCCTTTCCGAGTGCATACTGTGATCAGGTTCAGGGCTTGATGAGGAGCCGCCGGCCCCGCAGGGGCCAGAGGTGCCCCACCACCAAGACCACGGCCGCAACCCCACGGCAGGGCATCTGAACAGCAGAAATGCCCGCCGAAGGCGGGCATGACCCCCCGATCAGCCCCACCCCACGGCCCGCGCCCCCGGTCGGCCGGTCCGCCCCGCAGTCACCGAAGGTGACTGCCCTCCCGGGCTCACTCCGTCCGGCGCCGCGCAGCGGCGCGGTCCCCTTGGAGTGACGCAGTCACTCCGCGTTGTGTCTCCGCAGGAGACCGCGCGC